>NZ_JAJIUJ010000009.1 GCF_020880415.1 Xanthomonas euvesicatoria pv. euvesicatoria | reverse complement strand
TGCAGGCGTCGAAATCGGTGCGGCCGAGATGGCCGGACCACAAGACCACAAGATGTAGTGCCTTTGGGCAGCTGGTCGGACACAATATCTTGTGTCTACCTCCTCATGCTCGCATGAGGTAAACGGTCCTGCTGCTGACCGGTATTACTGTCGCTGGCCAGCGATCGAGGCTGCCACTGCGATACGTAGTTTTCGTCTGCCTGCATGAGTTTCAGCTCCGTCATGACGGAGCGCACGTCTTGCTGAAGCGCCTCAAGGCGCGCCTGCTGCGGGAACGGCTTGCCCTGCTCCGCGATAGCCTTCGCGTACTCGCGATGCTCCTTTTCTCGCGTCTCTTCGGCCTCCTGTCGCCAGTCCTCGAAGCGGGCCATGAAATTATCAAGACGGTGGATGAAGCCGGTGATGCTGAACTTCTCCTCGGCGCGATAGCTCAGATTTTCAGGCTCGTAGGTGTCCGAGCCGGTCAACGTGAACTGAATATGTTCGCGGCTGGCATAGACCTTCACATCGAATCCGCGATAGCGGCCGACCGGCATCTCGGTGGGGCGATCGAGGATGCCGACAGCTCCCCGCTCGACTGCTTTCTTCATTGCGTACATCACTTCGCCAAGCAGCGTCTCCCGATCCTTCTCACCATAGACGCGGTTCTTGGTCTTGAACTGGAATTGCTCGGTCGTGGCTTTGTCGCGGAGCTCAATTTCGCGGTTCCATCGTGCGACAGCGCGATCCGCCCGCTGGTCTGCATCGGCGAGCCAGCCGATTCGGCTCTCGAGGCTGTGCTGATTGCGCTTATAGTTCGAGAACAGTGCCTCGACCTTTTTTAGTTCGGCACTGAGTTTCACCTGCATGAAAATCAGCGGATTGCCCGTCGCGGCGGCCTTCATCTCGGCCGCATTCGCGGCTTCGCTTTCGACGTCTTCGATCACACGTTGCAGGCTGTCGCCCTTGCGGAACTGTTCGATGCCGGCGGCCTTATATTCGATCGTCTGCCACATGCGGCTGTCGTAGGTCTGCCTGGTCGCGTAGCGCAGGATCTCGACCTCGAAGCCGTCCGGGTCTTCTTCGTAGAACAGGTTGCCCTGCCGCAGAATGCGGCCTTCGCGCTGTTCCAGATCGCTCGGCCGCCACGGCGCGTCGAGATGGTGTTCGGCGACGAGGCGCCGCTGTACGTTAGTACCCGCGCCCATCTTTGCCGTTGAGCCGATCATGATCCGCGAATGGCCGCGGTTTATGTCATCGAACAGCTTGGCCTTCTGCAGATCCGTTGTCGCCTCGTGGATGAAGCGGATCTCGTGCTCCGGAACGCCGCGCGCGATCAGCTTCGCCTTGATGTCATCGTAGACCGAAAATTCGGAGTTGCTGGCCAGCAGCTCGTCCATCGAGATAGCGGGTGCTTCATCGTCGCTGTGGCCAGCGCTGGCCGCGTCTGCGACCGGCGCAGCCTTTTTCGACAACTTTGGCGTCGACAGATCGCAGAACACGAGTTGCGTGCCCTTCCGGTCCTTCCACGCCTCCCATATCCGGTAGATGTTGTCGATCGCCGTATTGACCTTGCTACCTGGATCATCGGTTGCGTTTGGACTGATAAGGCGGAAGTCGAGGCCAGCCTTGCGCGCGTCGTTCGTAATCTTGAGTGGATTGTCGACGCGCGGGTCTTTCGGCAGGTTCTCCATCCGGTGGATGATTGAGCCGCTGTTCCAGTTCTTCAGTGGCGTGCCATCGCCGCGCAGGACAGGCGCGCCATTGTCGTCGAGTACGGGCGTTTGCGCGCCCATGAACAGCCCCTGGGCATCGGACCGATCGACAATGATGTTCTGCGGCCGGCCGCCCTTGATCTTCGGGACGGGAAAGCGGGTGCCGCGTTCCTCTGCTTGGCGATCGAGGTCCGACTTCGTGATGACGTCTGCAAAGGTGCGGTACAGCGAGATCAGCTCGGGAACGTTCTGAAACTTCGAGAACCGGCTGTTGAGCCGGTAGTTGACGCCAGTTGCGTCCAGCTCCCAGCCTGTGACGACCTGTCCGAAAGTTGACGCCCATGCGTCGAAGTGGACGATGCCGCGCGCTTTGAGCTCGTCGGACTGCAGGTAGCGCTGCATCGTATAGAGCTCGGCGATCGTATTGCTGATCGGCGTGCCGGTCGCAAAAAAGACGCCGCGGCCGTCGCGGCGCTGTTGCAGGTAACGGCACTTCACGAACAGGTCGAACGCCTTTTCGGAGCCGGCGAGATTGCCGAGACCGGACACGCGGCTGAGCGTCGTCGTGATGAACAGATTTTTGAATTCATGAGCCTCGTCGACAAAAAGCGCGTCGACGCCAAGGTCGGCGAAGCTGACCGCTAAGTCTTTCGCGCCGGTATCGGCCTTGCGCTCGAGGCGCTCCCTCATACGCTCCTTCGCCTTCTCCATTTCCTTGATCGTGATCCGGTCGCCCTGCTCCGCTTTGATCTGAGTGATTGCGTCCGAGAGTTCTTCGATCTGTTCCTCCAGCAGTTCGCGAAGCGTGTCTTCGGGCATGCCGATCTTCTTAAACGAACTGTGCGCGACGATCACGGCATCCCAATCGCCTGTTGCGATGCGGCCGAACAGCCGTTCGCGGTTTTCCTTCTTGAAGTCGCTCTTCTCGGCAACGACGATGTTCGCGTTGGGATACAGCGAGTAAAAGGCGTCCTTCCACTGCAGCAGCAGATGGTTCGGAACGACAAGCATGGGCTTCGACATCAGACCCATGCGCTTGCTCTCCATGATGGTGCCGACGCACACGAGTGTCTTGCCGGCGCCGACGACGTGATCGAACAGCGCCGTGCCGTCCTGAATGCCGCGCCAGATAGCGTCTTTCTGGTGCGGCCGCAGCGTTATGTCGAGCGATGCGCCGGGAAGGTCCAGGTGCGATCCATCGTACTTCGCCGGAATGTTCGTGTTGAAGCGATCGTTGTAGATGCGTGCGAGCATCTCGCGACGGTCCTTGTCTTCCCACACCCAATCGAGGAACGCCTGCCTGATCTCGTCGGCCTTCTGGTTGGCGGCTGCCGTCTGCGACTCGTCGACGCGATAAATCTTGTTCCCGTTCGCGTCCTTGCCCGCCTCGACCTTGACCCGGATCGGACGGTTCGTCAGGATCGATTCGATGAGCTCGTTCGCGGGACATGCCTCGGTGCCCCATGTGACGCGTGCCGTGGTGTGATCGCCGTGCTTGATGTCGACGAGCCACTTGCCCAGCGTCTCCTGATACGTGATGCGCCGGCGCACGTCGCCGAGCAAGTGGCCGACGAACTGTTCGATCACCTGGTCGGGCACCCACGTCGAGCCGAGCTGGATGGAGATGTCGACCGGCTCGATATCGGCGGGCTGAACGGTGCGCAATGCGTCGACGTTCTCGATGTAGCGGGGATTCTGGCCGGCGGCCGTTTCGGCCGCGCGCAGCTTGGCCTTCACGTTCCCGGTCAGATACTGGTCCGCCGTCTCCCAGCGGTCGCGCTCAGGATTGAGGTAGATGAGGCTCTTGAGGTCGCGAATCAACTCGTTCTCTGGCTTGCCCGTGAGGCGCATCATGCGTGCGAGGTCGATGCGGCCACTCTCGTTCATGGACACGACAAGCGCGTCCTTTGCCGTCTCGACGTGCGTCACTTCCTTGCGCGGGCTCATGACACGTTTCGAGAAGATCGACGCCTTGTTCGCGCTCGGCCGGCGCGGCTCCACTCCGTGCTTCTTCGCGGTCTCGGGCGAGATGCCCTTGTCGTAGCTGCTTTCAAGCGCGTGCAACAGCGGATACTCGGGATCTTCCGTCATGGCGATGCGGTTCGCCTGCGAGCTGACGTTCCCGAATTTGCGCACGAAGTCGTCGTAGACGCGGTTCAGCTTCGAGCGCTTCGAAGTGAGTTCGAAGTCGGTCACATTATCGGACTGCTCTGTTTGCATGAGATCCCGCAGCGCCTCGCGCACCTGGACCATGCCCTTGATGCGCGCGCCGGCGCGCTCGTTCTTTGGCTCGACGTAGCTATAGTCGTGCTCATCGAGGATGTCCGGCAGGCGTCGCGCGAGCCTTCCGTTTGGCGCGACAAAGAATGAGCCGACCTTGAGCGTGTCTGGCAGCGTGAGCGCAGGTTTGTCCTGGTCCCGATCGGTTGCGCTGGCCACGTCATCGGCGGGCCGATAAACGTTGGCGGGCAGCGCCTGCAGGCGTCGCTCGATCGCGTCGGCGAGGTCAACGCCCGCCTCGGGCACCAGGTCCGCCGCGTCGCGGTGCATCTTGCTGGTGATCGCCATGCGACCGGCCATCTGTTCAGGATGGTCGATAAAGTAGCGGTTTATGGTGATCGGCTCGCCAGTCTCGTGATCTCGTATTTTGCCGACATCGACCCAGCGCCGATCGGGCGTCTCGCCGGCGGCCGCTTTCTGGAAAAAGATGATGTCCGTCGTGACTTCGGTGAGCGCGTTCCGCTTGAAGGCCGTGTTGGGCAGGCGGATCGCGCCGAGGAAGTGCGCGCGGTCCGCGATGTGCTCGCGCGCCGCGTTGTTGGCCGCGTCGAGGAAGTAGCGGCTCACAACAACGGCCATTACCCCGCTCTCGCGGAGCTTGTCGATCGACTTCGCGAGGAAGTAGTTATGGATCGAGAAGCCGCCCAGCTCGCGATGATGGGGATCGTAGAGCGATTGCGTGCCGAACGGCGGATTGCCGACGCACGCATCGAAATGACCGGCGGGAATCACGACGTCCTGCAGGCCATGGTTGATATGCGTCGCGCTGGGGTACAGATGCCGCGCGATCTCGGCCGTCAGTGGATCGAGCTCAATCGCCGTGAAGTGGGTCGCGGCACGCATCGGTGCCGGCATGAGGCCGATGAAATTGCCGATGCCAGCAGACGGCTCGAAGACGCGGCCGCCGTCGAACCCGACACGCTGGAGGCCCTTGTAGATACCCTCGATGACGGTTTGCGACGTGTAGTGCGCGTCCTGTGTGGAACGGCGGGCACGTCCGTATTCATCTTTGGAGAGGAGGCCCGCGAGCTCGAGGTATTCGTCTTGCCAGTCCTGATTGCGGTGGTCGAACGCTTGCGGAAGGCCACCCCAGCCCACGTAGCGCACGAGGATTGCCTGTTCGTCAGGCGTCGCGCTGTGCTGCTCTTCACGAAGCTGCAGGAGCAGCTTCAATGCAGCGATGTTGTTCCGATATTTCGCCTTGGCGCCGCCCTCCCCGAGCCGGTCCGCGGCGGTGATGTTGTAGTCGGCGGGCGTTACAGCTCGGTATTGATCTCGTCGCTGGCCAGGATGTCGTGCTCCGTCAGGCCGTTCTGCTTCTGATCGATCGAGCGGCTCAAGACCTGGTGCTCGATCGTCTGCTGCTCCAGAAGCCTGCCCAGCAGAATCACCTCGCCCTGCGCTTCCAGCGAGCGCAGTTTCTCCGGGCTGTTGAACGCCCAGCGGTCCAGGATCTTCCAGCCCTGCAGATGATACGAGGGTGAACGCCGGACGGCCTGAATCGTCGTCGGCTTGAGGATTTTCGCCGCGATCGACAGCGGCTGAGTTTGACCGGTAAGCATGCTGTGCTCCTTCATCTTCGTCGACATCGATCTGTGCTTGAAGGCTGTCGATGATGTCGGCGGTGGCGTTGAATTCGAAGTCGAATGAGAGTTGGTTGAGATCGTCGGCCGGCTGCCGCTTTTTTGCCATGATGTACGCCCTCTAGCATTTTGTATCATAGGAATTATACAAAATGCGTCCGAAACGGCTAGAGATGTTTAATCAGCGCCGTGCGCGCTGCTTTCGTGGCGTATACGGCATATGTCGGCCAGTGTCGTATATCAGCGTCACCCTCCGGGTTTTGGGGCATCGCGGCGGGTCACGCGCGGCGCGTGCCGGTCAGTCGGATGCTGCCGTTCAAAATCGGCACGAAGCTCGGCCAACGACGTGAGGTCGCTTTCGCCGTCTCCTCGCTGTTCCAATCGGCGTGCGATCGCGTCGAGCTTGTCGGCGAACTGGTGACGCTCGACCGGCGACCAATTGCGCGCACGCTCTGCGTCGACCCGCTCGCGGCCCGCCGGCGGCTGCTCCCAATGTCCTGCGACGAGCCGGTTGTCGTAGATCGGCTCGTCACTGTTCCGTGCGAACACGGTCATTCGGTCGACGAGCTGCTGTGCCTCGAGCTTCTCGACGGTCAGCGGCACGCCGCTGAACGCTGCGTCGTGCTTGTCGCGGTTCGACCAGCGGCCGAAGCCGTTGGCCCGTACCTGACGCTCATATCGCTCGTGAATGCTGAGACGGCTGACGAGCGGGTTGACGGCCATCACGCGGGCCTCGATCCGGTATCCGGCCTCACGCAGCTTCCTGCAGAGCTTCGCGAGGTTGTCCGGGTCGCGCATCGTTCCGTCCACGATGAGATTGCGCCGCGCGGCCATCGCTGCACTCGTCAGTTTGACGGCCCACGGGCCCGCGTCGCCGTGTGTGCGGTCCGCGGCCGCGCGATCGTCCTCACGCATCAGCGCGATGTAGGCCGGATGGTTCTTGCGGAGCTCGTCCGCGTCGATCTTTACGGCGTTGCCGGCGAGCTCCTCCAGCGCTGCACTGGCCAGTCCGGCTTTGCCGGCGCCAGGCTGCCCGCCGAGAATGATCGCGACGGGCCGCTGGGCCGGTCGCGTAGCCCCGAGTGCTTGGGTCTGGATGTCGCGCAGGATCTCGGCATGCCTTTCAGGATCGAGCCGGAATTGCGCGGTGTCGCTTTGGGGAAACGTCTGCTGCTCGCGATCGCCTGCGCGGATGCCGCGCGCGATGTCGCGGGCTACGTCGCGAAGCTCCGCGAGGGTCAATGGTCTGCTGGAGAGTCCCGTCGCACGAAGGGCGCGTTGAAGCGCTGCTCGCACGCCATCCCATGCGCGACCAAGGAAGCTGCGCTCTTCTTCGGCGACGAAGGCGAACACTTCCTCGGCCTTGTGCAGATCTGGAAGCGAGGCGTAGTCACGCTCCACCCGCTTCCAGATGTGGCTCAACGACGGCTCGTGCCGCGTTTCCAGAACGCGATCGAGCAGAGCGCGCTTCTCAGTCGGGCTGAAAGTGTTGAGCCCGTAGTGGCCGAGCAGCTCGTGGCGAAGGGCTCGTCGGACGGCCCCTTCGTCACCCATATTGGAAGCTGCAAGGGTAAAGATGCGTCGGGCCGGGTGGTATGCGCCGTCGATACGGTAGCCGAGCTTTTCGCGGGATGCTTGGGGTCCATAGATTTCCTCCTGTGTTGCGCGCACGACGGCGGTTACGGGAATATTCCCGTTGTACTCGGCGAGGAACTCGTCGACGGCTTTCTGCGCCTCTTCGACCGAGAGTCCGCGCGGGCGATCGTCGTGGATAACCGTCATCGCGCCCTCAGTTCACGCGCTTGCACGCACAAGCCTGCCGTATTGCTCGATGGCGCGCGCAACGGCGTCGTGATCGCCGATGCGCAAGCGACTACGCTCGTCGGCAAGTTCGGCTTGTTGCCGTCGCAGTTCGTCAATGCGATCTGAGTTCGGCGACGGCTTCGTTTTCTCGGCTTCGATGTCGCGCGCCTTCAGGGCAATCACGTTGCCGATCGTTTCGAGCGCGCACTCATAGTCGGCAAGCTGTTCGTCAGTCCAGGTGGTCATAGCGACATGCTCCGGGCCTTGCGGGCCGTATAGGCTTTGCGTAGCAACACGCATGCGACAGCCACGTCGACCACCCCGAACAGCAATGGCCGGAGAGCGATGGTGTCGTGCTGCATGTAGCCGCGCGCGGCGGCAAAACAGAAAAGCAATCCTATGAGAAGGGCAAGGATCGCAACGCCAGTCTGTACGGTCGTCTTCACGTCAGTTGCCCTCCGTCGTGTTCGGCGCGTCCGGTTCCGTGATGGGGAAGGAGTTCATCATCTGCGACTTGCCGCTGGCCGGTGCCCCGACGACGAGTTGAGCGAACGACTGCGTTACGGTTTGGATATTCGGCCTGTAGTTGCGGGCCGTGTCAGCGAAGCGTCGGAGGGCGACAGCATGCCAACCGGGCCACGCATTCATTGCGATCGAGCCATTCGTGCTCGGCGTCTGGTTGTTGCACCACTCGTCCAGTTCTCGACGCTCGTCAGCGGTAAGCCAATCGAGCAATGAGGTAGTCGGGCCTTGCGCGCCGTCGATGATGGCGGTGTCGCACGCATCAATCGTGTGCTGTTCACCGGCTGCATTTCTGACTTTCAGATTCATGTTCGGTCCTCTTGTGGTTCGGTCCTTCGTCACGTCTTCGGCCACTGCTGCGCGCCGTGAAGAAAGCGGATCAGTTCGATGCGTCGGGCGCGCGGCCTGAGCCGATAGACGACGATGAACGGCGTGCGGCTGATGACGAGCTCGCGCGTGCCCTCCACTCGGCCGGGGCGCCCCATTTCGGGATGCTGAATCAGCATGTCGGTCTGCCGCTCGATCTCGTCGAGCTGGCCGAGCGCGGCAACCGGGTTGTCCTGCGCGATGTAGTCGATTGCCTCTTCGCGAGCGCGACGTGCGCGTGGCGTCCATACCAATTCCATCACTTATTGCCGCCTGCGATACGGGCCTTCAGTGCTTCGCGTTGACGCTGCATATCGTCCTTCACGACGTCGTGCGGCACCCACTTCGTATTCGGATCGTCGGCCTCGGCGAGACCCTGCTCGACCTGCGCGCGGAACCATTTGTCATGTTCGGCCGCTTCGTGCGTCCGCTTGAGGGCCTCAGCGCGGTCGGGACGAGTGCGCACCGTGCCCCTGTCCTCCGGGTTCCAGTCCTGCACGTCGAATGAGCCGACAGCCAGCCCGAGGCCGCGCAGCAGCGTCAACGCCTGCGCGGGGTTGCCGAAGCTGCGAGGTTCGCTGCTGCGGGCCTTCGCGAGCACTGCCTCATCGCCGTTGCGCGTGTCGACTTTTACGTAAAAAGCGCCGCCCTGCGCTTTGAGTGTGACGCCCGCGACACCGCCGGCGTCCGTAGTGGCCCGCAACTGCTCAAGGGTCAAGGTGTGCATCTCGGTTCTCTCCGGTGCAATATAATTGTTACTAGAGTACAAGAATAACAATTAACATGCAAATTCAGGGACCGGGTGCGGGCTCGGCCGGCTCACGAACAAGCGTGAGCTGGTACTCGGCATGCAGGTGCTGCATCAGCCGTTCCGCCGTCTCGGGGCTCTGGCATCGAAACAGGATGATCGCGCCAGGGATGCCCATAGCCCGCTCGACGTAACGGCGTGCCGTGGCCGGCATTTCGTCGTCGTCCGCGATGATCGCAAGGGCGAGGCCTTCGCGACCGGTGATGTCGATGGTGCGGTCGATCGACCGCTCGACGGCAGGTGTGATGCGAGGCTTGTTCTCGGCGTCGTGCAGCAGCAACGAGACGATGAAAGGCACGGTGCGGCCGTCGGGCGATGTCGCTTGGTAGGCCGGTACTGCCTCAAGGTAGGCGCGTTCTTGCATGGTCGCTCTGTTATGGGGTGTTGCGGTCGATGGCCAGAAATGGAGTGTTGCCGCCGACCTGGGGGTCGACCGAACCGAAGGCGGCGACGTTCGCCGCCCGCTGCTTGAGCCACTTGTCGATCAGCGCGCGGGCTTCGTCGTCGCTGACCTGGACGAGTCGCCCATTGTCCGAGAAGAAAACCGGCATGCGGAATGTTTTGCTGCCGTCAACGGCGATCGCGACCTCGATCCACCGCTGCTTGCCTTCGCTAACGCGGTAGAACGTGGCTTGGAAGCCCTGCAGGACTTCGCGATGGGTTCCCTGCTGCTCGGCAGTGTCGGCCGGCGGCTTGCGATTGCAAGCCGCGAGCAATGCCAAGAGCACGAGAGCGATGGCGTAACGCTTCATGAGTTCACCTCTGCTCGCCATTTCAGATAGTCCTCGACGCGGTAGAAACCGGCCGCCGCGGCGTTGCGCTCAAGCGCCCATGTCGTCTCGCCCGGCTGAATCAGTGCGCGCAATTCAGGGGGATAGAATGCGCTCGCCTCTACCGCGGCTGGATCGTTGTCGGGAGACTCCTCATCGGCATCGGTGTCAGTCTCATCGTCGTGGGGCTCCGGCCCGTGGTCTTCATAGTCGTAGGGCACGCCGTACAACTGTTCCTCATATTCGGCCCACGGCTTCTCGGACCAGAGTGCTCGCACATCGTTATCGGTGAGTCCTGGGGCTGTGAGGCGGTCAAGCGCCTCGCCGCTGATCTCATCGGCATCGACGCCCAGCAACAACGCGAGACGTTGCCTTGCCGCCTCCTCTTCGCGGCGCATTTCTTCGAAGAATGCGTCGATCTTGGCCATCTCAGCGGCGTCTTCGGCTTCTTTGCGCTCTCGCTTGGCGCGAAGTTCGGCCTCGATCTGTTGTTGGGCAGAGCGAGCGCGGTCGAGCACCTCCGTCCAGTTCGGCGGAGGCGGACAGACGCCGGCCTGTACGAGGCGCGCATTCTGATAGTCGATAAAGGCCATGTTCTCTTCTGGCGTCACGAGGGCTGGTTCGGTGGCCACGTCGTCGATTGCGCGTGGCAATCCGCGCTTCGTGCGGCCCGTGCCCGCGCGATCGACAAGATAGCGCTCGCGCCATGCTTCGCCGCGCGCGCGCTTGCCCTCGCCCTCGCCTTCCATGCTGGTCGTGTACCGCATGAGCCACGCGTGCATGTACCACTGGCGTTCCTGGGCATACTTGATGGTCAGATCGTGGAAGCGTTGGTAGAACGCTTCGTCGTGCCCGCAATCAAGGCTATCGCCTTCGTGGGCGACCTCGTGTTCGATCAAACTGAAAATGTATGCGGCGGCCTTGAGCGGCACCGTTTTGAGACGCTTCACAACGTCGACGGTGAACGCGATGTAGCTGTCGCCATCCGTCCAAGCCTTGGCGGTGTTTGACTGGCCGAGAAGGATCTGAAAGGACTTGCCGCCTCTCGCAATGGGGCTGCCGTGATAGCGACGTTCGCCGCCGGTGAGGACGGCAGCATAGTGGTAGAGAATCGTGCGGAGCGCGGTCCACGCGCGGCGGGCCTCCTTGTCCAACGCGTCGCGCTCGGTAACAAGCGCCGTGCGCTCGACGAATGCGTCGCGCAGCGCCGAGAAGGCGACGAGCTCGGGCATCTTGAGCGACTCGATTCCCCAAAAACGGGTACCGTTCTTCTCAACGTCTTCGCGGATGTTGGCGTGGATTCGGTCCATGCAATCGAGCAGGTCGTGCGCGTTATAGCAGCCAAAGCGTTCGAGCGTCTTCGGGTGAACAACGACTGCGATCCCCTCGCGCGCGATCGCCTCGCCCTTCGGCACGTCGAAGCCGTTCTCGACGACTGTGAAGCGGTTGCCTTGACGCTTGTTGTGGCTGTAGCGACATTTCTGCAGGAATGCCTGCATCGTGACGTTACGCTTTCCGGGCAACAGCGTGATGACCTCTTCTTTTTCGTAGATCTGCACGATGTTCGGGTCGCCGGCGAGCAGCGCGCGAGCCGACTTCTCGCGGCTCGCTTCGGTCTTGCGATGGTCGCCGAGTCGCGATCGAACGTCGTCGGCCAGCGCGCCAAACTGCTTCGCGATTGCCTTCCAGACCGGACACGTTTTGCGCAGAATCTCGGTACGCGAGACATTGAGTGCAATTGCCTTCTTCGAGACGATAAGCCCGCCTGCGCCCCACATGTGTCCGGGGTCATGCCGCACCAGCACGCCCTGGTTGTAGATCGACACGGCACCATCCTCCTTCGCGCGATACCACGCGAATTCATCCTCTGCATCCCATCGCTCGGTGCGCGGATCGCGGGTGATGACGCGACCGTTGAGCTCGACGCTGACCGGCGTATAGCGCACCAAGTCGCGGATCTCCTGCACGGCCGACATGAGTTCAGAATCCGTGAGCGACTCGTACCATCGGCCGGAGATGGAACAACCCGGCAAGGCGTGCTCAAGCTGCTCGAGGTCGTAGCTGTAGCCCATCGCACGTGTGTCGACCGTCATCTGCCACGCGTTCGAACGCCAGATCGTGCTGGCATGGGCCATGATCTGGCCGCGCCCGAGGCGGAACCGGCCGTAGGTGGCATCGCCTTCCTCGTGCGGCGTGCCGAAGCGCCCAAAGTACCGAATGACATCTTCGCGGCTCGCGAAACCGTTGCCGTCGTCGGAGCACTCGAAGCCTTCCTTCGTCATGGACAGCCGCACGGCCGTGGCGCGTGCGTCGACCGAATTCATCAGCAACTCGATGATTGCCTTGCCGATCGAGCCGGCCTGGCTGTAGATGATGTGGTGGATGATCTGCGGATCGAGTTCAAACGGGAGCTGCATAGGTCCTCCTCACTTACGATCTTCGAATTCGAACGTAACGCCGCCGGTAGTGGCATCGAGCTTGAGCGCGGCCGAAAATTTGCGCTTCGACTTGCTGACGAACCCGGCGAGTACGCCGGTCTTTCCCTTGCCAATGAGAGTTTCGGCCTCGCCCGGCGACAGCTTGCGGCTCGCGATTTCAGTGCGCACTTTGAAGTCGCAGCCGGTACACGCGTAGTTCCACGTCTGAATCTCGATGCCCGATGAGCATTTCGGACACTTGGCCTTGAGCTGCTTGGCCTCGCCATTGGAAGCCGGCGCCGCGCGGTCTTCAAACTCGAAGTCGACCTTTCCTGTTTCGACGTCCAGTTTGAGGGCGGCCGAGAACTTCTTGCCGGACGTGCGGCTGGTGAAACCGGACAGCACGCCGGTCTTACGATTGGTGATCAGGGTGCTCGCCTCGGCTTCGGTCAGCCGACGGCCAAGGATTTCGCCCCATACCTTGAAATCGCAACCGCTGCACTGGTACGCGCGGCCGTCGACATGTACGGCGGCGCCGCAGCGCGGACAAGGTGCGTCGAGCGCCTTGGCGACAGGCTCCGGCAACTCGTTATATTTCGCGCGGATGGTTTCGACCATGCCAGTCGACAGGTCCGCGATCTCGCTCATGAACGTGCTGCGCCGGTAGTCGCCCTTCTCCATGCGCAACAGCTTTTGCTCCCACTCGCCGGTCATCTGCGGCGACACGAGGAAGTCGATGCCGGCTTCCTCGAGGAACGCGATCAGCTCCATCGCCTTGGGCGTTGGAACGAGCTCGTTGTCGTCGCGTCGCAGATAGGGCTCCTTCGGGTTGTCGTTTTTGTCCTTGTCCTCCAGCAACCCTTCGATGATGGCCGCGCGCGTCGCGGGACGACCGATGCCGTTGGCCTTCATCGCAGCGCGAATGTCCTTGTCCTCGACCTGGCGGCCGGCGTTTTCCATGGCGGCCAGCAGTGTCGCTTCCGTGTATCGCTTCGGCGGCTTGGTCTGCAACGCCTTCAGCTCGATGGCGTCGGCCGTGACCGCTTCGCCGTCGGCGACCTGGCAAAGCGCGGCCGCGGTGCCGTCGTGCGCCTTTTCGCCATAGACTGCGAGCCAGCCTGGCTCGGCCAGCACCTTGCCGGACGTGCGGAACGTTTCACCCGCGACGATAGTTGTGCGCACTGTCCTTTCGTATTTCGCCGACGGGTGGAACACCGCGATGAAGCGACGCGATACGAGGTCGTAGATTTTTTGCTCGTCGGACGACAGACCGTTCGGCTGCTGGCCGGTCGGCACGATGGCGAAGTGATCGCTGATGTCGGCATTGTTAAAGATGCGTTTGTCAGGCTTGACCCAGCCGTTTTCGATGACACGCTGCGCGTGTGCCTCAAGCGGTGTTGAGGCGAAGGTGGCAAGCGTGGCCGCGGCCGTTTCGAGATAGTCCTCGGGCAGCGCTCGCGAGTCGGTGCGCGGATAGGTTGTGGCCTTGTGCTTTTCGTAAAGTGCCTGCGCGATGTCGAGCGTCTTCTTCGCAGAGAATTTGAAGCGCTTGTTGGCTTCGCGCTGGAGCGCGGTCAGGTCGAAGAGCGCGGGGGCCGGCCGCTCTTCGGGTTTCGACTCGTCCACAACGGACGACGGATCGACGCCTTTGCACTTGTCGACGATAGCCTGCGCCTTCGCTTTATCGAAACAGCGTGCGCCGGTTTGCTCGGCTTCGGCTTCCGCGTCGCCTTCGGTTTCAGCCGGCGATGTGTCGCCGTCGGCATCGCCGATCCATTTCGCGACGTAGGTGCCGGCCTGTGCGCGAAACGTGCCGTGGATCTCCCAGTAGTCCCGCGCGACGAAGGCCGCAATTTCCCGCTCACGAATGACCGGCATGGCGAGTGTCGGCGTTTGCACGCGTCCGACAGGCGACACCTCCCGGCGCTGCGTCTTCCGCTCGCGCAGCGCGGTCGTCGCACGCGTGCCGTTGACGCCGACGATCCAGTCGGCCTCCGAGCGGCAGAACGCGGCGTCTGAAAGATCGTCGAACTCAGAGCCTGGGCGCAGATCTTCGTGCGCCTTGCGAATGGCCGACGCGACCATCGACTGAATCCACATGCGCTTCGTCGGCTTGCGGCATCCGGCCTTGTTGTAGATCAGGCGGAAGATCAGTTCGCCCTCTCGCCCTGCGTCGCATGCATTGACAAAGTTCATCACATCGTCACGCGCCATTAATTTCTTCAGCCGACCGAATTCGGCGGAGCAGCCGTCGATGACTTCGAGCGCGAAGCTGTCGGGAATGATCGGCAAGACGCCGATCTTCCACATGCCTTTCGCGTCGGCTGCGGGCACGGTCTGTTCCACCAAATGACCTCGCGCCGGAGCGATGATCGCGTCGTCGCGCTCGAAGTACCCGTCAGCCTTGGTGAAACCGCCGAGCGCTTTTGCAATGTCGGCGGCGACGGATGGTTTTTCGGCGACTATCAATGCTTTACCCATGATCCTTCCTCGGTTCGGTTGCTCGGCTGCAGGCGGCTTTGGACGTCGATTACGTGTAGATCGGCCGCTTGCTCTTCTTTCGTAAAATGTCTACTATACGAAAAAGTATATAGCATTATGAGCCACCTAGAAAGGACGATCCAATGCTTTTGAAGCGAGTCGGCGTCGCCGTCGGCCTACTGGCCGCCGCGCATATGGCGCATGCGTCTGTAACAGCCGGTGTTGTGGCCGTGCCGGCGTGCGTTGTCCAGGCCGCGAACGACTACACCCTGCCGGTGCGGGGGCTGCTGGCCGTGTGGCTGACCGAGGGCGGACGCATTGGCACGGTCAGCAGGAACAAGAACGGAACGGCGGACTACGGCCCGATGCAGATCAACACCGTCTGGGCGCAGCGTCTGGAGTCGCAGTTCGGGGTAACGCGCCAGATGATTACCGACGACTTCTGTTGGTCGGTGCGCGCCGGCGCGTACATCCTGCGCTACGAGATCAATCAGGCGGGCGGGAGCTTTTGGGATGGTGTTGGCCACTATCACTCGCGCACGCCGCAGTTCAAGTATCAATACATCGAGCGCGTTTATCGCAACTCGCTGAAATTTTGAGGACGATGCATGAGTGCAACGCAAGGTAAACGCGATGACATGGGCCTCGTGTATCTCGGGATGCTCGGGCTCGCGGCCGGCTTTTGCTGGTTCATGTGGTACTCGTCGCACGCGGACATCGTGTATTACGGCCTCAAGTTCGCGTGGTATCAGCTGTCGGCGCTGGACTGGCCGTTCATGCCAAACGCGATTCGGCGCTGGAAGCAGGAAACCGCCTATCTGGCGATGAATCCGGCGGCTGTTTCGTTCGAACAGTTTTTGGCAATGATGAACAAAGCCGGGTATCTGTTCGTATGGATTCCGGTCCTGTTGGCGATCCGCGGAATCAAGCTCGCGGTGAAGCACAAGGCAAACCTCACCCGGCGCAAGGTCACGGTGCAAACGCTTCCGTGGATCATGTCGAATCACTCGCCAGCGATCATCCCGTCGCTCTACTACGGAGACAAAGACACGCTGCTGCTTAACGTCGACCCCGACGAACACCGCAGTTCGATCAATCCCGAGGAGTGGGTCGAGCAGCATGGTCTGCTCGTGAACGGCGTGCTCGACCGGGAGCGTTGTCGCGAGCTGCTGATCGCCGATCTCGGCAAGCCCGTGAAGTCGTTGGACGAGTTACTGCCGCAGGAAAAGGCGATGTTTGCGATCTTCGGCACACGCTTGCTATCCGACGGCAAGGACGGCGCCAAGGCGCAGGAACTTCTCGATGCGTTGAACCGTTCGTGCCACAAGCACACGTGGAACGGAATGAAGGGCTACCCGGATCTGTCAATCGCGAGCAAGGCATTCGCCAAATATTCGCAGCATCCCGAAGCGCAGCGCTGGCTCGAAAAACACCCCTACCCGCGCACGTTGCTGCACGCAATGCACAAGGCAGCGCAGGGGTCCGGCAAGCTCCCGTCATCGCATTTCCGATGGCTCAAGGGAATGGACCGTGGGCTTTGGTACGCCCTGAACACCACGGGCCGCAAGGTTCCTTTTCTCGAATCCGCCGCAGTCTTCACGCAGACCCTATGGGAAGACTTTGCGTTTGACAGCGGCTACCGGCTCACCGAGCCCTACGTCGACGACGCGATCGACGGCGTGGAAGCTTACCTCATCAAAGTCGGCCTTATGGCCCCGCGCAAGAACCAGGAGTAATCCGTGAAGAGCAACGACATCATTCGGCCGTTCGAGAAGTCACTATTCGTGCAATTCGGCAGCACGGGGGAGTTGCAGCACGTCAGCACGTTGCGACTGGATCAGGGCGTTACGTTTATTCGGTCGGGCAATACGATCGAGGCGCGGTATCACGATGGCGCCGGGGAGGCGCTGGTCGTCGAGCGGTTCTCGAGCGAATCTCTCGCGACAACCGCGTTCCAGAACCTGCAGGCTGCGCTCAAGCGCTACGCGCGTGTACGGCGCTTCGCGGGCTTCTGGAAGGCCGCTATCAAATGGGGCTTCGCGCCGCTGATGGTTGCCGTCCTGGGGCTGGCCGTGAACATGGCAGCAACGCGCGCGGTGGGTGGATCACCTGCCGGCGGCATCGGTGCCGCCGGCGCGGCATCGATGGTGCCGCTGCCGAACAACTTGGGCGCGCTGCAACAACCGATCGCACGCCCGGCCGTCGCCTCACCTGCCCAACTGGCGCAGGCAATGGCCGACGGCGCGAAGTCGGGCAAATACGCGGTCCAGTTGTCGAAGGGCAACAAGGGCACGCTGTATGTCTTCTCTGATCCATCTTGCCCGCACTGCCAGGATCTGGAGCCCGAACTCGACAAGCTGGCGAAGGACTACACCATCTACATTTTCCCCGTCACGGTGATCGGTGGTGAAGCGTCGTCGCATCGCACGGCGAGGCTCATGTGCGCGAAGCCCGAGGCGCGAGCTGCGCTGTGGAAGAAGATCGTTCAAGGCGACGATTTGCCGAACGCGGAATGCGCCGACGGTGCCGATGCAGTCGCACGAAACGACCAAATGTTCCGCGTGATGCGATTCCTTGGCACGCCGACGATCATCAACGCGGCAGGGGAGCAGACGCCGGACTCGATTCCGAATACAGCGGACGCGATCAATCAGTGGATGTCGGCCGCGGCAACGGCGCGCAAGTAAGGAACAGCATGGCCAAGTACATCCGGTTCAGCGACGAGTTTCTGGATCGCATTCGAAGCGAAACCGATCTTCCGGCGCTGATCGAGCGCGACGTGAAACTTAAGCGCGCCGGCCAGAACTTCGTCGCATGCTGCCCGTTCCACGACGAGAAAACGCCTTCGTTTCAAGTCTCGCCCGACAAGAACACGTATCGGTGTTGGGGATGCGGCGCACGGGGCGACGCGATCGAATGGATGCGCAACAAGCATCACCTGTCGTTCCACGACGCGGTGGTTCATCTGGCAGGCGTGGGCGGCATCCCCCTTCCCGTCGAGGAGCGCGATAGCGACGAAGACAAAGCCCAGCGCAAGCGCCTGGCCGTGCTCTACCAGGCGCTGAAAGAGGCTGCGCGCGTGTTCTCTCGGGGCTTGGCGAAGAGCCCGGCCGCTCGCTCGTACCTCGAGCAAAAGCGCGGCCTGAGCGCTGAGACGATCGAGCGGTTCGGGCTCGGCGTCGTCGCGAAAGGCGTTGTCGAGCTGCTGGGCGGCTCGACGACTCGGGACGCCCTGCTCGGCTCTGGGCTTGCGGCGCAGCGCGAGGACGGCGAGATCTACGACCGGTTCCGCCATCGCATTATGTTCCCGATCCATAACGAAAGCGGCAACCTGGTCGGTTTCGCCGGCCGCTCGATGATCGAGAAGCCGGACAAAACACCGAAGTACGTGAATTGCCCGGAGACAGAGATCTTTCACAAGGGCCGGGAGCTGTACGCCCTGCACCTGGCCAAGCCAGCGATTCGCGCCGGTCGCGTCGCGGTGATCGTCGAAGGGTATTTCGATGTCATCAGTCTGCACCAGGCCGGCGATGAGCGCGTCGTCGCGCCGATGGGCACGGCGCTGACGAATCTCCAGGTACGGCGCCTACTGGTGCATGCCGACACGATCGTCTTTGCGTTCGATGGCGACGCGGCCGGCCGCAAAGCGGCGCTCGGCGCCGCTGCGGTCCTGCTCGACGAGATGAAGGACGGTAAAACGGCGCGCTTCCTGTTTCTGCCGGAAGGCGAAGATCCCGATAGCTTCGTGCGTGCTCACGGTCTGGAAGCGTGGCATGCGGCGACGGAACAGGCCGCGCCACTGAGCGCGTTTCTGACCGATTACGTGACGCACGGGCTCGATCGGGACGTGCCTGAAAGCCAAGTCAAGGCCGCCGAAAAAGCAAAGGCAATCCTCGCTCGCATCCAGCATGCCGAGCTGTTCGGGCGTGCGATGAAGGCGAAGTTCGAGGAAGTGGTCGGCGTATCACTGGACTGAGGGAATAACAATGGCAAGTCATTACGTAGGAAATGACCATTCGGCCGAGATGCCCGTGGCACGTGTTGTACCACCACTGGCACCCGCACGCTCTGACGAAGACGGGTCGGCCCTTCCGGCGTTTATCGCACAATCCGTCGACACGCCGTGGTGGCAAGAGGCAAAGGTGACGACACCCGCGCTCCTCGGCGCTGTCGTGGTTGTAGCACTCTTGCTGTGCGTCGTCGTGGCAACTGTAAATCGCGCAAATCGGCGCGTTTGCGCGGTGCTACGTGACAACGCAAATGCGCTCGCGGCGCTCGCCGTCGCAAAGGCCGATCAGTTGTCCACGTCTGAAGCAGCCGATGTCGCAGCGGCAGTGGCGGCGCAAATGAACAGAGCGTATTACGAGCAACTGATTGCCGCAGTCGAGCACGCGCTCGCTGGCCGCGGATACAGGTTCGGACACGACGCGTTCCGCGAGGCAACGCTACCACTCTATGTGGTGCTTGAAGCGTCCAGGGTCTTCGTAAGGGCTCAGATCAAATACCTATACCCGCTCATAAGAGACGCTGACCTCGACAAAAAATCGAAGCTTATCAAGAGGACGGCTATAGCGAAAAGTTCGTCCGCTCGATCGTTGAGGCCATGCGAGGACAAGGGCGTTTCGTGGAGGCTGTCTCGCTGGCGAGTGAACAAGCCCGATCGTCTATGGAGAGCGTCTAATGGTATTGGACCCGAATCACGAGATTGACTCGTCCAGGCTGACGGTCGACACGCGAAGCGCGGAACAGCGGTTCTTCGCTGCCTTATTCAGGCCGTCGACGTTCCGCAACGTGCTGGTCTTGTTCATCGGCTTGCAGATCTACCTGCCGGCGCTGTGGCCCGTTTGGGTCATCCTCCTCTGGATGATGGTCATGTCGTTTCAGGACCAGAAATTCCAGATGCCGCTGCGCATGCCGAAGGACGTCGGTGGGCTGGATCGCACGGACTATTACGAGGAGCTGGTCGAGGAAAACATGTTGTGGGGCTTTGTGCGTCGCTCGAAGACTCTGCGCAAGTACCTCATCGCCGGCGGCATTCTGTATCTCGGCTTCATGCGCTCTCGCGCCCTGCACGATCAGGGCCGTGAACTCTGGCTGACGAATTCGGATGCGCGCACGCATATGTTCGTGGACGGCACGACCGGTAGCGGCAAGAGTGAAACGTTGATGGGCATATTCCACAACGCGATTTGCTGGGGTTCCGGGGCTTGCTACGGAGACGGCAAGGCCGATTCGAATCTGGCCTTTTGCCTCTGGTCGCTATCCCGCCGTCACGGCCGGGAAGACGACTTCCTCATCCTGAATTACCTCACCGGTGGCATGGACCCGTTCCAGCGCATGGTCGACGAGGAGCTGGGTCGGTTCGCAGGTCGCGCGGTTCTCGCGCAGTCGAACTCGATGAACCCGTTCGGCGACGGCTCTGCCGACTTCCTGCTGCAGCTGATGGCCTCACTGCTGCCGCGCGCGAGCGGCGACGGCGCGCAGTGGCAGCAGAAAGCGCTGAACATGATCGACGCCCTGCTCCGCACCCTGTGCTACAAACGGGCGAAGGGAGAGCTCGATATCTCGATCGGCGTGATCCGGCATTACCTGGCGCTGCAGAATCTTGTCCAGTTTTACATTGAAGGCCGCGAGGGGAAGATTCCCGAGCTGGCGTTCTTGCCGATCAAGGCGTATTTCGAAACCGGCCTGCCGGGCTTTAATCCGGCGCAGGCGCATGACCCTACGCAGTGGGACCCGGAGGTATTCAACCAGCACGGCTATCTGACCGGTCAGTTCGCTCGCACGCTGTCGATGATGATGGACACGTATGGGTTCATCTTCGCCGACAAGTATCCTGAGATCGACATGCTCGACGTGCTGCTGAACAACCGGCTGCTCGTCGTGATGATCCCGTCGCTGGAAAAGTCAGCCTCTGAGGCGGCGTCGCTCGGCAAGCTGTACATATCGTCTATCCGATTGATGATGGCGCAGAACCTCGGCTACCGCCTTGAGGGCACAAAGGCCGAAGTGCTTGATTCGAAGGCGACCAACGCGCCCAACCCGTCGGTCATCATCAGCGACGAACTCGCGTACTACTTCGCGGAGGGTATCGCGGTCATGTTCGCGCAGGCACGATCGCTGGGCTTCATGATGATCGCGGCGGTGCAGGACGTCCAGGGCCTCAAGCGTGGAGAGGCGAGCGAGGAATCGGCGTCGATGATCGCCAACACGAAGGTGAAATGGACCCTCGCGCTGGAAGATCCCGAAGACACGTTCGAGCTCATCAAGAAGGCCGGCGGCGATGCGTACTACAGCGTGCTGTCCGGTCACGACGCGACGATGGGCACGTTCACGACGTCGAACCAGGCGCAAGCGCAATCGAGCGTCGAACGGCGCGAAAAGATCACGCTGAACGAATTGAAGAAGCTCAATTCGGGCGAGGGTTTCGTGATCTTTAAGGACGCAGTGGTGCCGTCCGCGTCGTACTACATCCCCGACGAGCATAAAAAGACGTCGAAGCTGCGAGCCCGCATCAATCGCTTCCTGCAGATCGAGCGGCCGCAGTTCAAACGTCTGCCGCGCAGCGCGGAGAAAATCAGCAGCGCCGACGTGCATTCGGCCGACTACATCTTCGCGCAACTCCGTCGAAGCGAGAAGCCTTACTACCCTTCGCTGGACGATCCGATCCTGTCGGCGGTAGTGGGTGCCGCCGCTCACATGAACGATATTCAGCGCTTTGAGGTCACGCCGACGGAGCGCGGAATCGTTCTTTTCGAAGCTGCACTCAAGGCGATGAAACAGGCCGAAGCAGCCGGCCGTACCGGGTACATGCACGAGCCGCATCATGACGATCCTATCGAGCTCATGCCGATGGATGACGACGACGATATACCCGAATCCGCCTTCGATGAATGAGGAACGAAACGATGTCGCAAATCTTGATCGGTCATGACTTCTGGAAGCTCCGCGAGAATGTGAAGCTCCCGGTCTACTGGCGCGAAGCGCAAGTGTCGAATCATCACGTCGGCGTCGCCGGCACGTCGGGCGCCGGCAAGACGCACTGGATTCGCCAGTTCGTTACGGGCATGCCCGATGACGTAGAGATCGACATCTTCGACTACCACGGCGATATTGAGATCGAGGGCGCGAAGACGGTGATGTTCAGCGAAGCTACCCGGTACGGGTACAACCCTCTGGTGCTCAACACCGATGCGCACTACGGCGGTGTGCGTCGTGCTGTCAATGACGTGATCGAAGCGATCAACAGCACGGCACGCCAGCTCGGCGGGAATCAGGAAGGTGTGCTTCGGCATCTTCTGACCGACTCGTACATGATGAAGGGCATCTTCGCGGACAATCCTCGCTCGTGGGCGCGGCGTGAAGCGTCCGAAGCTGAGATCCGTGAAATGATGGAGGCGCGCAACTGGTCGGGCCTGCGCGAGGTGTATCCGACGCTCGCTGACGTGATCAGCTTCGCGAAGCGCAAGCTCAGGGCGCTGTGGATGGGCATCGAGGACAAGGACAACGGGCGCGCAGCGCTGACCGCGTTCGACGAATACTGCCGGTCGATGGCCGCGCTGAACCAGCTACGCACGAAGCTGGCCAAGAGCGGCTCGAAAGACGATGAGGACATAGAGCGCCTGCAGAAGCGGATGGAGGCCGCGAAGGCGAAGGCGTTCGACACGCATGCCACGTTCCTGAACAGCCTCGAGAATGGGCGCGAGTTCGAGGAGGCGATGAAGTACAACAGCAAGGATGTGCTGTTGAGCGTCATCACGCGGCTGGAAAACCTGAATGCGACCGGGATCTTCAATCCGAACCCCCCGCCCTTCGGCAACGCACGCGTGCGGCGTTACATCCTCAAGCCGCTCGCGCAGTCCGAAGACGAGCTGAAGATGTTTGTGCGGTTCCGCATGCGCGCGATCATCCGCGAGATGATGCAGCGAGGCGAGTCGGGCGGGAAGCTGCGCCGGCTGATCGTGCTCGACGAGTCGAAGAAGTTCAACGATGAGGACGCGAGCAATCCGATCAACGTGGTGGTGAACGAGATGCGCAAGTTTGGCCTCGCGATCCTGCTCGCGGGCCAGTCGCCGGCACACTTCTCGTCGGACTTCATTAAGAATGCAGGCACGCTGCTGTTGCTGAACCTTGCCACGGCCGATTGGGACGAAGCGGCGCGCAAGCTGAAGATCGAGGTCAAGGATCTGAAGTATCTGAAGCCGCAGGAGACGGGCGCGGTGCGGATGCTCGAGAAGGGCCAATCGGCGTCGTTCCGCCAGGTGCGGTTCTGACGCAGGTAGGAGCGACGACAAGATGCAACGGCGCTTTTTCGTATCGTTGATCGCCGCGGCAGCATTCGCCGTGGCGGCGACCAGCTCGTCTGCCGCGCAGCCACTGCCCGCCGGCGCGCGCTCGTCGAGAGTCGTGGTGGCTTACAGCTTCACGAGTAAGCCTAATT
>NZ_JAJIUJ010000095.1 GCF_020880415.1 Xanthomonas euvesicatoria pv. euvesicatoria | reverse complement strand
TGGCCTGTGCTACCTGTACCTGCGCAACGTGAAAGGCTTTGGTTGGAACCACAAGCGGATCTACCGGATCTACCGCGAGTTGGAGTTGAACCTGCGGATCAAGCCGAAGAAGCGGCTGGTGCGTGAGCGGCCCGAGCCTCTGGCGGTGCCGGAGGCCATCAACCAGGTCTGGTCGATGGACTTCATGCACGACCAGTTGGCCGACGGCCGCAGCTTCCGGCTGTTCAATGTGCTCGACGACTTCAATCGCGAGGGGCTGGGGATCGAGGTGGATCTGTCGCTGCCGTCAGCCCGGGTGATCCGATCGCTGGAGCAGATCATCGAGTGGCGCGGCAAGCCCGCCGTGATCCGCTGCGACAACGGCCCTGAATACATCAGTGGCGCGTTGCTGTCCTGGGCGCAGCGGCATGGCATCCGGGTCGAGCACATCCAGCCGGGCAAGCCACAGCAGAACGCCTACGTTGAACGCTACAACCGCACCATCCGCTACGCCTGGCTCGCCCGAACCCTGTTCGACACCATCGACCAGGTGCAGGACAAAGCCAC
>NZ_JAJIUJ010000094.1 GCF_020880415.1 Xanthomonas euvesicatoria pv. euvesicatoria | reverse complement strand
GCACACGCACTGCCGGTTCAACGGCAGTGCGTGTGCGACAGCTGTGTGGTGGCTCCATGCGCAGCCTCCAGCACGTCCTAACAAACCAACCGGCGGCGGCGGACAGCAGGGATTGATCGAAAGCTAGGCTGCGTATGCCAGTTCTCAGCTCAGGTCGCGGCTAGCGGGTCTCTGCACCACAGGTCTCCAGCCGCGCGACGCACCTTGTCGACCCATGATGACGGATGCTGCTGTGGCGATCGCCATTTCAGTCACCGTATGCGCGACAGCACGGTCACCGCGCTATTTCTGCAGATAGTTCCGTCGCGGGGCGCCGCCGCTTTGTACGGTCCTACGCCATCACCCCAGGGAATCCCCGCGCACATCGGGCTGCGCCTACGTCCTCCTGCAGTGGCACACCCGCTATTCATCAATCACACCGCGCCTTAGCAGAATCGAATGAATGGCATGCGCATATTTATCGCGCTCTCCCGGCGTTTCGGAGTGGTAGGCGCCTACTGCAGCCCAGGTATTTCCATATTTATTGGTCATCTCGCGCAACCTCCAGGCTGCCACATACACGCTGACGCAGGGCTGCATCAACGCGTCCTTGGAGATTCCATAGCCGGATAGCCGCCGTAGGTGGATGGAGTTGATCTGCATCTTTCCGTAATCCACCGTACCGTTGTTGTTGCGATGGATCGCGTCGGCGCGACCGCGCGATTCCTGCCAGGCAATGGCCCGCAGCACCCAAGGGTTGACGTGCTGATATCCGGCAGCTTCTTCGAAGCAATCCGCGCGTGCGAAAGGCGCCGCGCATGCCAGCGCTGCCGCAAACAAAATGCGCTGCGGACCAGCCCCTGCCCGACGACCACGTCCGGACCATTGCGCGCGCATGCGCCGCTTCGGCGAAAGCCCGGACGAGGCCTCCCACTGCCAATTGGATACTTTATCGACATACTTGAATGCGATCGTTGAATTGATCATGTGTCGTTACCTCGATCTCGATTGAATACAGGTCTCCAGGTGAGTAGAGCGCCGGTACACAACGACCCACGACGCTCGACGGCGGCAACATAACGCCACCTGTACGCGATTTACTCGGGACCTACGAAACACTTAATAGGCAAGCGAAAAAAGTTTTTCAACGACACCCCGTGGATTTTCTTATCGACCCTAAGAATCTTTTTTATTTACCTCTTCGCTTGCACAAGCGTAATTTCGCATACTCTATGGCGCCGATGATTTTCAGCTTCTACTGTTCAGCGGGGCGGAAAGCGACACAGCAGTCGTTGCCTCCTGGCCCCGGCAGTTGAGCGAAAGACAAATCCTAGTTAAACCAGAGAGAAATCGCTATGATCAATTCATTGAATACGTCGCACCTCGGCGTCGACTCTTCCTTTATGCAAGTCAACCCGGACCAATTTCAAAAATTCGATTCAAATCAAAGCAATCAAGGCATCTCGGAAAAGCAGCTGGACCAACTGCTGACCCAGTTCATCTTTTCAATGCTTCTGCAGGACGACAATGCTGATGATTCCCCGAACTCTGACAAGCCCACCGATTTTCCGTCGCCACGCACCCAGATGCTAATGAATGTCATCGGAGACATTTTACAGGCGAAGAATGGCGGACGCCTCGGTGGTTTATCCGATGGAGGGCTCAACACTAGCCTCAGCCTCTCGGGCGACACTGCATCGATGCAGTAAACAACTGTTGGTCGCCCCTACCGACCACGGCCTGCAGGTTGCCGTTTCATGCTTCAGCCTGCAGGCACCCTCATTGAATTCGCTTGGGACCCGTGTTCTCGGGCGAATTCCGCAGGGGTTCCATGCCAGTGCACTGTGGGGCCGCTCCTCGTTATAGAAGCGCCGCCACGCTTCGATTTTGCTCCGTGCATCGGCTAAAGACAAGAACCAATGCGCATTCAGGCACTCCTGTCGCAGCCGGCCGTTGAAGCTTTCCACCATCGCGTTGTCCGTCGGCGTGCCAC
>NZ_JAJIUJ010000093.1 GCF_020880415.1 Xanthomonas euvesicatoria pv. euvesicatoria | reverse complement strand
ACGGCCGGCGCCGGTGCAGCTGCTGGCGCCCGAGAGTGGCCGCCGCCAGGCGCTGGCCACGCGAGGCGACAGCGGTGTGGATCTGCCGGCGATGCCGGCGACCGGGTGCAGCCCTTGCAGGCGGCGGCCGCTGCCCTGAATGGCTAAAATAACGACAACTGCCATTCCTGCCTTAGCTCTGGGCAGCGCCATTTTTCTACGCACTCCTCGCCAAAATCGAGTTGTAGCGCATCTGCGAAAGCGGGTTCAGAACGCGCACGTTCCAAGAGGGCGCGAATCACGACATCAGTAGACTCACCCTCAAATACGAGATCTAGTGAACGCTCGCTTAGATCCGAGTTCGCACAGAAATCGGCCAACGAATTAAGCCGGTTAACCGCCCTCAGCTCAACCGCGCGAAATATGAAAGCAATGCAGGCCCTTGCCAAGGCGGCGCAATTTCGAGCACTGCGCATGCGTGCGTCTAGACGACTTAGCTCTGCGGCTTGCTGACTGTAAGATGGGCACAGATAGTTAGACATCGGAGTCAAGCCGCCGCCGTGACAAACCGACCTTGCACAACTGCCGTTCTGTATGCGACCGCTCTAATCAGTGAATTCAGGTCATCGGCCAATGGATAGGGCGAGGCGACAGGAACATTCCAGTAGCAACCACGGCGGTACTCAGACACGGTAGGGACAACACTGCCGAGCTGATGCGCATACTGAGACTGCACAAATTCAATCGCGTATGTTATGAGAGCAATAGAACTTGATCGCGATGTGTGGACGTGCTCGGCTCCGCCGAAAACATCACACCATGCACTCCTGCGATAGGCATAGGAGTCCGTGTATGTATCTAACGAACCCAGCTTATAGCGCTTCGATACGGTGTCGACATCATCGGTGCACGGGCCATCTTCCCACTGAATTTTGATGTGATTATGGTTAGTTGTGCGCACTGAAAACTTAGTTCCTGGGAAAGCTTTTTTCAGGTCGCGCCGGATGTTTGCCGCTGCGCGCGTGGTGTCATATCGTTCCCCATCAGTAATAGGGACCAAATGTTTTAGCGTCGGATCTGCGCGCAATCCCGCCGCAGTCGCTTCGCGATCGGCCTCGTCCTTAGCTTTCGCATCAAGTGCAGACAGCTCGTAGT
Organism: Xanthomonas euvesicatoria pv. euvesicatoria; assembly: GCF_020880415.1. GTDB lineage: Bacteria > Pseudomonadota > Gammaproteobacteria > Xanthomonadales > Xanthomonadaceae > Xanthomonas > Xanthomonas euvesicatoria. The sequence continues at coordinate 426 of NZ_JAJIUJ010000093.1, read as the reverse complement.
GCTGCGCAAGCTCAATAGCTGAAGCCACTTCCACTGCATCCGCGATCTGCGGCAGGACATCCCATTGCACGTTCCTCAATGCGGCTTCTGTCAGCTTCTTGAACTGCGAGCCGTCTGCAAAAACGACATCAAATCGGACTGTGCTGCCAACACGCACTATGCTGGGTGCTGCGTGGAAAATGCTGTCATAGCTCCGAACCACGATTCCAGGGCCACGATTGCCAAGGCGGCACACAACGCGTTGGCCGATCTCGATCGAAATATGGGAAGTGGTCACTGCAAGTCTCCAAGTGTTGGGCTGATACGCAAAGGTCTGGACAGGCGCTTTGTTCTGGCTTGCTGCCTGTTCACCAGGCAGGTGTGCCGCGCGCACCTGCATGAGCAACCTGCGTCGCAGTCGGCGTGCGGGGTCAAGGAGAGGCGCAC
>NZ_JAJIUJ010000092.1 GCF_020880415.1 Xanthomonas euvesicatoria pv. euvesicatoria | reverse complement strand
GGGTTTGCCCAGCAGCTGGCCGTCCAGGTCGGCGACCTGATCCGAGCCGATCACCCAGGCGGCGGGGAAGCGGGCTGCCACCGCGGCGGCTTTTTCCACGGCCAGGCGGCTGGCCAGTGCGCTCGGGGATTCGCCCGGCTGCGCCTGCTCGTCGACCTCCGGCCGGACGGTGTCGAAGTCGAGTTGCAGACGGGCGAGCAGCTCACGCCGATAGACAGAGGTGGACGCGAGGATCAGGCGTGGCATCATGGCGCGCTACCGGGGTGGTCACGGGAGTCTGCCGTCCTGCGGCCCATGCGGCAATCGCATGAATGGGGTCATTTGACAGGGCTGCCGCGGGTCTTTAACATTCTGCGGCTTATGTCCGCGAACGTGCCCGAAATGCTGGATGCTTGGCGGATGGTCGCAGCGCGCAGGCGCTTCGATGGCCGCATCCCGCTATCTGCGATGACCCGCCTGCAGGGAAGCCTTGTCGATACCGATGGCGAATGTGTCTATTCGCTTCAATTCGATCAAGACCCTCTGCTCAAGGTCGCCTATGTCGAACTCAGTATCGATGTGGAGCTTCCGCTGGCCTGCCAGCGCAGCCTGCAACGCTTCCTGTATCCGGTGCAAATCAGACAGCGTCTTGGTTTGATCCGTGACGAGGCCGACGAAGCTGCATTGCCGGCCGAGTACGAAGCGTTGCTGGTACCGGAAGATGGCATGCTGCGGGCCGTCGACATGGTCGAGGACGAACTGGTGCTGTCGGTGCCAGTGGTGCCGGTGGCGCCGGTGGCGCCGGGCAGCGAAGCGATCGACGCCGAATGGGTTCCGACCCAGGAAGAGCAAGACAAGGCCAGTCCGTTCGCGGCGCTGGCAGCGTTGAAGAAACAGTAACCGCCGCTGTTAAGGGCGGTAAGACAGGTCGACGCGGGCGTAGAGCGTGCTGTTCGACTCAACAGACAAGTTATCGAACTAAAGTTGGAGCAATCCCATGGCTGTGCAGAAATCCCGTGTCACCCCGTCCCGTCGCGGCCAGCGTCGTTCGCACGATGCCCTGACCGCCAAGCAGCTGTCGACCGACCCGACCAGCGGCGAGATCCATCTGCGCCACCACATCACCGCCGACGGTTACTACCGTGGCAAGAAGGTGATCGCGACCAAGTCGTCGGCCGTCCAAGAAGATTGATCCGTGGCGCCCGCCGCGTTCGACGCGGCCGGGTGACTCTCGCTTCTTCAGGAGCCGCCGGTCACCGCGGCTCTTGCAACAGGGAACAGTATGAGCAAGCGGATCTATTCCAGAATCGCGGGCACGGGTAGCTATTTGCCCGAAAAGGTGTTGACCAACGACGACATGTCGAAGATCGTCGACACCAGCGATGAATGGATCTTCTCGCGCACTGGCATCCGTGAACGTCACATCGTTGCCGACGACCAGACCACCAGCGATCTGGCGTATTTCGCCTCGCTCAAGGCGATGGAAGCGGCCGGTGTGACTGCCGAGGAGATCGATCTGATCGTCATCGGCACCACCACCCCGGACCTGATCTTTCCGTCGACCGCCTGCTTGTTGCAGGCCCGGCTGGGTAACGTCGGTTGCGGTGCGATGGACGTCAACGCTGCCTGCTCGGGTTTTGTCTACGCGCTCAGCGTGGCCGACAAGTTCGTGCGCAGTGGCGACGCCAAGACCGTGCTGGTGGTGGGCGCAGAAACCCTGACCCGCATCGTCGACTGGACCGATCGCACCACCTGCGTGCTGTTCGGCGATGGTGCCGGCGCGGTGATCCTCAAGGCCGACGAAGAAACCGGCATCCTCAGTACCCATTTGCACGCCGATGGCAGCAAGAAAGAACTGCTGTGGGACCCGGTTGGGGTCTCGGTGGGCTTCGGCGAAGGCAAGAATGGCGGCGGCGCGTTGCTGATGAAGGGCAACGACGTCTTCAAGTATGCGGTCAAGGCGCTGGACTCGGTGGTCGATGAGACCCTGGCGGCCAATGGCTACGACAAGCACGACCTGGATTGGCTGATTCCGCATCAGGCCAACCTGCGCATCATCGAAGCCACCGCCAAGCGGCTGGAGCTGCCGATGGAGCAGGTGGTCGTCACCGTGGATCGCCATGGCAATACGTCGTCTGCGTCGGTGCCGCTGGCGCTGGACGAGGCAGTGCGCTCCGGTCGCGTGCAGCGCGGCCAGTTGCTGTTGCTGGAAGCCTTCGGCGGCGGGTTTACCTGGGGCTCGGCGCTGCTGCGCTACTGACGTTTCTGCGTCCTGCGCCGAGCAGGTGCGCACGTTCACTCACGCGGATGCGTGCATGGCGGGACACTCGTCTTTCCTTGCGATGGTGGCAATCTTGCCGCCTGGGGCCTGTGTAGGTTTCCGGAGCGCTTGAATTCCGTGAAGGGTAGCGCCCGGTTTTAGGTCACGTGAGTGGCTTGATTCGCTGGATGCGACCCGTCTGCGGGCCGGTGCGTCGGACAGGCCGGCCGGCAAGTAAAGTCAGCGCATGCACCCCGCCCACGACCCCGTTTTCGTCGCCTTGCTCACTGGCAGTTACCAGCGGTTTGCAGGCCGCCCGCTGGTCGCAGATCGACAGATCGAGCCCGATTGGCTGTATCGCGATGCGCCGTTCGCCCTGCTTGCGCACGATATCGCGGCAGATCCGCGGTTTGTCTATGCGAACCAGGCGGCGCAGCGCGTATTCGGCCACAACTGGGGCGAGTTCGTCGGCATGCCATCGCGGCTATCGGCAGAATTGCCGGAACGCGCGGAACGTCAGCGTTTGCTCGATGCGGTCACCCGCGATGGCGTCGTCAGGAACTACGCGGGTGTGCGGATCGCGAAGGATGGTTCCCGCTTCCGGATCGCCGACGGTGTGGTCTGGCAACTCGTCGATGAGGACGGGATGCTGCGTGGACAAGCGGCAACATTCCCATTGCCAGGGTAGACGAGGCGCAGGTGGCAGCACCGGGTGCGCCTGGCCCTTCACTTCCTCGCCCGCCGGCCTTGCGGGCGCTGGCCGCGCCGCCTTTGCCGGCAACGCTTTCACCATTGAACCCGAATAGCGGCGCGTCAGCGCGACGGTTGCCGTTGCGCGCGCCCGGCCCGACCAGGCCCGGTGTGCGGTTTCGCGACGTCGCGACACGTTCGCGGAGCCTTCTGCATACGCGGCAGTACAGACGCCGGGGCGATTTCGCACGTATGATCCCGGCTCGATTTTTGTAGGCAGCAACGCGTGACCGAATCCACTCTCGCCTTCGTGTTTCCCGGCCAGGGCTCGCAGTCCTTAGGCATGCTGGCCGAACTGTCCGAACTGCACCCGCAGATTCGTGAAACGTTCGCCGAAGCCTCCGAGGGCGCCGGCGTCGACTTGTGGGCATTGTCCCAGGGCGGCCCGGAAGAAATGCTCAATCGCACCGAATACACCCAGCCCGCCTTGTTGGCTGCGGGCGTGGCGGTGTGGCGTCTGTGGACTGCCCAGCGCGGGCAGCGCCCGGTGCTGCTGGCGGGACACAGCCTGGGCGAATACACCGCGCTGGTCGCGGCTGGCGCCCTGTCGTTGCACGATGGTGCGCATCTGGTGCGGTTGCGCGGCCAGTTCATGCAGGCTGCGGCACCGGCGGGCGTTGGCGCGATGGCTGCGGTGCTGGGCGCCGAAGACGCCGTGGTGCAGGAGGTCTGTGACCAGGCGTCCGGTAGCGACGTGGTGGTGCCGGCCAACTTCAATTCGCCCGGTCAGATCGTGATCGGCGGCCACGCTGCGGCGGTGGATCGCGCGTTGGCGCTGCTGGCCGAGCGCGGCGTGCGCAAGGCGGTCAAGCTGGCAGTGAGCGTGCCCTCGCATACCCCGCTGATGCGCGATGCCGCCAATCAGCTTGGCGAGGCGATGGCCGGGCTGACCTGGCACGCCCCGCAGATTCCGGTGGTGCAGAACGTGGACGCGCGCGTGCATGAGGGCAACACGGCCATCCGCCAGGCCTTGGTGGAGCAGCTCTACCTGCCAGTGCAATGGACCGGCTGCGTGCAGGCGCTCGCAAGCCGGGGCATCACCCGCATTGCCGAATGCGGCCCGGGCAAGGTGCTGAGCGGGCTGATCAAGCGTATCGACAAGAGCCTGGACGCGCGGCCGCTGGCAACGCCTGCCGACTATGCCGGCGCGCTCGACGCGTGGGCGCACTGATCCAACGCCGCTGCCGGCCGTGCCGGCATCCCTCGACGTTCGCGGCCACGGTTGCGGCGTCCCCCATTGAGGAACAGCAATCATGAGCAAGCCCCTGCAGGGCGAAATCGCCCTCGTCACCGGCGCCAGTCGCGGCATCGGTGCGGCCATTGCCGATACCCTGGCCGCCCAGGGCGCCACGGTCATCGGCACCGCCACCTCGGCCTCCGGCGCCGCGGCGATCGGCGAGCGTCTGGCCGCCCACGGCGGACACGGCCGTGAGTTGAACGTCACCGACGCGACTGCAGTCGATGGCCTGATCGATGCCATCGGCAAGGAGTTCGGCGCCATCTCGATCCTGGTCAACAACGCCGGCATCACCCGCGACAATCTGTTGATGCGGATGAAGGACGACGACTGGCAGGCGATCATCGACACCAACCTGACCAGCGTGTTCCGCACCTCCAAGGCGGTCATGCGCGGCATGATGAAGGCGCGCAAGGGTCGCATCATCAATATCGCCTCGGTGGTGGGCGTGACCGGTAATCCTGGCCAGACCAACTATGCCGCCGCCAAGGCCGGCATCATCGCGTTCTCCAAATCGCTGGCCAAGGAAATCGGCTCGCGCGGGGTGACCGTGAATGTGGTGGCGCCCGGTTTCATCGATACCGACATGACCAAGGCGCTGCCGGACGAGGCCAGGACCGCCTTGCTGCAGCAGATTGCGCTGGGCCATCTTGGCGAGCCGGAAGACATCGCCAATGCGGTGGCGTTTCTGGCCGGCCCGACGGCCCGCTACATCACCGGTGAGACCCTGCACGTCAACGGTGGCATGTACATGCCGTAAGCGTGCGGCGCCGGGAGGCGCTAAGTGGCTGATCGGCCGGGAGTTGTGATGCAATGCAAGGCCCGGTCGCTTCCACTACACTATCCAACGCGGCCATCGCAGCGGCGATGGCGTTTTGTGAGTCCCTCACAGGAGCACCGCACATCCGTGTGCGGGGATCCTAAAACTCGAACCACCACTACTCCAGCTGGAGCGATATCCCCAATGAGCACCATCGAAGAACGCGTCAAGAAAATCGTCGTCGAACAACTCGGCGTCAAGGAAGAGGAAGTCACCACCAGCGCATCGTTCGTCGATGATCTGGGTGCCGACTCGCTGGACACCGTCGAGCTGGTGATGGCGCTGGAAGAAGAGTTCGAGTGCGAGATCCCGGACGAAGAGGCCGAGAAGATCACCTCGGTGCAGCAGGCGATCGACTACGTCAAGGCTCACGTCAAGAGCTGATGCGTTGTTCCTGATCGTGGCGGCGTGCATCAAGCCGCTGCCGCATCAGACATTCCATGGGGCCGCTGATGCGGCCCTGTGTTTTTCAAGTGTCACCCGCAAACCCCAAGCACCGTCCGTTCCGTGGTGAGGAGATCTGCAATGAGTCGTCGTGTTGTCGTTACCGGCATGGGCATGGTGTCGCCGCTGGGCAATGATCTGGCCACCAGCTGGGATGGAATCGTCCACGGCCGCTCGGGCATTGGCCCGATCACGCAGATCGATGCCTCGCAGTTCACCACCAAGATCGCCGGTGAAATCAAGAATTTCGACCCCACGCTTTTTGTGTCCGCCAAGGACGTCAAGAAGATGGATTCGTTCATCCACTACGGTGTCGGCGCCTCGTTCATGGCGCTGGACGATTCCGGCCTGGAAATCGACGAAAGCAATGCCGAACGCGTGGGCGCCATTCTCGGCTCCGGCATCGGCGGGCTGCTCGGCATCGAAGAGCAGACCATCAAATTCCATGAGGGCGGCGCGCGCAAGATTTCGCCGTTCTATGTGCCCAGCACCATCATCAACATGCTGCCCGGCCAGGTGAGCCTGATCAAAGGCCTGAAAGGCCCGACGTTCTCGGCAGTATCGGCCTGTGCCACGTCCAACCACTCGATCGGTACCGCGATGCGCATGATCCAGCACGGCGATGCCGATGTGATGCTGGCTGGCGGTGCCGAGCGCGGTTCGTCGCCCAGTTCGGTGGGCGGCTTTTGCGCCATGAAGGCGATGTCCACCCGCAACGACGACCCGACCGGCGCTTCGCGGCCGTGGGACAAGCAGCGCGATGGCTTCGTGCTGGGCGACGGTGCCGGCGTGCTGGTGCTGGAAGAGTACGAACACGCCAAGGCGCGTGGCGCACGCATCTATGCCGAGCTGGTGGGCTTTGGCGCCAGTTCCGATGCGTTCCACATGACCGCTCCAAGCGAAGACGGCGAGGGCGCGGCGCGCAGCATGGCGGCAGCGATGCGCGATGCCAAGCTCAACCCCGAGCAGATCGGCTACCTCAACGCGCACGGCACCTCCACGCCGCTGGGCGACCTGGCCGAAACGATGGCGATGAAGCGCGCCCTGGGCGATCACGCCTACAAGACCATGGTGAGCTCGACCAAGTCGATGACCGGGCATCTGCTCGGCGCGGCCGGCGGTGTGGAAGCGATTTTCTCGGTGATGGCGCTGCACACCGGCATCATCCCGCCGACCATCAACCTGGAAGAGCCAAGCGAAGGCTGCGACCTGGATTACGTGCCGAACGTGGCGCGCGAGGTACAGGTGGATGCGGTGATGTCCAACGGCTTCGGCTTTGGCGGCACCAACGGCACGCTGGTGTTCAAGCGCGTTTGACCCTGCATATCGGTCGCGTGGCCGTCATCGGCGCGCGACCTGCCTGGCTGCCGCATGCACTGCCGGCTTGCGGGTTGATGTTCACTCCTGCGATCACCCTTTGATTCACTCCTCGCGCGCGCTGCGTACGGCAGCGGCGCGTCTGTATCCCACGCCATGCCGGACCGATGACGCTTACCCGATCACTGCACGCGGACATCGACCTGCTGGCGCTGCATCGGCTGTCACCGCAACGTTATCCGGCCCTGCTGGAATCCAGCGCTTCCGGCACCGAGCACGGTCGCTGGGATGTGCTGCTGCTGGCAGAGGGGCCATGCCTGCGGCTGGATCCGGACGGATGCACGCGCGATGGCGCTGGGCAAGTGCTGGAGGGCGGCTTTCTGGCGGCGCTGGATGCCGCCTGGCAGGCCGAGCGGGTGCCGCACGCGCCTGCAAGCCCCTGGCCGTTTCGCGGCGGTTGGGCGGTGCTGCTGGATTACGAACTGGCCGCGCAGGTCGAACCGATTCTGCAACTGCCGACGCGCGCCGATGGCTTGCCCACTGCGCTGGCCTTGCGCGCGCCGGCAGCGGTGCTGCGCGATCGCCTGCACGGGCACTGCGTGGCGCTGGCAGAGCCGGGCCGCGAGGAGTTGTTGCAGCAGATCGGCGAGGACATTGCTGCCTGCGCCGCACTGCCGCCGCTGCCTGCCTGGGCCGGGCCGCTTGCCGTGGACGAAGATGCTCCCGAGCGTTTCACCGCGGCGGTGGAGCGCGTGCTCGATTACCTGCGCGCCGGCGATGTGTTCCAGGCCAATATCTCGCGCGCGTGGCACGCGGCATTCGCTGCGGTGGTCGATCCGGCCGCGTTGCATGCGCGCCTGCGTGCCGCCAATCCGGCGCCGTTCGCCGGCCTGTTCGTGGCGGCCGGGCGTGCAGTGGCCAGTTCCTCGCCCGAGCGGCTGGTCTCGGTACAGGGCGATGTGGTGCAGACGCGCCCGATCGCCGGCACCCGCGCGCGGTTTGCCGGCGACGACGATGCCGCACGTATCCGTGAGCTGGTCGGGCATCCGAAAGAGCGCGCCGAGCACGTGATGCTGATCGATCTGGAACGCAACGACCTGGGCCGCCTCTGCGCGCCGGGCACCGTGGAGGTGGACGAGTTGATGTGCGTGGAGAGCTATGCCCATGTGCATCACATCGTCAGCAACGTGCGCGGGCGCCTGCGTGCCGGAGTGACGCCTGGTGAGGTGATTGCCGCGGTGTTCCCCGGCGGCACCATTACCGGTTGCCCGAAGGTGCGCTGCATGCAGGTCATCGCCGAGCTCGAACAGACCGCGCGTGGGGCCTATACCGGCGCATTCGGCTGGCTCAATCGCGACGGCGACATGGATCTGAATATTCTGATCCGCACGGCCGAGGTGGCCGGTCACCAGGTGCGGTTCCGCACCGGGGCCGGGATCGTGGTGGATTCGGATCCGCAGCGCGAGCTGGACGAAACCCGCGCCAAGGCGCGGGGCGTGTTGCGTGCGATCGAGCAGACATGAGCGCTTCAACGGGACATCACCGGTGCGCGGTATCCTGCGCGGCGCAGGGGCAATGACGAGGTGGGTGTGGCGGTGACTGGCAAACGCGGATGTCTGGCCGTGCTGGGCACGGCATTGCTGCTTGCAGCGCTGCTGGCGATTGCCGCCGTGGTGGCGTGGCGGCATTACCTGCACTTCGCCGATACCCCCGTGCCTGCGAGCGCGCCCAGCGTGGTGATTGCGCCCGGCGATTCGCTCAAGGCCACATTGCGCAAGCTGCGCGCTGCCGGCCTGGTGCAGGGCGCCGAGCTGGAGTGGCAGCTGCTGGCGCGCCAGGTCGATGCGGCCGGCAAGCTCAAGGTGGGCGAATACGCGCTGTCGCCAGCGCTGTCGCCGCGGGAACTGCTGACGCGCATGCGCCAGGGACGGGTGATCCAGTACCGCTTCACGATCGTGGAAGGCTGGAATTTCCGTCAGCTGCGCGCCGCACTGGCGACCGCCACGCCGCTGCAACATTCCATCAATGCGCTGGACGATGCGGCACTGATGGCCCGCCTGGGATTTGCCAAGCAGCATCCGGAAGGGCGCTTCCTGCCGGAAACCTATGTCTACCAGCGTGGCGACAGCGACATCGATGTACTCAAGCGCGCGCATGCGGCCATGGACAAGGCATTGGCACAGGCCTGGGAGCAGCGCGCCCCGAACCTGCCGCTTGCCTCGCCGGAGCAGGCATTGACCCTGGCCTCGATCATCGAAAAGGAAACGGCGCTGGCCTCCGAGCGCCCGCTCATTGCCGGGGTGTTCCTGCGCCGCTTGCAGCTGGGCATGAAGCTGCAGACCGACCCCACCGTGATCTACGGCATCGGCAGCAGCTACGACGGCAATATCCGTCGCCGCGACCTGACCACCGATACGCCGTACAACACCTATACCCGCACCGGCCTGACGCCGACGCCGATCGCCATGCCGGGGCGCGAGGCGCTGCTGGCGGCGGTGCGGCCGGCGCCCGGCGAGGCGCTGTATTTCGTGGCGGTGGGCGATGGCACCGGCGCGCACGCGTTTTCGGCCACGTTGGCCGAACATAACGCAGCGGTGGCGCGCTATCTGCAGCGCCGCCGCCTGCCGAGTACGCCGCAGACGGAGACCACGCCATGACCGCCGCATTTTCGCCCTGGCAGCAGCGCGCCTTCGACCAGACCGTGGCTGCGCTGGATGCGGGGCGGCTTGGACATGGGCTGCTGATCTGCGGCCCGGAAGGATTGGGTAAGCGTGCCGTCGCCCTGGCCCTGGCCGAGCACGTCCTGGCCGCCTCGCCCGACCCGACGCTGGCGCAGCGCACGCGCCAGCTGATTGCCGCCGGTACCCATCCGGACCTGCAACTGGTCTCGTTCATTCCCAATCGCACCGGCGACAAACTGCGTACCGAGATCATCATCGAGCAGGTGCGCGAGATTTCGCAGAAGCTCGCGCTGACCCCGCAGTACGGCATCGCCCAGGTGGTGATCGTCGACCCGGCCGATGCGATCAATCGCTCGGCCTGCAATGCCTTGCTCAAGACCCTGGAAGAACCGTCGCCGGGGCGCTACCTGTGGTTGATCAGCGCGCAACCGGCGCGTCTGCCGGCGACCATCCGCAGCCGTTGCCAGCGCCTGGAATTCAAGCTGCCGCCTGCGCACGAGGCACTGGCCTGGTTACTGTCGCAAGGCGTGAGCGAGCGCGCCGCGCAGGAAGCGCTGGACGCCGCGCGCGGCCACCCCGGCCTGGCCGCGCAGTGGTTGCGCGAAGACGGCCTGGCCGTGCGGCGTGCGGTCGCGCAGGATCTGGAACAGATCGCCAGTGGACGCGCCGGCGCAGTCGATGTCGCGCAGCGCTGGACCAACGATGGCCAGGCCGACCAGCGCCTGCGCCATGCCGCCGATCTGGCATTGGCACAGGCATCGGCCGGCTTGACCGATCCATCGCGGTTGCACAAGCTGGCGACCTGGTTCGACGCTGCCAACCGCACCCGCGATCTGCTGCGCACCACCGTCCGCGCCGACCTGGCAGTGACGGAATTATTGCTGTCCTGGCGCGAGGGAGAGCGCCAGCCACGTTCTAGGGGAACTCGATGAGTGCAATGAATGCACGCCAAGGCATTTTGTCGCTGGCGTTGAAAGACAAGCCAGCGCTTTACAGCGCCTACATGCCGTTCGTGAAAGGCGGCGGCATCTTCGTGCCCACGCCCAAGCGCTACATGCTGGGCGACGAAGTCTTCCTGCTGCTGACCCTGCCGGACTCCAGCGAGCGCTTGCCGGTCGCCGGCAAGGTCATCTGGACGACGCCTGCCGGCGCGCAGGGCAACCGCGCCGCCGGCATCGGCGTGCAGTTCCCCGACGGCCCGGAAGGCGAGGCGGTACGCAACAAGATCGAGACGCTGCTGGCCGGATTGACCACCTCGGACAAGCCGACGCATACGATGTAAGCGCCAGGGGCACGGCAAGACGCCAGTGAGGCTCGCGGTGAAGCTGCTAGGTCATCGCGGCAGACCTGTGCGATGAAGGTGCGATCTGGCTGGCGTGAAAGAGGGCAGGTAAACAGTTGTTGACGACCGCCGCCGCTGCCCTATAATGTGCGGCTCGCGTCACCGGGCGGTTAGCTCAGCGGTAGAGCATTGCCTTCACACGGCAAGGGTCACAGGTTCGAACCCTGTACCGCCCACCATGAATTCAGAGTCAAACAAAAACCGGCGAAAGCCGGTTTTTTCGTAGTTGCAGGGCATCAGCCACAGGCTTGGTGATATGACTACGCGGCAGTCACCTTTCGATGCAGCGATACAGGCAGTCACCGCCGCCAACTCGGCGGTATGGCATGCGATCGCTGGCTTCCGCTACATGCGGGAGGCGGGGGATGCAGGGGTCCCCTTTGAGCTCATTCTCGACGGCGACGACATTGCCACCGAGCCATTCCCAGTCCTGGCGTGAACTGGACCTTTAAGGTCTACCCGGAGCAGTGGCGCGAGCGTGCGCAGGAAGTGGTTCGATATACCGCGCGTCAAGCAATCGTCGACATCTCTGATGCCATGTGAAGGTATGCGCATCAGGCCCCAAGCGGAGCTATCAAAGTGAGCCCGCCGTTGTCTTGCTGCGCGCCTTGCGCAACGCATATGCCCATCGTAGGGACGACTGGAATTTCGGGAATGCAAAGTTGCCGCTTCGGTGGCGGCAGCTGGATCTTGTTGCTGGAATGCAGGGTCTGACAGTCAGCGAGATGATTTTTCTCAATGAACAACTGCTACTCATCAACGACGCGATCCATCTGCTCGATCCCGACAACGCTTTGACGACACAGGTTCATCGTTGAACTGGGCGCTGCACAGTTTGCTTGGCCTATCGACTGCCAGAGCAACTGGCTCCGGTGCTGGTATCACCATGCTGAATTGAGAGCGGCGTTCGGCACTATTGGCGACAGATGCTGCATTTAAGCACTTTTCGCTAGGGCCGGTGCCTTGCGAGCTCGACAGGGACTTGCCATCCTGCAAGGCCCCGGATCGAGATGGAGTGGCGATGAAGACGCTGCTTGGAAGTGCGCTGGTTGCGACATTGCTGTTGGCCGGGTGCGCGCGCGACGTTGGCGAGCAGTACGTGGGCAAGTGGGTCAACGTGAAGTCGGAAAAGAATGTACTGAGCATCGAGCACAATGGCGAGAGTTTCATCATTCGCGACACCCAGCCGGAGCTGTTCGGCAATGGCGTCAAGACCCGCAACCATCCGGCGCTGCTGACCAAGGGCGTGTTGCAGGTGTCCAACGGGGTCGGCACGGTCAACTACGCGATCGATGAGGCGACCGGCAAGTTGAGCACGGGCGATACCGAGTACACGCGGGTCAAGTGACGGCGAGACGCTTTTCAAAGACATGCGATGAAGGCGCGCGGCGTTTGCGGTCGGCGAGTTGATCGTTTCACCAGATCGCTGCCTCGTGTCGTTCTGAGTGCGTCCATATCGCGATCAGCGTGGCTCGGGCATTCATGCGCCGAGCGTGCATGCCATTCATTGTCGCCTGAGTGTGGAAGGCCGCGCCTCTATGTGTGGCCTGGTCAGCCGCGCGAGTTCGCGCTTGCCTTATGCACGCGATGCCACCGCCTGCGCCTGCATCCAGCGCCACAGCGTGGTGCGCGAGACGCCGAGCGCTTGCGCGGCAAGGGCGCGGTTGCCGTTGGCGCGGTCGAGCGCTGCGCGGACTGCGGTGGCAGTGAGCTGCAGGCGAGAGGTTGCCAAATCGGCAAGCTCACGCGGTGCTTCGTGGTTGCCGAAATGCGTATCGAATAATTCCGGCGCCCAGCGTTCGAGTTGTTCTAGGCTGAGGCTGTCGTGCGGTTGGGATTTCCAGTGAATGCACAGGCGTTCGACCAGGTTGCGCAGTTCGCGTACGTTGCCGGGCCAGGTGTGCTGTTGCAGGCGTTGCAATGCCGCTGGCGATAACGGCGATGCGATGCTGCCGAGTTGCTGGAAATAATGCGCAAGCAACAACGCAATGTCGTTGCGGCGATTGCGCAACGGAGGCAGTGCGATGCGCAGCGCGGCAAGGCGATAGAACAGGTCGCGGCGGAAGCGGCCTTGTTCGACCAACTGCTGCAGGTCCAGCAGGCTGGCGGCGACCACGCGCACGTCGATCGCAACGGGCACCGTTGCGCCGACACGCACTACTTCACGTTCTTCCAGGACGCGCAGTAGCCGAGTCTGCAACGGCACGGGCAATTCGCCGATTTCGTCGAGGAACAGCGTGCCGTCCTGCGCGGCTTCGATCAGGCCGGTGTGGCCGCCGCGACGTGCACCGGTGAAGGCGCCGTCGCTGTAGCCGAACAGTTCCGCCTCCAGCAACGATTCGCTGATGGCGCCACAGTTGATCGCCACGAAACGGCCGCGGCGACGACTGCCGGCATGCAGTTGTCGTGCGACCAGTTCCTTGCCGGTGCCGGTGTCGCCGCTGATCAACACGGTGCCGGTATGCGGTGCGTAGAGCTGCACCAGCTCGCGCACGCGCCGCATTGCGCCGTCTTCGCCCAGCAGGGCGTCGGCGCGTCGTGCGCGGCGCGGGGCGGCACGGCCGGCGACGCGATCGATGCTTGGAGCGGTGCCCAGCGTGATGGCCTGTTCCAGCGCATGACGCACCGAATCGGCCGAATACAGCAGCACGCCAGGCAGCCCGGCCTGCTCGGCGAAATCGATCGCCATGCCGGTGCCGACAATGACCTGGATGCCGCTGGCGCGCAGATCGGCAATGCAGTCGCGTGCGTCTTCGGCGGTGACGAAACGGCGGTGTTCGATCTCCAGATCGAAGCTGTGCTGAAACGCGCGGAACGACGGCACATCGGTGGCGTGGGTGACCACGCCGATGCGTGGCGCAATGCGGCGCGCACGCGCCAGCGCTTCCATCAGATCGAACCCGGTGGCCTGGATGGGCGCCAAGGGCAGCGCGAGCCGGCTGCGCAGGTACGCCGCATTGGATCCGCCGGCCACCAGCGCGTCGCAGCGCTCGCGGCGCAGGCGCTGGCCGATGACCTCGACCGCTTCGGCAAAGCCGAGGTTGATCTGCTCGATGCGCGCGCGCTGGTCGAACTCGGGGATGACATCGGCCAGCAGGCCGGTCAGGCGCGAGACGCTGACGGTCCAGATGATGGGCAAGGAGGCGTCTGCGGTTTCCGGAGGGGCAGGGGGGCGCATGACGGTGTCGCGTTTCAATGATGTTTCATAGTGGATCAGCCGTTGCATTTTTGCAACAATTGGCGTGTGGGATTGTCATCAAATCAACGACTTGTACTTGGCATGGTGCTTGCGCCTGTACGGTGGATCCCATCCAAGGAACCGCCATGACGTCCTCGTCCACTCCCTCTGCTGGCACGCGGTTTCGCGCTGCACTGGCTGCCGAATCGCCGCTGCAGGTGATCGGCGCGATCAATGCCAACCATGCGCTGCTGGCCCAGCGCGCCGGCTATCGGGCCATCTACCTGTCCGGCGGCGGCGTGGCGGCCGGGTCGCTGGGGTTGCCGGACCTGGGCATCAACACGCTGGAAGACGTATTGATCGACGTGCGCCGCATCACCGACGTGTGCGAGCTGCCGCTGCTGGTGGACGTGGACACCGGCTTCGGGCCGAGCGCGTTCAATATCGAGCGCACCATCAAGTCGCTGATCAAGGCCGGCGCGGGCGGTTGCCATATCGAAGACCAGGTGGGCGCCAAGCGCTGCGGTCATCGGCCGGGCAAGGAGATCGTGAGCCAGGGCGAGATGGTGGATCGGGTCAAGGCCGCGGCCGATGCCAAGACCGATGCGGCGTTCTTCCTGATTGCGCGCACCGATGCAATCCAGATGGAAGGCGTGGATGCGGCGATCGAACGCGCCATCGCCTGCGTGGAAGCGGGTGCGGACGGCATCTTCGCCGAAGCTGCCTACGACCTGGACACCTATAAGCGCTTCGTCGATGCGGTAGGCGTGCCGGTGCTGGCCAACATTACCGAGTTCGGCAAGACCCCGTTGTTTACGCGCGACCAGCTGGCGCAGGCTGGCGTGGCGATCCAGCTGTTTCCGCTGTCGGCATTTCGCGCAGCCAACAAGGCGGCCGAGGCGGTCTATACCGCGATTCGGCACGACGGTCATCAGCAGGGCGTGCTGGACAGCATGCAGACGCGCGAAGAGCTGTACGAACGCATCGGCTATCACGATTACGAGCAGCGCCTGGATGCGTTGTTTGCGCGCAAAGGCGCATGATTGCGCGCTGCTGATCATCTCATTGCCACCTCGCACGCCACACCGCGACACCACACAGTTTGGGAGCTCATCGCATGAACGACACTGCTACTGCTGGTTTCAAGCCGAAAAAGTCCGTTGCCCTGTCCGGCACTGCCGCCGGTAACACGGCCCTGTGCACGGTGGGGCGCAGCGGTAACGATCTGCATTACCGCGGTTACGACATTCTCGATCTGGCCACCACCAGCGAGTTCGAAGAAATCGCGTACCTGCTGGTGCACGGCAAGCTGCCCAACAGCGGCGAGCTGCGCGGTTACAAGGCCAAGCTGCGCTCGCTGCGCGGTGTGCCGGCAGCGGTGAAAACTGCGCTGGAACAGTTGCCGCCGTCGGCGCATCCGATGGATGTGATGCGCACCGGCGTGTCGGTGCTGGGCTGCCTGCAGCCGGAAAAAGACGACCATAACCACCCGGGTGCGCGCGACATCGCCGACAAACTGATGGCCTCGCTCGGTTCGATGCTGCTGTACTGGTATCACTACAGCCACAACGGCAAGCGCATCGAGGTGGAGACCGACGACGATTCCATCGGCGGCCATTTCCTGCACCTGCTGCACGGCTTTGCACCCAAGGATTCGTGGGTGCGCGCGATGCATACCAGCCTGATCCTGTATGCCGAGCACGAATTCAATGCATCCACCTTTGCGAGCCGCGTGATTGCCGGGACCGGCAGCGATATGTACAGCGCCATCGCCGGCGGCATCGGTGCGCTGCGTGGCCCCAAGCATGGCGGCGCCAACGAAGTGGCGTTCGAAGTGCAGAAGCGCTACGACGCCCCGGACGAAGCAGAAGCCGATATCAAGGCGCGGGTGGAACGCAAGGAAGTGGTGATTGGCTTTGGACATCCGGTGTACACGGTGTCGGACCCGCGCAACAAGGTGATCAAGGAGGTGGCGCGCGAGCTGTCCGATGAGCAGGGCAGCCGCAAGATGTACGACATCGCCGAGCGTTTGGAGAGCGTGATGTGGGACATCAAGAAGATGTTCCCGAACCTGGATTGGTTCAGTGCGGTGAGCTACCACATGATGGGCGTGCCGACGGCGATGTTCACCCCCTTGTTCGTGCTGGCGCGCACAGCCGGCTGGAGCGCGCACATCATCGAGCAGCGCATGGACGGCAAGATCATTCGCCCCTCGGCCAATTACACCGGGCCGGAAGATCAGGTGTTCGTGCCGCTGGATCAGCGCAGCTGAGGACGCTTTGCGCAGCCGCTGATTTCTGGGCTTCGGTCGCCTTCCATGAAGGCGATCGGACCTCGCAAGCCAGGTCAGCAGCAAGACCTGCAAACCTCTGCAACGCCAAGTCCGATTCCCGATTCCCCCCGCCCGCTTCGATATCGCCAGCCATGAATAGCCAGTACCGCAAGCCCTTGCCGGGCACCTCGTTGGATTACTTCGATGCACGCGCCGCCGTCGATGCGCTGCAGCCCGGTGCGTATGCAACCTTGCCATACACCGCACGCGTGCATGCGGAGAACCTGGTGCGGCGGGCAGAGCCACAACTGTTGGAGGCGTACCTGCGGCAATTGATCGAGCGCAAGCGCGATCTGGATTTCCCGTGGTTTCCGGCACGGGTGGTGTGTCACGACATCCTGGGCCAGACCGCACTGGTGGATCTTGCGGGCTTGCGCGATGCCATTGCCGAGCAAGGCGGCGACCCGGCGCAGGTCAATCCGGTGGTGCCGGTGCAGTTGATCGTGGATCACTCGCTGGCAGTGGAATACGCCGGCTTCGACAAGCAGGCGTTCGCCAAGAATCGCAGC
The DNA here is from genome assembly GCF_020880415.1 of Xanthomonas euvesicatoria pv. euvesicatoria. Taxonomy (GTDB): domain Bacteria; phylum Pseudomonadota; class Gammaproteobacteria; order Xanthomonadales; family Xanthomonadaceae; genus Xanthomonas; species Xanthomonas euvesicatoria. Next base: position 20,519 of record NZ_JAJIUJ010000092.1, on the reverse strand, counting down.
GTGGAAGATCGGCGTAATGCCGATCGCTTCCACTTCATCGAATGGACCAAGCGTGCGTTCGAGAACATGGAAGTCATTCCGCCGGGGAACGGGATCATGCACCAGATCAATCTGGAGAAAATGTCGCCGGTGATCTACACGCTGGACGGGGTGGCGTTTCCGGATACGTGCGTGGGCACCGACAGCCATACGCCGCACGTGGATGCGCTGGGCGTGATCGCGGTTGGCGTTGGCGGGTTGGAAGCGGAAAACGTGATGCTGGGGCGCGCCTCGTGGATGCGCCTGCCGGACATCGTCGGCGTGGAACTGACCGGCCGGCCGGCGCCGGGCATCACCGCCACCGACATCGTGCTGGCATTGACCGAATTCCTGCGCGCGCAGCGCGTGGTCGGCGCGTATCTCGAGTTTTATGGCGATGGCGCACGCGCACTGACCATCGGCGACCGCGCGACCATTTCCAACATGACGCCGGAATTCGGTGCGACGGCGGCGATGTTCTACATCGACCAGCAAACCATCGATTACCTGCGCTTGACCGGTCGCGACGATGCGCAGGTCGCGTTGGTGGAGACCTATGCGCGGCATACCGGCCTATGGGCAGACGATCTGGCCACCGCGCAGTACGAGCGCGTGCTGCAGTTCGATCTGGCCAGCGTGGTACGCAACATGGCTGGGCCATCCAATCCGCACAAACGCGTGGCCACTACCGAGCTGGCGGATCGTGGGATTGCCGGTGCGTGGGAGCAGGTGCCGGGGCAGATGCCCGATGGCGCAGTGATCATCGCAGCGATCACCTCGTGCACCAATACCTCCAACCCGCGCAATGTCATCGCTGCCGGCTTGCTGGCGCGCAACGCCAATGCACGCGGATTGACCCGCAAGCCGTGGGTGAAGAGCTCGCTGGCGCCGGGGTCCAAGGCCGTGCAGCTGTACCTGGAAGAGGCCGGCTTACTGGGCGAGCTGGAGCAGTTGGGCTTCGGCATCGTGGCGTTTGCCTGCACCACCTGCAATGGCATGAGCGGGGCGCTGGATCCTGCGATCCAGCAGGAAATCATCGATCGCGATCTGTATGCCACGGCGGTGCTTTCGGGCAACCGCAATTTCGACGGGCGCATCCATCCGTATGCCAAGCAGGCGTTCCTCGCCTCGCCGCCGCTGGTGATTGCCTACGCCATTGCCGGCACGGTGCGCTTCGATATCGAGAAGGATGTGTTGGGCATCGACGCCGCCGGCGTGCCGGTCACGCTCAAGGACCTGTGGCCGAGCGATGCCGAGATCGACGCGGTGGTGGCGCGCAGCGTCAAGCCGGAACACTTCCGCAGCGTATACGACCCGATGTTCAAGCGCAGCGTGAGGCAGGGGATCAGCGTGAACCCGCTGTACGACTGGCGCCCGACCAGTACGTATATTCGGCGTCCGCCGTATTGGGAAGGCGCGTTGGCCGGTGCGCGCACGCTACGCGGCATGCGCCCGTTGGCCGTGCTGGGCGACAACATCACCACCGACCACTTGTCGCCGTCGAACGCGATCATGGCCGGCAGTGCGGCCGGGCAATATCTGGCGCAGATGGGCGTGCCGGAGGAGGACTTCAATTCCTACGCCACCCATCGCGGCGACCATCTCACCGCACAGCGCGCCACGTTCGCCAACCCCAAATTGATCAACGAAATGGCGGTGGTCGATGGGCAGGTCAAGGCCGGCTCGCTGGCGCGGCTGGAGCCGGAAGGCCAGGTGCTGCGCATGTGGGAGGCGATCGAAACCTACATGACGCGCAAGCAGCCGCTGATCGTCATCGCTGGCGCCGATTACGGGCAGGGGTCTTCGCGCGACTGGGCGGCCAAGGGCGTGCGGCTGGCCGGTGTGGAGGTGATCGTCGCCGAAGGCTTCGAGCGGATTCACCGCACCAACCTGATCGGCATGGGCGTGCTGCCGCTGGAGTTCAAGCCGGGCACCGATCGCAAGACCCTGGGCATCGATGGCAGCGAAACCTTCGACGTGGTGGGTGAGCGCACGCCCGGCGCCACGCTGACGTTGTCGATCCACCGGCGCAATGGCGAGCAACTGCAGGTGCCGGTGACTTGCCGCCTGGATACTGCAGAGGAAGTGTCGATTTACGAAGCCGGTGGCGTCTTGCAGCGGTTTGCGCAGGACTTTCTTGAGGCAAACAGGGCCGCATAGGGCAGCACCATGGCCGATTCTTCGCGATTGATCTTCATGCTCAAGCCGCCACCGCAGGTGCTTGAAGCGATGGCCGGTGTCGTGGCCGCACACCGCCTGGATGCAATGCTTGCGGACGCGTACTTCGATCCAGGCAACTGGCATCAGTCGGTTTCGGATCGGTTTGAAGGGTCGGCTGCGCGTGCCGCAATGCTGCGCGCGGGCGATCGTCTCGATGCTCAGGCAGTGACGTTCTGCTTGAACAGGATCACCAGTGGCGGAACCGACCCGGTGCATTGGGCATTCCGGGCAGAGGGCACGCCATTTGCCTTCGTTGCATTGCAGGCTGCCATCGCAGCAGCCCTGCGTGCGGAAGGCCTGCATGTTGGGGGCGGACACACGCCGCACGTAACGATCAGCTATGCAGCGCCCGGTAAGCTCAACCAGCCAATCGTGCCCATCATCTGGCACGCCACCGAGGTGCTGTTGGTTGAAGGCGGTGGGCGACCGTATCGCTATGGACCCATCGGATCTTGGCCATTGCGACCTGAGGGGCTCATGCCGGAGCAGACGCAACTGCCGCTATGACCTGAGCAGCAAGGCGTGCCTGCGACTGTCATGGTGACGCTTGACCAGGCCGTACAGATGCATTAGGCAAAATCATTGACATCACGTCCGCACGTCGTTTCCAAGGAACATGCATGGCATTCGCTCCCCAACTCCGCATCCCCGCCACCTACATGCGCGGCGGTACCAGCAAAGGCGTGTTTTTCCGTCTGCAGGATCTGCCCGCGGCCGCGCAGCAACCGGGCGCTGCACGCGATGCGCTGTTGTTGCGGGTGATCGGCAGCCCGGATCCGTATGCCAAGCAGATCGATGGCATGGGCGGTGCTACTTCCAGCACCAGCAAGAGCGTGATCGTGTCGGCCAGCACGCGCGATGGGCATGATGTGGACTACCTGTTCGGGCAGGTGTCCATCGACAGCGCGTTCGTGGATTGGAGCGGCAACTGCGGCAATCTGTCGGCGGCGGTGGGACCATTCGCCATCGCCGGCGGTTTGATCGATCCCGCACGCGTGCCACGCGATGGCGTAGCCACGGTGCGCATCTGGCAGGCCAATATCGGCAAGACGATTGTGGCGCATGTGCCGATGGCCGATGGGCTGGTGCAGGAAACCGGCGACTTTGAACTGGACGGCGTGACCTTTCCAGCAGCCGAAGTGCAGCTGGAATTTCTCGACCCGGCCGACGATGCCGAAGGCGAGGGCGGGGCGATGTTTCCCACCGGCAACGTCATCGATCAACTGGAAATTCCCGGGCTGGGCACGCTCGATGCCACGCTGATCAATGCGGGCATTCCCACCATCTTCGTCAACGCGCGCGACCTGGGCTACACCGGGGCCGAGCTGCAGGACGCCATCAATGGCGACCCGCGCGCCTTGACCATGTTCGAGACATTGCGCGCGCACGGTGCGGTGCGGATGGGTTTGATTGCGAAGGTGGAAGACGCCGCGACACGGCAACACACGCCCAAGGTCGCCTTCGTGGCACCGCCGGCCGACTACACCGCGTCCAGCGGCAAGCCGGTGCACGCGGCCGAAATCGATCTGCTGGTGCGTGCGATGTCGATGGGCAAATTGCATCACGCGATGATGGGCACTGCAGCAGTGGCGATCGGCACCGCTGCAGCCGTGCCGGGCACGCTGGTCAATCTGGCTGCCGGCGGTGCGGCGCGCTCGGCGGTGCGCTTCGGGCATCCATCCGGCACCTTGCGCGTCGGCGCGCAGGCGCAGCTGGTCGAGGGCCAGTGGCAGGTGACCAAGGCGCTGATGAGCCGCAGTGCGCGGGTGTTGATGGAGGGGTGGGTCAGGGTGCCGGCGCCTGTTGCCGAGGTTGGATAGGCCTGCGCAGGGTGTTGGCGCGCGTGGATGCAGGCGACACATGCCTGGCGTGCGAGGCGCTTCATCGGTGCTGGTGTGCGAGATGTGCATCGCGTCGGTCGGGCACGCCTGGTGGCGATGCGGAGCCGGCGTCGCGCTGCCCGCATTAGCCGGATCTGCTCCGCATCGGCTCTTCCAGGCATACGCGTAGAACCCGGAACATCTGCGTTTCAGTCCGGCGTGTGTCCACGCTGGATGGTCATTCCCGATGCCATTGATCGATGTTGTTGCGCCCCCAAGTGATTGGCGCTGGCCACCACAGCGCAGTAAATGGCAGCGTGGCCAGCGTCGCTAACGAGCCTCCGTTTTCGCCATCGTGTAAAACGCACTGCCGTGTTGCATTAATTCGAACGCTATTTCGAATTATGGAAACTTTTTCGCACGCGCCCTGCCATAATTGTGTAAATCGTGTTAATTCTGTTGCACCGCGGCACGCAGGCCGGGCCGCCCCGCCACCAGAATCCGGAGTTCTTCCCATGTCCGCCAGCCGGTCGCTCAAGATCAGCGCGCTTGCCGTTGCCGTCGTTTCCCTTCTTCCGCTCCATGCCGCTGCCCAGCAGACGCCCGGCGACGACGGCGTCGTGCGTCTGGATGCGGTCAAGGTCACGGTCGAGCGGCGTTCGGAAGACTCCAAGGACGTGCCGGTCTCCGCCTCGGTATTGCGCCCGGAGTTCCTGGACGCCATCTCCACCAGCGGTTCGGACATCCGCGTGCTGGCCGGCAAGGCGCCCAGCCTGAACATCGAATCGTCCAACGGCCGTGTGTTTCCGCGCGTGTACATCCGCGGCTACGGCAATACGGACTTCAACACCTACGCCTCGCAGCCGGTGTCGTTGATCTATGACGACGTGGTGCAGGAAAACGCCTTCCTGAAGGGCTTCCCGATCTTCGATCTGGAAGGCCTGGAAGTGCTGCGCGGCCCGCAAGGCACGCTGTTCGGCCGCAACACGCCGGCAGGCGTGGTCAAGTTCAATTCGGTCAAGCCGACCATCGGCGCCAATGACGGCTACGCCAGCCTGTCGTACGGCACCTACGGCACCATGACCCTGGAAAGCGGCCTGAGCATCGCGATGGGCGACCATTGGGCAGCGCGTCTGTCGACCCTGGGCCAGCGCCGCGACGATTGGGTGGAAAACCGCGACGGCCGCGACCTGGAAGGCTATACCGATTCGGCCGTGCGCCTGCAGCTGCTGTACCAGGCCAGCGACGACTTCAGCGCATTGTTCAATGCGCATGCGCGCCATCTGGACGGCACCGCGCGCCTGTTCCGCGCCAACATCATCCAGCCCGGTACCAATCAGCTGGTGGATGGCTTCGATGCGGAAAAATCCTTCATCGACGGTGCCAACCGCCAGGAACTGCAGACCTACGGCGGCAGCGCCAACCTGACCTGGGACCTGGGCGACATCGCGCTGCACTCGATCACCGCCTACGAAGGGATCGGCAAGTACTACAGCCGCGGCGATATCGACGGTGGCTTCGGCGCGGTGTTCGCGCCGCCGTCGGGCCCGGGCGTGATTCCGTTCCCGGTGGAAACCGCCGGCGGCATCAAGAGCCTGGACCAGTACAGCCAGGAAGTGCGCGCCGAATCGCAGTACGACGGCCCGCTCAACTGGCAGGCAGGACTGTACTACTTCCACGACGATGTGGAAGGCGAAAACTACACCTACAACACCCTCAGCGGCGGTGATCTGGCCAGCTATCAGCTGACCCGCCAGCGCAATACCTCCTGGGCGGCGTTCGGCTCGTTGAACTACGCGGCCACCGATCGGTTGAGCCTGCGCGCCGGCATCCGCTACACCTACGACAAGAAAACCTTCGACGTGCTGGCGCTGGACCGCGTCACGCTGGTCGAACCGTCCAGCGGCGAGACCGACAACTCCAAGGTCACCGGCGATCTGGCGGCCACCTTCTCCATCAACGACGCCGTCAATGTGTACGCACGTGCCGCACGCGGTTTCCGCGGCGCCAGCTTCGGCGTGCCGTCGGGCACCGCGCCGCTGACCGTGGCCGAGCCGGAGACGGTGGACTCGTTCGAGGTCGGCATCAAGTCGGACCTGTTCGACAACCGCGCGCGCCTGAGCTTTGACATCTACGATTTCCGCGTGAAGAACCAGCAGCTCACGGCGGTGGGTGGCGCGTCCAACGACATCCGCCTGCTCAATGCCGACAAGACCAAGGCCCGCGGCGCGGAGTTCGATTTCGAAGCCTTGCTCACCCAGAACCTGCGCGTCACCGCCGGCGGCGCCTACAACTGGACCCGCATCGACGACCCGAACCTGTCGGTGGGCATCTGCCGTACCTGCACGGTCACCGACCCGATCAACGCGGCCGGCCGTGCGGTGATCGACGGCAACGACCTGCCGCAGGCAGCCAAGTGGATGGCCAACGCCACCCTGCGTTACGGCATTCCGATGGGCAACGACGGCGAGCTGTTCTTCTACACGGACTGGTCGTACCGCAGTGAAGTGAACTTCTTCCTGTACGATTCCAAGGAATTCACCGGCCAGCCGCTGGTCGAAGGTGGCGCCAAGATCGGCTACAACTGGGGCGCGGGTGCGTACGAGTTGTCGGTGTTCTGCCGCAACTGCACCAATCAGATCCGCGTGACCGGTGCGATCGACTTCAACAACCTCACCGGCTTCATCAACGACCCGCGCATCGTGGGTGCGCAGTTCCGCGCCAACTTCTGATCGGCGTTTTGGTGGAGCACTATCGAACCGCCGGCGATCATGCCGGCGGTTTTTTTTATGGCAGCAGGAGTGGGCAGATGCAGCGGACCTGGCAACGCGCGTGGGTAGCGATGGCGATGTGGTGCGTGGCGACAACCGCGGGGGCGCAGCAGTCGGCCGCGGCCGTGCAATCCACGCTGGCATCGGTGCAGGCCGAGAAAGTGGTGGTGTCTACCGACGTTGGCGACGATATCGACGATGCCTTCGCGTTAGGGCTATTGCTGCGTCGCCCGCAGTTGCAGGTGCTGGGCATCGCATCGGCATGGGGCGACACCGCGTTGCGTGCGCAGTTGCTGCAGCGGTTGTTGCAGCAGGCCGGGCGCAGCGAGATTCCGCTGGCAGCGGGCGCGCGTACCACCAGCACCATCGCCTTCAGCCAGGCGCGCTGGGCGGCCAAGGGGCAGTTGCCGGCGGCACTGCCGGATGCGGCCGCGATGATCCTGCAGCAGGCGCGCCAGCATCCGGGCGAGGTCACCTTGATGGTATTGGGGCCGATGACCGATGCGGCGCTGGCGCAGCAACGTGACCCGGCCGGCTTTGCCAAGCTCAAGCGTGTGGTGGCGATGGGCGGATCGGTGCGGGTGGGTTATGGCAAGTCTGCGTATCGTCCGGCCAGTGCGCCGGCGCCGGAGTACAACATCCTGGCCGATGTGCCGGCAGCGCAGCGCGTGTTCTCATCTGGTGTGCCAATCGTGCTGTTGCCACTGGATGCCACGCAGATCACCCTGGAAGAACCCGAGCGCATCGCACTGTTTGCGCATGGCGACGGGCTGACCGATGCGCTCACGCAGCTGTACTACCAGTGGCGCAACACCGACCAGCCCTGGGCCAGTGCCACGCCCACGTTGTTCGATGTGGTGCCGGTGGCCTGGTTGCTACGCCCGGCGCTGTGCCCGACCACGCCGTTGCATCTGGACGTGGATGCGCAAGGCTATACCCGCGAAGGGGCTGGTGCGCCCAATGTGCAGGCCTGTTTGCACGTGGACAAGCCGGCGCTGATCGAGATGTACATGCGTGCGTTGTTGGAGTTGCACGGAGAATGAGGAACACAAAGAGTCATGCCTGATCCCGCGGCGAGTGCTTCTTTGCAGCTCTTTGTGATCTAGCCAAAAGCCGGGTTGGTCGACAGCGCGGTGCCCTCACCGATCACGGGACACGCCGTGAACCCGTCCATCGGTCCCGCAGGCGGTGAGGGCACCGCGCTAAACAGTTGGCTGCTGACCAACTGAAAGCGGGTCACTTCGCTCGCGTGCTGCCGTGGATCGATTGTTTGGCATTCGATGGACGCGATGACAGAACGAGCGAGGCCCTGCAGGCAAGTCGCAGTCCAGCTGCCTGCGCCAGGCGGCATGACGTGGTTCGGCGGTCGCTCCAAGCGCGGTTACCAGACCACTGCGCTCACCGCCAGTCTGCCATCGCATCGCTCGCCAGCAGCGCACGCTTGCCGCCCATCGGCAAGCAGCCACGTCGTCGCATCGGCGCCATCAGCCAGATGCGCAGCGTCGTTATACTTGCGTTCTCACATTGCGAGTAGCACGAATGGACAGCCAGGGATCACGGATGATGCGGTCGGGCACGCGGCGGGTTGTGCTGTGGGCGGTGTTGCTGGCCGTGGCGATCGGCGCGGTGGCGTGCAAGCGCAACGAAAGCGGTCAGCTACCCGCCGCCAGTGGCGAGGCGATCAAGGCCGAAAAGCAGGCCATCACCGGTTTCGCGCTGGCGCGTGCCTATCCCGACCAGACCAGCGACGGCCTGTCGCTGGCACTGGAATTCTCGCGGCCACTGGTCGGCACGCAGGATTTCGATGCGCTGGTGCGCTTCGAAGAAAAGGTGGGCACGGGCGACAGTAGCTGGACGCTGTCCGAGGACGGCAAGACGCTGCGCTACCCGTACGTCGAAGCGGCCAAGGACTACACCGTCCTGGTCGACGCCAACCTGCTGGCCGCCGACGGCAGCCGCCTGGGCAAGCCACTCAAGCAAAAGGTCTACACCGGCGAACTCAAGCCTGTGGCCGGGTTCGCTTCGCAGGGCAGCGTGCTGCCGGCGCGCGAGAGCCGTGGCCTGCCGGTGGTGTCGGTGAACGTGCCGGAAGTGGACGTCGAGTTCCTGCGCGTGCGCGAGAAGTCGCTGCCGGCGTTCTTCCAGCAGTTCCAGCGTGGCGGGCGCCGTGGCAGCTGGGATCTGGAGAGCGAATACAGCGGCAACCAGCCGTTGTCCAAGCTGGCCGACCCGGTCTACGTCAATCGCTTCATCCTTGGCGGCAAGCAGAACGAGCGTGTGCTGACCTACCTGCCGACGCAGGACATCAAGGAGCTGCAGGAACCGGGTTTGTATTTCGCGGTGATGAAGCGCGCCGGCAGTTTCGAGAACGAATTCGACACCGCGTTCTTTACCGTCAGCGACATCGGCCTGCATACGCGCGCCTACAAGGACAAGTTGTTCGTCCACACCGCCTCGTTGCAGAGCGGCGAGCCGGTCAAGAACGTGGAGCTGCGCATCCTCGATGCCAAGGGCGAGTTGTTCCTGAAAGGGGCGACCGACGGTAACGGCAATGCGCTGCTCAACTACACGCTCGACGCCGGCCATGTGCTGACCGCACGCAGCAAGACCGACATTACGCTGCTGCCGTTCAACCAGCCCGCACTGGATCTGAGCGAGTTCGCCGTGGCCGGGCGCCAGGGCGCGTGGTTCGATGTGTTCGCCTGGGCCGGTCGCGATCTGTATCGCCCCGGCGAGACCATGCGCGTCTCGGCGATCCTGCGCGACAACGACGGCAAGCCGACCAAGCCGCAACCGGTGTTCCTGCGTCTGAAGCAGCCGGACGGCAAGACCTTCCGCGAGACCAAACTGCTGCCGGGCGAGCAGGGCTACTTCGAATTCGCCCAGCAGATCCCGGCCGACGCACCGACCGGCCGTTGGCAGGTGGAATTTCGCACCGATCCGGCCAGCAAGGATGCCGTGCAGGGCATGACCGTGCGCGTGGAAGAGTTCCTGCCCGAGCGCATGAAGCTGGACCTGGACAGCACGCAAAAGACCTTGAGCGCCGGCCAGCCGTTCAAGCTGGTGGCCAATGCCGCGTATCTGTACGGCGCACCGGCCGCTGGCAACCGTTTCACCGCCAAGCTGGCAGTGAGCGTCGAGCAGCATCCGCTCGAAGCGTTGCCCGGCTGGTTCTTCGGCGACCCCACGCTGGAGCTGCCGCGCGAAGCCAGGGATGTGATCGACACCGAATTCGGTGGCGACGGCATCCTGCGCGAAGACATCGCATTGCCGGACGAGGCCAAGCCGGTCAGCACGATTGCCGCGGTCGTCTCCGGCAGCGTGTACGAAACCGGCGGGCGCACGGTCACCCGCACCCTCAAGCGCGTGCTGTGGCCGGCCAAGGCCCTGGTCGGCGTGCGCCCGTTGTTCGACGACGCCGACGGCGCCGATGCCAATGGGACGGCGCGCTTCGAAGTGACCCGCGTGGATGCCGATGGCAAGCCGCAGCCGGCCAAGGGCCTGAAGGTCACGCTGGTGCGCGAGCTGCGCGATTACCACTGGAACTACACCGACAACCACTGGGATTACGACTTCACCCGTCGCTTCGAAAACAAGGACACGCGCACGCTGGATGTGGGCAGCGTCAATGCCAAGATCGATTTCCCGGTGGAGTGGGGCGAGTACCGCCTGGACGTATTCGACCCGGCGAGCGGGCTGACCACGCGTTACCCGTTCCGCGCCGGCTGGAGCTGGAACGAAGAAAACCGTGGCCTGGATGCGCGCCCGGACAAGGTCAAGCTGGCGCTGGACAAGACCGGCTACCGCGCCGGCGACACGCTCAAGGTCACGCTGACCCCGCCGCATGCCGGCAAGGGCGTGCTGCTGGTGGAAAGCGACAAGCTGTTGTACGTGCAGGACATCGACGTCAAGCCCGGCAGCAGCTTCGAGATTCCGGTGACCGAGGCGTGGGAGCGCCACGATGTGTATGTCACCGCACTGGTCTTCCGCGGCGGCAGTGCGCCCAGCAAGATCACCCCGGCACGCGCGGTGGGCGTGGCCTATGTGCCGATGGACCGCAAGGCGCGGCGGGTGGCGGTGGGCTTGTCCGCGCCCAAGCAGATGCGGCCCGAGCAGCCGTTGCCGGTGACGGTGAGCGTGCCCGAACTGGCGGGCAAGGCCGCGCACGTGACCATTTCGGCAGTGGACGTGGGCATCCTCAACATCACCCGTTTCCCGGTGCCCGATGCCAACGCACAGTTCTTCGCGCAGCGTCGTCTGGGGACCGATGCGTACGACATCTATGGGCGTGTGATCGAAAGTTTCGAAGGCGCCAGCGGCAAGCTGAAGTTCGGCGGCGACATGGCGCTGGAAGCCTTGCCGCAGGCCAAGCGCCCGACCGCGCGCGTGCAGACGGTTGACCTGTTTTCCGGCTCGGTAAAACTCGACGCAAAGGGCAATGCGCGCGTGCAACTGCCGGTGCCGGATTTCAACGGCACCTTGCGCGTGTCGGCGTTGGTGTACTCGGATACCCGTTACGGCAACCGCGATATGGAAACCATCGTGCGTGCGCCGATCCTGGCCGAAGCCAGCATGCCGCGCGTGATGGCACCGGGCGACCGCAGCACGGTGACGCTGGACGTGCAGAACTTCACCGGCAAGCCGGGCGAATTCAACGTGCGTGTGGAGGGCATTGGCCCGCTCGCCATCGGCGAGGCGTCGCGCAGCGTCAAGCTCGGCGTGGACGCCAAGCAGACGCTGAGCTTCCCGCTGAGCGCCACCGAAGGCTATAGCGTTGCCAAGGTGCGCGTGCGCGTGGATGGCAATGGCTTCAAGGCCGACCGCAGCTACGAGCTGCCGGTGCGCGCCGGCTGGCCACAGGTGTTGCGGGCACAGACCCGCGTGCTCGACCCGCTGGCGCCGATCACCCTGGACAGCGGCTTTGCCGATGGCCTGATGGCTGGGTCGGTGACCGCGCGCATGGTGGTCAGCGCGTTGCCGCCGATTCCGTTCGCCAGCGCATTGCAGGGCGCGTTGGAGTATCCGTACGGCTGCGCCGAGCAGACCACCAGCAAGGGCTATGCGGCGCTGCTGCTCGACGATGCCACCGCCAGAACGCTCGGCACCAAGGGGCTGGAGGCGGCCAAGCGCCGCGAGCGCATGGAAGGCGCGTTCGGGCGTCTGGCGTCGATGCAGATCGCCAGCGGGCATTTTTCGATGTGGGGCGACGATGGCCACGTCAATCCGGGCCTGACCCCATACATTGCCGAATTCCTGCTCGACGCCAAGGACGCCGGTTTTGCGGTGCCCGACACGGTGCTGCAGAAGGCGCTCAATCGCCTGAGCGAAGATCTGTTGTCTGGTGGCAACGAGTTCTATGGGCAGGACCGTCGCGACAACTTGAAGTTCGCCAATCAGGCCTGGTCCGGCTACGTACTGGCACGCGTCAACCGCGCGCCGCTGGGCACGCTGCGCGCGCTGTACGACAACCAGCGCGACAAGGCGCTGACGGGCCTGTCGCTGGTGCATCTGGGCATCGCCTTGTCGCTGCAGGGCGATACCAAGCGTGGCGATGCGGCGATCAAGGCCGGGTTTGCCAAGGACAGCAGCGAGCGTCCGCCGTACTTCGGCGATTACGGCAGCGCGATCCGCGACGACGCGTTGATGATGGCGTTGCTGCACGAACGCGGTTTGTCCAAGCCCGAGTACGACACCCGCGCGGTGGCCCTGGGCCGCGCGCTGGATGCACGTCGTGCGACCGGTTGGTTGTGGCTGAGCACGCAGGAGCAAGTGGCGCTTGCGCGGTTGGGCAAGGCGTTGATGGCCGGGCAGGGCAAGCAGGTGTCCGGCAGCTTGACGGTGGGCGACCAGGTACAGCAGATCGCACCGGCACGCGTGTTCGGGCGCAGTTTCGACAGTGCCGCCCTGGCGCGCGGCGTGCAGTTCGCGCCACAAGGCGAGGCGCCGATGTACGCCAGCCTGGAAGTGGCCGGCATTCCGCGCAGCGCACCGGAACCGGACACGCGCAATCTCAGCGTGGAGCGCAGCTGGTACACCACCGACGGCAAGCCGTGGACCCCGCGTCCACTCAAGGAAGGCGAAGCGTTGATCGTGCGCGTCAGCATCACTGCCAACACCAGCATGCCCGACGCCTTGCTCACCGACCTGTTGCCGGCCGGTTTGGAAATCGAGAATTTCAATCTCGGCGATGCCAAGCAATGGGCCGACGTGGTGGTGGACGGCATTGGCATCAGCGAGCGGTCCAGCGCCGCCGACGTCAAGCACGAAGAGTTCCGCGACGACCGCTATGTGGCCGCGCTGGCGCTGTCTTCGGGCAGCAAGGCGCAGGTGTACTACCTGGTGCGTGCCGTCACCCCGGGGACCTACACGGTGCCGCCCTCGCTGGTGGAAGACATGTACCGGCCGGAGCTGCGTGGTGTGGGGCGCAGCACGCCAGCCACGATGACGGTGGTGCAGCCGTAAGGTGACGCGTTCGCTCTTCTCCGTCGGGAGAAGGGGCCCTGCCAGGGGCGGATGAGGGGACGAGCGAAGCCTGGTGCCGTTGGCATGGCATGAGTGGCTTCGCCCGTACCCTCACCCCAACCCCTCTCCCGCAAGTAGAGGGGCTTTTGCAGCGTGCTTGCGATGTTTCCCGGTAGCCGCTGAGTGCTTGCTTCGCATGCAGCGATATCGCTGCGCCTTGTCTTTTCGGTGCGATGGTAGCGACACGCAAAGGTCATTTTTACGCTCTACGGTGGCGTGCTTTCTCATCAGCGCAGCATGATTGCTGCGCGACTTACGGGATTCCATGCAGCGCTTCGATCCGTACCGTATGCACCTGTCCGTTCTCGCTGTGGCCATCGCAGCATGCTCGCCTGGCGTGCAGGCTCAAAGTGTCGCTACCTCATCCGACTCCGCGCGCCTGGCGTCATCGATGCGCCCAGCCGGTGCTTCATCCAACGAAAGCCAGCGACCTGTCGAGACAGCGTCAGCCTTTGAAAAACTCTCTGGCCTCGCGACCGCAGCCTCGCCGAGCGACGCACCCAACAGCGACGCACCTAGCAGAGATGCAACTGCCGCAGACATCGCCAAAACCGGCGTACAAACCCTCGATGCCATGCAGGTCACCGGCGTGCGCCGCGCCAACGCGGCTGCGGTGGAAAGCAAGCGTGCGGCCACCAATATCACCGATGTGATCAGCGCCACCGACGTGCGTGCCTTGCCCGACAGCACCATCGTTGAGGCATTGCGGCGCGTGCCGGGCTTGTCCGTCTTGCCTGCCACCGACAACGAGCATCCGCGCGATGAAGCGGCCACGCCGGTATTGCGTGGCCTGGGGCCGTCATACAACAACGTCACCATCGACGGGCTCACCATCGCCTCGCCCGGTACACCGAACGGCACGCTCGGTTCGATCACCCGCGGTGTGCGCCTGGATCTGTTGCCGGCCTCGATGGTCAGCGAATTGCAGGTGGTCAAGACCTTCACGCCCGACCTGGACCCCAACGCCACCGGCGGTGCGATCAACCTGAAAACCCGCAGCGCGTTCGAAAACGGCGGCAAGCCGTTCTTCAGCGCCGAGGCGGCGCTAGGCCACGCCAACGATGTGGGCAAGCCGCGCGATCAGGACGATCCGGGCTATCGCGTCAACGCCACCGGCAGCCGCACCTTCGGTAGCGAGCAGCAGTACGGTCTCACCGTGTCTGCCAACTATCAAACGCTGAGCAGCTACACCGAAACCCATATGACCACCGACACGGTGCACTACGGGTTCTACGACAACAGCGGTGTGTTGCAGACCGGCGACAATCTCGGCAATGGCTGGGCGGTGCCGCAGCAGGATAAATACTGGTACGTGCAAGATCAGCGCGACCGTTATGGCCTCACCGGCAAGTTCGAGATGCGGCCCAGTGCGGCGCTCGAAGCCTACGCCATGGCCGGCTACTACTATTTCAAGGACGACATGGAGCGCAACGAGGTCATCATCGACCCGCGCAACCGTGGCCAGGTCTTCAATCAAACCGCAACCTCCGGCAGTTATCCCGGTGGCGACATCGAGGTGGGCTATTCGAACCAGATCGTCACCACGCGTACCAAGGTGGCGCAGCTGGGAACGATCTGGCGGCCCACCGATCGCCAACAGCTTTCCGCGCGTGGCGCGTGGTCGGATGCGACCTATGACGAGCCGATTCGCATGATCAAGTACGCCACCGGCATCACGCGTCCGGCACCGGTGCCGGTGGGCCAGACCGGCAGTGGCGTGACCATCAATGCCACGCCCAATTATGCGTTCAATTACGACACTTCCGGCCTGGATCAACGCTTCGGCGTGTCGCCGCAGGCGTATGACGACCTGGACAATTACAGCCTGTCGTACTGGCGCCCGGACTATAAACGCACCGCGTCCGACCGCATCCTCACCGGTCGGCTCGATTACGGTTTCAACCAAGGCGAAAGCGATCAAGGCATCGGTTTTGCGGCAGGCGTGTCGTATACCACCGACAAGCCGTCCTATGAGATCTATCGCGTCGAGTATCAGCCCAATACGACGGCGCCGGCGTTCGGCCTGGCCGACGTGGTAGGCACCGGCAGGGCGCCGATGCGCTATGCCGGTTTGAACCTGCTGAGCATCGACCCGAACAAGGCCAATCGCGTGCTGGCGGCCACGCCGTTGAGCGCATTCAACAGCACCGACCAGCAGGCCTTCAGCAACCAGGATAATTTCACGCATACCGAAAAAATCTTCGGCAGCTATGGCTTGGTCAGCTATCGCAGCGATCGCTTGAACGCGCAGGCCGGTGTGCATTTCGACAGCACCAAGCTCGACACGGTGGGCCGCCAGCGGCAGCTGGATGCGGCAACCAATCACTACGTGTACGTCGATAACCCGACCAGTGCGGATTACGACTATCTGCTGCCTTCGGCGGTGATGACCTATCACCTGACCGATGCGCTGGATCTGCGTGCCGGTGCAAGCCGCACGTTGGGCCGCCCGCCGTACGACGCCTATGCGGCGCGCACCTCCATCGGCTTTGTCAATACGACAGACGCCGGCAACCCGAATGCGCAGGGCGTCACCGTCACCATCGGCAACCCCGACATCAAGCCGCGCGTATCCAACAACCTGGACCTGTCGCTGGAATGGCGCCTTCCCGGCGATTTCGATGCGTTCGCATCCGCTGCCGTCTTCGACAAACATATCCAGGACGAGATCTTCACGCTCTCGCGCACCGATAGCTTCACCTTCGACGGCACCACGTATGCGAATGCGTTGATCAGCACACCGGCCAATGCCGCCAAGGCGCGCATCCGTGGTGTGGAGTTCAACGGCATCGTCAACACGTTAGGGCCGGTCGCGCCGTGGTTGAGCGGCGTCGGTTTCAGCGCAAACCTCGCATTGCTCGATGGCAGCCTGGACGTGCCTTACAGCGTCGGTAGCGGCAGCAGCCTGACCCAGCGCGAGCGCACGCTCGACAATCTGGTCGGTCAGCCCGATTACACCGCCAACGCGACGCTGTTCTACAACACCGGTGGGCTGGAACTGCGTGCGGCCTACAACCGACAAGGCAAGGCGCTGCGCGCGGTCGTCAGCAATATCGCCTGGCAGGACCTGTATTGGTCGCCGCGTTCGCAACTGGATTTCACCGCCACCTATGCGGTGAGCAAGCAGTTGAGCCTGATCGGCCAGGTCAGCAACATCACCCACAGCCGCATCACCAGCGTGACCGGCCCCGGGCAGAATCTGCTCAAGGACAGTTACTCGGTGCCCACCACCTATTGGGTGGGTCTGCGGTTCACGCCCACGTTGTGAGGTCAGCCGGGCAAGAGGTGGCGGAGCCTGCCATCCTGAAATCGATGCCTGCCGTCCACCCGCTTAATTTCAGCCGCGTGTGCGACGCGGCAACGCCGGTCCGCCGCGCTACCGTTTGCAAACATCTGCTTGGAGTTGTTCGATGACATCACGCCCCATTGCCGTCCTCGCCGCCGTGCTGTGCACAGTCGTGACCACTGCAGCAAGTGCCGCACCGACAGGCGTGGCCGCGATCCAGGCGCGCCTGACCAACCCGCAGGGCGGCCTCGTCGTGGTGGCGCACCGCGGATGTCATGCCGCCGCGCCACAGCATGGCTTCACCGAGACCGCGCCGGAAAATTCGCTGGCGGCGTTGGAGCGCTGCATCGCCATCGGCGCCGATGTGATGGAAACCGATGTGCGGCGTGCCGCCGACGGCAGCCTGGTGATGCTGCATGACGCCACCGTGGACCGCACCACCGATGGCACCGGCAAGCTCTCCGAGTTGACCCTGGCCGATCTGCAGAAGCTACGCCTGCGCAGCGACGAAGGCGGTGCACAGGCACCGCTGACCGACCAGCGCGTGGTCACGCTCGAGCAGATGCTGGCCAAGGCCAAGGGGCACATCCTGCTCAACCTGGATGTCAAAGACGCGATCTACGTGCAGGTGATCGAGGCGGTCGCACGCGCCGGCATGCAGCATCAGGTGATCGTCAAGGCCGAAGCCGGTATTTCTACCGCGCCACTGGCTGTGATGCCGCCCTTCAACACCGTGTACTTCTTCCCGATCCTGATCAACGCGCATGGCAATGCCGATCTTGCGGCCATTGCAACGGCACAGACGCGCAATGCGCGTCCGATGGCATTCGAGTTACCCAAGATGACTGCCGCGCAATTGCCGGCCCTGGCAGCGGTGAGCAAGGCGCACAACGTGCGGCTGATGGTCAATTCGTTATGGGAAGGCTTCATTGCCGGCTATGGCGGCGATGCGGACGCCGAGCGCGACCCTGACAAGGTCTGGGGCCGGATGTACCGCGACGGTGTGTCGATCATCCAGACCGATGCACCGGAAGCCTTGTTGCGCTACCGCGCCACGTTGGAAAAGCGCTGAGCGGAAGCAACTAGGCCGCCGTCCCAAGCGGCGGCAACCAGGTCTGGCACGGCGCGCTGTGCACCAGACAACTCGACGGACGAGACATAACGTCTACCGAAGTGCGCACGTGGGCATCGCCACCAGCTGCCGCCAATGCGTGCTGCTGCCGAAGTGCGCCGGCCGCGCCTTCGGCGTGAGCGGCTGATCATCGCAGTCACCTGCATGCGGTGGCCACAGGTAGGATCAGACGGTTGCGCGCAGGCAGGTCCGCATGTCGCTCACGGGCTGTGCCTGGCCTTGCGCCCGTCGCTTGTCCGGCTGGCTGTGCGGCTGATCGCGCTGCCGATACGCCAGGCCCGAGCCGCGTAGGAGTGGCCGAAACGCGTTTTGCCTTGCATGCTTTGCGCAATGGATGAACAGCCGCAGGCACCAACAGGGATGGACCGCACGCAGCCGCGCCCGCAAGCGCCGAACCATCAGGCCCGCAACCGACGCCGCTGGCTGCGGTGGCTGCGCTTGAGTGCGGCGGCCTTGCTGAGCGTCATGCTGCTGCTCGATCTGGCTTTTCCATTGCCGTTGCCCAAGTCCCGCGATACCTCCACGTTGGTGGTTGCGCGCGACGGCACGCCGTTGCGTGCATTCGCCGACCGTCATGGCGTATGGCGCTATCCCGCCACGCCGCAGAGCGTCTCGCCGCTGTATTTGCAGGCGCTGCTGAACTACGAAGACCGCTGGTTCTGGCGTCACCCGGGCGTCAATCCCTGGGGTCTGCTGCGTGCCGGTGGGCAGTGGATCGGGCAGGGCCACATCGTGTCCGGCGGCTCCACACTGACCATGCAGGTGGCACGCATCCTGGACCCGCATACGCGCACACCGTGGGGCAAGGCCAAGCAATTGTTGCGCGCGTTGCAGCTGGAAGCGCACCTGAGCAAGCACGAGATTCTGATGCTGTATCTGGAGCGTGCGCCCTATGGCGGCACCATCGAAGGGGTGGAGGCGGCCAGCTGGGCGTATCTGGGCAAGCCGGCCAGGGCCTTGTCGCACGCCGAGGCCGCGTTGCTGGCGGTATTGCCGCAGTCGCCCAGCCGGTTGCGCCCGGACCGTCATCCCGAAGCCGCGCAGGTGGACGATGCGCGCATCGAACCGGTGGTCACCCGCTCGCTCAAACCACCGTTGCATGCGGCCTTGCTGGCGCAGCGCCTGCACAGTGCGCAGCCGCGTGCGGCGCGTATCGTCACCACGCTGGATGTGGAATTACAGCGCACGCTGGAAGAGCGCGTGTCCACGTATTTTTCGCAGCTGCCGGAGCGCACTTCCGCGGCATTGTTGGTGGTGGACAACGCCACCATGGAGGCGCGCGCCTATGTGGGCTCGGCCAGTTTCGGCGACCGCAAGCGCCTGGGTCATGTCGACATGGTGCAGGCATGGCGCTCGCCCGGCTCCACGCTCAAGCCCTTCCTGTATGGCATGGCGCTGGACGATGGCCTGATCCATTCCGAAAGCCTGCTGGTGGATGCGCCGCAGAGCTTTGGCGACTACCGGCCCGGCAACTTCGATGCGGCGTTCAACGGCCCGGTGAGCGCGGCCACGGCGTTGCGGCTGTCGTTGAACGTACCGGCGGTGGATCTGCTTGATCGCATTGGCCCGGCGCGCTTTGCTGCGCGACTGTCCAATGCCGGGATTGCGCTGCATTTCCCCTCCGGCAGCACGCCGTCGCTGGCCTTGATACTGGGCGGCACTGGCGCACAGTTGCAGGAGTTGGTGGGCGCGTTCGCCGCGCTCAATCGCGGCGGCATTGCCGGACGTGTGCGCTATACGCCGGATGACGCGCGCATTGATCGGCGCCTGATGTCGCCGGGTGCAGCGTGGATCGTGCGCGAAATCTTGCAAAGTAATCCGCGGCCCGGATACGGCAGCGGTACTTTCGACACTACTGCACGCCCAGGCGTGGCGTGGAAGACCGGCACCAGTTACGGCTACCGCGATGCATGGGCCATTGGCGGAACGCGGCGTTACACCGTCGGCGTCTGGGTAGGACGGCCGGACGGCACCCCGTTGCCGGGCCAATACGGTGCGGTCACCGCATTGCCGTTGATGTTCGAAGTCATCGATGCTTTGCCCCGCAGTGCTGGCGACAGTGCGCCATTGCCGATGCCGTCCTCGGTGCAGGCAATCGACATCTGCTGGCCGCTGGGCGGCGCTGCCGATCAGACGCCACCGGCTCTGTGCGCACGTCGTGCCGATGCATATGCACTCGACGGTGCGGTGCCACCCACCTTTGCCGAGCGCGATGCGCGCCTTTGGCAAAGCGGGCAGGTGCGCTTCGAGGCCGATGCGCGCAGCGGTCAGCGGTTGTCGCAGGAATGCAGCCAACCGCATGCGCGTGCACCGCGCGCGGTGGCGCGTTGGCCAGCGTTGGTCTCGCCCTGGCTCAGTACATCCGAACGCGCCGCCGCACAACTGCCGCCGTTGGCTGACGATTGCATGCCGGACGGGCGCATGACCGGTGGCGGGGTGCTACGCATCGACGGCTTGAGCGACCGCGCCACGCTTGCGCGGGCCAACGACGCCGCGCACCCGGTGCGGTTGCAGTTACGTGCGCTGGGCAGCGAGGCGCGAATCGATTGGCTGCTGGATGGCCGCTGGATTGCGCAAACCACCGGAAGACAAGGGTTTCAGCGCGATTTCGAAGAAGTGGGTTTGCACACGCTCACCGCAATGGCCAGCGATGGCGCATGGACGCAGGTGCGCTTTCGCGTGTTGCGCTGACCGGGTCGCCAACCAGGTGCGGCCGCCCCGTGCTTGGCGGCAGACCTGCTGCGCACGAC
>NZ_JAJIUJ010000091.1 GCF_020880415.1 Xanthomonas euvesicatoria pv. euvesicatoria | reverse complement strand
GCGAGGTCAGCACGAGACACGCGGTCCAGGTAATCGATGGATGCTCGAAGCTGCGCGAGTTCGGTTCGCTTTTCGGTGATGATGCCAACCGAATAGACCACCGCCCCCAGTCCCAACACGCCCGCCACGAGCATCGTGGCCGATGCAATGCCCATGCGTCGCGTGATCTTTGTTTCCAAGGACTGCTGGGCCTGCGCATAACGTCGAGTGGCTTGCTGCAATGTCTCGTCCGCAGTGGCCATTTCTTTGTTGAATCGCTTGGCGGCTGGCTCCAGCGTCTGCGTCAACGCCTGATTGGTCAGCTGCGTCAGCCTCGGCAGGGCGTTTTCCAAGACCCGATTGACCTTGGCATCGGCGCTGCTGGCCGCGTGTTGGACTACCTGAAGTTGCTCGGCGACCACCTCGCGCAACCGTTGTTCGCGCTGCTGCATGGATGCCACCACCAGCGTCGTCAGCACTTTGACCGTCTCTTGCAACGAAGTGTTCGATGCATTCAACGTGGCCATCATTTCCGCCATTGCGGGGGTGTCTTGCCTGTCCATGAGGTCTCCTGAGCTCGGCTGGTCAGGGAGCGATTTTGACTAACCGCCACCCCCTCCACCACCACCGCCTCCTCCCCCGTCTCCACCCCCACCGCCGTCCCCTTGGGGACCGCTCTGCATCGGCCCCTTGGCAAACTCCGGCAAGGTCATCACC
>NZ_JAJIUJ010000090.1 GCF_020880415.1 Xanthomonas euvesicatoria pv. euvesicatoria | reverse complement strand
CAAGGGCACCGCGCTAGAAAGTTGGTCGATTGCTTTGCTTGAACCCTGCGGACCGACACTCTCGACAGGTGCTTGCCCGCCTACCGTCGCCGGACCTTACGCGGCATGGATGCCGCGTAAGAGCTTGTAGGGACGTACTTGCAGCGTGTCCGGCGATGGTGGGCAGGCAAGGAGCCTGCAGCAAACTCGCGCTCAGCAGCTCTGCAATGGAACAGCGTGAAGTCGTTTGGTCAGCCGCTCTTACTCGGCAGCAGGCTTGGCGTCGTGCCTGGTGTCCAGGAAGTAGGCCACCACGTCGCCCTTGATCTTCATCGTCATCGGGTTGCCGCGACGGTCGCGTGCCTTGCCGACCTGCACCTTGATCCAGCCTTCGCTGACCGAGTACTCCTCCACGTTGTCGCGTTCGATACCGTTGAAGCGCACGCCGACGCCGCGGTTGAGGGCATCGGCGTTGTGGAACGGGCTGCGTGCGTCGATGGCCAGGTGATCGGGAGGGGTATCGCTCATGGGAAAGGCGTCATGGCGGCCGGGATAGCCGTCTTCGGCCGCACAGGATACGGGCCTGCGCCGGGAAGACCAGCCCCGGCGACGCAACGACGTGCGCCCATCGGTTTGCTTGCGCGCCGTCAGGCCTCACACTTTATGCCCCTGCACTCCAGCAAACGAGACCGCAATGCCTGACAACAGTGCCGACTACGAAGACGACGAAGGCCTGCAGCCCGAGGGCGACGAAGACGATGTGGATGACCATCCGGCGCGGGTGTGGAACCTGCTGGTGCTGATCAACCCCGGCGACGAGGACACCGCGCTGGCCCAGTTCGACGCCTGGCGCGAAACGCAGGCCGAGACCGATGGCGACGACGGCGACGATGCCTGGTTGTGGGCGCTGAAGGACGTGATCGATTGGCGCTCGGGTTTCTATGTGGACTGGAAGGACGCCGATGCGTTCATCGCCGCCATCGACGAACTCAGTGCGCGCTGGAACCTGCGCGTCGATTGGGGCGGCGACCTGGACGACGAAGACTTCGCCGGCAACCTGGAGGTCCCCGATTTGATGGCGGTGGCATTCGATCGCCTGCGCGAGCACGGCTACTCGCTGTGGAACTGGAACACCGGTGGCGACGCCTACGCCGGCTGGATTGCGCTCAGCCGCGACGACGACGCCATGCTGGCGCTGACCTCGTTGCTGGGGGTGGAAGTGCGGCTCGGGAATGAGGCGTTCTGAGGGTTGGGATTGGGGATTTGGCATTCGGGATTCGCAGGGGCGGTCCCGTGCTTGCTGTCGCGTGAGTCGATCTTTGCGCGCGCTGAATTGCGACAAACGTAAAGCCGCACTCATCAGGCTGTGCGGACGCCGAGCGAGTGCGGCTGTTGCTCGGAATCGGTGGACCACCGCGGCGTTCGCATCCGCCTGACGGCTGTTCACAACGTTTTGTTCGCCACGCTGATGCGCGCACTGGCTGGTCGGAAAGTTTGGGCAAGCGGCAGCAAGACAGATGCGCTGCTTGGTTGGGAGCACGCTTGCCGGCATGACGCGTGATGGAAATGGCCTTGCTCGTGCGTTCAAATCAGGCCTCCCGATGTGCTTATGCGCACGTGATCGACGCAATCGCCCGGCACTTGCGAATCCCGAATCTCCACTCCCCAATCCCGGTTCTCAAGGCGCCTGGCCGCGCGCCTGCGCCCGCGCATTGGCGATCAAGCCCTTGAGCAGCGCGCGGTCGGTGTGGCGGGAGATGGGAATGGCGCCCAGGGCAATGGCCTCAAGGCGTAGCGGCGCGGGCACGTCGTAGTGCGCACCGCTGAGTTTGTTCTGGAAGGCGCGGCGGGGAATGCCCAGCCGCGCCGCCATGGCATGCAGCTCGTCCAGCGTATCGCCGAGCAGGTGCGCCCAGCGCTGGTCGCGCCACAGGTGCACCGCATCGTCGACGTAGACGGCCATCGGCCGGGTCAGGCCTTCTTGGACTTCTTCGGCTTCTTGCCGGCGCTGTCGCCGTCGGGCGCGTCCGCTGCAGCGTCGGAAGCCTCGTCGCTGGCATCTGCAGCGCTGCCGGTGGTGCTGGCAGTGTCGTCTTCAGCCGCGTCGTCAGCACCGGCCTCGGTGCCGGCGTCCTGTGCTGCGTCTTCCGCCTCGCCGTCTTCATCCGCATCGGCGTTCTGGAACTCGGACACCAGCTTGGTCAGGTATTCCTCGGCGGTCTGGCCTTCGTCGGCGGCCAGGTCGTCGATCATCTGCTGCAGCTGGGTCGAATATTCCAGCGAAATGGTCTTGCCTTCGGCTTCCTGCAGGTTGGCCAGGTGCTTGAGCATGGCCAGCATCGGGACCGGGTTGTTGGCGCTGCCCATGGTCTGGCCGCCGATCGACAGCATCCACTCGCTGCCACCCTGCAGGCCGATCGCGGCGACCACGCGGCCATCGGCGTCCTGCAGCACGGCATGGTTGGTGACCTGGGGCGCCTGGCCCAGACGGACGAAGGGGCGCTTGGGCTGCTGCTTCTTGCGCTTGTCGCGCTTGGCCTTGGAATTACGGGACACGGTGTTCTCGACGCTGGGAATGGCCGGCCATTCTAGAGCGTGCGCCGCACGATGCGATGCGTAGCGGAGTTGGCCCGTGGATGCGAACCGGCCGCCGGGGGGGGCACCGTCTCCGCAGGCACCGACCTGAGAGCCGCCACCAGGACGCCCCAAGCCCGAACCGCCGCAGGCCATCTCCCGGTGTCGAGTGCCTGGCGAATCCGGAAAATCCCGGCCCGCGCCACCAAGCCTGCCGGCCTGCGTTACCGCTTCTCCACCGCCGCTTCGGCCGCTTTGGCGAGCGCCGTGGCAGAGGCCACCTGCGCGCTGGACGACATGCGTGGTCCTGCCGGACGCGCAGCAGCAGTTCCTGCCGATGCCAGGGCCGGAGCCGGGGTCGCAGCCGCGGCGGCGGCGACTGGCGGGGCCGCGGCCGGTTTTGCGCTTTCGGCAGGCGTCCCCACGGTGGCGGTGCCGGTGGCCGCGGCGCCGCTCAGATCCGGCACCTGGGTGTCGGCATCGTGCAGCGACTTGCCCAGTGCCACGCCCTGGTCTGCGCCGGCCAGCGCTGCGTTTTCGGCGTCCTGGGTCATCACCACGATACTGATGCGGCGGTTGATCGGGTTCTGCGGATCGGTCTTGTCGAACAGCACCGACGAGGACAGCCCCACCACACGCGTCACCTTGGCATCGGACATGCCCCCGGCCACCAGGGCGCGGCGCGCGGCATTGGCGCGGTCGGCGCTGAGTTCCCAGTTGGTGTAGCCGGCATCGCTGCTGTAGGCGGTGGTGTCGGTATGGCCGGTGATGCTGATGTGGTTGGGCACCTGGTTGATGAAGCTGGACAGCTCGCGCAGGATCGCCACCGTATACGGCTTGAGCTGGTCGCGGCCGATGTCGAACATCGGGCGGTTCTGCTTGTCCACGATCTGGATGCGCAGGCCATCTGGCGTGAGGTCCAGCAGCAGCTGGTCCTTGAACGGCTCCAGCGCCTGGCTCTTGTCGATGGCCTCCTTCAGGTCCTGCATCAGCGCTTCCAGGCGCCTCTTGTCCTTGGCGCGGCTGTCCACGTCGGTATCGGCCGCGTTGTCGCGCTTGCGGCCCATTTCGTCCTTCTGCCCCTTGGCCATGTCGGCGGTACCGCCGAGCTTGATCATCGAGGTGCTGGCGCCACCGGGTCCGTTCATGCCGGGCGAAGGCGCCGGCGATTTGCCGGACAGCGGGCTGGGGTTGCGGAAGTATTCGGAGATCGCCGCGCGCTGTTCCTTGGTGGTGGCCGCCATCAGCCACAGCACCAGGAAGAAGGCCATCATCGCGGTCACGAAGTCGGCAAACGCCACCTTCCAGGCGCCGCCATGATGGCCGCCACCTTGTACCTTCTTGACCCGTCGGATGATGACGGTGGATTTGGCCTCGGCCATGACCGCGGCCCTACTTGATCGTCTTCAGGTGCGTTTCGAAATCGCCGAAGCTCGGACGCACGTTGGAGGGCAGGGTCTTGCGCGCGAATTCCAGCGCGATCTTCGGGTTGTAGCCACGCAGGCAGGCCAGCAGCGCGGTCTTGACCGCTTCGTAGATGCGCCCGTCCTGCTCGGCCCGCGCTTCCATCGCCGCCGACAACGGCGAGACGAAGCCGTAGGCCAGCAGGATGCCGAGGAAGGTGCCCACCAGCGCGGCGCCGACGTGGTGGCCGATCTCCTCGATCGGCCCGCCGATCGAGCCCATGGTGATCACGATGCCGAGCACCGCCGCCACGATGCCGAAGCCGGGCAGGCCGTCGGAGACCTTGCTCAGCGCATGCGACGGCGCCAGGGCTTCGTGATGGTGTTTTTCCAGTTCCAGTTCGAGCAGCGGTTCCAGCTCGTGCGGCTCAATGTTGCTGCCGATCATCAGGCGCAGGCAGTCGGTGATGAAGTCCAGCAGGTGATGGTCGGCCACCACCTTGGGGTAGTTGCCGAAGATGGTGCTGTCCTGCGGCTTTTCGACGTGGTCTTCCAGCGCCATGAAGCCGTCGCGGCGCGCCTTGTTCAGCAGTTCGTAGATCAGGCTCAGGGTGTCCTTGTAGTCCTCGGACTTGTACTGCGGGCCCTTGAACACGCCCATGATGCCGCTGAGGGTTTCCTTGACGATCTTGCCCGGCGTGCTGACCAGGAACGCGCCCAGCGCCGCGCCACCGATGATCATCAGCTCGTACGGCTGCCACAACGCGCCCAGCTTTCCGTGCGACAGCACGTAGCCGCCGAGGACGCTGACGATGACGACGATGAAGCCAACGATGATGAGCATGGCGCAGCCGGAAGCAAACTGGGGTTGCTAGTGGTTTCGGCTTGCGCGGGCGATTCTTGAAGCGCATGGCGTGAAGACGTGCGCTGTAGCTGAATGTCTAACCGATTGTGGTGGCGGTCTCATGCACGCATCTGATCGCCTCGCCGCCTGCCAGCGACAGTGTCGCTTCGCCGGCGTGTTCCCAGAATTGGTTGCCCTGCGCATCGGCAAAGCGCGCCCCGGATGCTGCCTGGGCACTGAGCAGGATCAGCCTGCGGTCGTCGAGGGTCAGCTGCAGGGCATCGGTGGCCGCATCGAAACGTGTCGCGACCGTGCGCGGGCCGCAGCGCCAGGCCACCGTCTGCGCGGGAAGCGCGGGGTCGGCCGCCGCCGCCGCCGCTGGAGCGGGCGTCTTGGCCGGACGCGGCAGCGGGCCGGTCACGCTGGCGTCGGTGCCTGTGGCAAGCGGGCGGGCATCGGTTTGGACACCGGCTGGCTGGGCGTGTGCGGGCTTGCCCGCCTGCGCTGCCGGGGGCGGGCTACCTGCGCTGCAGCCGGCGAGTGCGGCCGCCAGCAGGCCGGTGAGCATCAGGGATGAGGACGTGTGCATCTGCGTACTCCTGCCTGGTTCGGATTGCCGCCGTGTTTGCGGCGGTTGGGACCTGGGCGCCGGCCCGGCGCCCCAAGGGCGTGCATCTTGCGCGCCGGGGCCGGAAGGCCTGCCTATGACTGAACACGCGACCGCTTTACCGCTGGGACCTAGCCTGCATGTGGCCGGCCGTATGGAAATCAAGCCGTATCTGGGTCTCTCGCCGGCGACCGATCTGCACATCGACATTGCCGGCTCGAGTCGCGTGCAGGCGGTGGCTGTCATGGCGCGCAAAAGCGCAGGCAGGCGTTGTTTACTTCCTCCCGGGCACTGCAACGGCGGTGGCCCACAGACGCGGCGCCATCAGGCCGGTTGCGCCTCGGCGCCTTGGCGCTGCAGCGGGTTCGGCAGGGCCTGGCCGTTTTCGGTGAAGCCCAGCGAGACCGAGTTCAGGCAGTGGCGCTCGCCGGTGGGCGGCGGGCCGTCCGGGAACACATGGCCCAGGTGGCTGTCGCAGCGCGCGCAGACGATTTCGGTGCGGATCATGCCGTAGCTGGTGTCGCGGATCTCGCGCACATGGGCCGGGTCGTAGGGCGCAAAGAAGCTCGGCCAGCCGGTGCCGGACTCGAATTTGGCGCTGGAACGGAACAGCGGCAGCCCGCACAGCCGGCAGGTGTAGACACCGTCCAGCTTGTTGTCCAGAAACACCCCGCAGAATGGCGCCTCGGTGCCATGGTGCAGCAGCACGCGCTGTTCCTCGTCGCTGAGCCCGGCGATCAGGGCATCGCGTTGGGCGGGGGAGGGAGGGGTCAGATCGAACTGGCTCATGGGGCTCTCGCATGCGCTCGCCAGCGGGGTGCCGGCGCCTGCTTCCGTGATGTGGGCAGTGTCGGGGTGGTTCAACCGGTGAGACGCAGCCAACGGCCCGCCACTGCGGCGGAGGTCAGCCCTTCTTCGCACCGCAACCACCTTGCGAAAGCGTTCATCCCCCGGCCGGTCGCATGCATTGCCGCAGCGTCCTTGCGCCCCAATCACTGCATGACCCTCGAACACGCAAGGTGCCTGTCATGGCGATCCACGCATCAAGCCGCCGCGTTCTGCTATGCGTTCTACTGACGCTGACCGGCGCGGTGGCGGCGCAGTCGGCCACCACCACGCGCTCATCCACGACCTTGCAGCCCATCACCACGCCGACGCCCGTCCCGCCCACGGTAACGCCGCCGCGCGCGCTGCAGCCGGCGCCTTCGGCCGCACCGGTGCCTTCGCAACTGGGGCAACGCTCGGTCGCGCCGAGCATCCCCACGCATGGGCCGGCACAAATGCCGGTCGCGCCTGCCGGCAGCCAGGTGGCGCCGACCAAGCCGATGGTCTACGACCGCAACGGCCGTCTGCTGCAGGGCATGCAGCCGGCCGGCGCCAACCGGGTGCTGGATACCAAGACCGGCCGCTACCGCGACGCGGTACCGGCGGGCGATGGCATGCGCGTGGTGCGCTGACAGCAGCAGCGCGATCTGATGGCGCCAACCGCCAACCGCCAACCGCCAACCGCCAACCGCCAACCGCCAATCCCGGATCCCGGATCCCCGCCTCAATCGGCGATCGGCAACGCCAGCGTCTCCTTGACCTCTTCCATCACGATGTAGCTCTTGGATTCGCGCACATGCGGCATGGTCAGCAAGGTGCTGCCGAGCAACTTGCGGTAGGACGCCATCTCGCTGATGCGCGCCTTGAGCAGGTAGTCGAAGTCTCCAGAGACCAAGTGGCACTCCAGCACGTTGGGCAGCTTCAGCGCGGCGCGGCGGAATTCTTCGAAGATGTCGCCGGACTTGTAGGCCAGGCTGATCTCCACGAACACCAGCAGGCTGGCCTTGAGATAGTGCGGGTCCAGTCGCGCGTAATAGCCGGTGATGGCGCCGTCGCGCTCCAGCCGGCGCACGCGCTCGGTGCACGGCGTGGTCGACAGGCCGACCCGCTCGCCCAGTTCGGTGAACGAAATCCGCCCCTCCTGCTGCAGGATGCGCAGGATCTTGCGGTCGATCTTGTCCAGCTCGCGGGCGCGGGTGCTCATGGGGTTTGTCTGCGCAGGGTTTGGCAGGAAGTTTCACTGCAAAGCCGTGCCGATTCCAGAAATGGCACTGCCTGGCTCGCAATATACTGCGTCTAACTGTCCCCCTCGGCGTGTGGTTGTGGGGGAATGCCCTTTTCAGGAGAACGACATGCGTGTGCTCATTCTCGGCAGCGGCGTCATCGGCGTGACCAGTGCGTGGTACCTGGCGCAGGCCGGTTGCGAAGTGACCGTGGTCGACCGCCAGCCGGCAGCGGCGCTGGAGACCAGCTACGCCAACGCCGGCCAGCTGTCGTTCGGCTACACCTCGCCGTGGGCGGCGCCCGGCGTGCCCGGCAAAGCGGTGAAATGGCTGTTCGAGCAGCACGCACCGCTGTCGATCCGCCCCACCCGCGACCTGCGCCAGCTGGCCTGGCTGAGCCAGATGCTGCGCAACTGCACCGCCGAACGCTATGCGGTGAACAAGGCGCGCATGGTGCGCATGTCCGACTACAGCCGCGATTGCCTCAACGCCTTGCGCGCCGAGACCGGCATCGAATTCGAAGGCCGCCAGCTTGGCACCACGCAGTTGTTCCGCACCCAGCAGCAGCTGGATGCGGCCGCGCAGGACATCGAGGTGCTGGCCCAGTACGGCGTACCGTACGAGCTGCTGAGCCCGGCGCAGATCGCGCAGTTCGAACCCGGCCTGGCCGGCGGCGGCGCGCAGATGGCCGGCGCGCTGCGCCTGCCCGAAGACCAGACCGGCGACTGCCGGCTGTTTACCCAGCGCCTGGCCGAACTGGCCGCGCAGGCAGGCGTCACGTTCCGCTACGGGCAGCAGATCGAGCGGCTGGAGCACGCTGGCGGCCAGGTCAGCGGCGTGCAGATCGATGGCCGCATGGAAACTGCCGACCGCTACGTGCTGGCGCTGGGCAGCTATTCGGCCGATTTGCTGCTCTCGCTCGGCCTGCACCTGCCGGTGTACCCGCTCAAGGGCTATTCGCTCACCATCCCGATCGTCGATGCGCAGCGCGCGCCGACCTCCACCGTACTGGACGAGAGCTACAAGATCGCGCTCACCCGTTTCGACGACCGCATCCGCGTCGGCGGCATGGCCGAGGTGGCCGGCTTCGATCTGTCGTTGAATCCGCGTCGTCGCGCCACCCTGGAAATGGTCGTCAACGACCTGTTCCCCGGCGGCGGCGATCTGGCCCAGGCCGAGTTCTGGACCGGCCTGCGCCCGGCCACCCCGGACGGCACCCCGGTGGTGGGCGCCACGCCCTATGCCAACCTGTTCCTCAACACCGGGCATGGCACGCTGGGCTGGACCATGGCCTGCGGTTCGGGGCGCTACCTGGCCGACCTCATGCAGGGCCGCACGCCGGAGATCGATACCGAAGGTCTGGACGTGTTCCGCTACCTGTCGCCGCGCAGCGCGCGCGCGCAGCGGGAGGCCGCGTAGTGCGTCCTGCGCAAGCGTCGATCGATCTGGAGGCGTTGCGCCACAACTACCGCCTGGCCAGGCGCCTGGGCGGCAGCAAGGCGCTGGCGGTGGTCAAGGCCGACGCGTACGGGCATGGTGCAGTGCGCTGCGCGCAGGCGCTGGAGCCGGAAGCCGATGGCTTTGCAGTGGCCTGCATCGAAGAGGCGCTGGAACTGCGCCAGGCCGGCATCCGTGCGCCGATCCTGTTGCTGGAGGGATTTTTCGAACACGACGAGTTGCGCCTGATCGCCGAGCACGATCTGTGGACGGTGGCGGCCACGCAGCAGCAGGTGCGCGCGCTGGCCGAGTTCCAGAGCCCGCGGCCGTTGCGGGTGTGGTTGAAGATGGACAGCGGCATGCATCGGCTGGGCCTGTCGCCGGAGGATTTCCGCGCCGCCTGGTTGCGCCTGCGCGGGCTACCGCAGATCGCCTCGCTGGTGCTGATGACCCACCTGGCACGTGCCGACGAGCTGGACTGCAGCCGCACCGACGAGCAGGCGGTGGCCTTTGCGCTCACCGCCGGCGGCATGCGCGCAGAAACCAGCCTGCGCAATTCGCCCGGCCTTCTTGGCTGGCCGGCGCTGCGCAACGATTGGTCGCGCCCCGGGCTGATGTTGTACGGCGCCAACCCGTTCCCGCAGCACACCGAAAACACCGCGCAACTGCGTCCGGTGATGACGCTGCGCTCGCGCATCATTTCGGTGCGCGAGTTGCCGGCCGGCGAGCCGGTGGGCTACGGCGCCCGCTTCGTTGCCGAACGACCCACGCGTGTCGGCGTGGTGGCGATGGGCTATGCCGACGGCTATCCGCAGTTCGCGCCCAACGGCACCCCGGTGCTGGTGGACGGGCAGATCTGCCCGTTGATCGGTCGCGTCTCGATGGACATGCTCACCGTGGACCTCACCGACCACCCGCAGGCCGACATCGGCACGCCGGTGCAGCTGTGGGGCGACGCACCGCAGGTCAGCGCGCTGGCAGCGCAATGCAACGTCAGCGCCTACCAGCTGCTGTGCGGGCTCAAGCGGGTACCGCGGATCTATGTGGGGGAGGCGGCAGTAGGCAAACTTTCAGCATAGGTGCATCCCTTCTCCCCCAGGGAGAAGGTGGCGCGTAGCGCCGGATGAGGGTGCGAGCGAAGCTGCGTGCAGTTTGAATGCCACGCGTGCTGCGCGCGGTACCCTCTCCCCCAACCCCCCCCCGCTCCGCGCGCCGGCCTGCGCCAGCGGCGCAGTCGTACCAAGGCACGCGCGCCAGTGGCGCGCAAGCTGTGCCGTGGCGCCCCGACGGGAGAGGGGCTTCCAGCGGCAACTCACAATCCGGCGGTACTGCGATCGCCACGGAACTGCTTGCGCACCCAATCGTCGATCATCGCCTTCTCGAAGCGCAGCGGATCGCTGTCGGTCAGGCGCGGTCCGCTCATCAGAAAAGCCGAATCCACCAGCTTGCGTTCGCCCTGGTCGATCACGCGGCCATCGGCGCCGGTCAGCGTGTAGGTGAAGCTCAGGCGCGGCGGGTAGATGTCCTTGACCACGCGCACGTCCTGCATGCGCGGCCCGTGCCAGGGCTCGTACTGGCCGGCGCGGCGGATGTCGGTAATGATCACGCTCAGATGCTGGCCATCGGGCAACTGGCGCGCTGCGCTCTTCTGGAAGTGGGTGGCCAGCTGGGTCACCCAATCGCCGCGTTGCGCCTCCCAACGGTTGCCGCTGAAGCGCATCTCGGAGAACTGCGCAGGGTCGGTCCAGCGCACGTCTACCTTGCCGTCGCTGCCAAGCGCGCGCGGCGCATCGGGGTCGGTGACGTTGCGCACCCCGGCCTGCGCACCGGTCGCGGCAAGCACACCGGCCAGCAGCAGGCTGGCGCCGGAAAGATTGGAAAGTTTCATCGAAAGCCTCCAAGCGGAAGGTACGGTGTGTACCGGCTGTTTTCGCAGTGTGGGGGCGCCTCAGAACGCCCGCAACGCGCTGCACGCCTGGGTTCGTCACCACGTTGCCGCGCGGTTAATCCGCTTGCGGAACACCATGACGGCGGGTTCACTGCGCCTGCGCCCGCGCTTCACGGCACAGCCCGGAAGATCGCCAGCATGGACACCCACACTTTCCGCACAAAATCAGCGTCTTTGGCGCCGGCTCACATGCCGTCGGATGTGCGTTTGCAATTCATCGACTGGGCCAAGCAGCACGGGCACAACCCCGCCTCCGGCGCGGCCGCTTTCGTGGCACTGCAGAGCGAGGTCGACCTGGATCTGGCCACGCGCGCGCTGCAGCTGGAGCCCGGTGCCGATCCGCGCGCGGCGCTTCGCGAGCATCTGGCTGCACTGGCGCGCCAGGTGGATGTGGCCGTGCAGTTCCCGCCGGTCTACACCTATACCGCGGCCAATGGCCTGGATTACCGCTACTCGCTGATGCTGGTCATTGCCGAAGATTGCGTGGAGTGGACGGGCCGGGTCTGGCACGACCTGGACTACCAGGGAATGCTCACCGGCCGTGGACAGGGTCCGCGTGCTAACTACACCCAGCTGGCGCGCATGGCGCTGGAACATGAGCTTGATCAGGAGCGTCCCCGTTATGTCCAGGCATGAACTCGAACTGCAATTGCCGGTGGGCGCGCAGATTGCCGGTGGGGAAGACGGCTTCAGCCAGCGCTGCCGCGAGGAATGCGCGCAGATGGGGGTGGCCCGGGTCCGCCTGTTGCTGCTTGACTCCGATTACGCACGGTCCACCGCCTGGCGCGAGGAAGCGCAACGCTGGATGGACGAACAGCTGCGTCGCGAGGGCGAATGGGTGTTTCGCGGCGTGATCGCCGGCATCGTGGTGCTGGCAACCTGCATCGGATTCGCCGCCACCACCTTGTGGTGAACACGTGGCTGGGCGAGGAAAGCGTGAACTTGCCCAGCCCCACGTGCACCCGCTGACGACATCAGGCATGGTTTCATCTGCCCGTCATCCGCTCCGGCAGCATCCGTGGTTTCCGATTTGAGCACTCCTTCTTCCAGCCCTACGCTGGCTGCCGCACTGCCGGCCGCCATCGCCGAGCCGTTTCTGGACCCGGCGATGTATCACGAGATTTTCCACAACATCGATGCCGGGTTTTGCGTCATCGACATGGTATTCGACGGCGAGCAGGCGGTGGACTATGTGATCCGCACCACCAATGGTGCCTTCGAGCGCTACACCGGCCTGTCGCCCAACGCACTGAACGTCTCCATCCGCAACCTGCTCCCCGAGCACGAGCAGGAATGGTTCGACCGCTACGGCCACGTCGCGCGCACCGGCAACCGCATCCACTTCGAAATGCAGGCCAAGGCGCTCAAGCGCTGGTATTCGGTGGATGCGTTCCGGGTCGGGCAGCCGGAGCAGGCACGGGTGGCGATCCTGTTCATGGACATCACCGAGCGCAAACGCGTCGAGCGCGAGCTGGCCGAGAGCGAGGCGCGCTTCAGTGCGCTGGCCGACGGCTTGCCGATGCCGGTCTGGGTGCTGGACGCGCAAGGCGTGGTGCGCTTCGTCAACAGCGCGTATGGCGAATTTTTTGGCCTGGATATTTCCAGCGGTACGGTGTCGGCGTGGAGCGAACTGCTGCATCCGGACGACTTGCCGACGTTCCAGTTCGAGCTGGCCGCATCGCTGCAGGAACAGCGCGGCCTGCGCGCGCTGGTGCGCGCGCGCCGCCATGATGGGCAGTGGCGCTGGATCGAAATGACCGCAACGCCGCGCTATTCGGCCGACGGCCGCTTCATCGGGCTGGCCGGCAGCAGCCCGGACGTGACCGAGCAGCGCGAGATCGAACTGGCGCGCGAGCAATTGCTGGAATCCGAGCGCAGCGCGCGCAACGAGGCCGAAAGCATGGCGCGGTTGAAGGACGAGTTCCTGGCCACGCTGTCGCACGAATTGCGTACCCCGCTGACCACCATCCTGGGCTGGAGCGAGTTGCTGCTGCAGCGGGTCGAAGAAGGCCAGCCGTATTACAAGGGGCTGTCGGTGATCGCCAGCAGCGCACGTGCGCAGAAGCGGCTGATTTCCGACATGCTCGATCTCAGCAGCATGTTGCTGGGCAAGGTGCAGCTGGAAGTCGAATCGCTGGATCTGGTCGAGCAGGTGCGCGAAGCCTTGAACACCCAGGAACTGGCTGCCGAAGGCAAGGACCAGGTCCTGGAGCTGCACGTGCCGCCCACGCCCTGCCTGGTGCTTGGCGATGCCACGCGCCTTCAGCAGGTGTTGTGGAACCTGCTGTCCAACGCAATCAAGTTCACCCCGGCACATGGTCGTATCGACGTCAAAATCGAGCGCGACGATGGGCATCTGGTGGTCTCGGTCTGCGATTCCGGCGATGGCATTGCAGCCGAATTCCTGCCGCACCTGTTCGGTCGTTTCCGCCAGGCCGACGGCACCACCACGCGCCAGCATGGCGGGCTGGGTCTGGGCCTGGCGATCGTGCAGCAGCTGGTGGAAATGCACGGCGGACAGGTCGGCGCCACCAGTGGCGGCCGTGGCAAGGGCGCGACCTTCACCGTGCGGCTGCCGGAACATATTCCCGACCAGGCCAAGCGCCCACGCCGCGAGCTGCGGCGGCGTCTGATGTCCGAACAGATCGTCGAAGCGCGCGCGCTCAATGGCTTGCGCCTGCTGGCGGTCGAAGATCAACCGGACATGCTCGATTATCTGCGGCGTCTGCTCGAAGAGCAGGGCGCCGAAGTGGTGGTCGCCGGCAGCGCCACCGATGCGCTGGCATTGATCGATCATCGTGGCCACGCTCGCTTCGATCTGATGCTGACCGATATCGGCATGCCGGGCATGGACGGTTACGGCTTGATCCGTACCGTGCGCGAAAACCTCGGGCTGGATGCCACCGCGTTGCCGGCCGTGGCAGTCACCGCGCTGGCCCGCGAAGACGACCGCAAGCGCGCGCTGGAGTCCGGGTTTCAGGAACATCTGGCCAAGCCCTACAGCGTGGCGCAACTGGTCACGGCCGTGCGTGCCGCGCGCCAGGCGGTGGAGTAACCGGCGCGCAGCGCACAGCCGCGCAGCGGGTCACCGCAAGGTGGTGAGGCGACGCGTTGGATGCGCAGTAGCGTGTGTGTGGCTTGCGTACCTGGCGTCTTTCCATGAGGCGCCGATCTACCCCAGAACAACCGATCGTCATGCGACGCACAGGTGGTTTCGTGGATGAGCCTTTCACCACCGTTGCAGCGTGGCCGCGCTGGAAGACGGATGCGTGCGCATGCGTGGCGCCAATGCCGCGCCAATGCCGAGCACCGGCACACGACACGTTTTCTGCCTCTTTCACGCATGCTGGCCTAGCGTGGTGCGCTCAGCTCACGGAGATCGCGCAATGCCCAAGCATGCCCCGCACGTGTATTCCGAACAGGTCCAGATCGCCACGCTCGAACATTGGGTGTCCCTGCTCGATGGTCAGGAGCGTGTGCGCATCGAGCTCGACGACGGCAGCATGATCAGCGGCACGGTTGCCGTGCGCCCAAGCCTGCAGACCTATCTGGACGACCACGACAACGAGGGATTGAACGGTCAGCTGCGGCTGGACCAGCTGGATGCATCGCAAGAGCCGCAATGGATCTGGATGGACCGGATCGTGGCGGTGCACCCGTTGTTGCTGGGCGCCGATCCGCAAGTCATGCCGTGACGGTGGTGTGTTGACGGTGTGTTTACTTCTCGCCGTCGCGTTGGCGGCATGATCGCTGGCTGACGCAACCGTCCAGGATTTGCCCGCAATGAATGCATCCCGATTGAAGTTCGCTCGCTGGCCGCTGTCGTTGATGGCGCTGGCCGTCCTCGCCGCGTGCGGCGACACGGCAACATTGGCGATCGAACAGGGAACCGGGCCGGACCCGCAATTGCCCGAGCCGGTGAAGCGTCTGATTCCCACCGTCAAGGTGGCGCCGGTCAAACGCTGGGCAGCCAATGCCAAGCCCATCGCGGCCGACGATCTGCAGGTTGCTGCGTTTGCGCGCGATCTGGATCACCCGCGCTGGGTCTACGTGCTGCCCAATGGCGATGTGTTGGTGGCCGAAACGGCCGAGCCGCCCAAGCCCGAGGATGCCGAAGCGGGCGGTGGGCTGCGCAAGAAAGTGCAGGGCGCGATGATGAAAAAGGCCGGCGCGGCGGTGGCGAGCGCCAATCGCATCACCTTGCTGCGCGAGGCCGACGGCGACGGCGTGGCAGAAGTGCGCACGCAGTTCGTCAGCGGGCTGTTTTCGCCGTTCGGCATGGCGCTGATCGGCGACCGCTTCTATGTCGCCAACGCCGATGCGCTGGTGAGTTTTCCGTACAAGCCCGGCGACACGCATCTCACCGCCAAGCCGACTTTCGTGGCCAATCTGCCCGGCGGCATCAACCATCACTGGACCAAGTCGCTGCTGGCCAGCCCGGACGGCAGCAAGCTCTATGTCGGCGTCGGTTCCAACAGCAACGTGGCCGAAAACGGCATGGAAGCCGAGCTCAATCGTGCGGCGATCCTGGAAATCGACCCGGCCACCGGCAGCAGCCGCGTCTTCGCCGGCTGCTTGCGCAACCCGGTGGGCACCGCATGGGAGCCGCAGAGCAAATCGCTGTGGGTGGTGGTCAACGAGCGCGACGAGATCGGCAGCGACCTGGTGCCGGACTACCTCACCTCGGTGCGCGACGGCGGTTTCTACGGCTGGCCGTACAGCTACTACGGCCAGCATGTGGACGAGCGGGTCAAACCGCAGAATGCCGAACTGGTGGCCAAGGCGATCAAGCCCGATTACGCGCTCGGCCCGCATACCGCATCGCTCGGCCTGAGCTTCGCCAGCGGTACCTTGTTGCCCGAGCGTTTCCGCCAGGGCGCCTTCATCGGCCAGCACGGCTCGTGGAATCGCGACCCGCCCAGCGGCTACAAGGTGTTGTTTGTCCCGTTCGCCGATGGCAAGCCCAACGGCCCGCCGATCACGGTGCTGGATGGATTCCTGGATGCCGAAGGCAATGCGCAGGGCCGCCCGGTGGGTGTGGCATCTGACAGTCGCGGCGCACTGCTGGTGGCCGACGATGTGGGCAATGTGATCTGGCAGGTGACGCCGAAGGCGCGTTGAGCCGACAGCGGGCCGCGTGGCCAAGTGGACTAGCCCCTTCAGCGAGGCACCTCCGGCGAGGCGCAGAAGCGACGCGCATATCCCCTTTCTTCGGCAACGCGCTGGATTTCCTCGTCGGCCAATTCTGGTGCGCCATAGACTGCGTAGGCCACGCTGCCATCGGCGCGCTCGCCGATCTGGTGCAGGCGGTATCGGGGGCGACCTGCGCCGGTATTGGCGGGGTAGTGCATGGGCGGGGGCATGTCGTCCAAGTCCATTTCGCTGTTATCGACCACTCCACCTACGAATAAGGCGCGCGTCATAATGCTTTCTCCGGTGTGTGCCTGACCTCAGCCTAGGTGGAGGAATGTTGCGTGCGCATCAATGGCCTGTGCAGGCGCGGCAACACAGTGGGCGGTGTAACTCCATCGATCCCCTGCAATAGCCGGCCCGCAAGACGGTCTATTGCCAAGTGCTGCGCAAAGTTGACTGAAAGCGCTGACTCTGACGCGATGCTGGGCCTCGCCGGAACTTCTGCAAATATCCCATGCTCCTCTTCCCAAACAAGCGAGAGGAGCTGGCCGACAATTATGCGGAGGAAAAGAAATCAGAAAGGCTGACGCGGGTTGTCGTTGTCGCCTTTACTTGTCGGGGCACTGAATTGATAGCCTGTCAGTTGCCATGATCCACCTGACTGACCAGCCCATTCGTAATCCCATTGTTCAAATGCCCCGCCAGGAAATTCGTTACGGATTGTAATTTTCTCGCCAGGGACGCCGCTGGCGGGCAAAGGAACCGGTGGACCATCCGGCCCGGACTGAATACTAATCAATCCGGTCGAGACTATGCTGCGGGAGACACTCAGGCTACTCGTCGGTAACAGCGGCGGATACTTTGGTGAGTGCTGCTTGATCCAAGCGACGATGGATTGCGATTCGTTAGATCCGGCGCGATATAAACTTTTCTGCGTTGTTACCAGCGAGCTGGATGGCGTCGTCGCCGCACGATAATTCTGACCATATGCGGACGTCGCCAAAAATAGTGTTGCGGAAAACAGTCCGAAATATTTCCTATATCTCATATCCAGTATTCCTATTGATGATCGGCAGGTCTTCCTGCGAGCTCAAGCGTGGGCCTTTGCTCTGCCGCTGTCAATGCGCTCATTAAAGAAGCCATCCAAGCCTCGGTAAGCCATTCGAAGGCAGCCTGTGGATGAGATTGAATCACGTGATCGCTATCGCATTATCACTTTGCGCTCAACACCATATTTGTTACTTATCAGTCAAATGGAATCATCTGGATGCCACGCAAGCCTCCCCCTTCTGTTCCGGACAGTCAGTATGCAACCGCAGCGGGCGTCACACCGCCACCGCTCCCTTACAATGGCCGCCCATTTCCGCTCCGACGACCAATGGCTGGCCCGCACGACGCCCCGCTTCAAGCCCTGTTCCTGCCTTTTGCCCAAGGCGCGCTGCCATGGCCGGAAGGACCGGTGTTGTTCCTGCGCGCGCGCGACGGTTTTCCGCTGCGCGAGCAGGCAAGCCCCCAGACGCTGACCTGCGAGCAGAGCTTCCGTCCGTTCGCCGAAGCGCTGGAGCGCAATGGGTGGAACGTGCGCGAAGAAAGCGAGATTGAGGCCGACAGTACGCGCTATGCCCTGGTGCTGGTGCTGCCTCCGCGGCAGCGCGAGGAGGCGCGCGCGCTGTTCGCACGTGCGGTGGCGCTGACTGCGCCCGGTGGCCGTGTGGTGGCCTGCCAGTCCAACAACGAAGGCGCGCGCTCGGGAGAAGCCGATCTGCGCCAGCTCACCGGGCTGGCCGGCAGCCTGACCAAGTACCACTGCCGCACCTATTGGAGCGCGCCGCTGCCGGCCGACACCGATGCCGCGCTGCAGGCGCGCTGGGCCGCGCTGGATGCGCCACGCAAGATTCTGGACGGCCGCTTTGTCAGCCGTCCCGGCGTCTTCGCCTGGGATCGCATCGACCCGGCGTCCGCGCTGCTGGTCGAGCATCTGCCGACCACGCTGGCCGGCCATGGCGCCGATCTGGGCGCGGGTTTTGGTTATCTGTCGGCCGAAGTGCTGGCGCGTTGTCCCAAGGTCACCGCGCTGGATCTGTACGAAGCCGAGGCGCGCGCATTGACGCTGGCGCGGCGCAACCTGCAGGACATCGCGCATCCGGCGCAGCTGCACTACCACTGGCGCGATGTCACCGCCGGGCTGGTGGCGCAATACGATTTCATCGTCAGCAACCCGCCGTTCCATACGCCGTCGCGTGCCGACCGCCCGGACATCGGACAGCGCTTCATTGCGGTGGCCGCACAGGCACTGCGCCCGGGCGGGCAATTGATACTGGTCGCCAACCGGCACCTACCTTACGAACAGGTGCTCAACGACAGTTTCGGACAGGTCCGCGTGGCTGCCGAACGCGATGGGTTCAAGCTGATCGCGGCGATCCGCGGCCGCGGAGCGCGCCCATGAAGCTGGTCAAACACATCGCCAATCTCGGCTACGGCAGCCGCAAGCAGGTCACCCAGCTGTTCCGGCAGGGCGCGATCACCGATGCGCAAGGCGAGGTGCTGTATGCCGACGACCAGGTGGAGCACGACGCCATCCGCATCGATGGCGAACCGCTCGACCCGCCAGCGGGCTTGAGCCTGTTGCTGCATAAACCCAGCGGCTACACCTGCTCGACCAAGGACACCGGCCGGCTGATCTACGAATTGCTGCCGCCACGTTTCCGCCTGCGCGCGCCGGTGTTGGCGCCAGTGGGTCGGTTGGACCGCGAGACCAGCGGCATGCTGTTGATGACCGACGACGGCGCGCTGCTGCACCGGATCATTTCGCCCAAATCGGCCCTGGACAAGGTGTATGACATCACCCTGGCCGAGGACCTGCGTGGCGAGGAGGCCGCGCTGTTCGCCAGCGGCAGCTTGCTGTTGGACGGCGAAACCAAGCCGCTGCTGCCGGCCGAGCTGGAGGTGCTTGGCCCACGCCAGGCGCGGCTGACCTTGCACGAAGGCCGCTATCACCAGGTGCGGCGCATGTTCGCTGCCGCCGGTAACCACGTGGTCGCGCTGCACCGCAGCCGCATCGGCGGCCTGTCGCTGGATGGATTGTCGTCGGGGCAATGGCGTGCGCTGGAAGCGAACGATCTTGAGGTGTTGTTCAGCCGCGGCGCTCCGGCATGACCCACAGTGCAGCGCTGCCGTTTCGCCCGCAGGCGGTGATCTTCGACATGGATGGCTTGATGCTCGATAGCGAGCGCGCCATCACGGCCTGTCTGGCGCAGGCCGCCGACGACCAGGGTCTGCAGATCGAACCGGCCTTCTGGTTGCGCATGGTGGGCACCGGCGATGCGGCCTGCCGCCGGCTGCTCGGCGAACGGATCGGCGAGGCCGCGGCCGACACCATGCTGGCGCATGCGCAACGGCTGTATGCCGCTGCGGTCGAGCGCGGCATCCCGCATCGGCCCGGCATCGTTGCGCTGTTGGACTATCTGGCAGCCCAGCGCATGCCGCGCGCGGTGGCCACCTCCACCCAGCGCCCGCTGGCGCTGCGCAAGCTGGAAGCGGCCGATCTGTTGTGGCGCTTCGATGCCGTGTGCACGGCCAGCGACGTGGTCCATCCGAAACCTGCGCCGGATATCTACCTGCTGGCTGCGCGCACCTTGGCGGTAGACCCTGCGCACTGCCTGGTGCTGGAAGACTCGCCCACCGGCGTGCGTGCAGCATTGGCGGCCGGCATGACACCGATCCAGATTCCGGACCTGCTCGAGCCCGACGCCACCGTGCGCGCGCTCGGCCACCGCATCCTGCCCTCGCTGAGTGATGCACAACGCTTGCTGGAAGCACGCTTGTCGGGGTGACGGGTTCGAGTGGATACGTCGCGGGGCCAGTTCATGCGCCAGCCCGGCTGATCATGCAGGTGCTGCCGACCGCCTCGCTGCGCTGCTCTTAGAGCGTGTTATGCACTTTGAGATGAGATGCGCTGGCCGCCAGCGGTGCGGAGCGGGTGCTGCGTGGCGCCGGCTTGGCTGGCGCCAAGGCAAGCCGCACGCCTTGTCTCGACGCGCCACAGCACGCTTCGCACTCACCTCAACGTACATCACACGCTCTACGCGTAGTGCATCTTGCGCGACATGCCACCGTCGACGATGAAATCCTGCCCGGTGACGAAACCGGACAGCTGCGGCGCAAGCAGATACACCGCCAGCTGCGCAATGTCTTCGGGCGTGCCCACGCGCCCGGCCGGGTGCTGTGCATGGTCGCGACGCGACAATTTCGGCGCCCGCCGGCGCTGCGGCGCGCGCCACGCGTCGGTGCTGATCCACCCCGGGCTGATGCTGTTGACGCGCACATGCGGTCCTTCGCTCAGCGCCAGCGCGTGGGTAAAGGCCACCAGGCCGCCCTTGGCTGCGGCGTACGCTTCGCTGTGCGGCTCCGATTGCCAGGCGCGGGTGGAGGCGATGTTGACGATCGCCCCACCGGCTGGCGCCTGCCTGAGCGCGGGCAGCGCCTGCTTGCTGCACAGGAAGGCGCCGTGCAGGCTGGACAGCCGGCTGTTCCAGGTGTCCCAGTCCAGTTGCGGCAGTGCTGCGATATGCGGATCGGGCACGCCGGCATTGTTGACCAGCCCATCGATGCGCCCGAAGCGCTTGAGCGCTGTGGCGACCAGGCGCGTGGCCTGCGCCTGGCGCGCGGCATCGCAGCGGACGAAAGCGCTACGGCGCGGCAGTGCCCACTCCTGCAGGCAGGCCTTGCCGGCATCGGCATCCAGATCGCCAATCACCACGCTGCCGCCCGCGCCCAGCACCGCCTGGGCAATGCCGCGGCCGATACCTTGCGCCCCACCGGTGACCACCACCACGCGGTCCTGTAGCGGCGACGGGTTCCATGCGGAAACTGCGGGGATCAAGGCCATGGCATGCGGCACGTGGGTGAGGGTGGCGGCACTGTAGCGCGCGGGCTGTCGTCGTCGCAGCAACGTGGAGCGCGGATGAGGATTGGGGCGCACGTGCCACGCGTGCGCTCGATGTCATCCGCATTGAACCTGACGGATGCAGGCTGATCCGGGCAGCTGCCCGGGCCGCGTGCGTTCCGCAATGTCCCGGTGCCGCCAGTGCTGCTGCGCTTGCACTCGATCACACGATTGCCCGGTGCCACGCGTGTGCAGCGTGCCCGGCGGCATGCGGCGCTCGACCGGTTCGACACCGAGCACGTGATCCGCATGCGGCTGATGAACTTCCGCCCTGTTTTTTATGCCGACGACCTGCGGGCGCAGGTGGCGAAAATCGCACTCGCCTGCCGTCCCGGACGGCAGGTGCAGCACTCAGTGCTCTGCACCGTTGAGCACGCGCTCCCAGCCATCGCTGCCCAGGCGTTGGAGCGTCTGGATATTGCGTTCCACAATCACATCCGGATCCGGGAACGCCGCCACCGCACGCTCCACGCTGTCTTCGCGCAACAGGTGCAAGGTTGGGAAGGGCGAGCGGTTGGTGAAGTTGGCCACATCGTCCAGCGCCGCGCCTGCGAACTGGTAATCCGGATGGAAGCTGGCCACCTGCAACACGCCTTGCAGGTCCAGCGCTTCCACTGCCGCATCGGCGTTGTCGAGAAAGTCGTTGTAGTCCAGGAAGTCGGTGAGAACGTCCGGATGCACGATCAGCGTGGTGTCGATCTGTTCGGCCGGCGTATCGCGCAGCAGCACCAGTTCCTCGGCCAGTTGTTCCAGCAAGGCTTCGGGCGTGCTGGCATCGCTGAGCACCAGCCGCACCTGTTCCTTGACGTACACCGCCTTGGCGAACGGGCACAGGTTCAATCCGATCACTGCACGTTCGATCCATTTGCGGGTGTCGGCGATCGGATCGGAGGTTGCGGGCGTGGTGGTCATCGTGGCGGCAGCGGGCTGGCGCGCCAGTGTATGCGATCGCCATGCAGCGGACCGCGCGCGTGGTTGCGGGTGGCAGCGGGCGCTAGCGGGGCACCATCGCGACACTGCCAGTGAGGCGGCAGGTTTCTTCCGCCGCGCGCGCAGACCAGCTTGCGCTCACGCATTTAGGCCGTGCGGCGCAGCACGGAGCTGCGCCTGCAAGAACGCGATGGACGCCTGCGCGACGGCGCCGGCCAGCGGGGTCTTGTGCGGCGACCCGATCGCATGCGCGCCGGTGTCGAAGGCCAGCGCATGCCTGTGTGCCGGCGCAGTGCCCAACGCTGCAAACATCTGCAGCATCGCCGGCACCGAGGCCACGCCGTCTTCGCGGCCGTCGGCAGCGCGGTAATAGCCTAGAAACACCGGGCAGCGCACGCGTGGCCACGGCGGGTCGGCGGCGATGAGCGCAAACAGGTCACGCAAGGCGCGAAATCCGTCCGGATGGATCGTCTCCGACCAGAACGCACGCGCGGCAGGCGTGCGCGTGCGCGGGTCGATCAACGGCGCCTGCGCGGCGCAGACCTGTTCGAGCAATGCCGGGTCGGCAGGCCGGATGCCGGGCGACCAGGCAACCACGCCGGCCACCACGTCCGGGTACTGCGCGGCCAGCCACAAACCCAGTGTCGCGCCCATCGACGAGCCGACAATCGCAACCCGCTCGCCCATGCGTTGGCCCTGGGCCAGTGCCTCCAGCGCCGAGGCCTGCAACACCGCCGGTGTAAGCCCCTGCATTGCATCGGCGGCGGTGAGCCCGTGCCCGGGCCAGCGATGCACGTAGCCGTTGGCGGCCAGCGCATCGGCCATCTGTTCGGGTAGCGCGCCTGCTTCGCCCGGGCTGGCGCTGAAGCCGTGCAGGTACAGCACCACCAGCGGCGTGCCGGCATGCGCGGCATGATGCCAGTAGGCACGTGCGGCGTTGCCCGGCTTGAGCTCAGGGGCGTGCATGGCTGGCGTGCCGGGCGAGCAGTGCCAGCAACTCGTGCGCATTGATCG
Organism: Xanthomonas euvesicatoria pv. euvesicatoria; assembly: GCF_020880415.1. Classification (GTDB taxonomy): domain Bacteria; phylum Pseudomonadota; class Gammaproteobacteria; order Xanthomonadales; family Xanthomonadaceae; genus Xanthomonas; species Xanthomonas euvesicatoria. The sequence continues at coordinate 43,650 of NZ_JAJIUJ010000090.1, read as the reverse complement.
GCTTGGGCAGATAGCCGGCCACGCCCGCCGCGCTGGCGTCGCGCATCGAATCGGTCCGCGTGTCGGCGGTCAGCACGATGATCGGCGGCAGCGCCGACATCGCATCGCGCGCCTGCCGCAGCGCATCCCAGCCGGACGTGCCCGGCATGTGCAGATCCAGGAACACCAGGTCCGGCGCTGCCTCGCGGATGCGCTGCACCGCGTCGGTGCCATCGACCTGGAAGCTCACCCGATGCCCGGCGCGGGTCAGCAGATTGCCGATCACCAGACGATTGGTATCCATGTCTTCAAAGACCAGGCAATGCAGGGAGGGCACGTTTTCTGCGTGCTGGGCCAGCGCATCGCGCAGCGCGAGCGTATGGCTGCCGGCCGCGGCGCCGGGCAGTTCGAACATCCAGCGGAAGATGCTGCCACCGGCGGGGTTGTCGCTCACGGTCAGGCTGCCGCCCATCGCATCGGAAACGGAAAGCGCGATGTACAGCCCCAGGCCCACGCCGCCTTCGACGCGACTGAAGCCGGTACTGAGCTGAGTGAACGGAGTGAAGATGTAGGCCTTCTGATCGTCCGGTACGCCGATACCGGTGTCGGTGACGGTCACCGCGATGCTCCAGCGCTCCTGCACCTGGGTCGCGTCGATCAGCAGATCCACCGTGCCGCCGGCCGGGGTGAACTTGATCGCGTTGATCACTAGGTTGCTGATCACCTGTTCGATGCGGCCTTCGTCGCCCATCACGTGCGGCGCTTGCGGGCTATCGACACGCACATCGAGCGTGACGCCCTTGCTGGACGCCGCGGTGGCGCAGACCGCTTTCACTGTGGTGACCACGTCCAGCAGGTTCAAGGGCTTGCGATGCAGCTGCAGGCGTCCGCCATCGATGCTGGCCACATCCAGCACCTCGTTGACACGATGGCGCAGCGCGGTCGCATTGACGGTCACCGAGTGCAGCAACTCGCGTTGCTGTGCCGGCATTTGCTCGGTTTCGATCAATTGGGCGCAGTTGATCACCGCATTCAGCGGCGTGCGCAATTCGTGACTCATGGTGCTGATGAAACGGCTTTGCGCATCGCGCGAGGCCAGTGCCTGCAGTGCCACTTCCTGCATCGCAAGCACGATCCGCGCCACCAGCAACGGCAGCACGATGATCAGCGCCACGGCATAGACGAAATACGCCGGACGCGACAGCCAATAGCCTGACGGTGCGGTCAACAGCATCAGCACGAAGGTGCTGAGCAACACCGGAAATATCGCGCGTTGCCCGTAACGCGCCACCGCCGCGATGGTGATGAACGGCAAAAATGCATTCAACGACATCAACAGGATGAAGGCCAGGTAGGTCTGGATGCCGATGAACAGCAGGTTCATCGCAAAGCCCATCGCATCGAGCCATTCGCTGGGCGCAATGACACGGCGACGTACCAGCAGCATCCACACCACCGACAGCACCCACAGGCCGACCGCGGTGGGAAAGACATGGTGCGCGTCGGCCACCAGCACCGGTTGCGGCCCGTACAGCCAGCCCAGGCACCACGCGGTGACGATGCTCTGCACGATCACGCGGCCGACGCAGGCGCGATATTCCAGGAACGACTCGAACAGCCGCACCAGTCTGTCGTTGCGCAACTGCCTGGCGGCCAGGATCAGGCCGGGCGCTGCGCGGTTGGGAGTGCTACGCATGAGGGTCCGCATCGTCGGAGGGAAGGGTACGCCGGTACTGCTTGACCAGCAGGCCAGCCGCGTTCGCCACCGCAGTGAAACGCTGCGCAAGCGTTTCGCCCAGCGCGCCATGGCTTGCGGCATCGCGCAACTGGTCGCAGGCCTTCAGCAGTTGCTGCGAGCCGGTCAGCGAGATGGTGTTTTTCAACGATTGGATCTGCTGCAGCGCCTGCGCCTGCGGCGTGCCGGCATCGCCGAGCGTGCAGGTGGCGATGGCATGTTCGATCTCCACCAGGAAGGCATCGGCAAACGCCGCTGCCGCCACCGGATCCAGGTCGGCCATGGTGTGCAGCGTCGAGCCGGTCTCGATGCGTGGTTGCGCATGGGCGGCGGCGTGCCGGGCATGTTCGCCCGCTGCGTTGGCCGGCCCGTGCATGCGCAGGCGTTGCAACAGGCTGGCGAACAGGTCGCGCATGCTCGCAGGCTAGGCCAGTGCGGCGAGGTGACGGGCGCCACCGCGCCGCGCGCAGGCCGCAGGCGCCACTCCGGCTCACCCGGCCGCACGGCGCGCACGCGCAGCGCCGTCCCGATCGTTGCGGTCACCCCGCCGCACTCAATCGCGGAAGTTGTCGAACTGCAGCGGCAGTTCGAAGTCGGCCTTTTTGAGCAGCGCGATCGCGTCCTGCAGATCGTCGCGCTTCTTGCCGGTGACGCGCAGCTTGTCGCCATTGATCTGCGCTTCGACCTTGAGCTTGGCTTCCTTCAACTTGGCCACCAGCTGCTTGGCCTGCTTCTGCTCGATGCCTTGCTTGACGGTCACTTTCTGCCGCGCGCCGGCCAGGTTGGTTTCCACCTCGCCAAACTCCAGGCAGCGGATGTCGATGCCGCGCGCCAGCAACCGCGCGCGCAGGATGTCGGTCATCTGCTTGATCTGGAAATCGCTGGGCGCGGACTGGTTGATCACCTTGCCGTCTTCCAGCTCGAACTTGGCCTGGACTCCCTTGAAGTCGAAACGTGTGTCCAGCTCGCGGTTGGCCTGATCCACCGCATTGGTCAGTTCGTGCTTGTCCACTTCGGACACAACGTCGAAGGAAGGCATGCAAAGCTCCTGCAATTGAAAAACAGCCGCCATTCTAGGCCATCGTGCCGGCCCGGCCGTCATGCGGGCATTGGCGGGCGTGCCAGTGCCGCGGCGATAATGCGTGCATGCCCACCACCCGCTCCCCGCTTCCCGCCATCGCCTGGATGGTGGCCGCCGTGGCCTGTTTCTCGCTGATGGACGCGGGAATGAAGCTGCTCTCGGCGCATTACCCGCCGCTGCAGGTCACCTTGTTGCGCGGCGCCGCCTCGTTGCCGTTCGTGCTGGTGTGGGTGTTCGCCACTGCCGGGCCGCGCGCGATCGTGCCGGTGCGCTGGGGCCTGCATCTGCTGCGCGGGGTGCTGGGCATGGTGATGATCGGCTGCTTCGTCTTCGGCATCAAACGCATGCCGTTGTCCACCGCCTACACCCTGTATTTCGTGGCGCCGCTACTGGTGGCCGCGCTGTCGGTGCCGCTGCTGGGCGAGCACGTCGGCCCGCGCCGTTGGACCGCGATCGGCATTGGCCTGGTCGGGGTGATCGTGGTGCTGCGCCCGGGCGTGGACGGGCTGATCTCGCTGCCCGGGCTGATGGTGCTGCTGGCCGCCACCGCCTATGCCGTCGCGGCGATCACCGCGAGCCTGCTGACCCGCACCGACACCCCGCAGGCCATGGTGGTGTGGTTCTTGCTGTTCATGGCGATCGGCGCCGGGTTGCTGGCCATCCCCGGCTGGGTGCCCCTACAGGCCGGGCACGCCGGGCTGATTGCCGGCATGGGCCTGGCCGGTGCGCTCGGCCAGGTTGCGCTGACCCAGGCCTTCATGCGCGGCGAGGCCTCGATGATCGCCCCGCTGGAATACACCGGTCTGGTCTGGGTGATCGGCTGGGACTGGGTGCTGTGGCAGACCCTGCCCGGCAGTTGGACCTGGACCGGCGCCGGCATCATCGTCGCCAGCGGGCTGTATTTGTTGCGCCGGGAGCGGATACGCCAGGCGGACAGGCCGTTGCCGCTTGAGAGGCCGTGAGGACGGGATTCGGGATTCGGGATTCGGGATTTGGGATTTGGGATTCGGGATTCGGGATTCGGGATTCGGGATTCGGGATTCGCAACAGCCGAAGCGCCGTGGCCTTTGCGAATCCCTGGCGGCCGTGATTCGGGATTCGCGATTCGGGATTGGCAACAGCGGGGCCGCCGTGGCCTTTGCCAATCCCCAATCCCCAATCCCGATGGTAGGCTTCACGACCCCCCAACCGGCCACGCGCGGTGATCCAGTTTCAGCGCCTGCACAAGTCCTATTCCGTCGACGGTCGCCAGATCGTGGCGCTGCATCCGCTCGATCTGCGGATCGGCCCGGGTGAGGTGTTCGGCATCATCGGCCATTCCGGTGCCGGCAAATCCACGCTGATCCGGCTGATCAACCGGCTGGAAGAGCCCAGCGGCGGTCGTCTGCTGATCGGCGACGAGGACGTGACCGCGCTGGACGGCCAGGGCCTGCGCGCCTTGCGCCGCCGCATCGGCATGATTTTCCAGCACTTCAACCTGCTGTCCTCGCGCACCGTGGCCGGCAATGTCGCCTTCCCGCTGGAACTGGCCGGCACGCCGCGTGCCGAGATCGATGCGCGCGTGGCCGAGCTGCTGGCCCGGGTCGGGCTGCAGGAGCACGCCAACAAGTATCCGGCGCAACTATCGGGCGGGCAGAAGCAGCGCGTGGGCATTGCGCGCGCGCTGGCCACCCGCCCGCAGATCCTGCTGTGCGACGAGGCCACCAGCGCGCTGGACCCGCAGACCACCGCCTCGGTGCTGCAGCTGCTGGCGCAGATCAATCGCGAGCTCGGCCTGACCATCGTGCTGATCACCCACGAGATGGATGTGATCCGCCGTGTCTGCGACCGCGTCGCGGTGCTGGACGCCGGCAAGCTGGTGGAAACCGGCCCGGTGACCGAGGTGTTCCTGCATCCCAAACACGCCACCACCCGGCGCTTCGTTTCCGAAGCCGAACATGTGGACGAAGCCGAGCTGCATCGCGATTTCGCCGCAGTCGGCGGACGCATCGTGCGGCTGACCTTCCTGGGCAACGGTACCTACGAACCGGTTCTGGGCCGCATCGCCCGCGAAACCGGGGTGGACTACAACATTCTGTCCGGGCGGGTGGATCGCATCAAGGACACGCCCTACGGCCAGCTCATCGTCGCCCTGACCGGCGGCGACCAGAACGCTGCACGCGCCGGTTTCGTCGCCGCCGGCGTGCAGGTGGAGGATCTGCGCGTATGACCCCGATCGTTGCTGCCGCCGGCGGTTTCTTCCGCAATCTCGATGCCGCCAAGTGGAGCGACATCGGCCAGGCCACCCTCGATACCTTGCTGATGCTGGCCGGTGCGTTGCCGCTGACATTGCTGATCGGCCTGCCGCTGGGCGTTGCGCTGTTCCTGTGCGGCGCGCCGCAGTTGCGCCGGCGCCCGGTGCTGTACGGCGCGCTCGCGGCGCTGATCAACCTGCTGCGCTCGGTGCCCTTCATCATTTTGATGATCGCGATGATCCCGCTCACGCTGATGCTGATGGGCACTTCGCTGGGCGTGCGCGGCGCGATCCTGCCGCTGGTGGTCGGCGCCGCGCCGTTTTACGCACGCCTGGTGGAAACCGCGCTGCGCGAAGTCGACCGCGGGATCATCGAAGCCAGCCAGGCAATGGGCGCCACTACCCGGCAACTGGTGCTGCGGGTGCTGTTGCCCGAAGCGCGCCCCGGCCTGATCGCCGGCGCCACAGTGACCACCATCGCGCTGATCGGCTTCACCGCGATGGGCGGTGCGATCGGTTCCGGCGGCCTGGGCGATGTGGCCTATCGCGAGGGCTACCTGCGCTCGCACTCGGACGTGGCACTGATCACCGTCATCGCCTTGCTGGTACTGGTGCAGGTGCTGCAGATGCTGGGCGACCGCCTGGTGGCGCATTACAGCCGGCGCTGAGCCGGTGCGCGGCCGTTGGGGCGCACGTGACCCAACAGCTGCATCGCCGCCCCGTCCGCACCGCGCGGTGCATCGCTGCCACACGCCGTGTCTGGTAGGTTGAGCGCCTGCGGCAGGTCCGCATTCCTCCTCCCACGGATCCCTACATGAGCACATTCGCGTTTCGTTCCCTCCTGGCGGCAGCCACGCTGGCATTGGCGTCCTGTGGTGGCGGTGGCGGCAGCGGCGGCGACACCCTGACCGTGGCCGCCACGGCCGTGCCGCATGCCGAAATCCTGGAAGTGGTCGAACCGCTGCTGGCCAAGCAGGGCGTCAAGCTCGATGTACGGGTGTTCAACGACTACGTGCAGCCCAACGACCAGGTCGTGCAGAAGCAGATCGACGTCAACTACTTCCAGACCGAGCCCTATCTGGATGCGTACAACCGCGACCGCAAGAGCCAGCTGGTCACCGTCGTCGGCGTGCATATCGAGCCCTTCGGTGCCTATTCGCGCCGCTTCAAGGCGCTGGCCGAGCTACCTACCGGCGCCGATGTGGTGATCCCTAACGACCCGAGCAACAACAGCCGCGCGCTGATCCTGCTCGACAAGGCCGGGGTGATCAAACTCAAGGACCCGAGCAACGCCCTGTCCAGCCAGCGCGACATCGTCGAAAACCCCAAGCAACTCAAATTTCGCGAACTCGATTCGGCCATGCTGCCGCGCGTCCTGGACCAGGTCGATCTGGCGCTGATCAACACCAATTACGCGCTCGACGCCGGGCTTAATCCCACCCGCGATGCGCTGGCGATCGAAAGCAAGGACTCGCCGTACGTCAACTTCCTGGTGGCGCGCGCCGACAATAAGGACGATGCGCGCGTGCAGAAACTGGCCAAAGCGCTGACCAGCCCGGAAGTGAAAGCCTTTATCGAGCAGAAGTACAAGGGCGCGGTGCTGCCGGCGTTTTGAGTGCGGGCAGCGGCGCTTTTACACCCAGGCGTCTTCACCACGACTTGTAGTAATAGATGCCATCGGCCGTCATGCCCAGGTTGATGGCATTCTCCTCGCCGTTGCGATCGCTCATGCTGGGGTGCAGCTTGGCGCCTACGATATTGAAGTCGTGCCCGAGCGCCAGCAGGTCTCTCTCGATTTCGAAGCTGCCCAGCTCGTCTTGGTTGGAGATCATGCCGCCTACCAGGAATATGTCGGGCTTACGCACGCCTTCTTCGCGCATATCGTCGCGGATTTCGGAAAGTGCGTCTTGTGCATCCTGTATCCCCGAATAATGCAGCAGGCCCAGGATGTCGTGGCCGCGAGGATTCTTTCCTTTTGCACAAATGCAGACGCATGAAGACAAACCGTGCGTGCCGATCGAATCAAATCCATCTTGCGCAAGATTGATGACGACACATGCGTCCATATCCACATCCATTGTCCGGCTGGCTTGGATATCGCGTGCAGACCGGACGGCGCGGATGTGGGACGTGCAAAAGAGTGCGGCGTATTGTCGTTCCAGATCGTGAAATGGTTGGATCTGCTCCCGGGTAAAGCCGTCCGGGATGGCGAATGCGTCGCTGCCGCATGGGCGCGCACGGCTGCCGGCCCGTGCGCCATCGCCATCGCCCGCGGTGTCGGCAACACGCTTTCTGGGTCGTTGGCGTGGCAACCCCTGGCAGTCGGGATGGGGCGCAGGCCACTGCGCAATCCCGTCGGCTGGATCGGCCGAAGGCGGCGGCTCCGCGGTGTAAGCGGTGCTGGTGGATGTGTCGGGTCTGATGGAAGCCGGCTTCATGGAGTCAGGACCGCCCGCGATACACGTCTGGATCCTCGCATCGCTCCTGCACGAGGGCACGCCCCCTGCCGAACCGATGGGACTGGAAAACGAAGTGTTCTGCTTGGACGAAAACGGATGCGCGAGGCCTGCTTCTTCGAACATCGCGTCTTGATCGCCTGGAAGCGCGCCGGTACCGGGATCAACAGCCCAACGATCCAGTTGCAGCTCGCCCGGCGGGTGTCCCGTTCTTGCCAAACGGGGCGCCCAGCTCGCAGCTCTGCGGCAACATTGCCGACGATGTCTCCGTGGTCGCTGCCGAGCTTCGGCAGGACGCGCTCGATCGTTCCCGATGCGTATCACGTTGGCGCGTTCGCCCCGAGCCGAGCGCGTTCGCCGTGCTGCAGATGTGCGCAATTGGCACCGAACACGCGCTGCTGCATGTATATGTAGTAGTCGCCCCTGAAAAACCTCCAAACCGCATCCATTGCGCGGTATCACCTGCTTGTTCGGCGTGCTGGAATTGCCAGTCTTCGTTACTCCACGTACTGGTTTCTGCAGTTTTCGCCCATGCGTATACGCCGTCCTGCCGCCGAGCAGTTGCCTGCCGATGAACTGTTTCGTTCGCGTCTGGTTGCCCCAGATGCTCGAACAGCCATCACGTTCGGATTGAGGCCTGGCAACGCACATGGCGCACCAGCAGGCTGTGCATTGCTTGAACACTAGGGCAAGTGGAGCGGCCGATTCATCCGCTAATGGATCGCGCTTACTAAGGCAATGAAACCCGCCAGTTGGCGCTCGATCCTGGTTTCGTGCCAGTGGTCCCATCCAAGTTCAATCGGGTCGATCCTTTGCTTTGGAGTCCTCAGCTTGTGCTCACCGTTGATGGGCTTCGAATGTGTTAACAGGCCTAGCTAGCTGTCAGCAAAAGTTTTTACACGAATTCCTGCCAGCCCTCGGGAACAGCCGCGGCCACCGCACTCCGTGGCGAATAGAAAAAGACCATTGCAGCAGTGCAACGCCAGGAGGCTGATGCTCAGCCTGTTGGGGAAGGTATGGGTCATCCTCCGCGTCAATGCCTTCGTCGTCCCAGCCAGGACTTCGGTAAAGCAAAGCGCTCCCCTCAAACTTGCTTCTACAGTCACCGCAAGAAATCGACAAGATACCAAGGCGACTGTCATGGCTCGGTCCCTGATCGGCATGGCGCGCTGATTTGTGGGTCCTGGCCGCTCTAGTCGAGACGTGGTCGCCCCAGTCGAGCGTGAGCAGGCTTTTTTTTGTAACCGGATTTTGGTTACAGCGGGGGGATCCGCCCCTCGAACTGGATCGTAAAGCGGTTCAATGCGGCCTTCCAATCGCGGATCAGCTGCGGGCGCGCTCGACGTCTTCTTCCTCGCAAGGACTACATCATGCAGATCAAAACCGCAGGCCTTGGCCCTAACGCGCATCCGCACGGCCCGGTTTCGGGCGACGGATCGTCACCCGCAGACCGCAGCATCGAGATCGAAGCGGGACACGGCAGCGACACTCTGTCACGCGCGTGCCCGCAACCGGCTTCGGAAACCACGATGGGCCTCGCGGACCTGTTGTCGATCTCCAGTCAGCGGCCTTCGAGGCCCGAAGTCATGCCGGCCATTACGCCAGCCGGGGACGATGAAGGCGTCCCGGATTTGCGTTCGCAACCGGCCCGTTCCGGGGCGAGCCAGCCGTGCCCGGCCAATCCCGGCGAAGCGAGGGACGTCGAGAGCGGGTTGCTCATGCGTGATTGCTCGTCGCGGATCGCCGCCTTCCTGGGCAACCTGTCGGTCGTCCAGGAGCTTCGGCAGTTCGATGACAGCGAATTCGTGGACAAGCTGCGTAACGAGCTGGTCACCGAGCCCGGATGTCGAGAGCCGAAGACGCTGCTGGCCGCCATGGGCGAGAGGGTCAATGAACTGCGGTCGCACCTGAACAAGCAGGCGTCGACGCGAGAGGAGGCGGAGTTCCTGGCCGAGGCCCGGCGCTATCTCGAGCCGGTCATGACCAGCTTCGAGACCGACATCCACACTTTGCAGCACGACGCGAGTGCCGCGAAGCGGATATATCAGGGAGCGATGACGCTTCTGCTGTATCCCTTGCCGCTCGCCACACTGTTCACCCAGAAGACTGGCACCTACGCTGCGTTCAACATTGCTTCCTACACCTACACGGCGATACAGCTGGTCTCGCTTATGCGACGCCCGACAACCGACGCCAAGCTGTTCATGAAGCACGCCATCAACCGGCACAGCCTCGTCTTCTTCATCTCGCTGATCTATGCCGTACCCACCTTCTACGCCAAGGCCGCGCCGCTGCAGCGCAATGCCGGCTTCGTCGCCGGCGCGGCGATGGCGCAAGGGATGATGATGTTCGGCCTGCGGCTGGGGCAGGACCTGATGGACTCGATGCGGCTGCGCTTCAACGGCGCATTCAACCGCAGGCGTGATCTTCCCGATGGCTTCAGGGACGCCATTGAGGGAGTCGTGGGCGATCTGCGCGCGGGTCTGAGCAACGTCAACCGCTCCGTCGGCGAATTCCAGCAGGACCGGCGGATCACGCCGCACATGGATCGGCAGCTCACCTTCTTCAAGCAGGACCTGTCCAGAATCGTGACGGGCCTTGAGCGGCTCGTTGCGACCGGGACGCGGCAGGAGAGCCCGCTCGCCGCAAGCGATGACCCACCAGGACCCCTAGAGGCGGTGCGCCGGACCCTGGAAGCATCGTTCGCAAACAACCCCGACCTGAAGGGAAAGCTCGCGCTGGCGACCGTAGCCTTCGCCGTCCTCGGGTCAAACATCGCCCTGATGCGCAACAACGGGCTGGCCCTACCTGACTTCATCGCCGATGCGGTCGTCTCGTCGACGTTCCTGCTCCGTGAAGCGCTAAGCCCGCATGTCACGCATGCGGGGATGAACGATAGCGTGAGCGATACGGTCGGCGGTATGACGATCGGCCTGCCTTTCTCCGTCGCCACTGTGATGAGCGGCTACATGGACGACCCCAGGGCCAACCCATCGGGCTTCATCGCCGGCACCGTCGGCTACACGGCGGCCTACCTGCTTTTCGGCCGGGTGGCCGGCGACGTCCTGTCCAAGGGCCTCATGGCTACGAGCGGAGCGCTCGGCTGGGGCCAACAACAGGCGATCCGACTCGGCCGGAGCGCAATGGCCTTGGGTTTCGAATTGGTCGCCGGGCACCGCTCGCCGGCTGCAGCGGATGTGCACGACTTAGCCGGGATCGAGATGGCGGATGTGCCGCTTGAGCCGCTTTGCTTCAGCCCATCACAGCGGGCGTCCGCCGAACGTACCCTGGTCGGCACGCTTGAGCAGATCGGTGACGAGTGGTACGACGCGCGCGACGAATGGGAAGGCGAATCGGAGGGGACGGCGGGTAGGGACGCCCCCTGGGTCGATGCACCGGCGGAGCTGCCCGTGCAGCCAGTGCCTCAGTCGGAATAAACAGCCCTGCACGCGTATGGGGTCGGCCGGGATTCCTGAGCGGGAGGGCCGGTAGGGATTCATGTAAGCAACCTTTACTCACAGCGAGTTAGCTCACTTTTGGCTGTTTTTTACACGAATCCCTACCCAACTCCAGTGTCCCTCCATTCCACCATGCGTCGATTATGAGATCAGCGCTTGCGCTGGATCGTCTTTTTGTTTGCCTGGTTGCAGGTGATGCGGGCGTGCCCTCACCGTCCTCAAGCATCATGCGGTCAGCAAATATCGCGCTTTGTGCTTGAGAGAGGTTCTTCAGGGGCGATGTAGTAGTGTCATCGGCGATCTTTCTACGGCAGTCTCCCGATGCCTTTGCTGCTTGCCATTCCGCTGGCTGTGATCATTGCCCTGGCAGTGTTCGTGGTGGTGTTCCCGTTGTCGCTGCTGCAGCGCTTCCGCATGGGTCCTGCACGTCGTCAGGCGCGTGGATGGCTGCTGCTGATCAACCTGGTGTCGGCGGGCATCTCCAGCGTGCTGTTTGTGATCTTCAGCTTGATCGCGGCGGCGTTCTGGCCCGGCGCGATCAGCCATGCCGCATTCGGCTGGGCCTGCGGGTTGGCGCTGGGCGCGTTGGCGTTGCGCCTGACACGCTTCGAACGCACCACGCAAGGCCTGTTTTACCGGCCCAATCTGTGGCTGGTGCTGGGCTTGACCGCGTTGGTCGTGGTCCGGGTGATCGCCGGGATGGTGCAGGGCTGGCGTAGCGCCTGGCAGGGGGTGGCCTGGCCAACCGACGGGTGGCTCAGTCATGCCAGCCTGCTCGGCGCTGCCGGCGTCTTGCTCGGTTATGCGCTCGCCTATGCCACCTTGCTGTGGTGGCGCTGGCGCAGCGCACGTTTGCGCGGCAGCGTTTATTGGCGGTGATCCTGTTACTGCCAGCCCTCTCGGTGCTGGCAGTAACAATTTAAAGTGCTCCTAATTAATTAATTGCTTCCGCAGCTTTAAGCGTTTGCGGGTCTGCTGGTGCTAGGCGAATGGAGCTTAGGCAATCTGGAGAGGTCTCCGGGAAGGAAAACTCCATCTTCTCCTGATTTTTAACAACGGCCAAAGTCAATGTCTCTGAGCTACTCTGTCCCCTCGGAATATTTGAAATCAGATAATTCGGATATCGACTCTTGAAATCCTGACGAGAGACGCAGGAGCCTTCCAGATTCAGTGAGACTGATTCGATATTTTTTTTATCTGCTGATATTGATATGGAAGAGTTCTTGGCAGTCAGATGGTCGCCTATTTTTAATATTCCTCCGCTAACCTTATACGTTCCTTCGTTTTTCAGATTCGGCGTCGAAATTCTGGCCCCAGGCCATGAATTAATAAATTCAGAGGGTGATTTTTTGAGATTTCTCGAAATTTCTTCGGCTAGTTCAAACGTACGGGCAGCATCCGCTGCTGTCGCTGCTGAAATTTTATTTGCATATACTGAAGGTGCAATCAGGGCAGCAAGTAGCGTTATTGCAAGGCGGAAATATGATGATCTGTTAAGGAAGTTTGTCATACTGCTCTCCGTAATATACGTTATAGTTCTGTCCTGTGGTTGAGGTTACGTTATTCGCGCAAAAGGATTTTCCAACGTTTGAGGCAACATTGGGTCCTCCAGCATAGTAAATCCCGAAAAGCTGATCGGGATTTGATGCTGCAAGGTTAATGTCTATGCTATTTTGAGTGGAACTCCATATTTCATTCCTTGCAACTATGTTATTTGTTACGGCAAGTCCTTCCATCTTGCATGCTTCATCTATATATGCTTGTCGAGTCGTTTTGGCAAACGAATAGTTGAATTTCACATGACCAAACTCATGGGCTAGGGCTGAGACTGTAAAATACATGCCCGGCATATCTTGACTCTCGCAGCTATAATTTTGGATATACACAGCTTTATTTGGCATGTCCGTATAGCTGGCCGAGCCGTAAGCGATTGTAAAATTAGGGCTGCTGTTTATCTGTTCAGTAAGTGTCGTTGACTGGGAAGTTATGAAGTCAATGCAGGTTCCAAGTCCTGTGGTAGGGACAGTTGTCTGAGCCTGAGTTCCAAAGGAAACGAACGAGAGAAGAAATATCGCGGCGGCTACATGGCATCTTATGCTCATGGTATCTCCATATTTAATTGAAGAAGTCGTGCTGATTTCTACACGATCTATCCCCCCTTCCGCGAAATCCTAAACGTAAAATTCCCTTTAAACTGAGGTTTTGATCAAAAAAGCAGGCCCTTGCGGGCCTGTTTGGTGGAAGTGCTTAGTCAATCGCTCTGCTTAGAATCGCGCACCAATGCCGAAGCCAACGGTCCACGGATCCAGTTCCAGCTCGCTGCCGGTACCCTGGCCACCCACGCGCAGTTCCGGACGCGAACGCATGTAGCGGGCGTCGGCGCGTGCGAACCAGGTGGAGTTGATGTTCATGTCCACACCAACGGTGCCGATGACGCCCTTGGCGGTGCTCAGGCCCACGTGGTCGCCGGTGGTCGACGCCGCGTCGATCTTTTCGTTGCTGAAGTTCGACTCGTAGTAGCCCACGCCCACGAACGGACGGAACACGTTGTCCGCTTCGCCGAAGTGATACTGACCGCTGATGGCGATCGGCTGCTGCTCGACGGTACCGACCTTGCCCACGCCATCGGCGTTGACGCGGTGGTTGAACTTGTCGGCGGCGCCCCACAGTTCAACGGCCCAGTTGTCGTTGATGTAGTAGCTGGCGCTCAGCGTCGGTGCCGGGCCGCCATCGACGTCCAGGCCCGGCGCCGCGTTGTTCTTGGGGTTCAGCAGCGCCACGCCACCGACCACGGCCCAATGCTTGCCAGAAGCGGTATCGCCGCTGGTGGACATCGTGCTGGAAGAAGTCGAGGAGGTGTCGCCGGTATAGGTGGTGTCCTGCGCGAACGCGGACGGTGCAATCGCAAGTGCAGATACAGCAGCCAGGCTCAGGATGGAAATGGAACGCATGAGGGTCTCCTCGTCTTGTTGTTGGGCCCGTGGAGTGGGCCGCGCCAAAACTATTCCTAAAAATCTGAATCCACGCCCACCTGCGGCCCGCTAAAATTTCGTTTGTTCAGGAATTCCCCCAAGAAGGCCGTCGTTACGTCATGCAGTCTGAAAAAGACATTCACGCAGATGCGATTGCCGTGACGAAAAAACACCTCAGCCAAGGCTTGCCAGCGCACGTTCGCAGCGATTGCAGGGTGTTGCTGCTTGGTTCGATGCCCGGTGTCGCGTCACTGGAAGCCGCGCGTTACTACGCGCATCCACGCAATCGTTTCTGGCCGCTGATGCATGCCCTATTGGGCATTGATGCGGCCGCAAGCTATGCATTGCGCTTGCAAGCATTGCTCGACCATCGCGTGGGCCTGTGGGACGTCATCGGCCAATGCGAGCGGCGCGGCAGTCTGGATACGTCCATTGTGGCGGCGAGCATCGTGGTCAATCCGCTGCCCGCGTTGCTGGCCACGCTGCCGCAGCTGCGCATGGTGGCCTGCAATGGCGCTGCGGCAGCACAGGCCTGGCGCCGGCATGTACAGCCGCGGCTATCGGCGCAGCTTTGCGCGCTGCCAGTCGTCGCGTTGCCATCCACCAGCCCGGCCAATGCGGCCTGGTCGCTGCCGCGGCTGGCCGCGGCCTGGCAGCCGCTGTGCGATGCGCTGCGCTAGCCAAGGTGAGATGCCGCGAGGTCGATATGGAATGCCAGCGTCGCAGTGACCGCGCCGCCGTCGCGGTGCCCCCGCACTGATCGTTGACGCACGCTGCCTGCCTGCGGTCGACACCGCGCTGCGCGCGTGGCGGCCATTGGCCAGAAGTCATGCCAGCCTCCGGCACAGGTCTGCGTGCCACAGGCGCAGGCATGCTGCAACCGGTCCGCAACGGAGTGGCGAGATGGCGATCAAACACGCAATCACGGTGGCAGCAGCTGCGCTGTTCGCGCTGTTGAGCGGCGCAGGGGTGGCCGCTGCCAAGGACCAGGACCTGCACTGCGAGGTCAGCAGCGATTACGACCTCACGCTCAACGCCCGCAGCCTGATCCTGATCCGCGAATCCGGCACGCCGCAGCGGCTGGTGATGCGCCAGGGCGCCCTGTTCGTCGACGACCGCTGGGTGGCATTGAGCGCAGACGATCGCGCCCGCCTGGTCCAGTTCGAGCGCCAGACCCGCGAGGTGGTGCCGCTGGCGCAGGCAGTCGGGCGCGAAGCGGCCGATATCGCAGTCACTGCATTGGGCGAGGTGGCCGCCGGCTTCAGTCGCAGCCCCGACGCCACGCGCGCGCAGTTGGCAAACGTGCGCGAGAAGATCGATGTGCGCTTGAAGCAGAGCTTCGGCAAGAGCCAGCTGACCCCGATCGATATCGACGACGACATCGGCGCGCTGGTGGCCGAGTTGCTGCCGCAGCTGATCGGCGATGTGGTGGCCGGTGCGGTGCAGTCCGCGATCACCGGGAATGACGTGCAGCTGCGTTCGCTCGATGGCATGGAGGCGCGCATCGAGCGCCTGGTCGAGCCGCAGGCGCGTGCATTGCGGCCACGCGCGCACCAGTTGTGCCAGCGCCTGGAAGCGCTCGATGCGCTGGACAATGCGCTGGCGTATCGTTTGCCGTCGGGCGAGCCGCTGCAACTGTTGCGGGTCGATCGGCGCGCGGCGAAATGATCGGCGTACGCACGCATGCGGACGCTGCATCCCGCCGGGCGCGCGATTTTTTGCACGGCAATGGTTGGCGCTGCGGCCCGCAGCCGGCCACAATAGCGGTTTCCCCATTCTGTTGCCGGAGTTCCCCGTATGGCCGAAATCAAGGAAGCACTTGTCCCCGATATCGGTGACTACAGCGACGTCCCGGTAATCGAGGTGCTGGTGTCCGTCGGCGATACGGTCAGCAAGGACCAGAGCCTGGTCACGCTGGAATCTGACAAGGCCACCATGGAAGTGCCTTCGTCGGTGGCGGGCGTGGTCAAGGAACTCAAGGTCAAGGTCGGCGATTCGCTCTCGCAGGGCGCGCTGGTGGCGTTGATCGAAGTGGCCGATGCCGGCGCCGAGACCGCCAAGCCCGCCGCCGCCGCACCGGCCAAGGCGGCGCCCGCCGCCGCCCCGGCACCGGCCGCCAAGGCCGAATCTGCTGCGCCAGCGGCTTCCTCGGACGGCGGCCTGATCGAAGCGCGCGTGCCCGATATCGGCGACTACACCGACATCCCGGTGATCGAGGTGCTGGTGGCCGTGGGCGATACCGTCGCCAAGGACCAGAGCCTGGTCACGCTGGAATCGGACAAGGCCACGATGGAAGTCCCGTCCTCGGCCGCCGGCGTGGTCAAGGAACTCAAGGTCAAGGTCGGCGACACGCTCTCGCAGGGCAATGTGGTGGCGATCATCGCGGCCAGCGATGGCGGCACCGGTGCGGCGCAGTCGCCGGCCAAGCCCACCACCGACACCGCCGAAACCGCGGGCAAGGTCGAGCCGGTTGCCGTCCCGGCCGAGCCGGACAAGCTGGCCCAGCGCGAAATCGCGCAGGTGCAGGGCGCGCGTTCCGGCGCCGGCACGCAGGCAGCGCAAGGCGGCCAGCCGTCCGCGGGCAACCCGAGCAGCCCGCCGGTGACCTTCGATGCCGACAGCGTGCTGCCGTCCAAGGTGCCGTACGCCAGCCCGGTGGTGCGCGTGTTCGCACGCGAACTGGGCGTGGACCTGAACCAGCTCAAGGGCAGCGAAAAGGGCGGCCGCATCACCCGTGAAGACGTGCAGCGGTATGTGAAGGCTGCACTCAGCGGTGGCGCACCGGCCGCAGCCGGCGCTGCGCCTGCCGGTGGCGGCAACGGCCTGAACCTGCTGGCCTGGCCGAAGGTGGACTTCAGCAAGTTCGGCGAGACCGAAACCCAGCCGCTGTCGCGCATCAAGAAGATTTCCGGTGCCAACCTGGCACGCAACTGGGCAATGATTCCGCACGTCACCCAGTTCGAGTCGGCCGACATCACCGACCTGGAAGCCCTGCGCGTGGCCCTCAACAAGGAAAACGAGAAGGCCGGCATCAAGCTGACCATGCTCGCCTTCCTGATCAAGGCCAGCGCCGCGGCGCTGAAGAAGTTCCCCGAGTTCAACGCCTCGCTGGATGCGGCCGGCGAGAACCTCACCCTGAAGAAGTACTTCCACATCGGGTTTGCGGCCGATACGCCCAACGGCCTGGTGGTGCCGGTGATTCGCGATGTCGACAAGAAGGGCGTGCTGCAGATCGCGCAGGAAAGCGGCGAGCTGGCCAAGAAGGCGCGCGACGGCAAGCTGGGCCCGGCCGACATGAGCGGCGGCTGCTTCTCGATCAGCTCGCTCGGCGGTATCGGCGGCATCGCGTTCACGCCGATCATCAATGCGCCGGAAGTGGCGATCCTGGGCGTGTCCAAGTCGGCGATGCAGCCGGTGTGGAACGGCAAGGAGTTCGCGCCGAAGCTGATGCTGCCGTTGTCGCTGAGCTACGACCACCGCGTCATCGACGGCGCATTGGCAGCCCGTTTCACCACCTACCTCAGCCAGGTGCTGGCCGACATGCGTCGCGTCCTGCTGTGAGGGCCGCGCTGCTGACCATTGCCGTGCTCGGCGTGCTGCCGTGGGCAAACGCGGCCGCACGCGAATGCGAGAGCACGCTCGGCCGCGGCTGGCCGCCGGCCGTGGGCAACTACGGCACTGCCGTGACCACGTTGCTGGATGGCGGCACCAAGCCGGCCTTGTCGTTGCTGACGCTGCCCACACGTGGGGTAGAGAGCGCGGTGTCGCTGGTGCCGGGCAAGGAAGGCGCCGACTGGACCCTGCGGCATAGCCGCGCCGACGAGCGCGTCTACAGCTGGGTCAGCCAGACCGACCGCGGCAGCGTGCAGTTCCGCACCGAGCAGACCCCGGAAACGGTCGAGGTCCCGATCCCGGCGCCGTTGGCCAAGCGCCTGGTCAGCAACTGGACCAACACGCTGACCCAGCTCGCACCGAACGGACGCACCGCGCCGGTGAGCGAGGGCGAAGTGCTCTCGTTCCAGGTCGATGGCGTGCGCTACAGCGGCGCGCGCCCCAGCTGCGGTGCCGGCGAGTTGCTGCTGAAACAGGCCGCGCTGCTGATCGAAGCCAGCGAAGGCAAGGAAAAGAAGCGCGACAAGCGCTGGACCCAAATCGAATCGTCGCTGGATGAACTCCAGCAGACGCTTGCCGGCACGGCCGGTTGAGCTACAGGAGAAGCAAATGGCGGTCATTGAAATCAAGGTTCCCGACATCGGCGATTACAGCGATGTCCCCGTCATCGAAGTGCTGGTCGCCGTCGGCGACAGCGTGGCCAAGGACCAGGGCCTGGTAACGCTGGAATCGGACAAGGCCACGCTGGAAGTGCCGTCCTCGGCGGCCGGTGTGGTCAAGGAACTCAAGGTCAAGGTCGGCGACACCCTGTCCGAAGGCGCGCTCGTGCTGCTGCTCGAAACCGAAGGCGAGGCTGCCGCGCCGGCCAAGGCCGAACCCAAGGCTGCCCCGGCCGCTGCAGCGCCTGCCGCCGCACCGGGCAGCAAGCCGCCGGTGACGCCGTCGCACCGTGCCCCGGCCGAGCCGGCCGCGCCCAAGCCGGCGCTGGCCAGCGGCAAGCCGGCCGACATCGAATGCAAGATGGTGGTGCTCGGCGCCGGCCCCGGCGGCTACACCGCTGCCTTCCGCGCGGCCGATCTGGGCCTGGAGACGGTGCTGATCGAGCGCTACGCCAGCCTGGGCGGTGTCTGTCTCAACGTCGGCTGCATCCCGTCCAAGGCGCTGCTGCATGCCGCCGCGGTGATCGATGAAGTGGCCCATGCCGGCGACTTCGGCGTGGACTTCGGCCAGCCCAAGATCGCCCTGGACAAGCTGCGCGAGTACAAGGAAAAAGTGGTCGGCAAGCTCACCGGCGGCCTGGCCAGCATGGCCAAGCAGCGCAAGGTGCGCACCGTCACCGGCGTGGCCAGCTTCGTCTCGCCCAACGAGCTGGAAATCGTCGGCGACGACGGCAAGACCCAACTGCTGCGCTTTGAGCACTGCATCATCGCCGCCGGCTCGCAGGCGGTGAAGCTGCCCAACTTCCCATGGGACGACAAGCGCGTGATGGACTCCACCGACGCGCTGGAGTTGCACGACATTCCCAAGACCCTGCTGGTGGTCGGCGGCGGCATCATCGGCCTGGAAATGGCCACGGTGTACAGCGCGCTCGGCAGCAAGGTCACCGTGGTGGAGTTCATGGACCAGCTGATGCCGGGCGCCGACAAGGACCTGGTCAAGCCGCTGGCCGATCGCCTGAAAAAGCAGGGCGTCGAGGTTCATCTCAAGACCAAGGCCACCGACGTCAAGGCCGACAAGGCCGGCATCACCGTGTCCTTCGAAGCGGCTGTGGAAGGCGAAAAGCCCGGCCTGCAGGCCACCACGTACGACCGCGTGCTGGTTGCCGTGGGCCGTAGCCCGAACGGCAAGAAGATCGGTGCGGAAAAGGCCGGCGTCACCGTCACCGAGCGCGGCTTCATTCCGGTCGATCGGCAGATGCGCACCAACGTGCCGCACATCTTCGCCATCGGCGACATCGTCGGTAACCCGATGCTGGCGCACAAGGCCACCCACGAAGGCAAGCTGGCTGCCGAAGTGGCTGCCGGCGAGAAGAAGGAATGGGTGGCGCGGGTGATCCCGTCGGTGGCCTACACCAACCCGGAAATCGCCTGGGTCGGCGTCACCGAGACCGAAGCCAAGGCCAAGGGCCTGAAGGTGGGCGTGGCCAAGTTCCCGTGGGCCGCCAGCGGCCGCGCGATCGGCATCGGCCGTACCGAAGGTTTCACCAAGTTGATCTTCGATGAACAGACGCATCGCGTGATCGGTGGCGCCATCGTCGGCGTGCATGCCGGCGACCTGCTGGCTGAAATTGGCCTGGCGATCGAAATGGGTGCCGAGGCCGAAGACATCGGCCACACCATCCACGCGCACCCGACCCTGAGCGAGTCGGTCGGCATGGCCGCCGAGGTCTACGACGGCACCATCACCGATCTGTACATTCCCAAGAAGAAGTGACGCCGCTCCGCACGACCGTGCCGCCACGCACGGAGGTCGCCGTGGGGCAGGGCAATCTGTGTCCCGAACTGCAGGCGCTGCTGCAGCGCGAATTGGCCGGAGGCAACCGTATCGCCGAGCCGCCGCGGAGGACCGACTGGCCCCATCCGGGCTCGGTGTTCGTCTCGCTGAAGCGCGACTTGCGCAGCGACGTGGCGTCGCTGCCGGCGACGGTGCAGCATGCGATCTGCACCGATCCGCACTACGGGTGGCACGACGAGTGCTACTGCGTCACGCACCAGCATCTGTTGGTAGCGGGTGCGACCAAGCCGCCCTGAGCCTGTGTCCGCTGCTGCCCTGCGGCCGGCGCCGTGTCGGTGACGTGCCACGCACCCGTCAAACAACAAAACCCCGCATCGCTGCGGGGTTCTGCATGAAGCTGCTTTTCGGGTCCCGGGTCCCGGGGCCCGAGAAGATCAGAACGCGAACGTCACGCCTGCCACCGGGCCCTTGAACTCCTGCTTCAGGCCGACCAGGCCGTCGCTGCCCTCGCGGTCCACGTCCAGCTTGAACCAGTCATAGCCGGCGAAAATGCCGAAGTTCTTGGTGAAGCGGTATTCGGCAATCGCGTTGGCGCGGCTCAGGTCGCCGTCGTAGTCGCCGAAGTCGCCCCAACTGGTGTTGAGGTACTGGCCCTGCACATTGAACAGCCAGTGTTCGCTGGGACGCGCGGTGAAGCGGATACCGACGACCGGCGCAACGCCGTCTTCGCTTTCGTCCAAGACGTCGCCACTGAACAGCGTGCCCAGATCGGCGTAGGCATTGGCCTCGACCTTGGCGTACTCGGCGCCAATCTGCAGGCCCAGGCTGAATTCCGGAGAATCGATCACCGAGTAGTCGTACACGAAAGTGGCGACCTGGTACTTCAGCTCGCCCTTGATGAAGCTGCCGGACGGCACGGTCACGCCGCCGGCGCTCAGATCTTGGCTCAGGGTCTCGCGGCGATCCTTGTCGTACTTGAAGTAGTCGAAGATCAGGCGCTGGCGCGTGCTGATGCGGAACACGCCATCCACGCGCGGCTCCCATTCCTTGCCGCCCAACTTGAAATCTTCGTTGACCGAAACATTGTTGCCGGCCAGCAGGGTGTTGCCGCGCAGCGTGTTGTCGTTGTCGACATTCATCGCGCCAAGGCGGAGCTGGAAGCGATCATCGGTGTCTTCGGCGTGTGCGGGCGCGACATAGGCGACGGCCAGGACGCACGGGATCGCCAGTGCGAGGAGGTGTTTCATGGGGGCTCCGAATTCTTGGAATGGTCAGGCGGTTCGGCCTGTGCAGCGCATAGTCGATAAGCGCGCGTCTTTCAAAAGTGAAGGGGCCGTCCAGTGGGCGTGAAGGCGGCCGTAGCAATCGGACAAAACGGTCCGCTCTGCGAATTCTTTGGTGGAGTCACGGAACGTGTGCAGCGGCGCTGCCAAGGGTCGTTCGGAGGCAACGCAAGCCGGGAAATCGATTGGACCGCCGATGGGAAGGTCGCAGGTGCGACAAAATGCGTACAAAAGCAGGAGCCCCGGTCTCCCAGGGCTCCCAGACGCGGCCTGCGGCGCTACCTTTCGACGAGGATGTGCAGGCCTCGCAAGTTCTGACCGCCGGTTTGTGGCAAAGTTCCCACCCGCGACGGGGGCAGCCATGTGGTGCGTTGCAGCAAGCGATGACCTCTGCCGGTTGTCTCGCAATTTGTCCCATTGCTATACTTTCGCGGCTCGACGAGGCGCAACTGCGCTTCCCACTCATTCACACGTAAGGTAACCGTAGTGCTGAACTCCGTTGACGCGGGTCGGCGGTTGATGCTGCGCGCTGCGGTATATCCGCTCGCCGCCGTAGCTATAACCAGTCTGGGGTTGCTGTTGGTCGGTCCCCGTTACGCTGCCGGTCTGGCATTGACCGGATTTGCGACGGTGCTGGGCGGTTGGGTTGCGGCACGTACCGCGCTAGGTGGCGGTATCCAGGCAGCGGGCATCGCCATGGTGCGGCTGATCCTGGCGATGGTGCTGAAGTGGGTGTTGGTTTTCGTGGCGCTGGCGCTGGGCTTCGGCCTGTGGCGGCTGCCTCCTCTGGCTTTGTTGGCGGGTATCGCCATCGGGCTGATTTTTCAGGTTCTGGCTCTGGCCAGGCGTTGATTCGAACTTAAAGGGCTCCGGACACATGGCGGGCGAGGCAGCAACACCTACCTCCTATATCCAGCATCACTTGCAGAACCTGATCGTTCCGGTTCGCGATGGTGGCGGCACGTTTTGGACCATCCACCTCGACACCCTGATCATGGCGGTGTTGATGGGCCTGGTCATGGTCCTGGCGTTCTGGACGGCGACCCGCAATGCCACGGCCGGCGTGCCGGGCAAGTGGCAGGCATTTGTGGAAATCTGCCTGGAGTTCGTCGACCGCCAGGCCAAGGACACCTACCACGGCAGCAGCAAGCTGGTGACGCCGATCGCGATCACCATCTTCTTCTGGATCCTGTTGATGAACCTCATCAAGATGATCCCGGCCGATTTCATCGCCATTCCGCTGGGTTGGGCCGGCGTGCACGCCTGGAAGCCGGTGCCGACCGCCGACGTCAACGCCACCTTGGGCATGTCGATCAGCGTGTTCTTCCTGATGATCGTGTTCTCGCTGCGCTCCAAGGGCGTGGGCGGCATGACCAAGGAATTCCTGACGGCGCCGTTTGGCAAGTGGATGATGCCGTTCAACCTGCTTTTGAACATCGTCGAGTGGCTAAGCAAGCCGATTTCGTTGGCGATGCGACTGTTCGGCAACATGTTCGGCGGCGAGATCGTCTTCCTGCTGATCTGGGTGCTGGGCGGTGCAGGCATCGCCGGCATGGTTGCTGGCGGCGCATTCGGCCTGGGCTGGATGCTGTTCCACCTGCTGGTGATTCCGCTGCAGGCCTTCATTTTCATGATGCTGTCGATCGTGTACCTGAGCCTGGCTGAAGACAGTCACTGAGTTTGCGTCACCCTTCATCTGCTTTATTCCGCTTCATCCATCACCCTTAGAAACTTTCGTTCGGAGATCACCATGTACCTCGCCGTCCTGACCAACCTCGCTCAAGTCCAGAGCTCCACCGTCCTCGCCGTCGGCATCATGATCGGCCTGGCCGCGCTGGGTGCCGGCCTCGGTCTGGCCATCATGGCTGGCAAGTTCCTGGAATCGGCTGCGCGCCAGCCGGAACTGATCCCGGTGCTGCAGGTTCGTATGTTCATCACCGCCGGCCTGATCGACGCCGCGTTCATCATCAGCGTCGCCGTCGGCCTGCTGTTCGCCTTCGCCAACCCGCTGGCCCAGGTGTTCATCGAGCGTCTGTCGCAGGCTGCCGGCTGATCCAGCGGTAGCAGGATGTGGATGCGGCCCTTGGCGGTTGCATCCGCGGATGAAGGTCGGAAAGCGCCGCCCGCGCGGTGGCGCTTTCACCCCTAAACAGCGATTGAGCGACCCATGGATATCACCCTTACCATCTTTGCCCAGGCGCTGGCCTTCGCCGGTCTGATCTGGATCGTCGCGACCAAGATCTGGCCGCCGCTGCTGCAGGCGATCGAAGAGCGTCAGCAAAAGATTGCTGAAGGTCTGGCTGCGGCCGACCGGAGTCAGAAGGACCTGGCGCAGGCGCAGGAAAAGGTCAACGAAGCACTGAAGGACGCACGCACCAAGGCCAACGAGATCATCGATCAGGCCCATGCGCGCGCCAACCAGATCATCGAAGCGGCCAAGCTGGAGGCAATTGCCGAAGCCAACCGTCAGAAGGATCTGGCGCAGACCGAAATCGACGCATCCGCCACGCGTGCCCGCGAGGAGCTGCGCAAGCAGGTCTCGGTGCTGGCCGTCAGCGGTGCAGAAAAGCTGCTCAAGCGCGAAATCGATGCCAACGCCCACAAGGCGCTGCTCGACGAGCTGGCGGCGGAGATTTAAGCGATGAGTCAGGCCCTCACCCTTGCCCGTCCCTACGGCCGTGCCGCGTTTGCGATCGCGCGTGAGGGCGGCAACTTCGCGCCCTGGTCCGATGCGCTGGCGTTTTCGGCGCAGGTGGCCGGCGACCCGCGCGTGGCCGCATTGCTGCTCAACCCGGCCCTTGGCCAGGAACAGGCAGTGACGCTGCTGGCCCCGCCGCAGGCGGGCGAGGACTATCTGCGTTTCCTCGGCGTGCTTGCCGATGCGCAGCGGCTGTCGCTGCTGCCGGAAGTGGCAGGCTTGTACGAACAACTGCGTGCCGAGGCCGAACATGTCGTCAAGGCGACGGTGACCTCGGCCGCTGCAATGAGCCAGACCGAACTCGACACGATCGCTGCTGCGCTGAAGAAGCGCTTCGGCCGCGATGTGGACATCACCACCGCAGTCGATGCGTCGCTGATCGGCGGCGCGGTGATCGACACCGGCGACGTGGTCATCGACGGCTCGCTGAAGGGCAAGCTTGCGCGTCTGCAAAGCTCGCTCGCCCACTGAATTCACATAAACGCACGGCCCTCGCGGCCGGCACCTAGGACTGAACGATGGCAACCACGCTCAACCCCTCCGAAATCAGCGACCTGATCAAGACCCGCATCGAAGCGGTCAAGCTGTCCGCAGAGTCGCGCAACGAAGGCTCCGTGACCAGCGTGTCCGACGGCATCGTGCGCATCTTCGGCCTGGCCGACGTGATGCAGGGCGAAATGATCGAACTGCCGAACAACACCTTCGCGCTGGCACTGAACCTGGAGCGCGATTCGGTCGGCGCCGTGGTGCTGGGCGACTACGAAAGCCTGCGCGAAGGCGACGTGGCCAAGACCACCGGCCGCATCCTGGAAGTGCCGGTGGGTCCGGAACTGCTGGGTCGCGTGGTCAACGCACTGGGCGAGCCGATCGACGGCAAGGGCCCGCTGGGCGCCACCCAGACCGCACCGGTGGAGCGCGTTGCGCCCGGCGTGATCTGGCGCAAGTCGGTCGACCAGCCGGTGCAGACCGGTTACAAGTCGGTCGATGCGATGATTCCGATCGGCCGTGGCCAGCGCGAGCTGGTCATCGGTGACCGTCAGACCGGCAAGACCGCGCTGGCGATCGACGCGGTGATCAACCAGAAGGGCACCGGCATCAAGTGCGTGTACGTGGCGATCGGCCAGAAGGCCTCGACCGTTGCCAACATCGTGCGCAAGCTGGAAGAAAACGGCGCGCTGGCGCACACCGTGGTGGTGGCTGCCACCGCGTCCGAATCGGCCGCGATGCAATACATCAGCCCCTACGCCGGTTGCACCATGGGCGAGTACTTCATGGACCGCGGCGAAGACGCGCTGATCGTGTACGACGATCTGTCCAAGCAGGCCGTGGCCTACCGCCAGATCTCGCTGCTGCTCAAGCGCCCGCCGGGTCGCGAAGCCTATCCGGGCGACGTGTTCTATCTGCACTCCCGCTTGCTCGAGCGCGCCGCACGCGTGTCCGAGGAATACGTGGAGAAGTTCACCAACGGTGCGGTGACCGGCAAGACCGGCTCGCTGACCGCGCTGCCGATCATCGAAACGCAGGCCGGCGACGTGTCCGCGTTCGTGCCGACCAACGTGATCTCGATCACCGACGGCCAGATCTTTCTGGAAACCGACCTGTTCAACGCCGGTATCCGTCCGGCCGTCAACGCCGGTATCTCGGTGTCGCGCGTCGGTGGCGCCGCCCAGACCAAGATCATCAAGAAGCTGTCCGGCGGCATCCGTATCTCGCTGGCGCAGTACCGCGAGCTGGCGGCGTTCGCGCAGTTCGCCTCGGACCTGGACGAAGCTACCCGCAAGCAGCTCGAGCGCGGTCAGCGCGTCACCGAGCTGATGAAGCAGAAGCAGTACGCGCCGATGTCCATCGCCAACCAGGCGCTGTCGATCTACGCCGTCAACGAGGGCTACCTCGACGACGTGCCGGTCAACAAGCTGCTGGCGTTCGAGGAAGGCCTGCACGCGCACTTCGCCAACACCCAGGGCGAGCTGGTCTCCAAGATCAACAGCACCGGCGGTTGGGACAACGACATCGAAGCCAGCTTCAAGAAGGGCATCGAAGAGTTCAAGACCACGGGCAGCTGGTAAGCCAGTCGCCGGGATTTGGGATTGGGCATTCGGGATTCGTAGGAGCGATGGTTCGGGGCGTTGGCCGATTTCGAATCGTTGTTCCCATATCCCAGAAGTTAGGCATCCGGGGTTCGCGGAAGCGGTGAGGTAGGGAGGCTGTTGCCAATCCCCAATCCCGATTCCCGAATCTCACTAAGCGAGCGAAGCGAGCGAGTATGGCAGGCGGACGCGAAATCAAAACCAAGATCAAGAGCGTGCAGAACACCCGCAAGGTGACGCGCGCGCTCGAAATGGTCTCGGCCTCCAAGATCCGCAAGGCGCAGGAGCGCATGAAGACCTCGCGTCCGTATGCGCAGGCGATGAAGCAGGTGATCGGGCATCTGGCGCAGGCCAGCACCGATTTCCAGCATCCGTTCCTGGTCGAGCGCGAACAGGTCAAGCGGGTCGGCTATATCGTGATCTCGTCCGACCGCGGCCTGGCCGGCGGTCTGAACAACAACCTGTTCCGCAAGATGCTGGGCGAAGTACGCCCGTGGCAGGACACCGGTGCCGAGATCGACGTGGTGACCATCGGCCAGAAGGCCTCGGCGTTCTTCCGTCGCATCAAGGTCAACATGGTCGGCAGCGTGACCCACCTGGGCGACAGCCCGCAGGTGGAGCAGCTGATCGGCGTGATCAAGGTGATGATCGATGCCTTCATCGAAGGCAAGGTGGACCGCGTCTACCTGGTCTACAACCGCTTCGTGAACACCATGACGCAGAAGGCCAGCTTCGATCAGCTGCTGCCGCTGCCGGCCGCCGAACACAAGGTGGCGCACCACGATTGGGACTACCTGTACGAACCCGATGCCGCCACCGTGCTGGAGCACGTGATGACGCGCTACATCGAGTCGCTGGTGTACCAGGCCGTGCTGGAAAACGTTGCGTCCGAACATGCCGCGCGCATGGTGGCGATGAAGGCCGCCAGCGACAACGCCAACAAGATGATCGGCACCTTGCAACTGGTCTACAACAAGGCACGTCAGGCGGCGATTACCCAGGAAATTTCGGAAATCGTCAGCGGCGCAGCGGCTGTATAAGTACGCCGGGATTGGGGATTCGGGATTGGTTGGAGCGCAGCGAAGTGCGCCCTTGCGAATCCCCAATCACGAATCCCAAATCACAAATTCCACGAGATGGCATCGGCCACTCGGACAGAACAAAGCTAACCGGAGCAGCAAAATGAGTCAGGGCAAGATCGTTCAGATCATCGGCGCGGTCGTCGACGTCGAGTTCCAGCGCAATGAAGTGCCGAAGGTGTACGACGCGCTGAAGGTCGAAGGCACCGCCATCACCCTGGAAGTGCAGCAGCAGCTGGGCGACGGCGTCGTGCGCACCATTGCGCTCGGTTCCACCGACGGCCTCAAGCGCAACCTGGTCGCCACCAACACCGAACGCGCCATCTCGGTGCCGGTCGGCGCCGGTACCCTGGGCCGCATCATGGACGTGCTGGGTCGCCCGATCGACGAGGCCGGCGACGTGCAGGCGTCCGATCATTGGGAAATCCACCGTAGCGCCCCGTCCTACGAGGACCAGGCGTCGACCACCGAACTGCTGGAAACCGGCATCAAGGTGATCGACCTGATGTGCCCGTTCGCCAAGGGCGGCAAGGTCGGCCTGTTCGGCGGCGCCGGCGTCGGCAAGACCGTCAACATGATGGAACTGATCAACAACATCGCCAAGGCGCACTCGGGTCTGTCGGTGTTCGCCGGCGTGGGCGAGCGTACCCGCGAGGGCAACGACTTCTACCACGAGATGAAGGACTCCAACGTCCTGGACAAGGTGGCGATGGTGTACGGCCAGATGAACGAGCCGCCGGGCAACCGTCTGCGCGTGGCGTTGACCGGCCTGACCATGGCCGAGTACTTCCGCGACGAGAAGGATGCCAGCGGCAAGGGCAAGGACGTGCTGCTGTTCGTGGACAACATCTACCGCTACACGCTGGCCGGTACCGAAGTGTCGGCGCTGCTCGGCCGCATGCCGTCGGCGGTGGGCTACCAGCCGACCCTGGCCGAGGAAATGGGCGTGCTGCAGGAGCGCATCACCTCGACCAAGAGCGGTTCGATCACCTCGATCCAGGCCGTGTACGTGCCTGCGGACGACCTGACCGACCCGTCGCCGGCGACCACCTTCGCCCACCTGGATTCCACCGTCACGCTGAGCCGTAACATCGCCTCGCTGGGTATCTACCCGGCGGTGGATCCGCTGGACTCGACCAGCCGCCAGATGGATCCGCTGGTGATCGGCCACGAGCATTACGACACCGCCCAGCGCGTCCAGCAGACCTTGCAGAAGTACAAGGAACTGAAGGACATCATCGCCATCCTGGGCATGGACGAGCTGAGCGAAGAAGACAAGCAGTCGGTGTCGCGCGCGCGCAAGATCGAGCGCTTCTTCAGCCAGCCTTTCCACGTGGCCGAAGTGTTCACCGGTTCGCCGGGCAAGTACGTGTCGCTGAAGGACACCATCCGCGGCTTCAAGGCGATCTGCGACGGCGAATACGACCACCTGCCGGAGCAGGCGTTCTACATGGTCGGCAGCATCGAAGAAGCGGTCGAGAAAGCCAACAAGATGAGCGCCAAGGCGTAAGAGCCGGGATTTGGCATTCGGGATTCGGGATTTGGTACGGCGGTAATTGGGGAGCGGAAACGAGGTGAGTGACCACAGTGAAAGCTGCGGTTGCCAATCCCGAATCCCGCATCCCCAATCCCCGCCTCACAAAGTGAGGCAGCATGAGCACTATCCGTTGCGACATCGTCAGCGCCGAGAAGGAAATCTTCCACGGTGAGGCGACGCTGGTCGTGGCTACCGGCGAGTTGGGCGAGCTGGGCATTGCGCCCAAGCACGCGCCGCTGATCACACGCCTGAAGCCGGGCAAGGTGGTGGTGACCACCGCCAATGGCGAACAGCTGGATTTCGCCATTTCCGGCGGCATCCTGGAAGTGCAGCCGCAGGTGGTGACCATCCTGGTCGACACCGCGGTGCGTGCGCAGGACATCGACGAGGCGGCCGTGCGCAAGGTCAAGGAAGAGGCCGAGCGGCTGCTGGCCAACCGTGGCAACACGGTGGACGTGGCCGAGGCACAGCGTCAGCTGGCCGAAGCGACAGTACAGCTGCAGGCGCTGGAGCGCTTGCGTCGCAACCTCAAGCACTAAGCGGTGGGCTGCCCACCTCCAGGGTGGGCGTGCACGTCCGACTGCTGCAAGTTCGTCTGCAGATATGAAGTTCGAAACGCCGACCATCGTGTCGGCGTTTTCGTTTTTGGAGCGCCGCGTGCGGGTGCGTGAATCCGCGGTGGCGCGCGGCAGGCACACTGCGTGCCTTGGCGCACCGCTGCACCGCTGCACCGCAGCGCTGCATGGCAAGCTTATCCCGGCACGTTGAGGAAGATGGCATGACCCGTTCGATCGATGGCATTCGCGCTTACATGGTGAGCGGCCTGTTGGCCGCCGGACTGCTGGGGTGCGCATGGCCGGCGCGCAGCCAGCCGCCGTTGGATCTGCTGATGGATCGCATCGTGCAGCGCAATGCCATTGGCGATGCGGTAGCGCTAAGCAAGTGGGACAGCGGCAAGCCGGTGCTGGATCAGGCGCGCGAGGCGGCGGTGCTGCAGAGCGTGCGCGATCAGGCGCCGGCGCATGGGCTGGATGCCGACGACGCGGCGCGTTTCTTCGGCGCGCAAATCGAGGCCAACAAGTCGGTGCAGTACGCGCTGCTCAGCCATTGGCACGAGCGCGGACATGCGCCGAACACCGCACGTCCGGATCTCACCGCGCTGCGCGCTCGCCTGGATCAACTGCAGGGCGAACTGCTCGATGCGCTGGCCGATGTGGCCTCGACGCGCAGCGCGCCCGACTGCCCGGCCAGCACCGCGCGCGCCGCTGCGCATTACGCAGAGCAGTGGCAGCTGGATGCGCTGCATCGTGCGGCACTGGTGCGCGGCCTGGGCGATTTTTGCCACTGATCCATAGCGGCAAGGTGTCTGCGAGACCAACTCGCTGTCATGCGGTTGGAGCGGCCGACAACACGTGTGCGCGTTCGCTTGGTGGCGATTGCAGCGTTTTGTCGGCCGCATCCTGGTGGATGCAGTCAGGCGTTCAGATCGAACGCTGAGCGTGTCCAAGGCGCGGTGCACTCGCGCTCGCCAGGCGCGCCCTCAACCCGTCCTGGAGAGGCGATGACGGCATCCATGCCGTCAACTGTCATGCAATCGGCGAGGACGCTGCACGAGAAAGGTCGCTGGCAGCCTGGCTGAATGCCACGCACACCGGCCGACGCGACTGGTTTTTGTTCCCCGACCGGGTGTGGACCCGATGCAGCATGGATGCCGCATAAGAGCGACAAGGACATCCGCGCGATCGATCAGCACTGGAACAGATGCCGCGCCTGTGCTGCGCGATGTCTGCGCGCAAGCGGTGTCCCCTTTTGCGTCGTATCGCCACACGATCGAGCAATCGCTCGGCGCCTGCGCATGCCTCGATCAGCGATACACCACATGCCGGCCCAGGAAGAACGACACGACCGCCAGCCCGCCTTCGACCAGCGGTTTCGCCAGCCATGCCTGACGCAGGCCGAGTAGGTCTACCGTGGTCGAGAGCAGCCAGGTGCTGATCAGCGTGAGCGTCAGCCACATCACCGCAAAGCGGCCGAAGCGTCGCCAACCCAGTCGCGCATCGCCTTGCTGGGCGAAGGTGTAGCGGCCGTTGAGCCAGAAGCCGAGCATGGCGCCGCCGATGCGTCCGAGCAGATTGGCGGGCACCGCGGGCATGCCTGCGGCGGTTGCGGCGATGAAGATGCCGCAATCGACGACGAGCTGCAGGGCGCCAATGATCATGAACTGGCTGCCTTGGCGGAACAGACTCATGCGTGCGGGGCAAAGGAAAGGGGCGCCCATCCTAGCGGCAGCGAGGCGCAAACGTTGTTAGTGCGGGCGAACGCTGCATCCGGGCAACGACGCGAGGGGGCGCAGCGACTAGAATTTGGACATCCCTATGCCTGGAATGTCTTGATGACCCTGCCCCTGCACGTTGTGATCCTGGCCGCAGGCGAAGGCAAGCGCATGCGCTCGTCCCTGCCCAAGGTGCTGCAGCCGCTGGCGGGCCAGCCGATGCTGGCGCATGTGATCGCCACTGCGCGGCAGCTGCAGCCGGCGGCGATCCATATCGTGTACGGGCATGGTGGCGATCAGGTGCAGGCAGCCTTCGCCGATCAAGGCGATCTGCAGTGGGCCGAACAGTGCGAGCAGTTGGGCACCGGACATGCCGTGCAGCAGGCAATGCCTGCGATTCCCGATGCGGCAACGGTGCTGGTGTTGTATGGCGATGTGCCGCTGATCCGCAGCGAAAGCCTGTTGCAGTTGCTGCATGCACCGGGCCGCATGGCGGTGCTGGTTGCCGAACTGGCCAATCCCACCGGCTATGGGCGCATCCTGCGCGATGCCGAGGGCAAGGTGGCCGCGATCGTCGAGCAGAAGGACGCCAATGACGAGCAGCGCCGCATTCGTACCATCAATACCGGCATCCTCACCGCTGAATCCACTGCGCTGCGCCGTTGGCTGGCTGGTTTGTCCAAAGACAATGCGCAGGGCGAGTTCTATCTCACCGACGTGTTCGCCAGCGCCGCAGCCGATTTCACGCCGGCCGACATGGTGCACGTGGCCGACCCGCAGCACGTGGAGGGTGCCAACGACCCGTGGCAACTCGCCCAGCTCGAACGTGCCTGGCAACTGCGCGCCGCGCGCACGCTTTGCCTGCAGGGCGTGCGCATGGCCGACCCGGCGCGTGTGGAGCAGCGCGGCAGCGTGCAGGTGGGGCGCGATGTGCAGCTGGATATCGATGTGATCCTGGAAGGCAATGTGACGCTGGGCGATGATGTGGTGATCGGCCCGTTCGTGCGCTTGCGCGACGTCACGCTCGGTGCCGGCACGCACGTGCGTGCGCACAGCGATCTGGAAGGCGTGGTCACCGAAGGCGCGGTGCAGATCGGCCCGTTCGCGCGTTTGCGCCCCGGCACCGTGTTGGCCGATGGCGTGCATATCGGCAATTTCGTGGAGACCAAAAAGGTCACCATGGGCGTCGGCAGCAAGGCCAACCATCTGACCTATCTGGGCGATGCGGTGATCGGCAGCAAGGTCAACATCGGCGCCGGCACCATCACCTGCAACTACGACGGGGTGAACAAGTCGCAGACCACCATCGGCGATGGTGCGTTTGTCGGCTCCAACAGCGCGTTGGTGGCACCGATCGAGATTGGCGCCAATTCCACCATCGGTGCCGGTTCGGTGATCACGAGCGATGCGCCGGCGGGCCAGCTCAGTGTGACGCGTGCGCGGCAGACCGTGATCGAAGGCTGGAAGCGGCCGACCAAGAAATAGGCTGCGGTGCACGCTGGATCGCAGGGAACAGCGCCGCATCGGCGCTGATTGCGCTTGGTGGCCCGATGCATCGGAAGCGCGCAACAGCTCCGCCGTTCTCGGCGCGACGCGTCAAGGCTGCTTGCGGGCCCAGGCGGCTGGGCCGCTGGCGGAGCGCTGAACGTGCGGGAGCGCCCCTGGGCGCGACCGGCCGTCCATCGCGCCCAGGGGCGCTGCCATGACATGCGCGGGGCGCGTGCGCTGACGGAAGGCGTGATGCAACGCATGGATGGCATCGCAAGTCCTGCAAGCCTTGCTGCGTTCAAGCCGCCAATGGCAACAGCAAGGTCACGCACAGTCCGCCGTGTTCGCGGTTGTGCAGCGAGATGCGGCCGCCATGCGCTTCGGCGATTTCGCGGGTGAGGGCAAGCCCAAGACCTGTGCCATTGCGCTTGGTCGAATAGAACGGCATCAGTGCGTTGTGCAGCACCGCTTCGTTCATGCCGTTGCCGCGGTCGAGCACTTCGATGCGTAGCCACTGCGGCACGCGCGTGACGCGCAGGGCGACATCGCTATTGGGCGGCTGTGCTTCGCTGCAGGCCTCGTGGGCATTTTTCAGCAGATTGAGCAGCGCCTGCTCGATCTGCGCTGCATCGATCCGGCTTGAGACATCGGTCAGCGTGCCCTGTACCTGGAACGGAATCTGCTGCTGCAAGCGCTGCAAAAACGGCGCCCATTCGATGGTCTGCAGCTGCGGTTGCGGCAATTTGGCAAAGCGCGCATAGCCGCGGATAAAGCCTTCCAGGTGACGCGCGCGCTCTTCGATGGTCTCGAACACCGTACCCAGGCGATCGGTGCGTTCGCGGCGCAGCAGCTCGGCGCCCGAATGCGCCAGCGAGGCGATCGGTGCCAGCGAATTGTTCAATTCGTGGCTGATCACGCGGATGACTTTTTTCCAGGTCTGCACTTCCTGGCGGCGTAACTCGGTGGTCAAGGTGCGGATCAACAACAGCTCGTGCCCGCGCCCGTTGATGTGAAAGCTACGCCGCGACAGGTGATAGATCTGCTCGTCTTCTTCGTCGTCGCCATCTTCGCGTACCGCGAACAGGTAATCCCCGCCACGTGCCAGGGCGTCGCGCAATTCGGCCGGCATGCGGCCGAGCACATCGTCCAGATGCTGGCCTTCCAGCTTGCGTCCTTCGTACAGCAGCTTGCGTGCGGCATTGTTGGAAAACCCGATCCGCCGCAGGCCATCGCCGCCGGCGACCACCAGCAGCATGGCCACCGGTGTGTTCTGCAGCATGGTGTCGAGCATCAGCTCGCGCTGTACCAGATGGCTACGCTGCGCACGCAGCACATCGCCAAGCTCGGCATGCGCCTGCACCAGTTGCGCCAGTTCGTCGTTGCCGCGCCAATACACACCGAAGTTGTATTCGCCATCGCGGTAGCTGCTGGTGGTGCCGGCCAGCGCACGAAACAGCGAGCGCATCGGTGCGGTGGCGCGGTTGAGGCTGAACCACATCGCTGCCAGCAGGACGAGGACCGAAATCGCCGCCACCTGCCAGCCGTGGTCCAGCCAGTACGCCATGAACCATGGCAATGCAGCCGCCAGCGCAAGCACTGGCAGCAAGCGTAAAAACAGCGAAAACGTGAAAGAGCGGTTCCGCATGCGAAGGTTCATTCCGAGCTGATGCCGTAGCGGTCCATGCGCCGATACAGCGCCTGGCGGCTCAACCCCAGCTCGGCGGCTGCTTGTGCGATCACGCCTTGCGCGCGTGCCAGCGCCTGTTCGATACGCACGCGATCCGGCTCGCCTGCAGCCGGCGTCGCCGGCCGTGGCGCGGCTGCACGCGGCAGGTTCAGATCGCCCGCTTCGATGCGCGCGCCCTGCGCGAGCAAGGCGGCGCGTTGCAGCACGTTGCGTAGCTCGCGCACGTTGCCGGGCCAGGCATGCCGTTGCAAGGCATCGCGCGCCTGCGCGGATAGCGGCTTTTCACCGGCAAGGAAGTGCTCGGCCAGCGGGCCGATATCGCCGGGGCGTTCGGCTAGTGCGGGCAGTGCGATTTCCACCGTGTTGAGCCGGTAATACAGATCCTCGCGAAAACTGCCGTCGCGGATCATCGCCGGCAGATCTGAATTGGTGGCGCTGATCACGCGCACCTTGGCGTGGCGTTCGCGGTTGGAACCCAGCCGCTCGTAACGGCCGGTTTCCAGCACGCGCAGCAACTTCATTTGACCCGCCAGCGGCAGGTTGCCGATCTCGTCGAGAAACAGCGTGCCGCCATCGGCCGCTTCGAACTTGCCCTCGCGCGCTTTGTTGGCGCCGGTGTAGGCGCCGGCTTCGGCCCCGAATAATTCGGCTTCGATCAATTCACCTGGCAAGGCGCCGCAGTTGAGTGCAATGAACGGGCCATGTTTGGTGGCCGAATTGGCCTGGATAATCTCGGCAATCTTTTCCTTGCCGCTGCCATTGGGGCCGGTGATCAGCACCGGCAAGTCCGAGCGTGCGACCTGGCAGGCCAGGGCGATTGCGCGCTCGCTGGCCGGATCGGCGAACACCGCGCCGCGCAGGTCGTAGCGCTGGGTCAGCTGCTCGCGGCCGCGGCGTTCGCGTTCGCGACGACGTTCCAGTTCGCGGCGTGCTTCGGACAGTTCCAGCAGGTTGTTGACCGTGGTCAGCAGCTTGGTGTCGTCCCAGGGCTTGGCGATGTAATCGGCCGCACCGGCCTTGACCAGGCCCACCGCGCTGCCCAGGTGTGTCCAGGCGGTGAGCAGGATCACCGGCAGGTCCGGATGACGTTGACGCAGTTGCGTAAACAGCGCCTCGCCTTCTTCGCCGGAGGTGGTGTCGGCGGTGAAATTCATGTCCTGGATCACCAGATCGAACGCCTGCTCGTCCAGCAGCGCCAGCCCGGCCTGCGGCGAATGCGCGTGCCGCGCCTCGATGTCGTGCAACGAAAACAGCACTTCCAATGCAGTGGCCACGGCCGTGTTGTCGTCGATGATCAGGATGTGCGGCATCGCATTGCTCAAGAAGGCGCGGGATGGGATCGGCACAGAATACTGGCAACACGCAGCGACAACGCGCCGCTCGGCGGGGGCGGCAGATCGCCGGGCGGCAAGGTCGGCGGACTCAAGCGGCCGATGCAGGGTGCATCGGCTGTTGCCGGCACGGCGCTGGTTATGGAGCCGCGGGCGGCAACAGCGGTGTGTACGTGGCCGCTGTCCAGATCAGGTGCACCTGCACACCATCGCGCATGACATCCACGGCGATGGGGTTGCCTGCAGCAGCCTGCAGTGCGGCCAGCAATGTTGCGATTGTGGTGATCTGGGTTCGGCCCGCCGTGCGCACGCGGTCGCCGCGTTGCAACTGCAGGCTGAGCGACGCGCTGGCCTGGGTCACCAGCAATCCGTCGCTACTGGCGACGAGTTCCAGAACTTGATCGTCATGGCGCCAGTTCAGCCGGGTGTCGTCGATGGCGAGCACCTCTTGCGTCGAAGTGCTGGACGAGGCCGACGCCGCGTGCGCCCGCGTTGCCGCATCGGCCTGGCCGGGGTGAAGGAGGCAGCAGGCGGTCAGGGCGATCAATGCCGATGATGCAAGAGAGCAAGGCATGAGGGAATCCGGTTCGTAACGATGGTGGAAACGCGCGGTGGATGGCGAGCCGGGTTGCTTCCCCACTGCCAAGCGACGGGGAAGCAACGCCTGCCATCATGCACTGCGGGTGGCAACAGCCGGGGGCACTGCGGCTGCGCGGCGGGCCGGCCAGAACACCGCCAGCTGGCCGAGCATCCATAGCAGCAGCGCGCCAATCGGCAGGTAGATTGCCGGCAGTCGCGGCAATTCATAGCGTGCCATCAGCCAGACGTTGATCGAGTAGGCCATCAGCATGCCGAGCACGATGCCGACCGAGGCGAGCAGGAAATTCTCGATCTGGAAGTAGCGCAGGATCTGGCTGCGCGTTGCACCCAGCGCACGGCGGATACCGATCTGCTTGGTGCGTTGCTGCACCCAGAAACTCGCTAGGCCGACGATGCCCAAGGCGGTCACAATCAGCAGGGCGACGCACACTGCTCCAAGCAGCCAGATCATGGCGCGATCATTGCGGAAATACTTTTCGCGGATTTCGGTGTAGGTCTCTTGTTTCAGCACCAACCGGCTGTTGTCCACTTTCATCAAGGCCGCCACTGCCGCCTTCAGCACTTCCGCCCGACGCAAGGGATCGGTGACACGTACGATGTATTGCCCGTTGTTATACGGTGGACGGATGGGCAGCAGCATCGAATAGTCCTTTGCCGACAGTCCATTGACATTGTTCGGCCGCGCCAGGGTGCGCACGATTCCGACGATACGCAGCGGGACATCGCCAGAGTAGATGGTCTTGCCGAGCGCGCTGTGGTTAGGGAACATCTTGTCCGCCGCCCCCTGCGTCAGAATGACCGCCGCACCCTTCTTGCGGACTTCATCGTCGTTATCAGCCTTTTCCTGGCTGATGTATTCGTCGGGGCTGAAGTCGCGGCCGGCATTCAATTGCAGGCCAAGTGCATCCAGGCTGCCTTCGCTGACCAGATACTGCGCGGCATTGAGCGTGGGGCGTTCCTGCTCCGGGGTCAGGGTCAGCCCCGTGTTGGACGAGTAATTGACGAAGGGGATCTGATTGGTGATGACTGCATTGCGCACGCCGGGTACCGCGCGCAGCGCTGCCAGATCCTCCCGGGTACGTGCATCGGCATTGGCCTGTGGGCCGATGCCGTCCAGCTGGATACTGAGCAACTCCTGTTCGGCGATGCCGCTTGGAGTCCGGAGCGTGTCCAGGCGATTGCCGATCAAAAACAGCGAATTGCAGATGATGGCGCAAGCCAGTGCGATCTCGAGCACGATCAGTGCGGCGGCCGTCTTACGGCGGCGCAAGGTGGAGATGATGGGTCGGATGTCCATGGGCTGACCTTGAAGATAGGAAGCGTGGCTCGCCGCGATGCGGCGGGCAGGAGGTTCAGGACGACTTCAACTGCAGTGCCGGTGCGACCTGGATGGCGCGCCAGGACGGCAGGATGCCGGCGAGCAGGCTCGCGGCGATCGCAATGGCGAATGTCAGCAGCAGCATCGTGATATCCAGGTGCGCCAGCGCGGCGTAATCCACCGGTTGCTGACGCACGGCCCACAGCCCCAGCCACGCCAGCCCAAGTCCGCCGATGCCGCCGGCCAGGCCGATGGTCCCTGCCTCCACCAGGCACTGCGCAAAGATTGCGCCGCGCGACGCGCCAAGCGCACGCCGCACGCCAATCTCTCCGCTGCGGCGCAGGAATTTCGCCAGCAACAGGCCGACCGTGTTGAGCAGGCACACCAGCAGAAAGCCCATGGCCAGCCACAACTGCAGACGGACGTCGCTGGGAACCACCTTGTTGTAGTCCAGCCACTGCATCACGTTGCGCAGGCGCACATTGTTGGGCCGGGTAAAGCGCCCGGCGGCACGTTGTTGATCGGAATAGTTTTCGAGGTAGGCCTTGTAGTCGCCCGCCTGCTTGGCATTTTCCAGCTCCACCCAGTACTGCACCCAGGTGCAGGGCGCATTCAGCGCGGTGGTGTCGCCTGCCTCGACCTTGCCGGAGCAGTTGGTCCCGCCGGCGTGGGTCAATTTCAGATCCATCGCCGTACTGAACGGCACATACAGCTGTTCGTTCGAGCCGTAGGTGTCTGTGATGTCGTAGAAGCGTGGGTCGATCTTCCAGGTATCCAGGACGCCGACGATACGGAAGGTGTTCTTGTCCACGCGCACTTCGCGCCCGACGCTGTTGCCACCGTCGAACAGCTTTTCGTTCAGCGACTTGCTGATCACCGCGACACGTTCGTGCCGCTCGTCGCTTGTGCCGGACCACGCTTGGCCGTAGAGCAAGGGCACGTCGAACATCGCAAAGAAATCGGCCGAAGTGAAACGAGCGTTTAGCTTGAAAGGGCTCAATCCACTGCGCTGTGGCTCGATCGCGACACTTCCGCCTGACATCATCGCCTGACGCATGGCGCGCTTCTCACGCAGCAGCGCCTCGGCGTCGAAGCGGGTGGACTGGTAATCGGGCTCGTCTCCCGGCTGATAGCCGGACTTCGGTTCCGCATCCACCTGCACATAGAACAACCGATCGCTCTTTTGCGGAATCGGGTCGCCCGACAACACATGGAACACCGTCAGCGTGGTCATGCTGGCGCCGATACCCAGCGCGATGGCCAGCACCATCAGTGCGGTCAGCACCTTGTTGCGGCGGAAGCTGCGTACCGCGAGATTGAAGTAGTAGCCGAACATGGGTGGGCTCCTCAGTCGGCCAGGGTTGCAACGGCGGCAGGCGTGCGCATCAGGCTGGGATTGCGTTCCAGGTCGGTGGCCTGCCCGTCGACGATGTGCACGTTGCGCTGCGCGCGTGCGGCCAGTTCCGGGTCGTGGGTGACCATGACGATGGTGGTGCCCTGGCTGTTGATCTCTTCCAGCAGTTCCATCACCCCGCGCGCCATTTGCGAATCGAGGTTGCCGGTGGGTTCGTCGGCCAGCAGCAAGCGTGGACTGCCGGCCAGTGCGCGCGCAATCGCAGCGCGCTGCTGTTGCCCACCGGAGAGTTCGGTGGGGTAGTGACGCAGGCGCGAGCCCAGGCCGACCTTGGTCAATGCCTCTTCGATGCGCTGCTTGCGCTCGGCTGCCGCCATGCCGCGATACCGCAGCGGCACATCGACGTTGTCGAACAGGTTGAGGTCGGGAATCAGATTGAAGCCCTGGAAGATGAAGCCGATCTTGCGGTTGCGCAGGCGCGAACGTGCATCGTCGGACAGATGGCTGACGTCTTCGCCATCGAGCAAATACTGCCCGCTGGTGAAGGTTTCCAGCAGCCCGGCCAGGTTGAGGAAGGTGGTCTTGCCCGAGCCGGAGGGGCCGGTGACCGCGACGAACTCGCCTTCGCGCACATGCAGGTCCAGCGACCGCAGCGCATGCGTTTCCACCTGTTCGGTGCGGAAGACCTTGGAGACCGCTTGCATCTTGAGCATTGCCGATTCCTTTGCGAAGAGAGTGTGCGACGAGTGGGAATGAGTGAATCAGTGGACGGTGACGCGCGGTGCGTCGCCAAAGTTGTCTGCACCGGAGACCACCACGCGGTCGCCGACCTGTAGCCCGGAGAGCACCTGCACTTCGCCCAGGCTGCTGACACCGAGCGTGACCGGGCGCCGCGCGGCGGTGTTGCCATCCATCACATAGGCATAGCTGCCGCCAGATTGTTCGACAAACGGGCCGCGTTCGACCTTGAGCACGTTGCGGCGCGTGTCCATCAGCACGCGTGCGCTCATGCGCTGGCTCTGGCGCAGGCCTGGCGGCTGCTTGTCGGTGAAGCGGATGCGCGCGGTGACTTCGCCATTGACCACTTCCGGCGACACCGCCGAGATGGCGCCGGCGAACGGTTGGCCGCTGCCGCTGGTGAGCTGGGCCGGCATGCCGATCGCCAGATCGCGGGCGAAACTCTCCGGCACCTTGATCTCCACTTCGAACTTGGACAGATCCACCACGCCCAGAATCGGCGCGTTCGCCGCCACCTGGGTGTGCTGCACCGCCTGCACCTGGCCGACCTGGCCATCGAAGGGCGAGCGCAGCGTGAGCGCGTCCACCTGGCGCTGCACTTCGGCCACCACGGCGCGTTGGCGGTCTGCCAGCAGGCGCTTGTTGCGCGAATCCAGGTCCGCACCCTGGCTCTTCAACGCGGCATCGCGCTGGGCGTGCTGCAGGTCGATATCGGTCTTCTTCAAGGTGTCCTGCGCCT
Source organism: Xanthomonas euvesicatoria pv. euvesicatoria (assembly GCF_020880415.1). Lineage (GTDB taxonomy): Bacteria > Pseudomonadota > Gammaproteobacteria > Xanthomonadales > Xanthomonadaceae > Xanthomonas > Xanthomonas euvesicatoria. The sequence goes on along the minus strand of NZ_JAJIUJ010000090.1, from coordinate 3,459 downwards.
TGGCCAGTTCCACCTGCGGCACGGCGCCACCGTCGTAGCCGCGTTGGTAGCGCTCCAGGTCGCGCGCGGCAGCCTGCTTGTCGATCTGGGCCTGGTCGGTGAGCTTGCTGGCGTTGGCACGCGCCAGGGTGGCATCCAGGGCCGCGCGGCTGGATTCGGCCTCCAGGCCGGCCAGGGTGGCCTGCTCCTGCGCCAGCTTGCTGCGCAGCTCGGGGCTGTCGATGCGCGCCAGTTCCTGGCCCTGCTTGACGACGTCGCCAGCCACCACGCTCAGCGTCACCGTGCCGGCAGAGATGGCGTACAGCACCGGGCTGTTGGCGGCGATCACGCGGCCGTCGGCGGCGATGTCGCGTACCAGGTCGCCTCGGGTGACGGTGGCAATGCGCACGCGGCTGGCGTCGAACGAGCGGCTGCCGGCGCTCCACGCAGTCACGGCCCAGCCGATCCCGGCCAGCACCGTCACCGCGGCGACGCCAGGCCACAGCCAGCGGCGCCACGGCGCGCGCTGGGCGGGTGTGCGGAGAACCTGGTCCTGGGCAGAGGTATCGCGAATCATGGTCGGCTGGCTCGGTGGCGTCACTGCGATAAAGCAGGACCCGTGCCAACGTTCAAGTCATTGAAATGGATGGTTTTGTTGGCGTGGCGACCGGTGTCCGCAGTGTCCGCGGACACTGGGGGCGGACACGCTGTCCGGGCACGGTCATGCAGCGGACAAGAGCGGACACGCTAAAATGTCCGACTTCTTTTGCGAGAGCTGTCCTATGTGCGGCATTGTCGGAGCGATCGCCGGGCGCGATGTGGTCCCGGTCCTGATCGAAGGACTCAAGCGCCTGGAATACCGCGGCTACGATTCCTCCGGCATTGCGGTGCTCGACGGCGTGCAGGTGCGCCGGGTGCGTCGCACCGGGCGTGTGGCCGAGATGGCGCAGGCCGCGCAGGCCGAACAGTTCGGCGCCACGCTGGGGATCGGGCACACCCGCTGGGCCACCCATGGCGGCGTCACCGAAGCCAACGCGCACCCGCACATTAGCGCCGGCGTGGCGCTGGTGCATAACGGCATCATCGAAAACCACGAGGAGCAGCGCGAAAAATTGCGCGCGCTTGGCTATACCTTCGAGTCGCAGACCGACACCGAGGTTATCGCGCATCTGATCCATCATCATCTGGGCAGCGCCGGCGACCTGCTCACCGCGCTGCAGCGCACCGTCAAGGAACTCACCGGTGCCTATGCGCTGGCGGTGATGAGCCAGGCCGAACCGGAACGCTTCGTCTGCGCGCGCATGGGCTGCCCCTTGCTGATCGGGGTGGGTGAGGGGGAAAACTTCGTCGCTTCCGACGTGTCGGCGATCGTGCAGGCCACGCGCCAGGTGATCTTCCTCGAAGAAGGCGACACCGCCGAATTGCACCGCGATGGCGTGCGCATCTTCGACGGCAATGATGCACCGGTGGAGCGCCCGCTGCACCTGTCGGACGTGTCGCTGGCCTCGCTGGAACTGGGCCCGTTCCGGCATTTCATGCAGAAGGAAATCCACGAGCAGCCGCGCGCCTTGGCCGACACCATCGAGGCGGCGATCGATGCCAAGGGTTTCCCGGCATCGCTGTTCGGCGCCAACGCAGAAGCGGTGTTGCGCGACATCGAAGGCGTGCAGATCCTGGCCTGCGGCACCAGCTACTACGCCGGCATGACCGCCCGTTACTGGATCGAAGCCATTGCGGGGCTGCCGTGCAGCGTGGAGATCGCCAGCGAATACCGCTACCGCGCCGCGTATGCCAACCCGAAGCATCTGATCGTGACCATCTCCCAGTCCGGCGAAACGCTGGACACGATGGAAGCGCTGAAATACGCCAAATCGCTGGGGCATTTGCACACGCTGTCGATCTGCAATGTGCCGGAAAGTGCGATCCCGCGCGCTAGCGAGCTGGTCTGCTACACGCGTGCCGGCGCCGAGATCGGCGTGGCCTCGACCAAGGCCTTCACCACCCAGCTGGCGGTGTTGTTCCAGCTCACCATGGTGCTGGGGAAGTTGCAGGGCCGCATCAGTGACGCCGAAGAAGCCGAGTATCTGGAGCAGCTGCGCTTTTTGCCCGGCAGCGTGCAGCATGCATTGAATCTTGAACCGCAGATCATGGCCTGGGCCGAACGATTTTCGCCGAAGGAGAATGCGCTGTTCCTCGGTCGCGGCCTGCATTATCCGATTGCATTGGAAGGCGCGCTCAAGCTCAAGGAAATCTCCTATATCCACGCCGAAGCGTATCCGGCCGGCGAGTTGAAGCATGGGCCGCTGGCACTGGTGGATGCGGCGATGCCGGTGGTGGTGATCGCACCGAACGACCGCCTGCTGGAGAAGGTCAAATCCAACATGCAGGAAGTGCGCGCACGCGGCGGCGAGCTGTTCGTGTTCGCCGACCAGGACAGCCACTTCAGCGACTCCGAAGGCGTGCATGTCATCCGCACCCCACGCCATGCCGGCGTGCTGTCGCCGGTGATCCACACCATCCCGGTGCAGCTGCTGGCTTACCACACCGCCCTGGCACGCGGCACCGATGTGGACAAGCCGCGCAATCTGGCCAAATCGGTGACGGTGGAGTAAGCGCTGCCGCGGTGTCGTCTGCGCGCACTGCCAGCTGCATGCAGTCGGTGCATGCACGCAGTGCATGTTCGGCTCTGTCGCTGTCATGTTCCAGGATGGCGATTGCGTGCAACGTCGTGCTGGTTGCGCTGACGCGCAACGCGCGAGATTCAGCTCCTCGCAAAGCAGTCGCCGACGTCCTGCCTATGCACGTGGCGATGCCGCTTCCAGGAGTGGCCGTATCCGTCTGGCGAAGGCGCGGTCGCACTGCCAGCGGCCGGTCCTTAGCGCTCCACCACAACCTCTGCCAACGCAGTGGCCCAAGTTATGCATAAGCTCCTGGCGAGGGTCCACACCACGCAGGAGGACGTATGCACGAGTCTTTCAAACAGGGGGCGCCGGCCGAGTTGTGGCAGGCGTTGGTGCGCGAGGCGGGGCAGCGGATTGCGCGTCCGCTGGACGAATCGCGCGAGCATTATCTGGTGTTCGTGTTGCTGCGCTTCCAGCGCGATGCGCATCTGCTTTCGCGCACGCAGGCGCTGGCATGGCTGCATGCGCAGGACCAGATCGGTAGCGTGCGGGCCGACGCATTGCGTGACGTGGGAGACGGTTGCCTGCTGATTGCAGGCCTGTTTCCGGGCGTGGCGCAACGCCGGCGCCTCAGTGTGGATTACTTCATCGATCTGGGCAGGGGCGCGTATTCCGAAGTGGCCGACACCCGCTGCAGCGATGCAGGTCTGTTCGCGCAACTGGCCCAGAGCTATCGCGAGCTGGTGCGTATATTGGCCGCATTGCGCACGCCACGCGATTGGCAACCAGGCCCAGGCGGAATCTTGCATGCCTAAGCAGTGAGCATCTGAGGGGCGGTCCCCACACATGCGTGGGGACC
>NZ_JAJIUJ010000089.1 GCF_020880415.1 Xanthomonas euvesicatoria pv. euvesicatoria | reverse complement strand
CCTCAAAGCTAAGAATATCTTAGTATGCAAGGCAGGGTACATCCGCCATCCTTATGGCGGTCTCCATGGGGTGCGCGCGTGACTTTGTCCGTCGACTCAACACCGACCTTCGCTCGACGCCTCAAACAAGCCCGCCTGCACACGGGTTTGTCGCAGAAGGAGTTGGGCATCCGGGCCGGTCTGGATCCTCACGTGGCCAGCCCCCGAATCAACCAGTACGAGCGTGGCAAGCACGAGCCCATGCTGGAGATTGCTGAGCGGTTGGCCCAAGCGTTGGGGATCCCCGCTGCCTTCCTTTACACCGACGATGATCTGCTGGCCAAGTTGCTCCTGCGCTGGGGCTCGCTAAGCAAGCAGCAGAAGCGCGAGTTGGTGAAGCTGATCGAGGCCACGCCCGAGAAGTAAACCGAACAAGCGCTCGCCCTATGGGCAACTCTTCGCCTCAACCCGCCCTTTGGGCGCTTCTGGAGGGAGCTGCAGTGTCCGCGGCTAGTGCGACTGACAAGTCGCGACATCTCAGGCTTACTTGAGATTTTGTTCACGACCGATACACACGCGCCTTGTCTAAAGTGATATACCATGTCGCCCGTGTCAGCCTCCTCACTTCTACTGCGACTGTTCCTGATCGCCATGCTCGTGCTTAACGGCGCGTGGTCGGCGTTTGCGTCCGTCAGTATGAACCCGGTCATGGAAGAGCAGGCCAGCGAAGTGGCTGCCGCGGTGCAAGTCGACGAAGACTGCTTCGCCCATCACAGTGCTGAGCATCATCCCGATGCCACATCGATTGAAAAGGCTGGCACTGGGCATGGCGACCATGCCGGTCCCGACTGTTGCAAGTCTTCTGCGTGCCGGTGCGCCTGCGTACACGCTTGCGCGAGCGCACTTCCTGCGCGCCTGCATGTTTCGGTGCAACTGGCCTTGGGCCTGGATGTCATGCCGCTGCCCCTAGGGCATGCGGCACCTGCCTTGCCTCATCTGATCCGACCACCGATCGGCTAAGCGTCCCTAGGCGCCGCAATGGCGCCGTTGGTGTGGCTTGCATGCCTGTTTAGGCCAGCCGCCCGCTCTGTACCACCGCCCGCCGGTGGCAACACGACGCTTGGAGCATTTTCATGTCGCATGATGATTTTCGTGGTCCACGCGGTGGACCGCTGCTGCCTTCGCGGCGGCGATTTGTCCAAGGCTTGGCCTTGGGAGGCGCAGTCGCAGGATTAGGTTTCTGGCCCAAAGCCAGTTGGGCGCTCAAGGGGCCGGGACAACCCAACGTACTATCGGGCACTGAGTTTGACCTGACCATTGGCGAGACGCCGATGAACTTCACCGGCAAGACCCGCACCGCGATCACGGTCAACGGGTCCGTTCCGGCGCCGTTGCTGCGGTGGCGGGAAGGCACCACGGTCAACTTGCGCGTCTCTAATGCATTGCCCGCTAACTCCATCCATGGCGCGGACACCTCCATCCATTGGCACGGCATCATTTTGCCGGCCAACATGGACGGCGTGCCGGGTCTGAGCTTTGACGGTATCGGACGTGGTGAGACCTACCACTACCGGTTCACCCTGCATCAGGGCGGAACCTACTGGTACCACAGCCACTCAGGGTTCCAGGAACAAGCCGGGCTCTATGGCCCGATCGTCATCGACCCATTGGAGCCGGAGCCCTTCAGTTTCGATCGCGACTACGTCGTGATGCTGAGCGATTGGACAGACCTGGACCCGACGGCCCTGTTCGATCGTTTGAAGAAGATGCCGGGCCATGACAATTACTACAAGCGCACGGTCGGCGATTTTGCGCGCGATGTGAAGCGCAACGGCCTGTCGGCCACGTTGGAAGATCGCAAGATGTGGGGCGTGATGCGGATGACGCCCACGGACCTGTCCGACGTCAACGCCAACACCTACACCTACCTGATGAACGGCACGACCTCACTGGGCAACTGGACCGGTTTGTTCCGCAGTGGCGAGAAGGTGCGCCTGCGTTTCATCAATGGCTCTGCCATGACGTACTTCGATGTGCGTATTCCGGGGCTGAAGATGACCGTGGTGGCGGCAGATGGCTTGTATGTCCATCCGGTTTCCGTCGACGAGTTCCGCATCGCGGTAGCAGAAACCTTCGATGTGATCGTGGAGCCCTCCGGGCAGGACGCATTCACCATCTTTGCCCAAGACTCCGGTCGCACCGGCTACATCAGCGGCACGCTCGCTGTGCGCGAAGGATTACGCGCGCCCGTTCCGTCTGTGGATCCCCGGCCGCTGCTGACGATGGCAGACATGGGCATGGATCATGGGTCGATGGATATGTCTGGCGGCAGCAAGGGCATGGAAGGCGGCTGTGGTGCGGCCATGGGCATGCCTGGCATGACCCCACCTGTCAGCGGTAACGCGACCTCGGCCCATGCAGGCCATGCGATGCCCGCCGCCGGCGATGGTGCCATGGCAGGCATGCAGCACGGGGGCATGCAATCACACCCTGCTAGCGAGACCAACAATCCCCTGTTGGACAACCAAGCCATGAGCGTGAGTTCGCGCTTGGATGATCCGGGCAATGGCCTGCGCGATAACGGCCGTCATGTGCTGACGTATTCCATGCTCAAGAGCACCTTTGAAGACCCTGACGGACGCGACCCCGGTCGCGAGATCGAGCTGCATCTGACCGGACACATGGAGAAATTCTCCTGGGGCTTCAACGGTCAGAAGTTTTCCGATGTCGAGCCGCTGCGGCTGAACTACGGCGAGCGTATGCGCATCGTATTGGTTAACGACACGATGATGACCCATCCCATCCATTTGCACGGCATGTGGAGTGACGTGGAGGACGACAACGGCAACTTCATGGTGCGCAAGCACACGGTGGATATGCCGCCAGGTAGCCGACGCACGTATCGCGTGCGTGCCGATGCGTTGGGCAGCTGGGCGTTCCATTGCCACCTGCTTTATCACATGGAAGCCGGAATGATGCGCACGGTGAGGGTCGACGAATGAACATCAATAGACGCGATACCACCCTGACTGCGCTGACGGCTATCTCGCTGGCCCTGGCCAATGCGGCCAGCGCCCAATCTATGCAGCACGGCTCCATGCAGATGGAGCAGGGCGCGCAGACCCAGACTCAGGATCACTCTGCACATCAGGCGCCGACATCAAAACCTGCGCCAGCCCAAAAGCCTGCAACACCGGCCAAGACGAGCGAAGCGACGATCGATCATGCGGCGATGGGCCACGCCGAGCCGCAGGCTAACGCAGCCGAGCCTGCCATGCAGGGCATGGACCATTCGCAGATGGGGCACGGCTCGCCCGCGAGCACACCTGCGGCGCCCACAGCGCAGGCGCAGTCGATGCAGGGCATGGACCACAGTCAGATGGGACACGGGCCTGCAGCGCCAACGCAGCCGCGCACCCCGATTCCCGCGGTGACGGACGCGGATCGCAAGGCGGCCATCGCGCCGGAACACGCGCATCCGGTGCATGACAACTCGATCAAGAGCTACGTGCTGCTCAATCGCCTGGAAACCTGGGATGCCGATCCGGGCACCGGGCTGGGCTGGGAGGGCCAGGGCTGGATCGGTACGGACCTCAATCGCGTCTGGCTCCGCAGTGAAGGCGAACGCACGGATGGTCAGACCGAGTCGGCTGATCTGGAAGTGCTTTACGGCCGCAGTATCTCCACGTGGTGGGATGTGGTGGCCGGTGTGCGTCATGACTTCAAGCCTGGGGCATCGCAGAACTTCGCCGCTATCGGTGTACAGGGCTTGGCGCCGATGAAGTTCGAAGTGTCCGCCACAGCCTATCTCGGCGAAGGGGGCCAGACTGCCGCCAATGTCGAGGCCGAGTACGAATTGCTGCTAACCAACCGGCTGATCTTGCAGCCGCTGGTGGAAGTCACCGCCTATGGCAAGAACGATCCATTGCGCGGGATAGGTTCGGGTCTGAGTGCCGCTGAGGCGGGGCTACGACTTCGCTATGAGTTCACCCGAAAGTTCGCTCCCTACATCGGCGTGGTGTACGAGCGCGCGTTTGGCAATACCGCAGACATGCGACGCGAGCATGGCGAGTCCTTTGAAGACACGCGCTTGGTCATCGGCCTTCGTACCTGGTTCTAAGGGGAACTGACAATGAGATCCAACAAAAAGATGTGGGTATGGCTCGGTGCCGGCGTGGCATTGGTTGCGGTGGTCGCAACCGCCACGGTCTCTCTGGGCGTGTACAACGTGGCCGCCGACGATCCGCATAGTCGCCCGGTGTATGCGCTACTTGAAACGGCGCGCGAGCGTTCCATTGAGGTGCGCGCCGCCAAGCTTCAGCTACCCACGAACCTTGATGATCCTGAGCGTATCCGCCAGGGTGCGGGCAACTACAACGCCATGTGCGTGACCTGCCATCTTTCACCAGACGCGGCGGCCACCGAGATGAGCAAGGGCCTGTACCCCGCGCCACCGAACCTAAGCAAACAGCCGGTCGCTCCAGCTGAGGCGTTCTGGGTGATCAAGCACGGCATCAAGGCCAGCGGCATGCCCGCTTGGGGCGGCAGCATGGACGATGAGTTCATATGGAACATGTCGGCCTTCCTGCAGAAGTTGCCCACGCTGGACGCGACTGCGTACAAGGAACTTGTCGACAGCAGCGAGGGCCATTCGCATGGCGGCGGCGAGACGCAAGGCCACCATGACGACGAAAAGGCCGAGGATCACCCTGCCTTATTCGAGCCGGGCAACAACTCCATGCCGCATGCGCACCCGCCGGGCGTGGACGACGATCACCACGGCCCGACACCCAGCGACACGGAAGTCGGGTTGGTGAGCCACGGCCATCCCGACGGCAAGGTGGAGTCGCACCCTGCACCACACACGCCCGTGGCCGATGACGGCCATGCGCACCCCCATTGATCTCCTTGGAGCCCACGCAATGAACGCAACAGCAATCTCGTTCACCCTCGCACTGGCACTGGCCGTCGTGTCCCCCGCAATGGCGCAGGCGACACAGCCGCACGCACATCACCCCGCTGCCGCGGCATCTGCGGACGTCGACGTCCCAGTCACTGCAGAGGCCGCGGTCGCCGTAGCGGAGCGTTTCAACAGGGCCCTGTCTAGCGGCGATCTGGCCACGGTCGAAGCCCTGCTCGCTGCCGACGTTCTCATCCTCGAGTCCGGGGGCGCCGAACGCAGCCGCGAGGAATACATGGGCCATCACGCAGTCAGCGATGCGGCATTCCTCAAGGGCGCCCATCGCCAGCTGCTCCGTCAGCGCGCACGAGCCGCTGGCGAGTTCGCGTGGGTCGGAACCGAAAGCGAGTTGCATGCCCAGAAGGACGGCCAGCCACTGACCGTCCAGAGCGCCGAGACGATGGTGCTGAAGGAGACCGCGGACGGCTGGCGGATCGTCCACATCCACTGGTCCTCGCGGACCAAGCGCTGAGTCGAGAGATTGAAATGACTACGCTCACATTGCACCGTCTGACTTTTGTGGTCCTTGCCGTGGCTGGTCTGGGTGCTTGCACCCAGGATGCTTCATCCGCGCAACCCACAACCTCGCCCTCCGCACAGGTTGTCGTCCAATCAGCCGACGCGACTCCAGCAGCCCTGCCACGCATGACCGTCCACAAGACCCCGACCTGCGGGTGCTGCGGTGTCTGGATCGACCACGTGCAGAAGGCGGGATTCACCGTGGATGTGCACGACATGGATGACCTGGGTCTGGTCAAGGAGCGGTTGGGTGTCCCCTATGCAAAGGGCTCCTGCCACACGGCCGAGATCGGCGGATACGTCATCGAAGGCCACGTTCCGGCCGCGGACATCAAGCGTCTCCTCGAAGAAGAGCCGAACGCACGCGGCCTGGTCCTCCCAGGGATGCCGCTTGGTTCTCCGGGCATGGAGGTCCCGGAGGGACGCCAGCAGCCGTTCACGGTCGAGCTGATCCATCGCGACGGAACCACTGAACCGTTCGCACAGCACTGATCCGTCGCAGCAACAGGGGACGGTGTTGCGGGCGCGCCGATTCTCGCCCGCGAGGAAGAAGGAGAACTACATGACTCACCATTCCGCAGCACACCGGCCCCAGGCCATGAACGAGTGCATCGACAACTGCACGCAATGCCATGCGATCTGCCTGGAGACCATCAACTACTGCCTGACCAAAGGAGGTGTTCACGCGGCCCCGGAGCACATCGCCCTGTTGGCGACGTGTGCCGATACCTGCGCAACCAGTGCCGACGCGATGCTGCGTGGTGCCAGCGTTCACGACGTGGTTTGCGGTGCCTGCGCGGAGATCTGCCGCCAGTGCGCCGATGCATGCGACGCCATGAACGACCCTGAGATGACGCGCTGCGCCGAAGTTTGTCGCCGCTGCGCGGAAAGCTGCAGCGCCATGGCAGCGTAATGCGTCGAGGATCCCGCCTGAGCCGGTGGGATCCTCGTCTCGCGAAAGCGGAAGTATCAAGAAAATCCGATAAATCGTGGTTTCAGTGACAGTCCGACATCTAACGCTTGTCGCATCGAACACAGCGCGGCCCCTCCCGAACGGGCTTTGCATCACATTCCAATGAGGATTTATCCATATGAAGTCGTCCAACGTCATTCGCTCCTTCGCGCTCGTCCTCGCAATCGCGGCCGGGCAGTTTTCGCTGCAGGTCGCGCACGCCCACGCCGCGCTGCAGCAGTCCACACCGGCGGCAAATGCGGTGGTGGCCTCGCCAGGCCAGATCGATCTCGTGTTCAACGAGACATTGATTCCGCGGGCGTCGCGTCTCAAGTTGCTCATGAAGCACGGCAGTTCCACCATGCCGATCGAGAATTTCACGACCGAGATCGTCAACAACGGCAAGACCCTGCGTGCCAAGTTGCCTGGACCGCTGGCTCCGGGCGTCTATACCGTGGATTACCGCGCCGTCGGTGGTGACAACCACCCCATGCCGGGCAGCTTCAGCTTCACGGTGCGCTGAGGAGTCGCGAATGTTCGACCTGTCGGCTTATGCACTGAGATTCTTGGAATACCTTGTCATCATGGTTCTTTTCGGGGTTCCACTCTTCGGTTGGTACGGGTCGCGTCGATCGGCACTCGCCGACGCCTTGGCCGGGTGGTCACTCATGGGCGTTCTATTGGCGGGTGCCGTAGCCGGTCTCGTGCTCACCGGGCTCGATGTCGTCTTCAAGACCGCGGGCATCATGGGAATGCCGCTTGCCGAGGTTGATCGCGCATCGCTTGGCTGGTATCTGCTCGAGACGTCCGCGGGCCGGGCAGCCATGGCGAGAGGCGCGCTGCTGGTCGCCCTGATGTTCGTGCTCGGATGGCATCGTCGCCGCGGGAAGGTGGAGACCGCCTTCCCGCTGGGGGCGATGCTGGCGGGCGGCGCACTCGCTTCGCTGGCATGGAACGGCCACGCCGCCGCTGGCGAGGGCTTGGCAGGCGCGGTCCGGCTTGCTGCAGGCATCGTCCATCTTCTCGCGGCAGGCGGCTGGATCGCAGCGGTCCTGATGTTCCTTGCCATGCTGCTGCGCGGCAAAGAGACGAACGGCAGCGGGCGTCTGCGATCAACGCATGACTTTCTGCATGGTTTTTCGACGCTGGGAACGATCTTCGTTGGTGCGCTCATCGTGTCCGGCATCGCGCACTACGGGGATCTCACCGCGTGGTCGTTTTCGGCCCTGTTCCAGAGCACCTACGGGAAGTTGCTGCTTTTCAAACTGGCCCTGTTCGCTGGAATGCTGGGTTTGGGAGCGCTGCACCGATGGACGCTGGTGCCGCGCTTGGAACGAGCGCTGACCAGCGGAGATCCCGCGCAGGAGGTGCGGGCTTTGCGGCAGAGTGTTACGGCTGAGGCCGCGCTGGCCATCTTGATCCTGATTGTTGTTTCAGTGCTCGGGACGCTCAGCCCCGAATAGCTGTGTAACCCGCAATGGCACACTGCCTTGGCAGTCCATCCCCACTAAAGCGAGCATCGGCATGAACTCACCGTCGTCCCATGACCATCACCATTCTGCAGGCGCAGCCCCTGTCGAGGCTGCGGATGGACGGGTCATCACCAATCCCGTCCGCTATACGGACGACGCTCCCCAGCAAGTTGAAGTGACCGCCCCAGCAGCGGTGGCCCAACCCAGCGGTACCCACGCCACGGTCTACACCTGCCCGATGCATCCGCAGATTCGTCAGCCAGGTCCCGGCACCTGTCCGATCTGCGGCATGGCGCTGGAGCCGGAGATGCCCTCGCTGGAGGAGGACGACAATCCAGAGTTACGCGATTTCACCCGAAGGTTCTGGTGGACGTTGCCTTTGACGTTGATCGTCCTGGTCTTGGCCATGCTGGGACACCGTCTGCCCGGCTTGTCCACGCAGGCGCGCACCTGGATTGAGCTCGTGCTGAGCGCCCCGGTGGTGCTCTGGGCGGGGTGGCCTTTCTTTGAGCGCTGCCTACAGTCCATCGGCAATCGCAGCCCCAACATGTGGACGCTGATCGGCATCGGCGTGGCCGCCGCGTTTGGCTACAGCGTGGTGGCCACCGTGGCACCGGACCTGTTTCCGGACTCTTTCCGCGAGCATGGACGGGTAGGGGTCTACTTCGAGGCGGCAGCGGTCATCGTCTCGCTCACCCTGCTCGGACAGCTGCTGGAACTGCGGGCGCGTTCCAAAACCTCGGCGGCCATCAAGTCCCTGCTGGGATTGGCGCCCAAGACGGCTCGCCGCGTCAAACCCGATGGGGGCGAAGAGGACGTTGCGCTGGATCACGTGCACGTGGGTGATCTGCTTCGCGTACGACCGGGCGAGAAGGTGCCGGTCGATGGGGAAGTCATCGAAGGCCGCGCCAGTGTCGATGAGTCGATGCTGACCGGTGAACCCATTCCGGTGGAGAAGGCTGTCGGTGATCACGTTATAGGCGCCACGCTCAACGGGACGGGCGCCTTAGTCATCCGGGCGGACAAAGTCGGATCCGGGACGGTACTGGCGCAGATTGTGCAGTTGGTAGCCCAAGCCCAGCGCTCCCGCGCGCCGATGCAGCGTATGGCGGACAAGGTGGCGTACTGGTTTGTCCTGGCCGTGCTGGCCACGGCGGTGCTCACGTTCTTCGGATGGGGTCTGTTTGGACCCGAACCGTCCTGGACCTTTGCCGTCCTCAATGCCGTATCGGTTCTGATCATTGCTTGCCCGTGTGCCTTGGGTTTGGCTACCCCCATGTCGATCATGGTCGCCACTGGCCGCGCTGCGCAGGTCGGGGTCCTGTTCCGCGATGCTCAGGCGATCGAGCAGCTACGTCTGATCGACACGTTGATCGTGGACAAGACCGGTACGTTGACCGAGGGGCGTCCAGCCTTTCGCGACACGCTCTCCAACGCCGGCTTCGACGCCGATCAGATCCTTTGTTTGGCCGGCAGCTTGGAGCAGGGCAGTGAGCACCCCTTGGCCGAGGCCATCGTGGCTGAAGCCCAGCGACGTGGCTTGAACCTGGTGGCCGCCCAAGATTTTGATTCGCTCACCGGCCAAGGCGTCCGCGGGCGCGTGTCCGATCAGGATGTCGTGCTCGGCAACCAAAGCCTGATGGCGTCGGTTGGCGCCGATGTAGCACCTTTGCAAAGCAGCGCCGAGCGTCTTCGGAAAGAAGGCGCTAGCGTGATGTTCCTGGCGGTCAATGGTCGGTTGGCCGGCGCCATTGCGGTGGCTGATCCCATCAAAGCCACGACCTTGCCTGCCTTGAACCTGCTACGTGCCGATGGCCTGCACGTGGTGATGGCCTCCGGTGACGCACAGGCGACGGCCGAGGCCGTGGGGCGCACGCTGGGCATCGAGGATGTGCGTGGTGGCGTCAAGCCGCAGGACAAGGCCGACCTGGTCCAGCAACTCAAAGCCCAGGGTCGTCGCGTGGCCATGGCTGGCGATGGCATCAACGATGCGCCGGCCCTGGCGGCAGCCGATGTGGGCATCGCGATGGGGACGGGCACGGATGTGGCCATGTCCAGCGCCCAGCTCACCCTGGTCAAGGGTGATTTGAGGCGCATCGTGCAAGCCCGTGCCATCTCGTCTTTGACGGTGGCCAATATGAAGCAGAACCTGGGCTTCGCCTTCGTCTACAACGCCATCGGCGTGCCTATCGCCGCCGGCTTGCTGTATCCCAGCTTCGGCCTTTTGCTCAGTCCGATGATGGCGGCCCTGGCCATGAGCCTGAGCTCGGTTTCGGTGGTCACCAATGCCCTGCGTTTGTCCGGCTCCACCGTTGTTGCCACCCCCCACCCTGACCGCGCCGATGAGCCTGCGCGCGGCCATTCCTGTCACTGATGGCTCATATCCCACAAGGAGTACTGCAATGAAGCGTTATGCCTCCCTCTCGATGATGGCCTTGTTCCTGATGGCGGGCGCGGCCTTCGCCGGCGGCCAGACCACCACGCCCACCACCGACCACGGTCAGCACAAGCCGGCGGCGGCCGATGCCGATTTCACCAAGCTCGATGCCAACAAGGACGGCTCGCTGTCCAAGGAAGAACTGGCCAAGCACAAGCTGGCGCCGCACTTTGGCATGCTCGATAGCAACAAAGATGGCAAGCTGAGCCCGCAGGAATTCGCTGCCGGCAAGGGTATGTAAGTGTTCTCAGCCCGGGAGCTGTTCCAACAGTTCCCGGGTTCTTCCGCCGTTCTGCCATTCCCACGGAGATTGTTATGTCCTCTTCGCACGGTACGCACGAAAACGCGCAAGACCCGCAGTCCCAGCACGCAAAACCGCACGCCTCACACCAACCTGCCCACCAGGCACAACAAGGGCATCAAGGCCATTACGGCCGCCTGTTGTTGATGATGGGCCTGTCTTTCGTGGCCATGTACGCATTGATGTACGCAATGGTCGATCAGTGGGCTAACGTCTATAACAACGTGAACCAGTTCTACATGGCGGGCCTGATGGCCGCTCCCATGCTGCTGATCGAGCTGTGGCTAATGTCCAGCATGTACCCCGATCGCCGACGCAATCTGATTCTGGCTGGTCTGACGGTGGCGTTCATGCTGTTCTGCTGGTGGGGCATTCGCACTCAAGCAGCGGTCACTGACAAGCAGTTCATCCGTTCGATGATTCCCCACCACGCTGGCGCCATCCTGATGTGTGAGGAGAATCGTCTGAAGGATCCTGAGTTGGTGAAGCTCTGCCAGGACATTATTACCTCGCAGACACAGGAGATCGCGCAAATGAAGCAGTTGCTGGCTGAGCGTTCCCGTTAGCTCACTGCCTTTTGCCAGCCGATATCACTTCACTGAGCCTGCGCACTGACCATTCGGTGGATCAAACGCGCGGCCACACGTGCGGTGGCTTGATCCGGATCCAGGGGCGGACACAGTTCCGCCACGTCGACCACACGTACCTTGCCCGAGGCCATGACCAGATCCAGCAGGGCTTCCAGGACCTCCAGACTCACCCCGCGTGGGTTGGGGGCGCTCACGCCCGGGGCCACCACCATTGAGTACGCCGGCAAGATCACCAGCGGCTTGGGTAGCTACACCCAGTGGCGTGGCTTGGGCTCACTGCGTATGGGCAAGAACCGTTGGACCGGCGTCTATTCGGCGCAGTACATCGGCAGCGCGGACGACATCATCGCCGTGCCCGACACGACCGGCTCGCATGTGTCCAGCGTGGTGTACCACAGCCTGCAACTGAGCTACGGCATCAAGAAGAAATGGGATATCTCCGCCGGCGTTGAAAAAGTGCTCGATAAGAAGGCGCCGTTCGTGAAGAACAACCCCAACACCGACACCGACACCATGACGTACGACTTGCTGGGTCGTCGCTGGAATGTCCGCTTTGGTTACCACTGGTAAGCCACGATCACGAGGAGCTACACATCATGAGAAACACGCAACTATCCGCCACACTACTGCTGTTCGCTGTGGCCGGCAGTGCCGGTGCGCACGACCTGTTTGTCGCTTTCTCCAAGCCTGGCACCGCAGCGGGCGAGGCGAACACCGCCTTGGTGAACAACGGCACCTTCGATGAAAGTGCTGGCGCAGTCACCCGAGCGCGTCTACAGGACGTTTCGCTGAGCCAGGACGGTGCCAAGGCCGCCCCGGACCTGGCCAGTTGGAAAGAGATCGGCAAGCAAAGCCAGCTCACCGTCCATCCGGCGGGCGAGGGCACCTATCTGCTGGGTGTCTCGACGATGGCTTCCACCAGCACACGTACGGCCAGCGAGTTCGGCAAGTACCTGGAGCTGGAAGACTTGCCCGATACGCTGGCCACCTATGACGCAAGCAAGTTCCCCAAAGGGGTCACCTATAGCTATACCAAGCATGCCCGTGCCATTGGACAGGTGGGCACGAAACTGACCGACGACTTCGCTGCCTCGCTGGGCTATCCGTTGGAGATCCGCTTGACCCGCAATCCTGGAAGCGTGAAGGTCGGCGATCAGCTGTCGTTCCAAGTGCTGCAGCAGGGCACGCCAGTGCCCAACCTACGCGTGTACGTCGGTCATCGTGCTGATGCACCGGTCAAGGGCGGGCACGGTAGCGCTACGCTCCTGCGCACCGATGCCCAAGGCCAAGCCAGTTTCCAGGTGACCACCGCCAAGACCTGGTACATCCACACCAATCACATGGTGCCCTCTACACAAAAGGCTTTGGATTTTGTGTCGGATCGGGCGTCGCTGAGCTTTGAGATTTCCCCGCACGCCGGGCACTGACAAGTAGGCACGTAGGCGGTACTCTCCCCTTTGACGCCAGTCATGACTTCTTCCATGACTCGCGTCTTTTTGTGGGGACGGACCTCAGGTGCTCAGTCTGTCTCTCATTGGTCGCCCCGCGCCGCGCGCAATCCACGTCGCCGCACCAGATAGAACGCTGCGGGAATCACCACCATAGAGAGCACCGGTGCGGTGAGCATGCCACCCAGCATCGGCGCGGCGATACGTTGCATGACCTCCGAGCCGGCACCGGCACCAACGAACAGCGGAAACAACCCGGCCAGGATGACGGCTACCGTCATCGCCTTCGGGCGCACCCGCTGCACGGCACCTTCGTAGATAGCCTCTTGCAGGGTAGACACATCTTCCGGCGCACCGCTGGCCAAGCGCTGCTCCCAAGCATGACGCAGGTACAGCAACATGATGACGCCGAACTCAGCCGCAACGCCACCCAGGGCGATGAATCCGATCATGCTGGCTACCGAAATCGCATGGCCCAGCCCCCAGATCAACCAGAAACCGCCCACCAACGCCAAGGGCAAGCTGAGCAGGATGATGGATACATCGCTGAGCCGGCGAAACACCATCCAGATGACCAGGAAGATGATCGCCAACGCCGCGGGCACCACCCATTGCAGGCGTGCCAATGCCCGTTGCAGATACTCGTACTGCCCCGACCAGGCCAGACCATAGCCGGCAGGCAAACTCACCTGGGTCTGCATCGCGGCTTGCAGGTCCTGGACCACCGATCCTAAGTCGCGATCGGCCACATCGACGTAGATGTAGCCCACCAACCGGCCGTTATCGCTCTTGAGCATCGGCGGGCCTGGGCTGATTGACAGCTCCGCCACCTGGCTCAAGGTCAGTTGCACACCGCCTGGCGCGATCAGCGGCAGATCCTGCAAGGCCTGCAATGAGTCGCGCTGGCCACGGGGGTAGCGCAAGACGATGGGATAGCGTTCGCGCCCCTCGATCGTTTCCCCGATTGGATCGCCGCCAACGACCGTGGCAATCAGTTGCTGGAGTTGGCCTTGAGTGAATCCATAACGCGCAGCGATTTCCGGGCGCACCTGTACATCGACATAGCGCCCGCCGGTGACGCGTTCGGCCAGTGCCGAACTCACGCCGGGCACAGTCTTGGCCACCTGCTCGATCTGCTGGCTCAGGCGCTCGATCTGCTCCACATCTGGTCCGGAGACCTTGATCCCAATCGGGCTTTTGATGCCGGTGGCCAACATATCGATGCGATTGCGAATGGGCGGTACCCATAGATTGGTTAGACCGGGAATCTTGACCGCGGCGTCCAACTCTTGGCGTAGCTTCTGAAGGGTCATGCCCGGGCGCCATTGATCCCGCGGTTTGAAGGTCACGGTGGTCTCAAACATTTCCATAGGTGCCGGATCGGTCGCACTTTCGGCACGGCCGGCCTTGCCGAACACGTGCTCGACCTCCGGTACGGTTTTGATCATCCGTCCTGAGAGCTGAAGCAACTGGCGCGCCTTGTCGGCTGACAGGCCTGGCAACGCAGTGGGCATGTACAGCAGGCTGCCTTCTTCCAAGGGTGGCATGAATTCACTGCCCAACCGGCTAAAGGGGATCAAGGTGAGCACCAGCAGCAGGCCACTGAGCAGCAAGGTGACACCGGGATGTTTGAGGACCCACAACAGAATGGGCCGGTATCCGGCGATCAGGATGCGATTTATGGGGTTCTGTTGTTCCGGCCGGATGTGGCCGCGGATCAGGTAGCCCATCAGCACGGGGATCAAGGTCACCGACAACCCTGCTGCGGCGGCCATCGCGTAGGTCTTGGTGTAGGCCAAGGGCGAGAATAAACGCCCTTCCTGCGCCTGCAGGGCAAAAACCGGCACGAAGGATAGGGTGATGACCAGCAAGCTCGCGAACAGGGCCGGTCCGACCTCGGCCGCCGAGCGGGCCATCAACTGCCAGCGCTCCTCACCCTGGGGTTCCCGACCGTGCTCCTCCCGCCAGTGCTCCAGATGCTTGTGTGCATTTTCGATCATCACCACCGCTGCATCGACCATCGCACCAATGGCAATGGCGATGCCTCCTAACGACAGCAAGTTGGCGGAGATCCCCTGGGCGTGCATCACGATGAAGGCCGCTAGGATACCCAAGGGTAGGGTGATGACGGCCACCAACGCCGAGCGTAGGTGCCACAGGAACAGCAGGCATACCAGCGCTACGACCAGGAACTCTTCACCAAGCTTATGGGTGAGGTTGCGTACCGCATCCTGGATTAGCTCGGAGCGGTCGTACACCGGCACCACTTCCACGCCTTCGGGCAAGCTGGATTGCAACGCCTGCAGTCGCGCTTTGACGTTCCGAATGGCCCCCAAGGCATCCTTGCCGGTCCGCAGGACGATCACGCCGCCGGCCACCTCACCTTGACCATCCAACTCTGCGATACCACGACGGAAGACCGGCCCGCGACTGATCGTGGCCACCTCGCCGAGCAAGACGGGGATGCCGTCGTTGCCGGTTACCGGCACCTGTTCGAACGCCTCCTGTGTGCGCAGGTAGCCTTCGCTACGCACCATCAGTTCGGCTTCGCCTTGTTCGATCACGGAGCCCCCGGTAGCGCCGTTGGCCGCATCCACCGCCTCGATGAGCTCGGCCACCGTCAGTCCACGGGCCGCCAACGCCTGCGGATCCGGCTGGATCTGCCAGGCGCGCACCGCACCGCCCACACTGGCTACTTCAGCCACGTCCGGCACGGTTTTTAGCTCATAACGAAGAAACCAGTCCTGCAACGCACGCAGCTGCCCCACATCACGTTGACCGGTCCGATCCACCAAGGCGTACTGGTAGATCCAGCCCAGCCCTGTCGCATCAGGACCCAGCGCCGGATTCACATTCGGCGGAAGTCGATCGCGCACCTGGCTCAAGTACTCGAGCACTCGAGAGCGAGCCCAGTACAGATCAGTGGCATCGTCAAACAGGATGTAGACGAACGAATCACCGAAGAAGGAGAAGCCGCGTACCGCTTTCACGCCCGGCACGGACAACATCGTGGTGGCCAACGGGTAGGTGACTTGGTCTTCGATGATACGCGGGGTTTGCCCAGCCCATTGCGTGCGGATGATGACTTGGGTATCCGACAGGTCCGGCAGCGCATCCAGCGGCGTGTTCTTTATCGACCAGATGCCGACCACCGCCAGCAGCGCGGCGGCAACCAGCACCAGCACGCGATTGGCGATGCAAGCATGGATCAGGCGCGCGATCATGGCGTGCCCTCCATCGCTTCGGACATGACGGCGCTTGCCTGGCAATCAGCGGCTGCGGCGGAGCCGAACTTGGGTACCAACTGCATATCCATGAACGGTGACTTGCCCGGCTTGTCGAAATGCTTCTCCGGCACCATCGGGTCATACCAGTACTGCACCGGGCAGCGTGGCGGCGTGGAGGTGGAGGTCTCTGGCGCGACAGGCGCTGGCTGTCTGGACGGTGACGGCACGACAGTGCGTGCGTCGTGCCCGGCGTCATGGCGCTCGTGTACACCTGATGCGCTGGCAGGGCTTGTAGGTTGTGCAGCGCCCAGGCGGTCCAACGCACCGGAGAGATTGGCTTCAGAGTCGAGCAGGAACTGACCCGAGACCACCACGCGTTCACCACCGGCCAAGCCTGCCACGATCTGCGTGCGCCCTTGCACGCTACGTCCGGCACTCACCCGCACTGGCCGGAAGCTCCCGTCCGGATCCTGCACGATGACCCGGCTGTCCCGCCCGGTGGCAATCAGCGCCTCCGTGGGAACGACTGGCAAGGCCTGCTCGGCATCGGGCTGCACCAGAACCTCGGCGAACATGCCCGGCACCAGCCGACGCTGCGGGTTGCGCAGCACAATTCGCGCCCGCTGCGTGCGACTAGCCATGTCGACCTGGGGAAGCAACGCCTGGATCTGTCCGCCAAAGCGCTCTGCCGGCCATGCATTGACCGTGGCCTGCACTGAGGTCCCCAGCCGCAAGGTGCCCAGCGCTGCCTGGGGCACCGAGGCCTCCAGCCACAGCGTGTCCAGCCCATTGATCTTGAACAGTGGCGTACCGGGCATCACCGTCTGCCCCTCGCGTGCCAGGATCTCGGTCACGACACCACTGTGGTCTGCGCCAAGCACGACGCCACTGCGGGCCGAGGCGCCAGAAGGGACGCCCAACGAACGCAACCGTTGTTGCGCCGCACCCTGTAGCTCACGCGCGCCCGCGGACTGAGCTTGGCTCAGGGCATGTGCTTCGGCGATGGCAGCGTTCCATGCCGGGGCCTGCACGGTGGCCAGCGCTTGACCACGACGAACCTCGGTAAACGGCGCCTTTACCTGCACGTGAGTGATCAAGCCCTCCATGCGCGCACTGACCACGGTTTCCTGGGTCAGATCCCACGTCAGCGTGCCCGGCACGCGTACGGCAGTCCCTAGTGACTCTACCGTCACTTCTTGCGTACGTATGCCCACGTTCTGCTGCAGGCGCGGATCGATCTGCGTTCCGCCCGCCATGGCCTCATCTGCGTACTTGGGCAGCAACTCCATATCCATGAACGGAGATTTGCCCGGCTTGTCGAATCGCTGCTCCGGCGCCATGGGGTCGTACCAGTACAGCACCTTGCGTGCTTGATCTGCGCCGCTCGTGCCGGTGGGCGGGGTGGTATCAGAGGTTCGAGTCATCCGGGCGTAGCCGCCGGCAAAGCCGAGCGCCAGCAACCCGAGGGCCACGGCGAGCTGTGTGAGACGCGTCTTGGTCGGGCTCATGGCGTGTTCTCCTCATGGGGCAGCAGATAGGCCAGTGCCGCCCAGGCACGGCCCTGTTCGCCCAGCAGACGGGCGTTCTCCAGTTGCAATTCGATCTCATCGCGCCGCGCTTCCAGCCACGGCTGCAGGTCGGCACCGGCGCCGTAGGCGGCCAACGCCGTGCGTGCGCGATCGCGCGCCAAAGGCAGGCTCTGCGTATTCTGACGCTCCAACTGGCCGGTTAACCCGCGCCATCGCGCCATCGCGCGTTGCACCGACTCGGCTTGGATGCGCCGGGCCTCATCGCGCTCTGCGGACACCGCCTCCAGCTCGGCCCGCCGTGCCGCGATGCCTCGTGCTTGGCGGTTCTTCCGGAACAGCGGCAGGCCCACGCCCACTTCCACCATGAGCATGTCGCTGCGCGCCATGCCGTCGGGTGCGCGCTCGCGACGTCCGTAGGTGAGCTCCACACTCCAATCCGGGCGGGTTTCGGCCACGGCCGCATCCACCTGGGCCTGGGCTAAGCTCTGGCGTGCCTCCCAGCCCAGTAGTGGCGTGTGCTGGTCCAGTTTGGCCAGCAGTTGGGTGGGCTCCAATGGCAACTGCGAAAAATCCGGTGCCGTACCACCGGCCAAGATCGCCTCTGGTGCAATACCCAACCACCGCGCCAGGCCGGCCTGCGCCGCGGCGTGCTCCGCATGTATCTGCTCCAGGCGATTGTCCAACTGCAGTAGGGAGGCCTGGGCGGCAAGCACGTCGCTGGCCCCGGCCGTGCCACCTGCCAAGCGAGCACGCGCCGCACGCTCGGCTATGCGCGCCGGCTCGCGCAAACCTTCCAACGCATCTACGGCTTGCTGCGTACTCCACAGCTCGATCCAGGCCTGCGCGGCCGCTTGGGCCACCATCTGCTGTTCGGCCATCGACAGTGAGCGCGCTTGCGCCAGCGTCGCTTGCGCCAGCGCATGCTCGGCACGTCTTTTCGCACGCGCAGGAAACTCCTGCATCAAACCGACTTGCTGGGTGGTCATCTCATCGGCCCGCAGGCTGAAGGCATCGGGTCCGCTGACGGGCCAGTTCGCCAGCCCCACGATCAAACGTGGGTCGGGCAGCGCGCCAGCACGCGCGGCTTCTTCGGTACTGGTATCGATCTGGGATCGGCGCACCTGCAGGGTTGGGGCGTTAGCAAGCGCCCGTTGTAGGGCTTCTGTGTAGCTGATCGGGATAGCGGGCGATGCCGCCACCACAGGACCACTGAGCGCCAGGGCAAACACGAACCCACACGCCATCCTGCGCCTTGCACGCAAGAAGAAAGACATCTCCATAAGACCTCCGGACAAACGACAACGAGCGCGCTGCAACGCATGCAGCACGAGCACGGGTCAATCCAGGAGGGGCTTAAATCAGCAGGCTACAGAAGCGCTGCAGGGGAGGCGGATCGGACACGCACACCGGAACATCCCGATAGAACTGCGCGTGTACCGGTGGCAACAGAGCCTGCACCAGCGCGAAGGCGACCAGCGCCGGCTGGTAAGGCACTTGAGGGGCCTTCGCATCGGCCGTGGCGATGTGATCGCGCTGGCAATGCTGGTCGCACAACGCCGGAGCATCGGGATCCGGGGCGGACATCTCTTCGCAACCGACCATCAGGATCGCTTGTCCAACTTCCACCGATTCCAGCGGACAGGCGTAGGCCACCAACGCCAGTTGCTGCAGCAGCAGCGCCCACAGTCCCAGCCATGCCAGTCGGGCACGAGAACGGGGTCGCCGCCATCGCCTCAGCAGCTTCACCATGACAGCTCCCGCACGCCCGAAGCAGCGCCTGCGGACGCTGGGCAGATCAGGGCAGGGGACGTGCGAGCTCTCATGATGGCCAGTCTAGCCCTCTTGGGGCCGACTGGCATTGATCAGGATCAAGCTCTCGCGCGGACTCAGCGGTGGCATCGGCCGCAGCAGGAGGATGCGGCCGGGGCGGCCGGCGTACCAGCCTCAGAAAGGAGCACGGCGGCGATCACATAGCCTTGCCGCTGGATGGCCTCAACCGCCTGTTCTACGGCAAGCAGGCCCTCGACCTTGACCACGCCACTGCCCAGATCGACGACCACCTGGGCGTGGGGGTCAAGGGCCTGAATGGCTTGGGTGACCGTTCGGACACAGTGACCACAGGTCATACCTTCAACAACGAGATTCATGGACAACCCTCCAAAAGCATCGGCGGTTTGCCGACGGTGTCACGATGAGCCTTCCCACGGTGGGAAGGTCAAACGACAGGCAAGTTGAGTGGTGATCCGTCCCGCGTTGTTGACCTTCCCATCATGGGAAGGCTCAGGCTACCTGCTCGTTCCTATTGGCCCTCACTCCATGGACATAACGCTCACTTATGCGAATTAAGTTATTGATTATATTACATTAATACAGGAATCGCAAGGTCTGTAGTTGCACCGTGCCCTGGCCGGCCACAAACGCGATAAGCTAAGCATTCCTTAGTGCTAGTCATTCTTGATGTCATGACGATGCCATCTGAGCGCACCCGCAATGTGCTGCAGGCGGGCGCGTTCCTCAGGCAGCTAGCGGCCAGCCAAGCCGTGCCTAAAGAGGTGCGGCAAGAGGCATATCGACTGCTGCGGCACTATCCAACCGTCAGCGACATCGAGGCGATTGCTGAGCACGAAGAGCGGCTGCGAGCGCTGACCCAGTCGGCCTTCGTACGACCCTACCTGAGCAGCGAGATCGAGGCGGATTGGTTCTCCGGGTACCCGCTTGGCCCTCATCGCATCTGACCATGAAGCAACCGAGCAGGCCGCGTGGAAGAGGGACTACGTCTGCGGAGACAGCGCTGGAGGCTTCCTTTGAACGGGCCCGCGACAGTGCAGCCGAGGAACGCGCATTCTTCAAGCGACTGATGGATGCGATCGTGTACGTGCATGCGCCCATCTCGGACGACGCGCAGACACTGCGGCTGGTCCAGTTCCGCCATCCTGACGGTTTCGATGCGATCCCTTTCTTTACCTCGCTCGACAAGGCGCAGGCGGCCAGCTCGTCTGCTGTCAGAATTCTGGGAGTTTCAGGCCGTGAGCTGCTAACCGGTACTCGCGGCGCGACGTTGATGCTCAATCCCAACTACGGCGGCGTTGTACTGTACCCGGAAGAGGTTGCGACATTGTTGGATACGGGCTTTCTGGCCAGGGTGGAACGTCTGGCGCCGGCGGAGTTCGCGGTGAGACCTGCCCAGGCCGCGCCGGCTTGGCTCGCTCCGGCCATCAGCGGCAGCCTTGAGCACGCCGACTTCGTCTCGTCGGCCTATCTCCTGGAAACTCACTCGTCAGGGGGCGTCGAACAGCCTCCCGGTCTGTTGATCTGGCTGGTGGTGGACCTGGCTTTCGCCGAGCGGGCGGCTCGTCTGGTGACCACCGCCATACAGCCCTTATGCTCAGATTTGGACGTCATCATCGACTTGGCGGTCCACGACGTATCGCTGCCTTTGCCGGCGGGCTTGGATGATCCCCAGATCCTGCCCATATTTTTTCACGAGAATCAAGCCAACTTGAGCACAGCTCATCGGCCTATGAGCCCTGAAGATAAGCTACTAGCACTCCTTCCGGGATTGACCGAGGAAGAGAAGGAACGGCGGACCCGCGAGGGTATGGCCGACGTCGACGCTGGACGTACGATCCCGCACGAGGAACTACTGCAATGGATCAGGCGACGGTCAGAGCCTTCTTGAAGGTTTCCGTTGGGTCAGGAGCGTGGAAACTCTTGAATCCAATATTCAAGAAGGGCACGCGTGCCTGAGCAGTACTCCAGGAATGCCTGTGTCACGCGGCTTCTGGTTCAATCAAGCCTAGGTCTGTAATCCACGAACTGCCTGACGTCGAGGGGTGTTTCCTCGTTGAATCATGGTGTTAGAGACGATTCGGCTGTTTTTCTCACGAATCCCTGCCGACCTTCTTGCTCAAAAGGACCGAACTCACGCAGCACAGCCAGAATCTCGGCCAAGTGGTCCACAGGCTGGCCGCTCGGGAGGAACTGCCATGTCGGGTAGCGGTAACTGGGCGACGGATTGGTGACGTAGACCCCCAGCAACTTGCCAGCGCGGCGCAACTGGCTGACCAAGCGGCCACCGTTCGGAGCATGAGAGCCAAGCCCCTGACTGACCTGTGCTGCAGTGAGCCATTGCTCAGCAAGTGTTTGGCGCGCGTCAGCCGCATCTCGGAGGATCCGTTGAGCGGGCGTAAAGGTGTCGAAGTGCATTCAGCCGCCTCGCACTATGGAGACCACACAGAACACGAGTCTAGCAAGTCGGAAGATTGTGGGCGATCTGTGGGGAAAACGTCCCAAGCCTCACGAATAGGGCACGCCCGCGGAGGGGAGCGGCATGCTCCCCATTTGGAATTCAAGCCTGGTCGTCAACTGGCGCAGTTGGCCCGTTGTTTTTAACAGCCTGAATTCCTGCCTCGCGGGCCTGGGTGGAAGAGTAGGTCTCACTGGTACCAATGCGCTCGCCATTAGCGGCCTTGAGGTTGAACATAGGCTGGCCGTTTGCCGCGTTCTTGCGCTCATAGCGCGAATCTTCAGGAGAGTTCGCCTTGACTGAAGCAATTCCAGTCAGTGCCCCTTGCTTGGAGGCATACAATTCACTGGTGAGGATGATCTCGTTGTTGCCGGCCTTAAGGACAAAGCGGT
This sequence comes from Xanthomonas euvesicatoria pv. euvesicatoria, assembly GCF_020880415.1. GTDB lineage: Bacteria > Pseudomonadota > Gammaproteobacteria > Xanthomonadales > Xanthomonadaceae > Xanthomonas > Xanthomonas euvesicatoria. Next base: position 26,656 of record NZ_JAJIUJ010000089.1, on the reverse strand, counting down.
ACTGCGTTCCCGAACGACTCAGAACATATCGAGCTGCCATGCAAGTTCCCCTAGCTGCGCCTGGATTGGCCAAGCGAATCTGTCAGAGGAAATCCTGAGTGTCTATCAGGGAAAGCCGCATCTCGACGAAAGATCGGCAGCATCCGGCAAAAACCGAAGCCATATAGACATTTACATCGCCCTGACAAACATAAGATGCGTTATGCGAGGTAACGCATTGATTTTATTGTGTTTTTTGAGTACGTCCCGATAGTACACCGAGTCGTCAACCTCATCAATACCTGGCGCAGCCCAGGACGCACGTAGCGCGAACGGCATGGGCATCATCACCAGCGCGGCCGGGCCACGCCTAGTGGCCGGCTGAAAGGCGAGCTAAAAGCGTGGGGGAAACGTCCCGAATTGCCTGGTCAAGGTTCAGCGCAAGGATCAGGGTTCACCAGCGGCCATCATCGCTAGAAGAGGAGAACTCTTGCTTGGCCACGGCCAGGACCAGATCCGGATCCAGAGCAAGTACCTCTGATGGCTTCGCGCCGGACAATAGAGCATGCGGAGCGACCAGCCACTCGATTTCCTCCCACCCAGACGTAGGTTCGCCGCTTGAAACGCCATATGGCCCACGCAGTAGCGCCAACACTGCAGAGAGGCCAGCCCAAGGTGTCCCAGCAGGGTCGAGCTGCCACTGTGGAAAGAGATAGAGCTTCCGTTCTGCGATCCACACGCCCAAAACGCTGTCAGATTGAAGGCATTGCTTCAGGGTCCGGCCTTGGAGGGCATCCGGGCTCAGCAACGCTTCGAAAGTGTCCGCATCGAGCCAATCTGTCGCGACATCCACCCTGGCTTGAGCAGACGCGGTCGTTTCCGATGGTGGATCCCAGTGCATAGGACGCCTGCTGCAGAAGCTGCTTGCCGCAAGAATGCCACGGCTCGCCACTCAGGTAACCTGTGGGGGAAACGTCTCAACCCATCTGACCAGTCAGGCCGAGGGCTGCCCACAAGCGCAGCTAGCCGTCGGCAGCGCGTGTTACGGTGCAGTACCGATACATCTGATCCACCATTGGGCGAGGTGACGACCATGAATCTGATGACTGCCATGCTCCGCGGATTCGTCCAGGGCGCGAGGGAAACCCCGGCCGGGTTCTTCTCTCCGATAACTGGCCTGTGGCGGATCATGTCTACTCAGACAGATCGGGCCATCGGCAGGCACCGGCGGAAAGCGCTTCGATGAGGACGGACAGGCCTTCGATGAAGTAAGAGGCTCCTTAAACTGCGAGCTCAACTGGTCCTGTAACGGTAGATGTGTGCAACGGGCCAATCTACAGCCAGAAATCTCTGCATGGATTCACGGCGAGCCAGTATTGTCTGCCTGAAGGGGCAGAATCTCTGCCTGATCAGGGCAGAATTGTCTGTCGACGAACAATGTGCAGCGCGCCCGCGACATCCTCCGGGCCGAAGGTAAGAACCCCTCGGTGGACGCCGTCCGCGTGGCGCTGGGCAACACTGGGTCCAAAACCACCATCCATCGCTACCTGAAGGAGCTGGAAGAGGAGGAAGGGCAAGGCCTACGCGCCAAGATCGCTGTCAGCGATGCCCTGCAGGACCTGGTCGCGCGGCTGGCCGAGCGACTGCACGGCGAGGCCGAGGCGCTGATCGCCCAAGCGCAAGAGCGCTTCCAGGCCGAGCTGCAAGCGGGCACCCAAGCCTTGGAACAGGCCCGGCAAGAGGCCGGAAGCCTCAGTGCGCAGCTTCAGCGCACCGAGGCGGCGCTGCAGACAGAGCGCGAGGCCGGCGAAGCGGCTAGGCGCGACTTGGCCAGCCGTACCACTGAACTGGCCCAGCTAGAGGAGCGCATCGCGGGCCTCACAGCGCGACTGACCGAGCACGAAAGCCATGCGCGCTCCCTGGAACAGAAGCACGAGCATGCCAGGGAAGCCCTTGAGCACTACCGCACCTCGGTCAAAGACCAGCGCGAGCAGGAGCAACGCCGGCATGAGCACCAGGTGCAGGAACTGCAGGTCGCCCTGCGCCAAGCCAACGAAGTGTTGACCACCAAAAACCACGACCTGGTGCAGCTCAACAGGGAAAACGGCCAATGGCTGGAACGCCACACTCGGCTGGAAAGGGAGTTAGCGCAGTTGCGCCAGACCATCCAGACACAACAAGGCGAGCTCGATACGCTGCGCCTCACAGCGGCCGAACACCAGGCGCTGCAGGTGCGCTGGAGCCAAGATACCCAGAGTTTGGAAGCAGTACGACAGGAGCTCACCCAAGCTCGGACCGAATTGACCCAGGAGCGCGAACGACGCGAGCACGCCGAGGCGGGGACCCTGCGCGCCACGGTGCGTCTGAGCACCTTGGAGCCGCTTTTGGCCCAGCTACAGCCGGCCAGTACCGGCGGTAAAGGCTCGAAGCGGATCTCATCGGAAGAGACGCCGGAGCCATAACCTAGGTTGAGAACACTAGGCGCAACGATCGCAAGGAGCTTTGCTATGACCGTGGTAACGACCACACCCCCGGAAATCACCCGTGCAGTGCGGCGCCTGACCGATTCCGTCGTGCGCGGCGCAGAGCCCGTCTATCTGCCTGTGCAGCCGGAAGCCGATGCGATCGTGCATGAGTGCTTTCCCAACGTGCAAGCGAAGATCACGCGGGACGGCGGCCAGATGCGGTGCGGTTGGCAGCTGTGGGAATGGCCGCACGTGCTGGTGGAGGCAGAATTCCATGCCGTGTGGGTCAGCCCCGAGGGTGAAATGGTCGACATCACGCCAAAGCCTGAAGGTGAGACACGCATTCTCTTTGTGCCCGATCCGCGCAGACGCTACGAGGGCTTGGCCATCGACAACGTCCGCATGCCGTTACGCGATGACATGCTCATCAAGCACTTCATCCAGATGTCTGAAGCGATAGTCCGGGTGATGAACCGCGGCGAGCGAGCATCCCAATATGGAGAGGTGAGCGTTCCCGCCAATGAAATCCAGCCCCTTCTACAGGCCAGGGATTTCTTGGGCCAGTCACTCGGTGCGGGACTGCGTGAACATACGCCGTGCCTGTGTGGCAGCGGCAGCAAGTACAAGCGCTGCCATGGCGCGCAAGTAGAAGCATTCTTCCGTCATTGACGGTGGTGCCCCCGGTCGGAATCGAACCGACGTGTACGCGCTTATCTGGCGCGTGCTCTCACCGGGGTATAAGGCCGGCGCTCTGACCAACATGAGCAACAGGGGCGTGATCGATCAATGCGATCACGCCGGTATTCGGTGGCCGAGCTGGCAGATGTGACTCATGGCGCAAGCATACCCAATTCGCTCAATGCATCAAAGCCAGCAGAGCTTCTATACCCTGAGTCGCCGGTACGACTTGGCCCATGCTGGCGGCGGCAGGCGATCGGTAGCGACCAGCCACGCCATCCGCAACGCCTGCGCATCCGCCAGCGCGTGATGGCGCTTGGCGTTTTGCTCCGGATGTGCGGCGAACCAATCTTCTACCAGCATTCCCGTGAGGCCGTCCTTCAGCATGCGCGTCAGGATGGGGGTGGGAATTGGGCCGCAGGCTGCAGCCTGCTCGTCAGGCAGTTCAAAGCCATCCAAGGCGTACTGCAAGAGGTGCAAGTCGTTTGGGTAGTCCGCCATCACCGCTGGCGTCGCAACCGACCCCAGAAAGGCACGAAGCGCCGTGGTCAAAGCCGCATCCGACATGGCCGCATTTCCGCGGGTCAGCAGCGGGTATACGGCCTGGCGAACAAAGTCGGTCGGCGTTTCGGAAAGATCGGCACGTTCGGCGTAAAAGTCCTGCTCCCCATCCTCCCGGACCAGCGCGAGGCTGACCAACTCAGCGCCCAATACATCGGACCACTCGGTATCAAGAAAGTAATATGTCACCGCCATCACTCCATGGTGCCACAACACCATGCGATAAATAACCCGTTGCATGGTGCAACGTGAAATCTGGGGAAGGAGGTAGTCCCGTCGTCACAAAACGGCTCTCCGACCTCGTCGCCGTTGGGCGCAGCGGCCCAATATGCAGGGATAGTGGGTTTGTTAGCTGTTGCCGAGGTTGTCACTTCCCGCCCTGGGCAGGGTGCTTTCATCCATCTTGGGGCGTTTGCCGATGGGTAACGCTCCGCTGACCATGTATACGACGTCCTCGGCTATGTTGGTTGCGTGGTCACCAACCCGCTCGATATTTTTGACGACGAACAGCAGGTGAGCTAAGTCAAATGCGGAGGCGCGGTCGTCGGCCATGCATTGGACGATATCCTTGAACAAGATCGTGTGCATCGCGTCAATTACTGCATCTTCCTCCCAAACGCGATAAGCCGAATGAATGTCCATCGTGGCAAAGGACTCCCGCGCTGATTTCAGCTGCAATAGCGTGAGCTCGGCCATACGCTGCATAGGCTCCGCAAGCTCTGCTGGTATCGGAGCCTCGCTCATTGCCATCGAGCGTTTGGCAATGTTGTAAGCAAGATCGCCCACGCGCTCCAGGTTTGAACTAATTCGGATTGCCGCCATCACATGGCGAAGGTCGATCGCTAGCGGCTGTCTACGCGCGATCATGCTCACAGCGTCGCTATCAATCTGCGCCGCAAGCCGGTTCAGTCGCTCCTCACGCTCTGCCACTTCCTTGGCCATTTGCTCGTTGCCACGCCGTAGCGACCAGACGGCATCCGTAAGCTGCTGTTCGGCAAGGATGCCGAGCTCAAGGATGTGTGAAGTAAGCCCCCGCAGCTCGACATCGAAAGACTGGACAATATGGTCGGTCATGACCTTTGCTCCTCAGCCGAAACGGCCGGTGATGTACTCGTGGGTCTTCTGCTCTTTCGGATTGGTAAAAAACTCCGCCGTAGGGCCACTCTCAATGAGCTGTCCCATGTGCATGAATGCCGTCCTGTCCGAGATCCGCGCAGCCTGCTGCATGTTGTGGGTAACAATGACGATGGTGTACTGCGCACGCAACTCGTCGATCAGCTCTTCAATCCGCGCAGTTGCAATGGGATCGAGTGCAGATGTGGGTTCATCAAAGAGAATTATCTCGGGGTTGGGCGCCAGCGCCCTGGCTATGCACAGACGCTGCTGCTGACCGCCGGACAACTCGAATGCTGACTTACCAAGCCTGTCCTTCACCTCATCCCAGAGGGCCGCTCCGCGCAATGCGCGTTCGACATGCTCAGTGACAACTGATTTGTTGCGCACACCGCGAATCATGATCCCTGAGGCCACGTTGTCAAAGATCGATTTCGGGAACGGATTTGGCTTCTGAAAAACCATGCCAATGCGCAGCCTCACGCGCATCGGGTCCACATCCGGCCCTACGATATTCAGGTTCTCCGGCATGAGGGTAATCGCGCCGGAGTACCGGTTATTCGGATACAGGTCATGCATCCGGTTGAAGCAGCGCAGTAGCGTACTTTTGCCGCAGCCCGAGGGGCCGATCAGCGCAGTGACCTGGTTGCTGCCGATCGACAGGTTGATGTCCTTCAGCGCGTGGAACTTGTCATAATGGAAGTCAAGCCCACGGACCTCAGCACGCACCGTCGCATCGTGGGCGGGGGTTGAGGTGCGTTCGGCCACGGGAACCGGAATTGAGATGGTCGAGTGATTCATGTTTTCTCCGTGGATCACCGCAAGCGGCGGCGAAGGCGGTAACGCAGCCAGATTGCAAAGCCGTTCATCAGCAGGGTCATGCCCAGCAGCACCAGCCCGGCGGCGGCTGCATTCACGTGAAAGCCAGCCTGCGGTCGCGACACCCAGTTGAACATCTGGATGGGCATCACGGTGAAGGGGGAGCTGAGCCATTCAAAACTGATGAAGGGAGCAGATGCCTGGATTGGTGACGGCGGCAGGAAGGCAATGAAGGTCAGTGCGCCGATGGTGATGATCGGCGCGGTTTCGCCAATGGCCCGCGACATGCCCACGATGGCGCCAGTCAGGATTCCCGGACGCGCGGCCGGAAGCAGAAAGATGCTGACGGTCTGCCACTGATCTGCCCCCAGCCCGAAAGCAGCCTCGCGGATGTCTTGAGGAATGGCACGCAGTGACTCGCGGGTCGCGACAATGATGATGGGCAGGATCAGCAGAGCAAGCGTCATGCCCGCGACCAGGATCGTTTGGCCGAGCCCGAACATCTGGACGAAGAGCCCCAGTGCCAGCAGTCCGAAGATGATCGAAGGAACGCCAGCAAGGTTGGTGACATTGACCTCAATAAAGTCGGTGACCCAGTGCTTCGGGGCGTATTCCTCAAGATAGACGCCTGCGGCGACCCCCACCGGCACGGCAAGGACCCCGGTCACCAGCATGACAAGGCAAGTACCGATCCACGCCGAGAGAATACCGGCAGACTCAGGTCGGCGAGAGGGGAAGTTGGTGAAAAAGTCTGGAGTGAGTCTGGCCGCGCCGTCGACTACGAAGTCGGCTACAAGCGCCATCAGAATGGTCAGGGTCAGGAACAGTACCAGCAGCCCGAGCACGGTGAAGCACAAGTCTGAAACTCTTGCTCGCCGTGTAATTGCAGCATCGTCAAGGCCCATGGGCTCGATGTGGTCGCGCATCAGTAGGCCTCCCGGTAGCGCTTGCGGAGCCAGAAGGCGAAGAGGTTGAAACTGAACGTAAGTGCGAAAAGCGTCAATCCGGCGGCGAAGATGGTCTGATAGGCAATCGACTCATGTGGAAGATCGCCCATGCTCAACTGCACGATGTATGAGGTGATAGTTGCTGCACCCTCGAGCGGATTGGTCGCGATCCTGGCCTGCTGGCCGGCAGCGATAGCCACTACCATAGTCTCGCCGACCGCCCGCGACATTCCGAGCAAGTAAGCGGCGGTGACGCCCGAGAGCGCAGCTGGCGTCACCACCTTCAGTCCGGTCTGCAGGCGGGTGAATCCCAGTGCGTATGCCCCCTCACGCAGCGAATCAGGCACGGCGCGCATGGCATCTTCGCTCATGGATACGATGTAGGGCAAGATCATGATGCCGATGACCACCCCAGACACGAGCAGGTTGAAGCGCGCCAGACCCGGGATGAAGGATTGAAAGATGGGCGTCAAGAACAGCAGAGCGAAGTACCCGAAAGCGACCGTTGGTACGCCTGCAATGAGCTCAAGGAACGGCTTTACCGCTTCACGGAGCCTGGGCTTGGCGAACTCGCTGAGATACAACGCGAGAATCGTGCCGGCAGGCACGGCAACAACCAGGGCAATGGCCGTGGTCATCAGCGTACCCGACAGTAGTGTCATGATCCCGAAGTGCTTCTCTTCGAAGACGGGCGTCCAATGCGTATCGGTCAGGAAGTCCACGATGGACACCTGAGTGAAGAACTTCAAGCTCTCACTGAGAAGGACGTAGAGGATGCCGAAGGTGACCAGAACTGATAGCGCCGCTGCGACGAACAGTACCAGGCGAATGCCTGTGTCGATGGCATGGCGGCGGCGCAGAAATGCGTCGCTTGGCTGAAGCGGGACAGGACCCACATCGAGGAAGGAACCACTACTTTTCATCAGACGGCCTCAGCCAGCGCGCACATCGCTGTGCGCGCCGACCATGATTGTCAGTAAACCAGCTTCTCTTTCAGCAGCTCGTCGATGGAAACGCCAATCTTCGAGCCAGTGAAGCCGGTGCCAATCTCCCGCTTTGCAAAGCGCTCGCGCATTGCGGCCAATGCGTTCTCCGGCAGCGGTACATAGCCCACCTCCTGCACCAATCCTTCGGAGTGCTTGGAGTCCAGATAGAACTCGACAAAGCGCGCGACCTCGGGCTTGGTTTCGGCGGCCTTCTTGCTTACGTAGATGAAGATCGGGCGCGACAGAGGCTGATACTGGCCGGAGCGCGCGGTTTCGACGCTGGGCGCGACCGCCTGGGCGGCGGCGTTGGTCTTGATGCCTACTGCCTTGAGCTTGTCGGCGTTCTCTTCGTAATAGGCCAAACCGAAGAACCCCAGTGCATTGGCATCACCCGAGACTCCCTGCACCAGCACGTTGTCGTCCTCCGAGGCCGTGTAGTCGCCGCGACTGGAGTGCTCCTTGCCAACGATTGCAGCGGTGAAATAGTCGTAGGTGCCCGAATCGGTGCCCGCACCGTAGAGGACCAGCGGCTTGTCCGGGAAGCTCGGACGAATCTGGTTCCAGTTGGTGATCTTGCCCTGTGCTTCAGGGACCCACATGGCCTTCAGTTCGTCGACGGTGAGGTCATTGGCCCAGGTGTTCTGTGGGTTGACCACAACTGTCAGAGCGTCCATCGCGACTGGAAGCTCGATGTACTCTACGCCAGCGGCCTTGCAGGCTTCCTTCTCCTCACCCTTGATCGGGCGCGACGCATTGGAGATGTCGGTTTCGCCGCGGCAGAACTTCTTGAAGCCGCCACCGGTTCCTGACATGCCGACCGTTACTTTGATGCCGGCATTTTCTTTCTGGAACTCTTCAGCCATCGCTTCGGTGACGGGAAAAACGGTCGACGAGCCGTCCGTGCTCACCATGCCGGTGATCTCGCCGGCTTTTGCAGGTGCCCCGGCACTGTCCTGGCCAGTGGTAGCAGGTGTTCCAGACGGCGAGCAGGCGAGGATGCTGAGCGTTGCGGCGGCAAGCAAAGTGAGGCGCAGGTACATGTAAGTCTCCGAGGTTCAGATGAGCATGGGTGCGATGGTTAGGTACCCCCCGACTCCCCAGCCGGGCGGTACACGACTATTTGAGCGGCCGCGGTGGGGCAGGGACCTCCGCCACGCAATCGCAGGCGGGATCGGTGGGATGAGGCTGCAGACAGAGCTCGGAACGACCGCCGCAGCAATCGTCCAGCAGGAAGGCCAGCAAACCATGCATGCCGTCCAGGCAGGCGCGATAGCGCACGAAGCGGCCTTCGCGGGTGCCGCAGATCAATCCGCCTCGGCTCAGCACGGCCAGATGGTTGGACAAGGTGTTGTGCCGCATTCCCATCATGTCGGTCAGGACACCGGCGGTCAGTCCTTCCGGCTCGTGGTTCACCAGCGTGCGGAAGATCACAAGACGTGCGCCGTTGCTCAGTGCCGACAGTGCATCCAGCGCATGGTCGATCGACATCGATGCGCTGAGTGAGCGCCGTTCGAAGTAATCAAAATCCAAGACGCGTTGGGGCTGGGCCATCACGGTGCTCCGATTGCACAAGATGTCGACATGTCGAGATATATCGACATGACGAAATGGTGGGCCCTCTATGTGACACCGTGATGACACACACCTATTCAGTTATCGATCAACGTCGCTCACAAAAAATCCCGCGGGAGCGGGACGTTGAGGGGAGCAAGCTGGCACGGTTGGCAACAGGGGTCAGCTACCTGTCCTGGTGGTCTGCGCAATAGGCAGTGACCTGCCTCACCGCCTCGCGGGCGTAACGCGTGACCCCAATCAGCGTGGCAGAGGCCATGCCGTTCCAATCCCCGTATCCCAACAACCAAACCGAGGGCACCGCCAACGCGCGCAGGCCGCTGCCGTCGACCTCCACCTGGCCCTGCGGGGTTACAAGGTCCAGGCCCTTCAGGTGCGACAACGCCGGGCGGAAGCCGGTGCACCAGATCACTGCATCGAACGCCCGCTCGGTGCCGTCGGCCCATTGCATGCCGGTGGGGGAGAAGCGGGCCGGCGGTGGGACTGCGGCGAGCACCCCGCGCGCCCGCGCGTCGAGCACCGGCGGCACCATGACGATGTCGCCGAAACCGCCTGGTGGCAGGTCAGGCTCCCGGCCTTCCTGCTGCGCCTTCCATCGCTCAGTCGCGCGTTCGAACAGCACGCGGCCGTCGACGTCATCGGCCAGGAACGCCGGTTCGTGCTGTGTGATCCAGGTGGTTTCCGCCACCGTCGATACTTCGGCCAGAATCTGCGCACCGGAATTGCCACCACCGATGATGGCCACCCGCATTCCGGCGAACGGCGCAGGGGTGCTGTAGTGAGCGGAGTGCAGCTGGATCCCCGCAAATGACTCCAACCCTTGGTACTCAGGCGTGTAGGCTTCCCCCCATGTTCCGGTGGCGCTGATCACCGCCCGCGCCAACCATTGCCGACCGTCCCTGGCCACCACCCGCAGACGCTCGCCAAAGTGGCTGACTCGTTGCACGCGGATAGGGCGAAGAACGGGCAGCGCATATTTTTGTTCGTACTGCGCCAGATAAGCGAGCACTTCGGCACGCGCAGGGTAGGGGCCTTGGCTGGCGGGCATGGGCCATCCGGGAATGGAGCTCCAGCCCGCCGGGGAAAACAGATGCAGCGAGTGCCAGGCATGCTGCCATGCGCCGCCGGGCGACGCTTCCGCATCGAGAATTACATAGGACAGCCCGCTGCGGCGCAGGAAATAGCCGGCAGAAAGACCCGATTGGCCACCTCCGATTACCACCACATCGACGCTGTCCATCTGTGCTCCCTCGCGCCGCCTCACTCAGGCGGCATTCTTTCTCTGCTGTTGATCGGAGATCTTGAGTGCATCCAGGTAGCGCTCCGCATCCAGTGCAGCCATGCAGCCGAAGCCGGCCGAGGTGATGGCCTGGCGGTAGTGCTGGTCGGCCACGTCGCCAGCGGCGAACACACCTTCCACCGAGGTCTGGGTGGCGTTGCCGCCCAGGCCCGAGCGGATGTCCAGGTAGCCGTTGTTCATGGTCAGCTGGCCGTCGAACAGGCTGGTGTTGGGGTGGTGGCCGATGGCCACGAAGAAGCCGTGTGCCTCGATGTCGCGGGTGCTGCCGTCCAGGGTGGACTTGACCCGCACGCCGGTGACGCCGGCTTCATTGCCCAGCACTTCGTCCACCTGGTGGTGCCACACGGTTTCGATCTTGCCGTGGGCGACCTTGGCGAACAGCTTATCCTGCATGATCTTTTCCGCCTTCAGGGTGTCGCGGCGGTGGACCAGGTAGACCTTGCGGGCGATGTTGGACAGGTACAGGGCCTCTTCCACGGCGGTGTTGCCGCCGCCCACCACGACCACGTCCTGGTCACGGTAGAAGAAGCCGTCGCAGGTGGCGCAGGCGGAGACGCCGCGGCCCTTGAATTCCTCTTCGGTCGGAATGCCCAGGTACTTGGCGGTGGCGCCGGTGGCAATGATCAGCGCGTCGCAGGTGTACTCGGCGCTGTCGCCGATCAGCTTGAACGGGCGCTGGGTCACATCCGCGGTGTGGATGTGGTCGAAGATCACTTCGGTCTCGAAGCGCTCAGCGTGGGCCTGCATGCGCGCCATCAGGTCCGGGCCCATCAGGCCGTGGGCGTCGCCCGGCCAGTTGTCCACTCCGGTGGTGGTCATGAGCTGGCCGCCCTGCTGAAGACCGGTGATCACCACCGGGTTCAGGTTGGCGCGGGCGGCGTAGACCGCTGCCGTCCAGCCGGCCGGGCCGGAACCGAGGATCAACAGCGGGATGTGTCGGGTCGTGCTCATAACTCAATGACTCCGTGCGTCGGCAGGAAAGTAGCGCTTGCCCAGCCGCAGGGCGACATGGACCAACAGGATCAGCACCGGCACCTCCACCAGCGGTCCGATGACCGCAGCGAAGGCGACCGGCGAAGCCAGACCAAAGGCGGCGATGGCGACGGCGATGGCCAGCTCGAAGTTGTTGCCAGCAGCAGTGAAGGCGATCGCGGTCGTGCGCGGGTAGTCCTTCGCAATGAACTTGCCCATGAAGAAGCTCAGCACGAACTGAATGATGAAATAGAGCGTCAGCGGGATCGCGATGCGCACTGCATCCATCGGGATGCGCAGCACATCGCCCCCCTTCAGGCTGAACATGGCAACGATCGTGAACAGCAACGCCGCCAGCGTGATCGGACTGATCGCTGGCAGGAACTTCTCTTCATACCAACGCACGCCTTTGCGCGCCTTGAGCCAGCGGCTGGTGAGGAACCCTGCGAGGAAGGGGATGCCCAGATAAATCAGCACCGCCTCGGCAATGGTCCAGAAGCTGACGTCGATCACGCTGCCCTGCAGGCCGAACACCGGCGGCAGCCACGACAGGAAGAACCACGCGTACACACTGAACAACGCGATCTGGAAGATCGAGTTGAAGGCCACCAGCCCGGCCACATACTGCCCATCACCGCGGGCGAGCTGATTCCAGACCAGCACCATAGCGATACAGCGTGCCAGGCCAATCAGGATCAGGCCAGTCATGTACTCAGGGTAGTCGCGCAGGAACAGCACCGCCAGGCCGAACATCAGGAACGGACCGATGATCCAGTTCTGCACCAGCGAGAGCATCAGCACGCGCTTGTCGGCAAACACCTTGGGCAGCTCTTCGTACTTCACCTTGGCCAGCGGCGGATACATCATCAGGATCAGGCCAATGGCGATCGGGATGTTGGTCGATCCAATCGACAGGCTGTGAAGCGCGCTGGGGACGCCTTCGAACATCGCGCCCAAGCCGACGCCAAGGGCCATCGCCAAGAAAATCCAGAGCGTAAGGTACCGGTCCAGGAAGGACAGGCGGGGGGAATCAGTAGTCATGGCAGGTCTCGGAAAAGCGGTTAGTCGATCTGCGCGATCGGGTCGAGGCGAGCCTTCAGCGCTGCGCGGTCGTCCCAGGCGCTGTCAGGAATCTCCAGGAAGGCCTGCAGGCGTCGCTTGATGGTCTGATGGGCACGGTCAAAGGCTTCTGCCTTCTGCGCATCCGAACCTTCCACGCCGGCCGGGTCGAACAGGCCCCAATGCACGCGAACGAAGTCACCAAACACCACCGGGCACGCCTCGGCGGCCGCGCTGTCACACACGGTGACGATCAGATCCATGGCAGCGGCATCGGGTTCGGCAAATTCGTCCCAGGACTTGCTGCGCATGCCCTCGACCGGGAAGCCTTCGCGCTCCAGCTGGGCAATGGCAAAGGGATTGACGCGACCGGCCGGCTGGCTGCCCGCACTGAAGGAGAGATAGCGCCCTTCGCCCCATTTTTTAAGGGTCGATTCGGCAAGCACGCTGCGGGCGGAGTTGCCAGTACACAAGAACAGAACACGACGGGTCATTTGAGCGATCTCTAGGAGGGGGGGAGGTCAGCAGCCAGCAGGACGTTCGCAGGCCTGTTCGTCGGCGCAGCAGTTTTCGGTCAGGTAGGCAACCAGCGAGCTCATCGCCTCGAACTCGGCGCGGTAGCAGATGGTGCGACCGCGCTGCTCGGCGGTGATCAGGCCAGCGGCCAGCAACTCCTTCAGATGGAAGGAGAGGGTGGCACCGGGAAGGGAGAGGGACTGGGCGATATCGCCGGCCAGCTTGCCGCCACTTCCGGCTTGGACCAGCAGGCGGAAGATGGAAAGCCGGGTGGCGTGACCCAGGGCGGCCAGGGCGTGAGTTGCGTTTTTATGTTCCATGATTCTAGAATAGTCGAATCGAATAGGCAGGACAACCCCCCATGCAACACCTTCCCAATGTCGTCCCGGGCGCCTTGAACCCTCCGGTGGCCGAAAAGCTGAGCGAGCCCAATGCCGCGCCGCACCGGCCCCGCATCCTGATCTTGTACGGCTCCCTGCGCCCGCAGTCGTTCAGCCGCAAGCTGGCGTTGGAGGCGCAGCGGTTGCTGGAACATCTGGGCGCGGAGACCCGACTTTTTGATCCGCATGAGCTGCCGATGCTCGATTCGGTGCCCGCCTCCCACCCCAAGGTGCAGGAGCTGCGTCAGGCCTCTTTGTGGTCCGAAGGGCACGTGTGGGTCAGCCCGGAACGCCACGGCACCCTGACGGCCGTGTTCAAGAACCAGATTGACTGGCTGCCGCTGGAAGAGGGGAGCATACGCCCGACCCAAGGTCGCACCCTGGCCGTGATGCAGGTCTGTGGCGGCTCCCAGTCCTTCAACGTGGTCAATGCGTTGCGCGTACTCGGCCGCTGGATGCGGATGGTGACGATTCCGAACCAGTCCTCGGTGGCCAAGGCCTGGCAGGAGTTCGATGACGAGGGGCGCATGAAACCGTCGGCCTACTACGATCGCGTCGTGGATGTGATGGAAGAACTGGTCAAGTTCACCCTGCTGGTGCGTGGCCGCAGTGACTACCTGGTTGATCGCTACAGCGAACGGAAGGGGGCTGTCGAAGCGGCTGCCCTGACCGCCGCGGCCGGCGTCGTCGAGACTGCATTGAATGAAAAGGAGAACGCATGAACGCTGTCATCTATCACAACCCCAAGTGCGGCACCTCGCGAAACACCTTGGCGTTGATTCGCCACGCCGGCATTGAGCCGGAAGTGATTGAGTACCTGGTCGACCCACCCAGCCGAGCGCGCCTTGTCGAGCTGATTGCCGCCGCCGGATTGGATGTTCGCGCTGCGATCCGCCAGAAGGGCACACCCTATCTGGAACTGGGGTTGGACGATCCCACCTTGAGTGAGGACGCACTGCTGGATGCCATGCTGGCCAATCCAATCCTCATCAATCGCCCCTTCGTCCAGACCAGAATGGGCACGCGCCTGTGCCGGCCCTCCGAGGTGGTTCTGGACATCCTGCCAGCGGTGCACGAGCCCTTCACCAAGGAAGATGGCGAAGTGGTGATCGATCAGGACGGCAAGCGCGTCCGCTGATTTGCTAATCGCTAGGGAGAGCTCGATAGCATGCAAGGCGCGTCAAAGCAGCCGCAAAAGCTGACCCTGCTGATCCTTGCGCTAGGGGTTGGCCAGATCATTGCGTGGGCCAGCAGCTATTACCTGTTGGCCGTTCTGGCCCTTCCCATGTCCAGAAGCACTGGCTGGTCGCTCGGGCTGCTGGTGGGAGGCCTCTCCGCTGGGCTGGTCACCGCCGGACTACTGGCTCCCCTGGCCGGTCGGACCATCGACAGGCGGGGAGGGCGGACCGTACTGGCGGCCAGCTCCGTAGTGTTTGCCATGGGGCTGGCAGTGCTGGCCACGTCGCACTCCCCAACTACCTATTACCTTGGCTGGGTGGTACTGGGCGTTGCCATGTCTGCGGGCCTGTATGACGCTGCGTTCTCGACACTGGGACAGCTGCTCGGTGCAAACGCGAAGCGATCCATTGCCGGCCTGACCTTGGTGGCCGGCTTTGCAAGCACGCTCGGCTGGCCAGCGCTGACCTACCTTGACGAGGCCATGGGATGGCGCGGCGCGTTGTGGGTAGCTGCCGCATTCAACCTGCTGGTCGCATTGCCCATCCATTTGCTCGCCATTCCGAAGCATCAGCCCCGCATTGGCGCAAGTCCGCATGCCTCAGCGGCCGCTGCCGCCCACATCAGCACTGCAGCACCCGCTTCACCTGCAGCACCGCCTGCACACTGGCTTGTGCTCATTGGCCTGTTGCTGACCTGCCAAGCCGCGATCATGGCGACCTTGTCGGTGCATCTGATTGCACTGCTCGGTGCCATCGGGCTGGCACCGTCGGTGGCGTTGCTTGCTGGCATGGTGATCGGCCCCGCCCAGGTCATCGCTCGTTTGCTGGAGATGTACTTCGGACAAGGCGTGCATCCGACCTGGTCTGCGCGCATGGGAATTGCAGCGACATTGGCTGCGCTCTTGCTGCTACTTACCGCAGACCCATGGGTCGCGATCATTGCATTCGTCATTTACGGTGCCGGCAACGGGATACTCACGGTAGCCCGCGGCACCCTGCCGCTAGCGCTGATCGGATCGGCGGACTACGGCAAGACCATGGGCCAACTTGCCCGACCCATGCTGCTGGCCCAGGCGGCGGCCCCGCCGCTGGCAGCCATTACATTGGAGCGAGCAGGCCCTGTCTGGCTGATCTGCCTATTGGCACTGCTTGCCACCGTTTCCTTGATCGGAAGCTGTTGGTTGCCTGCAAAGGCGCAGCGCGTGCACCCTTGAATGTGCATGCGTGTGCATATATGCTTCGCGCATGAGCAAAGGCACCCCCAAGGCGAACGCCATTGAGCAAGCAGTAAGCGTGCTGGCGGACCCCATTTTTCGGGCGCTCGCTGAGCCGTCGCGCTTGGCCGTGCTCAAGCGTGTGCTTCAGGTGGAACGTGCAGATATCGCGGAGATCGCCGCCGGCCTTCCACAAGAGCGATCCGTGGTCTCACGTCATCTGCAGGGACTCCACGATGCCGGGATCCTGCGCGCAGAGCGGGTGAGCCGTCAGGTCTACTACCAGGTCGATGGCCCGGCGATGGTTGCACGCCTGGAGCAGATCCTGCTGCAGGTCAGGGCGCTGGCCCCTTATTGCTGCCCCGGTGATTTGAAGTAATACCGCAGGCAATCCTTGATCCATCAACGCACCCCATATATATGCATATAGGCGCATACACGCATGAATAAATTGAATGTCGACGTCGTTGTGATCGGGGCAGGGCAGGCAGGCTTGGCGATGTCCTACCGGCTCAAGAACGCAGGCGTGTCGCACGTGGTTCTCGAACGACAACCGGCCGCTGGTGGCAGCTGGCCGTCGTACTACGACAGCCTGACCCTGTTCTCCCCGGCGGGATATTCCTCGCTGCCTGGCCTCGAGTTTCCCGGAGGAGCCAAGCGCTACCCCAAGCGCGACGAGGTCACAGCGTACCTGCGCCAGTATGCGTCTACCTTCGACCTGCCAGTGCGCGCCAACAGCGAGGTTGTCGAAGTCATCGCCGGAGCAAACCAGCATCGCGTCACACTTGCTGATGGAGCAGTCATTACCGCCCAGGCAGTGGTGGTGGCCACCGGTGGCTTCAATACTCCGTATCTGCCGGAGATCCCTGGAAGGCAGCTGTACCAAGGGACGATTGTGCACAGTTCGGCCTACCGCGCACCCGCCGGTTTTGAGGGAAAGCGCGTCGTCGTCGTCGGCGCGGCCAACTCAGCGGTACAGATCGCGCACGAACTGCACTCCACTGCCAACGTCGTGCTGGCAACCCGCGAGCCAGTGAAGTTCATGCCACAACGGTTCCTCGGCTTCGATTTTCATGACTGGCTCAAGTGGACCGGTCTGGGCAATTCGCGTTGGCTGAGCGATCAGAGCACCCCCGTTCTGGATGATGGTCGTTATCGACACGCGCTGCGTACGGGTGCCATCTCCCGTCGAGAGATGTTCACTGCGTTTACCACTGATGGGGTGGTGTGGCCGAATGCAGAAATACAGGGAGTCGACGCTGTGATCTTCGCAACAGGCTTCCGGCAGAACACCTCATTTCTGCAACGGGAAGCCATGGGCCCGGACGGGCGAGCGCTACACAGCAAAGGCGTCTCCACCACAATCAAAGGACTCTACTACCTCGGGCTGCCGCTACAGCGTAATTTTGCCTCTGCCACGCTTCGCGGGGTGGGAAGTGACTCCGTCGGCATACTCTCCTCTATCGTGAGCCACTTGCGGTCCGCATAGGCCCTGGCTGTTCGCATGGCTCAAGCGCGGCTTCCACTCACCACCTTGCGTCCGCACTCCAGGACGAGAAATCCTGCCGCGCAGCTTCAAGTACCAGAGTCGGCGCTAAGATAAGCATCTGTGATGGCGAGCTCCCATGCAGGCGCGCATGCGGAGCAATCAGCCACTCAAGCTCCTCCCAACCTGACGTCCGCTCGCCGCCCGAAACGCCATATTCGCCACGCAGAAGCGCCAGCACTGCGGAAAGGGCGATAGATGGTCTCCCAGCCGAATCGAGCTGCCATTGTGGGAACAGAAACGCATTACTTTCGGGGACCCACACGGCGAAGACGACGCCAGACTGCAGGCACTGTTCCAGCGAGCGCCCTTGTCGGGCATCCAGGTCCAGGAGTGATTCGAACGTCGCGGCGTCGAGCCACTCTGCCACAGCCTCCGCTCTTGCTTGAGCAGCCGCTGGGGTTTCCGGCGGAAGATCATTGCGCATTGTCTGCCTGCTGCATGAGCTACTGGTGTAAGAGTGCCACGGTCTCCACGTTCTAACGTGTGGGGGAAATGTCTCAATTCGCTAAGCTGGAGAAGGGAAATGGC
Organism: Xanthomonas euvesicatoria pv. euvesicatoria; assembly: GCF_020880415.1. Classification (GTDB taxonomy): domain Bacteria; phylum Pseudomonadota; class Gammaproteobacteria; order Xanthomonadales; family Xanthomonadaceae; genus Xanthomonas; species Xanthomonas euvesicatoria. The sequence goes on along the minus strand of NZ_JAJIUJ010000089.1, from coordinate 8,840 downwards.
GGCTGCCTGGTACGCCGATGACCCAGGGTCTCGATGCGTGCGGATGAATGGGCAAAGGCACTTGAAGGGAGCCTCAATCGGCGCACAATGAGGCTCGGACGCCAGCTTCTGGAAGACGACAATGCCCACCCCAATCACGCAAGAGGAAGCTTTCTTGGCGCTCACGTCTCTACTCGAGAAGGGGCAGGTGACTACTCAACGCAATCTTCGACAAGAACTCGGTGGGCGTGGCTCGGGCCCCACGCTAAAGAAGCACATTGAGGCATTTTACGCCCAGTTTGGCCCTCTGATGGAAACGTCAGCGAGCACTGATCCTCAAGGTGCCGATGAGCGTCTATCGCACCGGCCAGAGGATTTGGGTACGCCGATCTTGGCGACAGTGACAATCCCGGCGGATAGTCCGTGGCGGCAGCTTATTGATCTCCTCGCTGCTTGGGAATCAGACTTGCTGCGCCGAGAGAAGATCCTATCCGGGCGTGAGGTCGAATTGAGAAGTCAGGGCACAAAAGTACAGATTTAGTTGCGCCGCCAGCGAAAACGCAGTCGCGCTGAAAAAAGTACAAATTTACTTGGCGCAAAAGTACAAATTTAGTTGTCCCGTCAACTGTTGCGGTCAAAAGGAGCTAAAAGCGGTCTTCCATGCAACACTAAGGGAAGTACCACTTTTTCGCATAACATTAATTATGTAAAATTAAGCTATCGGATTAGGTGTTTCGATAGCTCGGGTGAATGGAGATTCCGGCGATGAATGGCACGTTGACACTTTCTCTCGAGCAATGCCAAGAACTGCTGCAGGACATCCGAGAAAAGCGCCGGCATCGTCTCACCGGCAGCGAGTACAAGGCGATCATTCAGGCGGTCGACAATCATCGCGTGGATCGCGAGGCGTCGCAGCTCGCTCGACAGGTAGCAGCGCAGCTTGCTCAACACGAAGGGCCGGAGAGCAAGCCTCCATTCGAAGACCCGACGATGAACCGCGTGTTCTTAGTCGAATGCCAGCCGGCAACGCCGCCTGAAGACGATCCGCGGATGCAGGAGCACGTCGTCGGCAGGACTGTTTTTCGTTCGCGCGAGTACGACCACGTTGCGCGAGCGAACGCGCCGAACGATCAGGAAACTCGCACACAACGCAAGACCGCGCCGCGGCCGGCATGAAGGACGAATAAAGCGAATGAAAAGGCCGGGAAATACGGTGGATTGCTGTGGGTGAAGGTGTGGCGGCCCGAACGTATGCGGGTTGCAGTACAATCGGATCTGCGCGGAGTTCGCACGGAAGGGGGAGAGGTGGATCCATCGGGCTTCATGCATCAGTACTACGACTGGAATGCGTTCGAGCGGTTCATCAAGGAGCTTCATGCCGCTCTAGCTGCGGCTGAACTGCGGCATGTGCAGTTTACTGCAACCGCCATTCCACTGATCGACGAGTTAGAGCCGGATCTCAAGTTGCACATCCATCTTCGTCCCGAGAAGGCACTGGATCCTCAATTCGATCTGTTCTCAACCCGCACGGGGGAACGCGGCGCGAGCTTGGTCGGCCTGCTGGGCGAGGCGCATCGCTTGCTTCTGTCATTTGTCAGCCAGCTCAAGCAGGCACGCGACTGGTCACATAGGGATTCAGCCGACATACGTGTAAAAATGACTCACAGAGTCTGACTTCGCCTTTTAAATCATGGGGTTGACGGATAAAAACGCCAGCTGCCACTCGCAATATCGCCTGATGTCATGTCATGTGATCCCACCGAGCCGGCTGCCGGGCATCGGGCGCTCAGCTTCCCCTGGCAAGGTATTCGTCGCACTCGACGACGATCTGCGCTACCGCCGAGTCAGCAGCATCCGGTCGGGCTAGCAACACCGCCCTGATCTCAGCGATCTGGGAGCTGCTGGGAATGAGTTCGCTCGGGCTTTCCCACATCCAGTCAATCAACACCGGATACAACCACTCTGGCGCTTCCCGGCCACTTCTCGTCCCGTGGGAACGTACATGCCGGAGTGGTTATCCCGGCTTAGCCCGCCATTCGCGCCCTCTCCAGTCCCTCGCGCAGTATGATTCCTTTGTAGCAGCCAATGCGGTTCTGCACGGGGAAAGGATGACAGGGGGAGCCATGCTCAAAAGCATCGAAGCAACTGGCCATGCAGGCGTGTTGGACGGCTATAGCGGCAGAACGTCGCAGGCGCCGGAGTTCGGCGAGTGGAACCTGATATACGGGTGGAATGCTTCCGGCAAGACGACCCTCTCCCGGGTTATTGCACTGTTGGAGCCGAACAGATCATCGCGTTTACCAAGTGGTGCCTACGCCCGTTTTACCGTCGACGGCGGCTCGCTGGATACGAGGAAAGAGGCCGATCGAGGCGTTCTGCACGTTCGCGTGTTCAACCGCGACTTTGTAGACGACAACCTGAGCGACCATACGTCCGCGCCGGCTCTTTTCATCATCGGTAGCGCCAACATCCGCTTGGTCAGCCGGATCACGCAGCTCGGCCGGCGCCACGCCAAGGTCGCGGAGCTGTACCGCGCCGCTCAGCGGCAGAAGGAAGACGCCGCCAAGGCACGCGACCGCCAAGCCACTGATTTGGCGACTGCGTGCGGCACCGCGCTGGGCATACGCGCTTTTCGCGCCCCCGACCTGCGATCGCTCGCGGGCCACATTGTCGGCAACGAACGCGATCATTTGTTGAATGCGGGAGCGCTCGAAGATGCAGTCAGTACGGCGCGCGACCGCGACGAGTACACGCCGGTGCCCAGCCCGTTGTGGCAGCCGCCTGGCCGCCTGCCCGAAGCCGCCGACATCGCGGTACTGTTGCGCGCGACACCAAAGCAGCAAGCGCTGCAACGCCTGATCGAGAATCGTGCACTCAGTGATTGGGTCCGCGCCGGTCTTCGCTTTCATGAGCACGGGACGCAATGCGCCTTCTGCGGTCATGATGCAGGTGAGGCGCTAAATGACTACACCAAACACTTTTCCGACGAGTACCAGCAGCAGCATGCCGCGATCTCGGCCGCGATCCTGCGCCTCGATCAGGCGGAGCCGCGACCTTCCGTACCGCACGAGAAGGAATGGATGCCCGGAGTGCGTGACCGGGTGAAGGCGGTGCTCGCCGAATTGGAGCAATGGAACGAATCCGAGCTTCAGATCAGGCGCGTATGGCGCGACCAGCTGCAGCAAAAGCTGGCCAGCATGGACAGCTCGATCGAGCCGCTGCCCGCTTCAGACCGACTGGGCCCCATCGCTGCCATTGCAACCCAACTGAATGCCTTGGTCCAGGGGTTCGGGGAGCAATGGAACAGGGAAGTCAGTTAAGCCGGTATCAATGAAATGTCGGAGCGCTGGTAGCACAGCAATGCTTGTACTTCCGCCCACTGCCACATGGGCACTGATCATTTCTCCCAATCTTAGGACCTTGTCTGCGTAAAGGCCCTTGGGTTGCCAATTGGCGATGTGAGGCAAAGTAGCGATAGATGTGCGTCAGTCCGGCAATCAGGGACTGAAGCAACTCATCGCGTTTGTCCGGCGCAATCTCTGGCGGGCGCATGGCGGGATCAGGATCATGTTCATGGGTCAAGATCATGATTGGCAGCATGGGCCCGCCAAATTCTTCGCTGCCGATCAACTCTTGCCAACTATTGGGCCGTAATTGAATGCCGCGCATGAAACCACGTGCCCAGTCGTTACCGTGTACGGCCCCATCCGCATCTTCGAGTAGCACGGGAAGGTAGACATCGTCTTTCTCCAGAGTGCGGAACAATTCTGATGCAATCGTGTTCCAGTGCCGCATGACCAAGCCAAGAATTTCGGCGGCTTGGTCATTGCTGTCGAAGCAATGGTCTTCCCCGAATACTTGTGGCAAGTATTCGCTGGGCAAAACCGTTTCTGGACCACAAATGAGTGCGGCAAAGAACCCATCGAGCATTTCGAGATTCATTGCAGGTGCGCCGACTCCTTCGAGAAAGTCGCCCAGCCGATCAAGCTGGGCATCGTTCAACGGTTGTTGCGTCATTTGTTGCATGGTGAATTTCCAAGGTTTTTAAGGATCATTCGGTTTGGTCAACGGTCTCAGCTCGCCGCGCGCGACAGCTTCCGGCACCGAGAACGAATAGCGTCCGAGCATGTTGATGTGCTCGTGGCCGAACGGCGACAGCCGTGCCTCGTCTTCTGGCTTCACGGGGTAGCCTTCGCTGCGCAACTGCGTCAGCACCGCATCCATGTACAGCGTGTTCCAAAGCACGATCATGTTCACGACCAGGCCGAGCGCGCTCAACTGGTCTTCCTGCCCTTCGCGGTAGCGCTGGAACAGCTCGCCGCGCTTGCCGTGGAAAACCTCGCGCGCCAGGCTGTGGCGGCCTTCACCGAGATTCAGTTGCAGCAGCGTGGCGCGACGGCGGGCTTCGTCGTCGATGAAATTCAACGTGTGGATGGTCTTGTCGATACGGCCGATTTCGGCGATGGCTTGCGCCAGGCTGGTGGGCCGTTCATCGACCTGTAAGGTGCGCATGATGCCCATCGCCGGAACCAGACCGAGCTTGAGCGAGCCGACCAGACGCAGCACATCATCCCAATGCGGGGTGATACGGTCGAGATTCACACGCTGCCGGGCCAGCGCATTGAGGTCGCCATAGTCGGCGTCGGGATCGACGCGCCAGAAACGGGTACCGCCAACATCGGCCAGGCGCGGGCAGAATCGATAGTTGGAGAGGCGGAACAAACCGAACACCAAATCGCTGTACGCGCCGGTGTCGGTCATGATCTGGGTCGGCTGCAACTCCGTTTGCTGCTCCAGCACAACCGCTAGCAAAATCAAACTGTCGCGCAGCGTGCCAGGCACAGTGATCGCGTTCAGTCCGGTGCGCTGATCGGAAAGCAAGTTGTACCAAGTGACGCCGCGCCCGCGATTGAAATACTTTGGGTTCGGTCCAGCGTGGATCGTGCGCACCGGCACCACGAATCGCATGCCGTCGGCCGAAGCCACATCGCCACCTCCCCAGGTTCGCGCCAGTGCGATACGACTTTGCGCGGCCACCAGCACGGCATTGCAGGCTGTCAGCGTGTCGTCACGCACATAGTTCTGATCGACCCACATCAGCCGGTCGCGCTTGAGCGCCGGAGTGTCTGGCCGCACCAGTGGTTCCGGGCCGGTGTTGCAGGCTTCGGCCATCAGCACCGCGCACAGGCTGGTGGTCAGGTCGGCCGCGCGCGCGGTGCGTTCAGTCAGGTGCGTGAACGCTTCCATGCAGCCAGTACGACCGGCGACTTCCAGCAGGATTTCCGGAAGATCGACGCGCGGCATGCGCGCCTTGATTTCGTTGCGCAGCGCGATCAATGAAGGCGGCTCCTCCAATGCTTCAAGCGGACTGAGCACCAGTTCCGTCTTGTCGCCAACGTTCTCGAAGCGCACTGCGTCGTTCTGGGGCAGGCGCGCGGCGACGCGGCGGTAGGTTTCGTCCAGCTCGCGCGTCAGCTCGGACAACGTGGCCTCGGGCTGCGCCGACAGGCTCAGCGAGCGGCAGACGATAGGCCGCGAGGCCTCCCATTCAGCTCCGGCCAGCAGCCCGGCGCGTGGATCGGCGTAGCGCCAACTCGGGCTGATGAACACGTCGCGGCGGCGAATCGCACTGCGCAGCTTGTCGAGCGCGCAGAACGAATAGGCTGTGGCATTGATGCGGCCATCATCCTGAACGACATGGCGTTGCCACGCCTTGCCGACGATGGCCGTGGGCGGATCATGGTCGGGCTTCTCATGCAGCCATTGCAACGCCTGCGCCAAAGGTTGCGCGGCCGGATTGGCGTCAAAGCGGATGACGCGCAGCAACGCCGGCAGGAAGCGCGAGACGGTGGCCTTGCGGGCTTCCAGTTCGGTGTAGAACACATCGTTGGGCGGGCGCACCAGACCGCGCACTTCATTGAGCGCCTGGGCCAGTTCATCGTGGCCGATGGCGGCATAGACGCGCTCGCGCAGTTCGCCGTCCGGCAGGGCCGGATCGAGCAGCATCCGGCATGCCTCGGCCAGCGTCGAGGCGGCCCGATCCAGATCCTTGAGGGAGCGCTGCCTGACCTTACGATCTTCTTTCTCAGCCTTGGTGAACAGCTCGCGCAGCAGCAGGTCGAGCACATCGATGGCATCGTCTTGCGCGCTGGCTTCCAGGCAGTGGACGAAGGCCACTAGCGTGGCGATGCGTCGCACCTCCGGCAATCGAGCCACGGCGGATACCTTGGCAGTACTGGCGAAGCGGGCCAGCGCTGCGATGCGGCTCGGCGGCACATGGGTGCCTGGCAGCTTAATGCCCAAGCCACGCACGGTTTCGATTCGCAGCAAGGCCGCAACGAGCGCCGGAGCGCTGACGCGTACCGGCCCCTTGCGCAATCGATCCAGCCAAGACTGCCGGCTGCCTTCGACAAGCTTGAGCAAGTCATCGAGGCGTTGTCGCTGCTCGGGTGTCACGCCGTGCACCAGTAGTCGCCACAGACGCGACTCCATGCGTGAGCGTATCTCGGCGATAAAGCGCTCCAGCAAGGTGACGCCGGGTAGCAGCACCTTGTGGCCGACCAGCCAGCCGTTGGCGTAGTCGAACAGCGCACTCGGGCGGTCAGTGCCCGTCCAGCACAACGCGCACAACCAGCGGCCAAGGCGGAACTGGACGCCGGTACCCGTGAACTCGCGGTAGCCATAGCGGGTGCGAATCTCGCTCGTGTGCTGCCAGCGCTGCCGAGTTGTCCGGTAGTCAATGACGCAATCGGAAGGGTCGGCGATGCCAAGTTGCGACGACAGCGTATGCAGCACCGGGCTTGGCACGGCGGTAGGGTCTTCCAGAAAGGTGCCGAGAAACCGCGCCGTGGTCAGTTGCAGCGCATAACCGAGGCGACTGCTGTCGCGTCGCTTGGTGGCGATCCACTCGCGGTCATCGTCGTCCAGGTGGAAATAGCGCGCCAGCTCTTCGCTGGAAAGCGTGTCTGGATAGCGGCCGTAGCGTTCCCGTTGTGTGGTGGACAGGAAGCTGACCGGCATGGCGTCAAAGCGCCTCGGCGCAGAAGGTGACTGGCGTGACGATGCGCGTGCGGCCAATGCTACCGCGTTGCAGCAGCCCAGCGCGGCGGTCGCCAGTCACAAGGTAATCGGCCTCGCTGGCCAGTGCCATCGCCAGCAGGAACGCATCGTTCGGATCATTGACCTCGATGCGATCAGGCAGAGGCGGCAATACATGCAGCACAACGGCGCGCTGCATGTTGTTGATCATCGTGCCGACGCGATGCGCGGGCAGGATTGCCTTGATCTTCGGGTAACGGCTCACGCGGCGCAGTTCATCAAGCTGCGCCGTCCCTGTCACCAGTTCAAAGCGTGCTGCAAGCCAACCGCGATAGATGATGTCGGGTGGGCTGTGCGACGAGATCAGCGCGGCCAGCAATACGTTGGTGTCGAGGACGACCCGCATTAATGCTCACGCGCCCATTGCACCGCCTCATCAATGAGGTCGTTCAGTTCTGTCTCACCCATACCCACCGTAGCGGCTTTGGCTTGTTCCACAGCCCGCTCGAAGAGGTAGGCGCGCACCGCATCCTCGATGAAGCGTGACAGGTCGCCCTTGCGACCGCCGCCTTGCGCGGCGATGAACATGCGGACGGACTGATCCACGTCCGGCGATACGGCGATGTTCCAGCGCACGGTATTCATGAAGCTCTCTCCAATCAGAGTTTATGCACATCGGTGTTTATACACTCTTTAAGCGGTTTTTTTTTGCAACGGTTCAATAAAACGATCGTTTTTATGAACTCTGATGGGGCGATCGGCGCGAGGTGTCCGTAAGCCAACAAGCAGTCTGTAATAGTGGTTTGTACAATCAAAGTTTGATATTATTAAAACTTAACGAGTAAAGCAAAATATTACGATGAAAATCGGCTATGCGCGCGTATCCACGCGCGAACAGAACCCAGCCTTGCAGGTGGACTCCCTCAAGGCGGCCGGCTGCGAGCGCATTTATCAGGACGTTGCGAGCGGCGCGAAGACCGCGCGCCCAGCGCTCGATGAACTGCTGGGCCAGTTGCGTGGCGGCGACGTGCTGGTGATCTGGAAACTCGACCGCATGGGACGCTCACTCAAGCACCTGGTTGAGTTGGTGGGTAGCCTGATGGAACGCAAGGTCGGGCTGCTCAGCCTGAATGACCCCATCGACACCACCAGCGCCCAAGGGCGGTTCGTGTTCAACCTGTTCGCCACGCTGGCCGAGTTCGAGCGCGAGCTAATTCGCGAGCGCACCCAGGCCGGGCTGACGGCCGCGCGGGCGCGTGGCAGGGTCGGTGGGCGACCCAAGGGCCTGTCGCCGCAGGCCGAAGCGACAGCGCTGGCGGCCGAGACCCTATACCGCGAGCGCAAGCTGTCGGTCGCTGCCATTGCGCAGAAACTGCACTTGTCCAAGAGCACGCTGTACAGCTACCTGCGGCATCGCGGCGTAGAGATCGGCCCGTACAAACAATCGGCGCAGTCGCCGATAAACGTCTCCGTGGTCGAGAGCGGAAACGCTGACCAGCCGAAGGTCGCCACCATCCTGCTGACCTTGCGCATCGAGAACAATAGCAAGTTCGTGCGCGGAAAGAAGCGCTCGATCGAGCATGTCGAGTTTTTTGATCTTGCCCAATACGATGCCACGCGGCGGCCGAACGGGGAATATGAACTGAAGGTGCCCTATGACACGGATGAAGAGCTGGATGAAGCCGTGAACGATTTGCTAACCGACATCGCCTGCGGTGCGGATGACCGCCACTGTTTCTCAGAGAGCCACGCCCGCATGGAAGGTACAGACCGGCACTGGTGAAGGCTTAACTGACTTCCCTGTTCCATTGCTCCCCGAACCC
>NZ_JAJIUJ010000088.1 GCF_020880415.1 Xanthomonas euvesicatoria pv. euvesicatoria | reverse complement strand
CCCACATCCTTGGTGAGAAAGATGCAGGCAGATGTTTCACACATCTTTGTTGAGACCAAATGCAAGACCAGTGGCAGCGCCAGGCGTGGTTAAGGTGTTCGATAAATCTCGGTTTGAAGCCAGCGATGTGCATCGCGGGGCGCACGCCTGGAGCCGTCGACTCGAACAGCTGGCAAAGCACCGCGAAGGCACCCCGTTTTCGCCATGCTGGGGCGATGCTTTATGTCGTTGGGATACTCACCACGACTGACGGCTTGAAACGTTGCGCCCAACCAACAAAAAAACCCCGCCTGAGCGGGTTTTTTTTGTTGGTACAGTCGGTACATCTGGCTGCAATCGGGTCATGACGGACCGACCAGCGGGCGGACGCCGCTATCTGCTGGCCGGCATCAGTCACCCAACGTCAATAGCGAGGCGTTGCCGCCTGCCGCGGTGGTGTTGACGGTGACGACCTTCTCGGTTGCGAAGCGCAGCAGGTAATGCGGGCCGCCCGCCTTGGGACCGGTGCCGGACAGGCCCTGCCCGCCGAACGGTTGTACGCCGACCACGGCGCCGATCTGGTTGCGATTGACGTAGACGTTGCCTACCGCCACGCGCGAGGTGATGCGGTCGATCGTCTCATCGATACGCGAGTGGACACCCAACGTGAGGCCGTAACCGGTCGCGTTGATCTGCTCGATGACGGCATCGAGCTGGTCGGCCTTCCAGCGAATCACGTGCAGCACCGGCCCGAAAATCTCGCGCTGCAGCTGGGACAGCGATGTCAGCTCATAGGCGCGTGGAGCGAAAAAGCTGCCATGCGCGGTGCTGGCGTCCAAGGTGGTGCTGCCGATCAGACGCGCTTGGCGATCCATGCGTGCCGCGTGATCGTCGAGAATCTTGAGCGCATCAGCATCGATGACGGGGCCAACGTCGGTCGAGAGCAGGCCCGGATCGCCGATCTTCAACTCGCCCATCGCGCCGGCCAGCATCGTCATGACCTTGTCGGCGATGTCGTCCTGGACGAACAGGACGCGCGCCGCGGAGCAGCGCTGCCCGGCCGAGATGAAGGCACTGGAAATGGCGTCTTTGACCACTGCTTCGGGCAACGAGGACGAGTCGGCGATGAAGGCGTTCTGGCCGCCGGTTTCGGCGATCAAGACGCCGATGGCAGCGTCGCGTGCGGCCAGGGTGCGGTTGATGATGCGTGCGGTTTCGGTAGAGCCGGTGAAGGCTACGCCGGCAACGCGCGGGTCGTTGGTCAGCGCAGCGCCAACGGTAGCGCCATCGCCTGGCAGGAACTGCACGACCGCTTCCGGTACGCCGGCCTCATGCAGCAGCTTGACCGCTGCAAAGCCGATCAGGTTGGTCTGCTCGGCCGGCTTGGCGATGACCGTATTGCCGGCCGCCAGCGCTGCGGCGACCTGACCGAGGAAGATCGCCAACGGGAAGTTCCATGGGCTGATGCAGACAAAGACGCCGCGCCCGTGCAGCTGCAGCTCGTTGGATTCGCCGGTCGGTCCGGGCAGACGCTCCGGCGCACCGAACTGCGCACGCGCCTGGCCGGCGTAGTAGCGCAGGAAATCGACGGCCTCGCGGACTTCGGCCACTGCGTCGGGCAGCGTCTTGCCGGCTTCCTTGACGCAGATCGCCATGAAGTCGGGCATGCGCGTTTCGAGCAGATCGGCTGCATGTTCAAGGATGGTGGCGCGGCTCGCTGCAGGCGTGCGGTTCCAGGCCGGTTGCGCGGCCGCAGCGCTGGCCAGCGACTTCTGGACGGTATCCGGATCGGCCGGGTGCCACTGTCCAACCGTCTCGCGGCGATCTGCCGGATTCAACACCGTCTGGCCGGGTGTGCTGATCAGCGCACCGGGCACCAGGGGCGTGGCCTTCCACGGCTTGATCGCGGCGTTGAGTTGCTCGGCCAGCTGGCGCAGATCGTTGTCGTTGGCGAGATTGGCGCCCATGGAGTTTTTCCTGTTCTGGTTCTGGCTACGCAGCAAGTCGGCTGGCAGCGGAATCTTGGGATGCGGGATGGAAGTAAATGACGTCACTGCCTCGACCGGGTCGCGGATGAGGTCCTCGATGGCGACATCCTCGTCGGTGATGCGATTGACGAAGCTGGAATTGGCGCCGTTTTCGAGCAGGCGACGTACCAGATACGGCAGCAGATCTTCGTGCGAGCCGACCGGTGCATAGACGCGGCACGGCAGATCGAGACGATCGGCAGGAATCACCTCGGCATACAGGTCGTCGCCCATGCCGTGCAGTTTCTGGTGCTCGTAGGTCTTGCCTGCCGCAATCGCACGTACCGCCGCAATGGTCTGCGCGTTGTGCGTGGCGAACATCGGGTAGAGCGCGTCGCTGTGCGCGAACATGCGACGTGCGCATGCCAGGTACGACACGTCGGTGTTCTGCTTACGCGTAAACACCGGGTAGCCGGGATGCCCTTCGATCTGGGCGCGCTTGATCTCTGCGTCCCAGTACGCGCCTTTGACCAGGCGCACCGGAATGCGTCGCCCGACACGGCGCGCCACATCGGCAAGAAAATCGATCGTGTACGGCGTGCGTTTTTGATAGGCCTGCACGGCCAGGCCATAGCCTTCCCAGCCATCCAATGACGGGTCGGAGAAGGTGGCCTCGATGATGTCTAGCGACAGTTCCAGCCGGTCGGCTTCTTCGGCGTCGACGGTGTAGCCGATGCCGTACGACTTGGCCAACTGCGCAAGTTCCAGCACGCCCGGCACCAGCTCTGCCATCACGCGGGCGCGCTTGGCGTGCTCGTAACGCGGGTACAGCGCCGACAACTTGATCGAGATGCTGGGCGCGGCAAGTACATCGGTACCGACGAAGTTGCCGCTGCGGCCGATCGCATGAATCGCATCCCGATACGCCTGCAGATAGCGCTGCGCATCCTTCATGGTGAGCGCGCCTTCGCCCAGCATGTCGAACGAATAACGGTAGTTGGCGTTGTCGCCCTTGCGCGAACGCGACAGCGCTTCGCCGATGGTGCGGCCCATGACGAACTGATGGCCCATGATCTTCATGGCCTGGCGCACGGCCAGGCGAATCACCGGCTCGCCGACGCGGCCGATCAGGCGTTTGAAGGCGCCCGGCACATCGGCGCGGGTGAGGTCGTTGAGCTGCACCAGCTGACCGGTCAGCATCAGGCCCCAGGTGGAGGCGTTGACCAGCACCGAATCGCTGCCGCCCATATGCTTCTTCCAATCCGCATCGCCGAGCTTGTCGCGGATCAGCTTGTCGGCGGTGTCCTGGTCGGGAATGCGCAGCAGTGCCTCGGCCACGCACATCAGCAGCACGCCTTCTTCGCTGCCCAGGTCGTATTGGCGCATGAAGGCTTCGATGGCGCCCTGGTCCTGCGCGCGTGCCCGCACACGGGTAACCAAGTCGGCCGCGACCGCCTGCACCTTGGCTTGCTCAGCGGCGGGCAGGCGTGCCTGGTCGAGCAATTCGCGCACGTGTTCGGCTTCGTCCTTGAGCCAGGCCGCGGTGATGGCGGCACGCAATGCGCCAGGTGCGGCGGGCAGTTCGGGCGCCAACAGCGGGCGCGCAACTGAGGTGGAGGCAAGCGGGTCGAGCTGTGCGTTCATGCGAAAGGTGCCTTGGATTCCGTGCTCATTCTAGTGAGCCAGACGGCTTGCGCACTTGTGTGGAAGCGGCGGCTTTCCCGCCGTTTTGTGCATGCCGCCATCGCGCAGAGTGACGGCACGGCCATTGTCGAGCAACGCGGAAGTGATTGATTTGCGCGCACTTTTAGCTGCACTGCAGCAAATTCTTGATCGCCGGAAATGCTTGCCGCATGCGTTGGCGCGGGTCTACCATCGGGCTATTCCCGCAGTGCGCTGCGTGCCGTTTATGATCGAAGTGCTGCCGTTGATGTCCGAAGGGGTTGGGACGCAGCTGCGGTTGCGGCCTCCGCGGGCACTGTCGGCCAGGCAATTCGTGCAACTGTTCGCAGTGCTGGCGGGAACGATGTGGTTATTTGCAGGCCTGGGGTGGTGGACCGGCAATGCGTTCGCGCCGGTGTTTGCCCTGGTGCACAGTGGTGTGGTGGCGCTGGCGCTACGGCAGTTGTGGCGAAGTGGCGAGCGCGAAGAAGCGATCCGGGTGGGGGAAGCCGTTGTTGAGGTGTTTCCGTCCGGGCATGCGCCACCAGCGTTTCAGGCACATCCGCACTGGGTGCGGCTTTGCATAGAACGCGATGACAGGGTGTTGCTGGTCAGCAGCGGCAAGCAGATCGAGATCGGAAGTTTTCTCGGGCCGGCCGAACGTGTGGAACTGGCAATAACGCTCAAACGCTTGCTCGCGGCCGCCAATGGCCGTCACCGATGACGTAAGGGTCTAGGCAATGACGCAACGCAGCAGCTGGAAGTCGATCAACACCTGCACACACGTGGGCCTGGCGATGGCGGCGCTGCTGAGCGCGCCGGTGGCCTGGGCGCAATCGGCCGATCCCAAGGAATGGCAGCTCAACATGGGGCGCGGAGTGACCCAGACCGCGCGGATGGCCTACGAGGCGCACATGGTGGCGCTGTGGGTGTGCGTGGTGATTGGCGCGCTGGTGTTCTCGGCGATGGGCTATGCGATGTTCAAGTTCCGCAAGTCCAAGGGCGCGGTGGCCGCACAATTCAGTCACAACACCACCGCGGAAGTGCTGTGGACGGTGATTCCGGTCCTGGTGCTGATTGCGATGGCGTGGCCGGCGACGGCAAAACTGATCGCGATGTACGACACCCGCGAATCGGAAATGACGGTCAAGGTGACCGGCTATCAGTGGATGTGGAAGTACGAATATCTGGGCCAGGGCGTGGAATTCACCAGCCGCCTGGCACGCGAATCCGATCGTATCCGCCAAAGCGGCGAGCGCCCCACCGCGGCCTCGCAGCCGCACTATCTGCTGGATGTCGATAACCGCCTGGTGCTGCCGGTCAACACCAAGATCCGCTTCGTGATTACCGCCGACGATGTGATCCACGCCTGGTGGGTGCCGGCGCTGGGATGGAAGCAAGATGCCATTCCCGGCATCGTCAACGAAGCCTGGACCAACATCGAGCAACCGGGCGTGTATCGCGGGCAGTGCGCCGAGTTGTGCGGCAAGGATCATGGCTTCATGCCGATCGTGGTGGAGGCGCTGCCCAAGGCTGACTTCCAGCGCTGGCTAGCGTCGCGTCGTAGCGCGTCAGGCACTGCTCCGGGAGCGGCGCCAGCGGCCGCACCGACGCCGACCAGTGCACCGGCCGCTCCGCAAGGTGACGCCGCGCCTGCGGCGACACCGGCCCAGGCCGCAACACCGACCGCCGCTCTTTAATCGCCCGCAATCGCTCGCTTCGCAGAGGTCGTTCCGTCATGGCGCATACCGCAGTCGATCACCACGGACACCACCAGCCCGGTTTCGTCGAGCGCTGGTTCTTTTCGACCAATCACAAGGATATCGGCACGTTGTATCTGCTGTTTTCCTTCGTGATGTTCATCATCGGCGCGGCGATGAGCGTGGTGATTCGCGCCGAATTGATGCAGCCCGGCTTGCAGTTCGTCAAACCGGAGTTCTTCAACCAGATGACCACCGTGCATGCACTGGTGATGATCTTCGGCGGCGTGATGCCGGCTTTCGTCGGCTTGGCCAACTGGATGATTCCGTTGCAGATCGGTGCGCCGGACATGGCGTTGCCGCGTATGAACAACTGGTCGTTCTGGTTGTTGCCGGTCGCCTTTACCCTGCTGCTGCTGACGCTGTTCCTGCCGGGCGGCGCGCCGGCAGGCGGCTGGACGCTGTACCCGCCGCTGTCGCTGCAGGGCGGCTACAACGTCGCCTTCAGCGTGTTTGCGATCCACGTGGCCGGCGTCAGCTCGATCATGGGCGCGATCAACATCATCGCCACCGTGCTGAACATGCGCGCGCCAGGCATCGATCTGCTCAAGATGCCGATCTTCTGCTGGGCCTGGCTGATCACCGCGTTCCTGCTGATCGCGGTGATGCCGGTGCTGGCCGGCGCGGTGACCATGCTGCTGACCGACAAGTTCTTCGGTACCAGCTTCTTCAACGCGGCCGGCGGCGGCGACCCGGTGATGTACCAGCACATCTTCTGGTTCTTCGGGCACCCGGAGGTGTACATCATGATCCTGCCGGCGTTCGGCGTGGTCAGCGAGATCATTCCGACCTTTAGCCGCAAGCCGCTGTTCGGTTACCAGGCGATGGTCTACGCCATTGCCGCGATCGCCTTCCTGAGCTTCATCGTCTGGGCCCACCACATGTTCACCGTGGGCATGCCGCTGGGCGGCGAAATTTATTTCATGTTCGCCACCATGCTGATCTCCATCCCGACCGGGGTGAAGGTGTTCAACTGGGTCAGCACGATGTGGAAGGGCTCGCTGACCTTCGAATCGCCGATGTTGTGGGCGGTGGCGTTCGTGATCCTCTTCAGCATCGGTGGGTTCTCCGGCCTGATGCTGGCGATCGTGCCGGCCGACTTCCAGTACCACGACACCTACTTCGTGGTGGCGCACTTCCACTACGTGCTGGTGACCGGTGCGGTGTTCGCGCTGATCGCGGCGGTGTACTACTGGTGGCCCAAGTGGACCGGGCGGATGTACAACGAGACCTGGGCCAAGGTGCACTTCTGGTGGACGATGGTGTTCGTCAACCTGCTGTTCTTCCCGCAGCACTTCCTTGGCTTGGCCGGCATGCCGCGGCGCATTCCCGACTACAACGTGGTGTTTGCCGACTGGAATCTGGTCAGTTCGATCGGTGCGTTCGGCATGTTCGTCACGCCGTTCCTGATGGCCGCGATCCTGCTGTCCTCGCTGCGCAGTGGCGCGCGTGCACAGGCCCGCTCCTGGGAAGGTGCCAAGGGTCTGGAATGGACGGTGCCGTCACCTGCCCCGGCGCATACCTTCACCGTGCCGCCGGTGATCAAGCCTGGAGATCTTGCACATGAAGACATCGGCCACTGAGTCCGCCTCGGAGCCGGCGGTGACGCGTCTGTTATCTGCTGCGGAACGGCAGGCGCAGCAGCGCCGTGCGGTACGCCGTACCGCGATCACGGTCGGCATCATCGCGTTGCTGATCTATGCGGGCTTCATCGCCTCGGGAGTCATCGGGCGGTGAGTGCACGCGCGCCCGCACACGCACCCACAGCCGGCTTGTTCAAGCTGCTGGGCGTGGTGCTGGGCGTGTTCGTGCTGACGTTTTCCCTGGTGCCGCTCTACCGCATCGCCTGCGAGAAAGTGTTTGGCATCCGCATGGAGCGTGCGCCTGGGAGCAATCGCACAAACGCGGGCGCGCCACCTGCCGCCGGCAAGCGCACGGTGCGCGTGGAGTTCGATGGCGGGGTCAATTCCAAACTGCCGTGGACCTTCCATCCCGAACAGATGACGATGGATGTGGTGCCGGGCGAGCTCAACGAGGCGCTGTATTTCGCGCGCAACGATGGTGCACGTGCGGTGGTGGGCAGTGCGGTGCCTTCGGTTGCACCTGCGCGTGCGTCGGGCTACTTCAATAAAACCGAGTGCTTCTGCTTTACCGCGCAGACCTTGCAGGCCGGCGAAACGCGCGACATGCCGCTGCGTTTCATCGTCGACCCGGCACTGCCGCCGGAAGTCACTACGATCACCCTGTCCTACACGTTCTATCGCAACGACGCGCTGACCTCCGAACTGCAGGGCGGAGGCGCAGCTGGCGCGCCACGCGCTGCGCCGTAACCTTCCATCCACCCGTACCACGACACGGAAGCAACGCCATGGCCGATCACAGTCCCAACGCCGATGCGTATTTCGTCCCGAGCCAGAGCAAATGGCCCTTTGTCGGGTCGATTGCGATGTTCGTGATGATGATCGGCGTGGCCAGCTGGCTCAACGACGCGGCATGGGGGCGCTGGACCTTCTTCGCCGGCGTGGCGATGCTGCTGGCGACGTTGTTCATGTGGTTTGGCGATGTCATCCGCGAATCCAATGCCGGGCATTACAACCGCCAGGTGGATGGCTCGTTCCGCATGGGGATGGTGTGGTTCATCTTCTCCGAGGCGATGTTTTTCTGCGCTTTCTTCGGTGCGCTGTTTTACACGCGTGTGCTGACGCTGCCCTGGCTGGGCGGGGAAGGCGACGGCGTGATGACCAACGAGCTGCTATGGAATGGTTATTCCGCTGCGTGGCCGACCAATGGCCCGGGCACCATCGGTGGGCAGTTCCAGACCATTCCGGCCTGGGGCCTGCCGCTGATCAACACGCTGATCCTGCTCAGTTCCGGCGTGACCTTGACCATCGCCCACCACGCGCTCAAGGGAGGGCGCCGCGGCGCGCTGCTGTTGTGGCTGGGGTTGACCGTGCTGCTGGGCTGCGTGTTCCTGTTCCTGCAGGCCGAGGAATATATCCACGCCTATACCGAGCTCAATCTCACCCTGGGCTCGGGCATCTATGGTTCGACCTTCTTCATGCTGACCGGCTTCCACGGCATGCATGTGCTGCTGGGCACCATCATGCTGGCAGTGATGTGGCTGCGCGCGGCGAAGGGGCATTTCAACCGCGACAACCACTTCGCTTTCGAAGCGGCCGCGTGGTACTGGCACTTCGTCGACGTGGTGTGGCTGGCGCTGTTTTTGTTCGTGTATGTCCTTTGAGGCGGGGATTCGGGATTGGTGATTCGGGATTCGTAAAAGCGGCAGGCTTTAGTTTTTACGAATCCCCAATGCCGAATCCCCAATCCCGGCTCCTCAGCGGCCGAGCCCATGTGGCTTGATCCAGCCGGTGTAGATGCCGAGGATCACGATGGCGATCAACGCCACCGATAGACCGATGCGCCAGGTCAGGGCGTTGACGGTGCGCTTGGTCTGGCCACGGTCGGTCAGTAGGTAGTAGAGGCCGGCGCCCAGGTTCCATAGGATCACGATCAGGAAGGCGACAATCAGCAGCGTCTTGAGCGAATCGTTCACAACAGCCCCGGGTGCAGTCGGCGTGGTGATGGCATTGCACGCTTTTTTGCGCCGCTTGTCATGACGCGCAAGCACACGGCGGTCATCGGTTGGTGTCTGGCGCTGCTGGTGAGCGCGGGTTTCGCGGCGCTTGGGCATTGGCAGTTGCAGCGCATGCAGAGCAAGCAAGCCTTGCTGGACCGTGCCGCACATGTGCGCGACACCACGCTGCCCTTGGCACCGGCGCTGGCGACGAAGAATGAGTTGGCATGGGTACGCGGGCAAGTGCGTTTTTTGCCGCAGCTGGTCTTGCTGGACAATCAGCTGCATGACGGGCGTGCCGGTGTGCGCGTGTATCAACTGGCAGCGCCGGAAGGTGGATCGACAGACGTGCTGGTGGATCTGGGCTGGTTGCCATTACCGGCCGATCGGCAGTTGCCCGGCATCGTTGCGCTGAAAGGCGTGCAGACCGTGCAGGGGCTCTTGAGCGCTCCGCCGTCGGCGGGGCTGGCGATCGGACCGGCGCTGGCGCCGGGGGCTGCGGCGCAGACCTGGCTGGCCACGCGACTGGATCTGCAGGCCTTACGCAGCACGCTGGGCAGGCGCGACATTTCGTCGCAGGTCCTGCGCCTGGACCCTGCACTGCCGGTTGGCTACGCGCGCGATCTGGACATGCTGCCAAACACGCTACCACCCGCGCGGCACTTGGGTTACGCGGTGCAATGGTTCGGGTTGGCCGCCGCGGTCCTGGCGACCGCAATGCTGCTGACATGGCGTGCGCGCCGCCGCGACCGCGGGCACTGACGCCTGCGGCATGAGAAAATCGTCAGTATGACCTCCTCCACATCGGCCACGCCGCACTCGGTCAAACGCGGCCGCAGGATGCTGATTGCCCTGGCGGTGCTGTTCTTCGGCTCGATGTTGCTGGCCGGCGTGCTGCGCTTCTCCGGATGGCAGCCGGCGTCGATGCGCAATCACGGCGAGCTGCTGAAGCCGCCCGCGGATCTGCGGGCGCTGGTGCCGGTCCGTGCGAACGGGCAACCGTATGCATGGGCGCCGAGCGAGCGCATCTGGCGCATTGCAGTGGCGCCGCCGGCCGATTGCACGCAGCAGTGCGTGGCGTTGGCCGCGGAACTGGACAAGGTGTGGCAGTTGCTCGGGCACCGCGCCGACAAGGTGGAGGTGCTGTGGATCGGCCCGCCGCCGGCCGGGCTGCCGCCGATGCCTGCATTGCGCGTGCTACGCGACGATGCCCGCCTGCGCCAGGCATTGCCGCGCGGCACCGATGCGGCCGGCGTGCCGGTGTATGTGATCGACCCCAATGGCTTTGTGATCCTGCGGTATGCCCCCGGTTTCGACCCGGCCGGCCTGCGGTCGGATCTGGTCAAGCTGCTGAAACTGATGTGAGCCCGTTTCGATGAACCTGTTTGCGCCACCGGCGTTGTTCCGTCACTTCCATCGCATGGCCTGGCTGGCCGCGTTGTTCACTGCAAGCACGATCCTGTTCGGGTCGTTCGTCCGTTTGTCCGATGCCGGCATGAGCTGCCCGGACTGGCCGACCTGCTACGGCCGCGTGACCTGGCCGCAGACCAGCGACGAAGCCAACACGCACGTGGCCAGCAAGATCCGCCCGCTGGAATCGCACAAGGCCTGGCGCGAACAGGTCCACCGCTTCCTGGCCGGTGCGTTGGGCGTGGAAGTGCTGGTGCTGTCGTTGCTGGCGGTGCGTCGCCGTCGCATGGGCATTGCCCAGGTGGTGTCGGCCGCGGTGCTGGTGGCGTTGTCGATCCCGCTCTATATGTCCGGCTGGCACGCCATGGCCTTCGGCGTGGCGATCGCCGGCGAGGCCATCCTGCTGCTGGCGGCATTGCGCTGGAGCAACATCGATCTGGCGCGTGCAGCGGTGCTGACGCTGGCGGTGGTGATTTTCCAGGCGTTGCTGGGCATGTGGACGGTGACGTTGCTGCTCAAGCCGATCGTGGTGATGGGGCACCTGCTGGGCGGCATGCTGATGTTCTCGCTGCTTGTGTGGATGGCCTGGCGCGCGACGCATCTGCCGATCACCCTGGCCGATGCATCGCGCTTGAAGTGGCTGCTGCGCCTGGGCGTGGCGGTGCTGGGCCTGCAGATCGCGCTTGGTGGCTGGGTCAGCGCCAACTACGCCGCGCTGGCGTGTGGCGGCGGCAGCTGGTCGGCCGACAACTTCCCGCGCTGCGTCAGCCAGTGGTGGCCGCCGCACGATTTCCGTGAAGGTTTCACGCTGTGGCGCGGCATCGGAGTGGATTACGAAGGTGGCGTGCTGGACGGTGCGGCGCGTATCGCGATCCAGATGGCGCATCGGCTATGGGCAATTGCGACCGCGCTGTACTTGTGGTGGCTGGCCTGGCGCTTGTCGCGTTCGCCGGGCATGCGGGTGTGGGCCGGCGCATTGGCGCTGCTGGTGGCCGTGCAGGTGACCCTGGGCATGCTCAACGTGAAGCTGGCGCTGCCGCTGGAGGTCTCGGTCATGCATAACGGCGGGGCGGTGGCGTTGCTGTTCGTGCTGGTCTCGCTGCTGGCGCGGCTGCGCGCGCCGGAGTGAGCATGGCTGTCAGCGCACGCGATTATTGGGATCTGACCAAACCCAAGGTGGTGGCACTGATCGTGTTCACCGCGTTGGTGGGCATGTTCCTGGCCATTCCCGACATGCCGACCTGGCTGCAGGTACGCACCGGCGCGCTGGGCTTCCTGGGTATCTGGCTGGCGGCTTCAGCGGCGGCAGCGATCAACCAACTGCTCGACGCCAAGATCGACGCACAGATGGCGCGCACCTCATGGCGCCCGCTGGTGGTGGGCAAGGTGCGGCCCTGGCAGGTGCTGGTGTTCGCCGGCGCGCTGATCGTGATCTCCATGACCATTCTGGTGGTGTGGGTGAATGTCATCACCGCGGTGCTGACCTTCGCCTCGCTGATCGGGTACGCGGTGATTTACACCGTGTACCTGAAGCGTGCGACCTCGCAGAACATCGTGATTGGCGGCCTGGCCGGCGCCACCCCGCCGATGCTGGGCTGGGCCGCGGTGACCGGGCTGCCGACCAGCGCCGACTGGATCAATGCCTCGCTGCTGGTGCTGATCATCTTCATCTGGACGCCGCCGCATTTCTGGGCGCTGGCGATCTTCCGCCGTGCCGATTACGCCAAGGCCGCGATCCCGATGTTGCCGGTGACCCATGGCGTGCCGCATACGCGCAAGCAGATCCTGGTGTACACCGTATTGCTGGCGATCGTGACCTTGGCGCCGGTGGCGGTGGGCATGAGCGGGGTGTTCTATCTGGGCGGTGCGATCGTGCTCAATGCGGTGTTCCTCTGGTACGCGTGGCGCATGCTGAACCCGCCGGACGAACTGTTTTCGATGAAGATGTTCGGGTACTCCATCGTGTACCTGATGGCGTTGTTCGCCTTCCTGATGGTCGACCATCTGCTGCTGCCGTGGGTGCGCTAGTCGCCGAAGCGAGACGAGCGGCAATGCGGTAGCTCTGCCCCGATGACTTGCGTGGCAATCAGGCGGATGGATGGATCACGCCTGCAGCGCCTGCAGCGCGTGGCGAAAGGTGCCGGATGCGTGCCGCGTGCGCCGCGTCGAGGTCACCAGCGGCGTCCATGTCAGCAGACGCCGCGGTTTGCGGCTTGCCACGCTCTGATCATCATGCGTTGCCGGCACACGGCACTGTATCAACTCAACTCAGCCAACTGGCGCACTCGCTGGTAGCTTTGCTGTCGCAGCTGGACTGCATTTTCTGTTGCAGACGCGCCAGCACTGCGCTGCCTTCGCGGCGATGCTGCTTGCTCCAGGTCTTCAATGCGGTGCCAAGGGTGGCGAAGCGCTGACGGGTCCGTTGCCGGTAACCATCCGGTTGACCGGCCAACTCGCCGATCACCTGGGTGGCGGCGCCCTCGATGCCGGCGCTGTCGTCGGGGCTGAGCCGGATGAGCCCATCCACGTACATCACGCCCCACTGCACGCGTGTGGCGGGACCTTGCGCGCTGTCGTAGGCCCGTTTGAGCCACAACAGGGCGGTCTTCTTGTCGCCGCGTTGTTCGGCCAGATCCGCCAATTCGGGCATGTAGTAGTACGGCGTTTTGCTGCGCGACAACTCGGCCAGCAGCAATTGCTCTGCCGCGCTGCGATCGCCCACCTCGCTCAGCAACGCGGCGGCCATGCTGATGGTGGATTGGCGCTCCTCGTCGGTCTTGGCGGTGTCGGTGGCCCACTGCACGCGCTGGTGCACCACCTCCACCACGTCTTTCGGCAACGGTGGTTGCGGGCCTTCGGCTTCGGTTTCGGTGGGCTGGCCTTGTGCCAGGCGTGCCAGCTGGATGCGCGCGTATGCGGTGCCAAGCCGGTCGGAAATCGGCAATGAAGGATCGGCGTAGACCTTGTCCAAGGCCTGATTCAGTGCGTTGGAGAGCGTGCTGCGCTCGCCGGCCTCGTTGCTGGCGGCGGTGACCAGGCGTGCCGGCACATAGTTCAGCGTGCCGAGATTGGCGCGCACTTCTGCCGGGTCGGCCAACACCGCTTCCAACAGCGTGCGGTTGGCGCTGCTGGCAGCCGGTGGGTGTCTGGCGGCACTGATGGCGGCCAGGGCGAAGCTGCGTTGCAGTGCCGGCTGTGGCGCCGAGGTGGAGAGCCGGGTGAGCACGTCGGCGGCGGCATCGGGTTTGACCAGCGTATCGTCGGTGCCCCAGGCGTAGTTGCCGAGCACGGCCCAATCGTCCGCGCTGAGCTGTTGTGGTGTGTGCAGCGCCTTGTCGAGCAATTGCTGGGCGGTACTGGTGCTCTTGGCCGCAACCCGCAACACCTCGGCCAGGCGCGCGTTATCGGCATTGCCGGCCAGCCGGGTGATCTCCCTGCGGTCCGGGCGCAGCACGATGATGGTGGGATACGCCTTGACCCCGAAGCGCTCGCCCCAGGCCTGCGCGCCCTCCGAATCGCCGTCCAGGTGCACGGCGACGAACTGCTGGGTGCGCGCGATGAAGGCCGGATCCTTGAACAGCGTGGCCTTGAGGCGATTGCAGGGCGGGCACCAGGCTGCGCCCCAATACAACAGGATCGGCTTGCCGCTGTCCTTGGCTTCGGCAAAGGCGTCTTCCACGTCGCCCTCGCGCCAGGCGATGCCGGCAACGGGTGCCGGCGTGGACGCCGTCTTGGGTGGTGCGGGCGCCGCAGGCGGTGCTGGCTTGTCGCAGGCAGTCAGCGCAGCCAGCACTGCCAGCAGCGCGATCAAGGAAGGGGAAGGGCGTGGCAGCGACAGCGTCATGGCAAATCACCGTGGGGCGGCAGAAGGTCGATCGCGCACTCTAGCGGCCGCTGGCGGACCTGGGCGGGCGTGCGTCATCACCGTTGTACATCTGCTTACAACCTGGATGTGCGGCGATGCGAACTGCTGTTACGCGATACGCAGCGGGCAGGTGCTGGCGCGGTGCAGCGTCAATGACGCTCGGCTGCGCCTTGCGGCTGGCCCGATGCGCTGCGCGCATACCGTGCGGCCACAACGGCGCAGACGATCAGCTGCAACTGGTGATACAGCATGATCGGCAACACGATCGCGCCCAGCCCGCCGCCGGCAAACATCACCTTGGCCATCGGCACGCCGGTGGCCAAACTCTTTTTCGAGCCGCAGAAGACGATGGCGATTTCATCGGCGCGGCTGAAGTGCAGGCGCCGGGCGATGAAGGTGATCGAAAGCATCGCCATGGCCAGCAACAACGCTGCAGCGCCGAGTACCGCCAGCAGTGCAGGCAGCGGCGTCTTCTGCCACAGCCCTTCGTTCACCGATGCACTGAAGGCGGTATAGACCACCAGCAGGATGGTGCCTTGATCGGTGTAACGCAGCACGGCGCGGTGACGTTCGACCCAGCCGCCGATCCACGGACGCATGAAATGGCCGGCCAGAAACGGCACCAGCAACTGCAGCAGGATCTTGCCGATCGCTTCGGCCGGATGCGCCATGGCGCCCTGACTGCCGACCAGTGCGCCCATCAGCAGTGGGGTGAAAAACACGCCCAGCAGGCTGGAAAGCGAAGCGGCGCAGACCGCGGCCGGCACATTGCCGCGCGCCATCGAGGTGAACGCGATCGAGGACTGCACCGTGGACGGCAACGCGCACAGGAACAGCACGCCGACATACAGCTCCGGCGTCAGTGCCAGATGCGCCAATGGTTTGAACAATAACCCCAATAGCGGGAACAGCACGAAGGTGCAGCCCAGAATCACCAGATGCAGGCGCCAGTGCAACGCGCCGGCCTTCACCGCTTCGCGCGACAGCCGCGCGCCGTGCAGGAAGAACAGCGCCGCGATCGCCATGTCGGTGACATCGTCCATGACCGCCGCTGCCGTGCCCGTGACCGGGAGAAACGAGGCCAGTGCAACTGTGCACAGCAGCGCGAGGGTGAAGGGGTCAATGCGCAACCGCGCCAGCAGCTTCTTCATCGAGGTCCAACGGTAGCGCGCGATCTTGCGCCTGGTATGGGCCATTCTACGATGCGTGCAGGCCTTGGCTGTGGCATCGACGTCACCGGTCAGGCCTGAAACGGCACGGCAGTGCGCGATGGCCTTGCGCTGCCTTCGGCCAGGCAGCACTGCATCACAACGCTGCGAGCGCTTTGAGCAGTTCGCGCATTTCGTATTTGTCGGTGTCGTCCAGCCCTTGCGCGCGCTGTTTGGCCTGCAGCTCCTCCACGCGTTGACGCAGCAACTGCTTGTCGAGTTGCGCGACGACGTCATGCAGTTCAAGCGTCCAACTGTGTTCGTCGCCGGGAAGCTCCTGCGCCGCCAGCTTCTGCAAGGCAGCAAGCTCCTGGCGCTCGGCGAAGTGCTCCAGCAGCGCGCCGGTGCTGATTTCCGGGCGTTGCCGCACCAGGTCCAGCAACTCCATCAACAAGTCGATCCCGGGCAGGCGCAGCCCGGAAAAATCATGCACGCCCTCCAGGCTCATCGCCAATGACGGCCGTTGCAGCAGGATGGCGATGGACGCACGCACCAGGCTGCGTTTCTGCGTGGGCGCGCCCACGCGCGCAGGCAGCCGTAGCCTGGGTGCGGACTGCTGCGCAGACGCAGTGGCGCCAACCCCGGTCAGGCGCGCCAGTTCCTGTTTCATCAGATCGCCGAACGCACCTTCGGGGATCTGCGCCAACAGCGGGCGCGCACGTTCGGCCAGACGCGCCTTGCCGTCGAGCGTGTGCAGGTTGATCTCACGCGACATCTCGTCGAAGAAGAACTGCGACAGCGGCGTGGCCTGCTTCAGGCGCTGATCGAAGGCCTGCGCGCCTTCCTTGCGCACGATGGTGTCCGGGTCCTCGCCATCGGGCAGGAACAGGAAAAACGCCTGGCGGCCGTCCTTCATGCGCGGCAGCACCGATTCGAGCGCGCGCCAGCCGGCCTTGCGCCCGGCGTTATCGCCATCGAAACAGAAATACACATCCGGCGCGTTGCGAAACAGCAGCTCGGCATGTTCGGGCGTGGTGGCGGTGCCCAACGTGGCTACCGCCTGGGTCACGCCGAACTGGAACAGCGAGACCACATCCATGTAGCCCTCCACCACGATCAGCCGCTCGATCTTCTGATTGGCCTGGCGCACCTGCCACAGGCCATACAGCTCGCGGCCCTTGTGGAACAGCGCGGTTTCCGGCGAATTGAGGTACTTCGGACCCGGGTCGCGGCCATCGGCCGGCGCGCCCATGATGCGCCCGCCGAAGGCAATCACGCGGCCGCGGCGGTCGAAGATCGGGAACATCACCCGGTCGCGGAACTTGTCGTACACATGGCCGCGATCGTTCTTGGAAAACAGCCCGGCGCGTTCGAGCACGCTCATGCGGCGCGCATCGGTGCCCAGGGTGTCCTTCAGTGCGCTGTAGCCATCGGGCGCGTAACCGATCTGGAAGCGCGCGCGGTTGTCGGCATCCACGCCGCGACCGTCCAGATAGTCGCGGGCGCGTTCGCTGCCCTCGAGCTGGCGCTGGAAGAACTTGGTCGCCGCGTCCAGTGCCGAATACAGCTCGCGGCTGTCGTCCTGCTGTTGCGGGGTGCGTTGCTGGGTCTCGCGCGGGATGTCCATGCCGGCGCGCTTGGCCAGCTCGTCGACCGCATCGAGAAATTCGAGGCGGTCGTAATTCATCAGGAAACTGATTGCGGTACCGTGCGCACCGCAGCCGAAGCAGTGATAGAACTGCTTGGTCGGCGAGACCGTGAACGAGGCCGAGCGCTCGTCATGGAACGGGCAGCGCGCCGAATATTCCTTGCCCTGACGCTTGAGCGGCACACGACCGCCCACCACCTCGACGATGTCGGTGCGTGCTAGCAGTTCGTCGATGAATGCGTCGGGGATGCGGGCCATCCCGATAGGATATCCCAGCGGCCTGCCAGCACTTCGTCGCCCCCGTTGACGAGGCCGGCGAGGCAGGCATTGCAGCAGTCCTCAGCCGCGTGGCAGCGCGTGCGAGTCCGACGCTGAAGATGCAGGCGCCGCATCGGCAGGCGGCACGATCACCGGCGGATGCTCCGGGTCCACGCCCGCCTCGCGCAGCTTGCGATGCGAGCGCACCCGCTCGTCGATCACCGCAGTGATCAAGGCGCCGACGAAGAACACCACCGAGGCGTAGTACATCCACACCAGCAAAATGACCAATGTCCCCATCGAACCGTAGGCGCTACCCGGCGCTGCGGTGGCGATGTACACGCCGATGGCGTAGCGCCCCAGCGCGAACAACACCGCGGTGATAACGCCGCCCAGGAATGCCTGGCGCCAGTCGACGGTGCGATCGGGCAGGTAGCGATACAGGAACGCGAACGCCAGCGAGTACAGGGCCAGCGTGGTCACGTAGCCGACCGCCGGCAGGACCGAGGGCAGGCGCGCAAAGACCACCTGCAACGCGGTGGTGGCGATCATCGACACGATCAGCAAGAAGCCCAGCGCCAGGATCACCCCGAACGAGAACACCCGCTTCTGCAGCCAGGCCATCAAGCCGTCCAGGCGTTGCTTGTCGGTGCGAAAGATCAGGTTCAAGGCGTTCTGCAACTGCGCAAACACCGCCGTGGCGCCGATGAACAGCAGCAGCGTGCTCCACACGCCGGCCAGCGAGCCAACGCCAGGTTGATCGGTGGCATTGCGAATGATGGTCTGGGCGACTTCGGCCGCGCTGCCGCCGGCCAATTGCCCGATTTGCTGCACCAACGCTTCTTGCGCTGGCGGATAGAGCGAGGCGGTCAGCCACAACAGCAGCACCAGCAACGGGGCCAGCGACAGCAGCGCATAGAACGACAACGACGCTGCCTGCGTCATCACGTCGATCTCGATGAAGCGGTTCAGCAGCGCCATCGGCACGCTGCGCTGCAGACGGCTCAGATGCTTGTGCAGATAGGCGGATGAAAGCGTCGTCACCGGCGGGAGAATCCTTGGCGCATACCGTTGGCGCGCAGGCGACGTCAGGGCAAGGTCGGTATGCGGAAGGACCTTGCCCATGCCTGCGCTGGCGCACCCGTTCTAGCAGGGCCGGATCGAAGGACGGGTGAAAGCGCGCACGCGCTATGGGTAAAGCAGGAGGCGGCGCATCTGGTACGCGCAGTCTGTTGCTCGTCGGGAGCAAGGTGCGCGGTGTGTCTGTCAGCGCATTCAATGTGCGCCAGATGCCGATCTACCTGTATCAGACCGCGCCTGGCACTGCCGGCTGTCCACGCGATGACAAGAGCGCAGACTGTGCAGAGCGCTTGGTCCGCATGCTGGGCTAGACGCGTCTGAAGACGGCATTGCGCCTTGCCTGATGCGTTGCGCGTGGCAGATGTGCAACGGCCGTGGCGCTCCAGCGGCGTCTTGCACCATCACTGTTCGTTGGAAGGTCCGCCTTCCACTGGAAAAGCCGCTCGGTGATGCGGCAGGCAGTGCCGCAGCGCGCGCTGCGCACCGGTCGCAGCGCCCTGGCCGTGGCACAGGGCGCTGCGGCGATCCATCAGCCTGCCAGCTGCTGCTTGACCAGGGTCGAGACCAGGCCCATGTCGGCCTGACCGGCCAGCTTGGGCTTGAGTGCGCCCATCAGCTTGCCGATATCGGCCGGGCTGCTTGCCCCGGTCTCGGAGATCGCGGCCCGGATGGCGGCCACGATCTCGGCTTCGCCCATCTTGGCCGGCAGATAGCGCTCGATCACCACGATCTCCTCGCGCTCGATCTGCGCCAGGTCGTCGCGCGCGGCGGCTTGGAACTGGGTGACCGAGTCCTTGCGCTGCTTGACCATCTTGTCCAGCACGGCGATCACGGCGGCATCGTCCATCTCGATGCGCTCGTCCACTTCCTTCTGCTTGATGGCGGCGTTGATCAGCCGGATCACGCCCAGGCTGTGCTTGTCGCCGGACTTCATCGCGGCCTTCATGTCATCGGTGAGTTGCTGCTTCAGGGACATGCGGTAACTCCTGAGTGTAGGGATCGAGTGGTGGCCAAGGCGCCCAAGCGGGCTGGGTACCTCGGCCGAACGGAGGCAGGGCGTGCGTGGAGAGATGTCTTGCAGCGCCTCGCGCTCGGCGCAGACTGCCTGATGTCTCCAGCGCAATGCCTTGTGGCAGGCCAATACAAAAAGCCGGCGACGCTTGCGCGTGCCGGCTCTTGGGTTCGCTCCCGCTAGGTCGCGCCTTCAGCGCAGACCTGCCGGCAAGGAACCGCGTTCGATCAGTACAAGCGCTGGCGCTTGGTGACGTCGCGCGAGGAACGACGCAGCTGACGCTTCACGGCAGCGGCAGCCTTACGCTTACGCTCCTGGGTCGGCTTTTCATAGAACTCGCGCTTGCGGGTTTCGGCCAGCACGCCGGCCTTTTCGCAGGTGCGCTTGAAACGACGGAGCGCAAATTCGAAGGGCTCGTTCTCGCGGACTTTAACGCTGGGCATGTGTTCTCCAGAAATGGGATTTCCGTCCGGGAGCCCCGGGCGGGTGCGAGCGGACTCGCGTGACGGAATTTCCGGGTTGCCCCGGCGAGCCGCGCATTATAACGACTTGCCGACGACCTGCAAGCCCCCGGCAGAATTTCCCGCCGCGACACTGATAAAGCGTGCGCCCGGGCCATATGCGGCCGGCACGGCAGGGCCGAGCAGCATCTGGGAATCGGCCGATCTGCGCAGTGCAAAAGCTGCGAAAATAGTGGCATCTCCCTGCATGCCGAGCTGCCGTGAAAGTCCTTGGGATCGAATCATCGTGCGATGAGACCGGTGTGGCGGTCTACGACACCGCATTGTCGGGCGTGCCGGCGCTGCGCGCCCACGCGGTGTACAGCCAGATTGCGCTGCATGCCGAATACGGCGGCGTAGTGCCCGAGCTGGCCAGCCGCGACCATGTGCGCAAACTGCTGCCGCTGATCCGCCAGACCCTGGGCGAAGCCGGGTTGAGGATCGACGAACTCGATGGCGTGGCCTACACCGCCGGTCCGGGCCTGGTCGGGGCCTTGCTGGTCGGTGCCGGGGTGGCGCGTTCGCTGGCCTGGGCACTGGATGTGCCGGCGATCGGCGTGCATCACATGGAAGGCCACCTGCTGGCGCCGTTGATGGAGGACGACCCGCCGCAGGCGCCGTTCGTGGCCTTGCTGGTCTCCGGCGGGCATACCCAATTGGTGTCGGTGAAGGCGCTGGGCAGCTACGAAGTGCTGGGCGAGACGCTGGACGACGCGGCCGGCGAAGCCTTCGACAAGACCGCCAAGATGATGGGCCTGCCGTACCCGGGCGGCCCGCAGCTGGCGGCCTTGGCCGAAACCGGTACGCCGGGGCGCTATAAGTTCGCGCGTCCGATGACCGACCGGCCCGGCCTGGATTTCAGTTTCAGCGGGCTCAAGACCCAGGTGCTGCTGGCCTGGCGGTCCAGCGACCAGTCCGACACCACCCGCGCGGACATCGCGCGTGGCTTCGAAGACGCGGTGGTGGAAACCCTGGCCATCAAGTGCCTGCGCGCGCTGGACGCGGCCGGCTGCAACACCTTGGTGGTGGCCGGCGGCGTGGGCGCAAACAAGCGCTTGCGCGCGCGCCTGCAAGAGGCCGCCCAGCGCCGCGGCGGCCGGGTCTGCTTCCCGCGCCCGGCCTTGTGCACCGACAACGGCGCGATGATCGCCTTCGCCGGCGCGCTGCGGCTGCAGGCCGGCGAGCATGCGGATGCGGCGGTGCATGTGACGCCGCGGTGGGATATGGCGTGCTTGCCGCCGCTGGCGGCGGCGCGGGAATCGGGAGTGGGGAATCGGGAATAGTGAAGATCTTTACGCCGATCCTGTCCGTACGTGCGCTGTTGCCTTTGCTCCTCCCCATTGCCTATTCCCGACTCCCGATTCCCCATGGATAAAGTGTTTATTGAAGGTCTCGATATCGATGCGCTGATCGGCATCTACGATTGGGAACGGCGCATCCGGCAGACCTTGCGGTTCGATCTGGAAATGGGGTTCGACAACCGCATTCCGGCGGCCAGCGACGACATCGCCGATACGCTGAACTACAAGGCGGTGAGCAAGCGCTTGATCGAGTTCGTGCAAACCTCGGACTTCGGGCTGGTGGAGACGCTGGCCGAGCGCTGCGCGGCGCTCGTGCTGGACGAATTCGGCGTGCACTGGCTGCGTTTGAAGCTGAGCAAGCCGGGGGCGGTGCGCGGCGCGCAGGTGGTGGGCGTGATCATCGAACGGGAACGAGCGGTCTGATCGCCGCCTGCGCACCCGCCTGCCGGCCATTCACTCCATGGCGGAAGCCGGGAGGGCTGGAGGCGCCTGGCGGAGAGGGCTGCGCCGCTGCGGCATTCTGGCGCGCACTGTGCGTTGCAACCGGCCTCTACAAATCACCAAATCCCACTCCCGGCCCTCGAAACTTGCCTGCGCGCAGGTGCGTCAGGCTAGAATTGACGGCCATGTAAACGTTTTCTCAAGGATCTCATGGCTGCTGATCGCATCGAAACCCTGATTGCCCGGATGACCGTCGAAGAGAAGGTCGGACAGTTGGGTGTGTTCGCCGACATGGTGCGGCCGTTCGCGCCGGACGTGAATCCCGAGGCCAACGTGCTCAATGCCGACGAGGTGCTGCAGCAGGTGCGCCTGGGTCGGGTCGGCTCGCTGTTCAACGGGGTGGGCGCCGCGCTGGGCGTGCAGATCCAGAAAGTCGCGGTGGAAGAGAGTCGCCTGGGGATCCCGGTGATCCTGGCCGCCGACGTGATCCACGGCATGCGCACGGTGTTCCCGATCCCGCTGGGCGAGGCGGCCAGTTTCGAGCCGGCGTTGGCCGAGCGCACCGCGCGCGCCACCGCGATCGAGGCCACCGCTGCCGGCCTGCACTGGACCTACGCGCCGGCCGTGGACATCGCCCGCGACCAGCGCTGGGGCCGTGGTGCCGAGGGTGCCGGCGAAGACGTGATGCTGGGCGCCGCCTTTGCCGCTGCCCGTGTGCGCGGGTTCCAGGGCAGCGACCTGACCGCCCACGATTGCCTGTTGGCCACGCCCAAGCATTTCGCCGCCTATGGCGCAGTGGCGGCGGGCATGGAATACAACACCGTCGACATCGCGCCGCAGACGCTGCGCGATGTGCACTTGCCGCCGTTCAAGGCCGCTTTCGAGGCCGGCGCGTTGACCGTGATGTCGTCCTTCAACGACATCAACGGCGTGCCGGCCAGCGCCAACCACGAGTTGCTGACCGAGATCCTGCGCGGGGAATGGCAATTCCCCGGCGTGGTGATTTCCGATTACACCGCCGACATGGAATTGATCGCCCATGGCTACGCCGCCGATGAGCGCGACGCGACCAAGAAGGCCTTCCTGGCCGGCCTGGACCTGAGCATGCAGAGCGGCTTTTATGCCGCGCATCTGCCTGCGCTGGTGGAAAGCGGCGAGGTGCCGATGGCCACGTTGGATGCCAGCGTGCGGCGCATCCTGCAGCTGAAGGACGCGATCGGGCTGTTCGACA
The DNA here is from genome assembly GCF_020880415.1 of Xanthomonas euvesicatoria pv. euvesicatoria. GTDB lineage: Bacteria > Pseudomonadota > Gammaproteobacteria > Xanthomonadales > Xanthomonadaceae > Xanthomonas > Xanthomonas euvesicatoria. The sequence continues at coordinate 35,710 of NZ_JAJIUJ010000088.1, read as the reverse complement.
ATCCGTATCGCTCGCTGGACCCGGCGCGCGAAGCCGACACCACGCACCTGCCGGCGCACGATGCGCTGTCGCGCGATGCGGCGCGGCGTTCGATCGTGCTGTTGAAAAACGAAGGCGGCGTGTTGCCGCTGAAGAAGAGCGGCCAGCGCATCGCGTTGATCGGCCCGTTCGTGCAGGACCGCGAGAACATCGAGGGCTGCTGGACCTTGTTCGGCGACAAGGAACGCTACGTGACCCTGGAGCAGGGCGTGCGTGCGGTGGTCGGCACTGAAGATCTGAGCGTGGTGGCCGGTTGCGGACTGGAAGAGGCGCTGCCGGGTGGCATTTCCGCTGCGATCGATGCAGCGCAGGCGGCCGATGTGGTGGTGCTGGCGTTGGGCGAGCCGCAGCGTTTCAGTGGCGAGGCACAATCGCGCACCGAAATCACCTTGCCGCCGGCGCAACAGGCACTGGCCGAAGCGATTGCAGCGACCGGTACCCCGATGGTGGTGTTGTTGCGCAATGGCCGCGCGCTGGCCTTGAGTGGTGCGGTGCGCGATGCCGATGCGATTGCCGTGACCTGGTATCTGGGCACGCAAACCGGGACCGGCGTGGCCGATGTGCTGTTCGGCGACTACAACCCGTCGGCGCGTCTGCCGATCAGCTTCCCGCAGGTGACCGGGCAACAGCCGTATTTCTATAACCATCTGCGCACCGGACGCCCAGAATTGCCGGCCCTGTCCGAGTACAAGGCGCGTTGGCGCGAGATGCCAAACGAACCGTTGTATCCGTTCGGACATGGATTGAGCTACACCACCTTTGCGTATGCGCAGCCGCAGTTGAGCGCGGCGCAACTCGGCTGGGATGAGACACTGACCATTACCACGCGCGTCACCAACACCGGCAAGGTCGCCGGCGAGGAAGTGGTGCAGTTGTATGTGCACGATCGCGTGGCCAGCCGCGTGCGCCCGGTGCGCGAACTCAAGGGATTTCGCAAGGTGTTGCTGCAGCCCGGCGAGAGCCAGGAGGTGGTGTTCACACTGGAGCGCGACGCGCTGGCATTCACCAACCACAAGGGCATCTTCGGTGCGGAGCCGGGTCTGTTCGATCTATGGGTGTGCGCGTCGGCCAAGAGCGGCGAGGCCGTCAGCTTCGAGCTGCTGGAACGCTGATAGCGGCGCGCTTGGCACCGACAGCCAGCGGCTATCGTGCGAACGGATGACCACGGCTACAACACGAAGCCCGCTGATGCGGTGCTCAGACGCGATGACGACTGTTCATGTCGTCATCGCGTCTGCCGGTGCGCTGCGTCAGCTACACCGGCTCATGCTGCGGAATCGATCAGGCGTCGTTCTCGACCGCGGCCTTGCTCTTGGGCGTCAGCTTCAGCAGACGTCCGGTGCTGCCACTGGCTTCGTCTTCCAGTAGCCAGAGCGCGCCGTCCGGACCTTGTTCCACTTCGCGGATGCGTGCGCCCATGTCGTAACGCGCCACTTCGCGCGGCTGGTCGCCCAGCGACACCTGCACCAGCGCCATCGACGACAGCCCACCGATGAAGCCATTGCCGCGCCACGCCGGGAACTGCTTGCCGCTGTAGATCACAAAGCCTGCCGGCGAAATCACCGGTGTCCAGCTGATCTTGGGCGCGGCGAACTCCGGGCGCGTGTAGTGGTCGGGGATCGGCGTGCCGTCATAGTTGTCGCCGTTGGAGACGATCGGGTAGCCATAGTTGGCGCCACGCTGGATCAGGTTCAACTCATCGCCGCCGAGCGGGCCCATTTCGTGTTCCCACAGGCGGCCCCTGCTGTCGAAGGCCAGGCCAAGAATATTGCGGTGACCCAACGACCACACCTGCGCAGCAACGCCGCCTTGCGCAACGAACGGGTTGTCGGTCGGTACGCTGCCGTCGTCGTTGAGCCGGATCAGCTTGCCGAGGTTGGCTTTCATGTCCTGGGCAGGAGTGAATTTCTGCCGTTCGCTGGAGCTGATCCACAGTTTGCCATCGGGCCCGAACGCGAGCCGATGCCCGAAGTGGCCATTGCCGGTGACCTTGGGATCCTGGCGCCAGATCACCTTCAGGTCCGACAGCGTGCCGCCGCCGGTTGCATCCAGCGTGAGTTTGGCGCGCGCCACCGCGGCGCCCCGCGTGTCGCCCTCGCCGGGCTCGGCATAACTCACGTAGACCAGCCCGTTCTTGGCGAAGCGCGGATGCGCCAGCACATCGCCGAAACCGCCCTGGCCACCATAAGCAACGGCCGGAATACCGGTAATGGCGCTCTTGCGCTTGGTCTTTAAGTCCAGTCGCATCAAGGCGCCGCGCTTTTCGCTGACCAGCAAGCTGCCATCGGGCAGAAAGGTCATTGCCCACGGTTCGTCGAAATCGGCGACCGTGGTGGCCTGAAATGGCCACTGTGCCTTGGGAATGGAGGCCGCGGGGGCGGCTGCGGGCGCAGCAACTGCAGTGCCGGCAGTAAACAGGGTGGCCGAGCAGGCCAGGGCAAGCAGACGACGGACAGACACGGGGTCCTCCTGGGGATGGGCGCGGTACGTTGCAGCCCTCCCGCAACGTGTCCCGCGTCGGGTTTTCAAGTACCTTACACGACGTCGCCGGGGTCGCCCTTGTTGCAGATCACTGTCTACAAGACGTCCGCGTCTCACATCGTTATATGTCATGCATCGTTTCACCATGAAAAGGAGTTTCCATGGCCACGCAAAAAACCTCGCCTGCTTTTATCGCTGCATCCTGGGCCGCCTTGTTGCTAGGCGGTGCGGCATATCTGATCGGGTTGTGGAATGCCGAGATGTTGCTCAACGAAAAGGGTTACTACTTCACGCTGCTACTGTTCGGTTTGTTCGCATCGGTGTCGCTGCAGAAGAGCGTGCGTGACCGTGCCGATGGGATTCCGGTCACTGGCTTGTACTACGCCATTTGCTGGTTTTCGCTAATCGCCGCATTGGTGCTGCTGACCATCGGCTTGATCAATGCCACGCTGCTGCTGAGCGAAAAGGGCTTTTACGCAATGGCGTATGCGTTGAGCCTGTTCGGTGCGGTTGCCGTGCAGAAGAACACCCGCGATGCGATGGAGATCAATGACGCACCGCGCAATCCGCGTAGCGTGCCGCCAGCACTCGACTGATCCATTGCAGATCGTACGATGCGACAACGCCACCTTGACGGTGGCGTTGTCGTTTTAGCGCTTGTGTGCATCGTCGCCGGTGACGAAATTGGCTGCGTTTTCCCAGGCGCGCTTGACGGCATGCCGCGCCTTGCTCCAACTCAGCGACGAAGTGCCGCGCTTGGCTTCCCAATCGCGATGCAATTCGGCTTCGACCTGGTCGTAGGCACGTGCGTTGTCGCGGATGCGCGCTTCATGCCCTGCAAGATAAGCGCCCTCATAATCTTCGTAGCGATCGCCTTCGGTGTAATACGGCTCTTCGGTGAAGCGTTCGCGCCAATACGTCGATACGTTCTGACTGCGGTCTTCGTCCGGTGCCCGGCCCGGAATCTGATACGGCACGTTCATGCCTGTCTCCGTGGTGGATGTGCGGCCTACCCTAGGCCGATCGCCGTTAATTTCATTGCCAGGGCAGGTGAGGAGTACATCAATGCAGCAGGCTCGAAGGGCGGCGTCGGCCACGCTTTTCAACGCGCTATCGCTGCAGCGTTGCGCGGCATGGCAGGCGCCTGGTCGATCGCTTCACGTGGTCGCTGAGGCCGCTTCATACGGCAATGGGGTGGCACCTGCCGCCACCATGGCGGCCTCGGCGTCCTGGAGCGCCGGCTGCTCTGCGTCGATGATCACCAGCACGCGCCCGGCCTGGATTTGATCTTCGAACTGACGACGCACCGGATCGGGCACCGTGGCGCCGATCAACGCCGACGACCAGCTGCCGACCAGCGCACCAGCCAGTGCCATGACGCCCGCGCCGGCCAAGGTCAGCCCGATCGGCGGTACTGCGATGGCGACCAGGCCAGCCACCAGGCCGGCGGCACCGCCGGTGGCGGCGCCGCGTGCGGCAGCGGGAAGGAAGTCGGTCTTGACGTCCTTACGTTCGTCCGGCACCTCCTGCAGCTCGATATCGGAGCGGGCAATCAACGACAGCGCATCATTGTCGATGCCGGTACTGCGCGCGGCCTGCAGCACGCGCTGGGCGCTGTCGAGATCGGCGGTGCTGTAGACATGGCGCAGTTTCATCGCAAGCTCCCATGCAGGTAGAAGCGCAGCGTTGGGTGCGCGCGGTTAGGCGTGCGTGAGCGCTGCGCGAGCATGCCGCGAAATCGCAGGTCATCGCCGGGGGCGCGGCTCACTGCCCGATGGACGGGAACGTGCAGCAAGCATGCGTTCGTACGCGCATGCCGCCTCGAAGGGCTGCTCAATCGCAGTTCGTCGTGCCCTCAGCCGTTTTCGACCTGCTTGCGCGGAAACAGATAAAACACCCAGCCGACCAGAAGTGCAACGCCTGCTGCGGCCAGATTCTGCCAACTGGCGCTGGCCAGCAGGCCCAGCGACAGCACCAAGGCGGCAATGGGGATGGCCGGGCCGCCGGGCAGGCGCAACGTGTCGGTGCGCTGCCGGTACCTGCGCGCCAGCACGATCACTGCTGCGGCGGTGCCGATGTAGGCGAACAGGCGGGTGACCATCGACAGCAATGCCAGCTGCGTAAACGATCCCGACAACGCCAATGCAAGCGACAACGCACCCTGCGTCAGCACTGCTGCGGCGGGCGTGTGGAAGCGCGGATGCACGCGTGCGAGAAACGCAGGGCCATAGCCATCGCGCGCAAGCGCAAACAGAAAGCGCGGGCCGAGCATCACGGTGTTGCTGGTGGTGCCGAGGATGGAAATGGTGGCACCCACGGTGAGGATCAGTGCCAATGCTTCGCCACCGAATCGGCTTGCGGCATCTGCCAGCGGCGTCGGCGAGGCCGCAAGGTTGGGCAGGGTGCCTTGCGCCACCACCTGCACGGCGGCGTAGATCAGGGTGACGGTGACGATCATGGTGATCAACGCAAATGGCACATCGCGCCGCGGGTTGCGGTATTCGCCAGCGGCCGCCGGAATGTTTTCGAAACCCGCGTAGGCGAACAGCAGCAGCAAGGCCGCTTCACCGAGATTGCCCAGGTCGCGCAAATCGGGCGCGGTGCCGGCAAAGGCCCACGACCAATCGACATAGAACAGGCCGATCGCCACGAACAGCAGCAATGGAACCAGCTTGCCGATGACCAACGCGATGCCGGTGCGCGCGGCCGACTTCACGCCGATCACGTTGATGGCGGTGAGCAGTCCCAGCGAGCCGACGACCACCAGCAAGCGCGCCCAGGGATCGGTGGAGGCGGTGGGCCAGAACCGCGCCACTGCGTCGGCCAGGCCATTGCTCAAGGCGGCGGCCGAGCTGATGCGGGTAAGCCAGATCATCCAGCCAATCTGAAAACCGACGAACGGGCCGAATGCTTCGCGCGTATAGAGATAGCTGCCGCCCGGCGTATCGAAGTAGCTGCCCGCCTGCGCGTAGCACAGCACCAGCAAGGCGACCGCGAGGCCGGCCAGCATCACGGCCCACAGGCTCATCGGCCCGAGCAGCGCGGCGGTTGCGGCAGGCAGCAGGTAGATGCCGCTGCCGATGACATCGTTGATCGACAGGCCGACGATCTGCCATCGGCTGACGACACGGACCAACCCCGTCGCGTCCGGCGCAGGTTGCGGCGTGCTCATGGCGCGTCCTCGGTCAGTGCAGGCAATTGCCATGCAGTGTGCAGGCGTGCGTATTCGGCGCGTGGCAGCAGCACGAACAACGGGCGATCTTCCGGCTTCAGCCAGGCGAGCAGGCGTTGCATGTCGGCCGCCGCCATCGCAGTGCAGCCGGCGGTGAACTGGCCCGGCGTGCGCCATAAATGCGCAAAGATGCAGCTGCCGCGCCCGGGAATGGCCTTGGGGTTGTGCGCGATCACGAAACCCTCGCTGTAGCGCGCATCGCCTGGGTGGCGCAGATCCAGGCGCATCGGCTCGGTCGAGCCGGCGACGGCGGCCTCGCCTACTTGCGCGGCATCGACGATGCGGTTGTACAGCGGCGAGCTGGGCACATCCATGCAGTAATGGGTGGCGCTCATCGCCTGGTACGGCATCGCGGTGTCGATCTTCGAGGCATAGCCGAACGCCGGGCCGATGGCGAAGACGCCGGCAGGGCTGCGGCCATCGCCTTCGCGCTTCTGCGGGCCTTGCGTCTGCGCCGGATGCAGGCCCTCGCCCCAGGCACTGCCATGCCGCCCAAGCGCGACGGTAAAGCTCCGGGCAGCCGGTTGCCATTTGCCATCCACACGGGTGAAGGTATGCAGACGCGCCTGGGTGCTGTTCCAGTCCGCGGTGGTCACCACGATCAACGTGCGTGCCTGATTCAACGCATCGACCGGGCTGGCCGCGATGGCGCGACTGCTACAGCTTGTCAGCGCCAACAGCACAAAGGATCGAAACACGGTGGCAAGGCGCATGCAGGCTCCGGGTGTTGGGTCGAGCGGGATGAATCTAGGGGCGACACACGTTGCTGAAGACGGGGCCACGCAGGTGTCGCGTGATCGACGCCGCCTTGTCGTTACTGTACTCAGCAATGCCGCCCGGTGGTGCATATGCGTGCCGCGCAGCAGGCAGGCGCGTCCGTTGCCCGGAATCGGCGAGTAACGCCGGTCATACCAACGTTTCAGCGCGGTCTGCTCCACTTGGGAGCCGTGCGCTGCACCGCGTCGGCCGCTTTCACGCCGGCAACAGCTCCAGCCCACGAATGCGGCGAATGCCCAGTCCCGGCGAATCGTCGATGTGGATCTGCGCCTCGTCGAAATGCGCGCCGCCCTCGGTGGGGTCGAACTGCCCGAGCGCAGGTGCATCCAGATCGGCCAGGGTGATGCTGTCGGCCTTGGCCACCGCCAGATGCACCGCGGCGGCCACACTGATGCTGGATTCGATCATGCAACCGATCATGCATGGCAACCCGTACACCCCGGCGATGTCGGCGATGCGGATGGCATTGGACAGCCCGCCGGTCTTCATCAGTTTGATGTTGATGATGTCGGCGGCGCGACGCTGAATCAGCTCGATCACCTGCGTGGGCGAGAAGACGCTCTCGTCGGCCATCACCGGCGTGTCGATGCGTGCGGTGACGAAGGCGAGCCCGTCGAGGTCGGCGGCCTTGACCGGCTGCTCCAGCAGCTCCAGCGCGATGCCGCCATCTTCCAGCGTGCGCATGGTGCGCACCGCTTGTTTGGGCGTCCAGCCTTGATTGGCATCCAGCCGCAGCGATGCGCGCCCGGCCACTGCCGCATGAATTGCCGTGACGCGTTCGACATCCGACTCGATGTCCTTGCCGACCTTGATCTTCAGTGCGCGATAGCCGCGTGCGAGCGCGGCCTGCGCCTGCGCCACCATGGTGTCGATCGCATCGGCACTGATGGTGATGTCGGTGGTGATACGCGGCGTGCCGCCACCGAGTAACCGGTACAGCGGCGCACCAAACGCCTGCGCCCACAGGTCGTACAGTGCGATTTCCACGGCGGCCTTGGCGCTGGTATTGCGTTCGATCGCGTGTTGAACGCGCCCGCATAGCCGGTTGAGATCGGCCACGTACTGGTCGATCAGCTTGGGGCCGATGCAGTGTTCGATCGCGGCAATGATGCTGCCATGGGTGTCGCCGGTAATGGGCGCGGTGGCGGGCGCGGCGCCATACCCGATATGGCCGCTGTCGGTCTGCAACAGCACCACCACGTCCTCGATTGCCTGCACCGTGCGCACGGCGGTCTTGAATGGTGTTTTCAAGGGCACGCGCAGCATGCCAAGCCGAAAGCCGGTGATCTTCATAAGGTGGCCGTTGGAAAAACGCGTTGAATGCGGGTGATGTGGTCGATGAATGCAGTGCCATCGCTGGCAAGCAACGGCAGCAACGGGGTGACCGACACACCATTCAAACGCGCGCGCTGCACGCTGCCATCGACGACGCGGTAACTGGCCCCGGCCACATCATGGATCACCCATGGCGTGCCATCTGCATGCCCGATGACCAGCATCACATGGCCTGGAATGTAGATCAGATCGCCAACCTGCAGCTGTGCGAGCCGTTGCAGGCGTTGCGCCAACGGCGCGCCAGCGTCGAACGCAACACCGTGCAACACCGCGCTGCGCGCCTGGTCGCCGGTATTGCGAGGCAGCGCGAGACCGAGGCTGCGATAGACATCCAGCACGAAGCCGCTGCAATCGCGCGCATCGTAGTCGTTGCCCCAGCCATAGCGTTCGCCAAGGAATTTAAAGGCCTGCTGGAGCAGTGCGGCGTCGGTGGCGGGCAAGGCGCCGATGCGCACATCGGCACCGCGCGGCATCAATGCGGGCACCAGCTGCAGATGCCCATCGGCACTGCGCACCGGCAATTGCACCACGTGGGCCGCTAGCGGCAACTGTCCGTTGACTGGCTGCTGGGGCGGCCAGTCGCCGAGCAAGGGCAGGCTGGTGCCCATGTCCAGGGTCAGTGCAGAAATTGCCGGACGTTCGGGTGTGTAGGCGGTCTGCGCGCGGGCTGCGGTGACGATCAGGCGCGGGCTGCGCTGTGCGTAATTCAGCACCTCGGTGCGGCTGCCTTCGGCAAGCTGCGTGCTTGCGATCCAGGCAGCGTAGTTGGCGGCGACCACGAACTTCCACGCGCCATCGGCGCTGCTGTGCAGGACCGCCACCGGCGTGCCGGGGTATAGCGCCGATTCCTGGAAGCGGTCGATATCGCGGTCGTCGGTACTGGTGAACACACGCTGCGCAGTGGGGAAGGTGCGCAATGCGCCACGTGTGACGACCAGCGCAAAGCGCAGTGGCACCTGTGCGGGTATCGCATCCAATGCCAAGGCCGTGTGCAATGTCGCCAAGCGTGCGGTATCCAGACGCCGCCCGTCTGCGTCGTAGAGCGGACGCGTCGGTATTGCCGATAACGCGTCGATACGTGCTCTCACATCGGCTGCGGGCAGCGTCTGGGGAAGTTGCGCGATGTCATGCATCGATGCATCGTCGCGCAGCAGGCGTGTATTGACGTCGGCAATCTGCGCGGGGTCGATCCGCGGCAGCTGCGCGTTGCGGCTGCGCCGGATCCAGTACTCTGCGGTGAGCTGTGCATCGCTGACGACAAAGGGCGGTGCTTGCGCGGCCGGCGTGGCAGCAGGCGCTGGTGCGGCGCCGCTGGGAAGGGCAAGCGCGATCAGCAGCAACATCAGCAGGTGGCGCGACAATGGCATGCACGGCTCGTGAGGAAGGCAGCCGCTGGCGCGCTGCAAGGCAAGGCCGATAGTGGCATGCGGCGCAGAGCGTATCCACATGTCCTAACTGCGTGGCGACTCTTGCCGGCAGGGGACGTGTGGGGGCGCGTTGGTGCAGAGCGTGCGGGAAGCCCATGACCCTCCTTGCCGCAGCCGTAGATACGCGAGTGGCCGCTACTGCCGTCTCCGCAACGGCGATGCTTGCCAAGCTGGGAGACACCACCTGCGACTCACCGATGGCAGCGCGTAAGGCACCGCGCTGCCGACGGTCCCATCGGCAGACGGCCGCGCAAGCACGACTCGGCCGATAATGGTGCTGCGCAGGTCGTCCGGCCTTCCCAGGAGTAATCCGTGCTGCCCAGCTTTTCTCTCTCGTCATCGGCCTGGCTGCGTGCAGCTGTTTGCCTGGCCGCTCTGTCGCTGGGCGCCTGTGCCCACGCACCGCAGCGCAATCCGCTGGCGCAGTGGGTGCCATCGCCCAACTACGACACGCGGCGACCGATCCTGATCGTGTTGCATTTCACCGACCAGCAGTCAGTCCGGCAAAGCCTGAGTACCCTGCGCGGCCGCAACAGTGGCGGGCGCGTCAGTGCGCACTACCTGATCGGCGAAGACGGCCAGCGCTACCAATTGGTAAGCGATGGGCAGCGCGCCTGGCACGGCGGGGCCGGGCGCTGGGGCACCATCACCGACATCAATTCGGCCTCGATCGGCATCGAACTGGACAACGACGGTAGCGAGCCATTCGCGCCGGCGCAGATCGACAGCCTGCTGGTGTTGCTGGACGATCTGTGTCAGCGCCTGCGTATCCCGCGTACGCAGATCGTCGGCCATGAAGACGTGGCCCCGACGCGCAAGAACGACCCCGGACCGTTGTTCCCCTGGAAGCGCCTGGCCGACGCCGGTTTCGGCCGCTGGCCCGCTGCCGACGCGCCCGCAGCCCCGGAAGGTTTCGACCCGTGGCAGGCGCTTGCCCTGATCGGCTACAGCATCGACGATCCGGCCGCCACCCTGCAGGCGTTTCACCACCACTATCGCGGCAACAGCGCCACCACCCTGGATGCCGAAGACCTGCGCATCTTGTCTGCGTTGACCCACCACGCGAGACCTTCCAGCCCGCGACCGGCGCTTGAGCCAACTGAAGGCGACGACCACTAGGCCCACAGGGATCGCGCCACGCTGTAGCCGGTGGCGAAAGACGCGCGGCTTGATCTACCGCGCAAATGCGGCCTCTTGCAAGGGAACCGAAATGACCGACAACCTGCTGTTCCGGAATGGGCGCTGCTGGCGTCAGTGCTTTGTTCAAGGCGCTTTGCTGATGAGCGCCGTGGCGCCATTTGCGCTGGTCGCCGGCCAGGTGCATATGTCCTCGGCAAGGACCGCGGCAGAGGCCGGCCTTGTGGACGTGCACGCCCTCGCGCCGGATATCGCATTGGACATGCGGTATGCGAGCAGCAACAACTTCACTGGGCGGATGGTACCGGGCTATGACGCGCCGCGGTGTTACCTGTTGCGGCCGGCTGCCGACGCATTGGCGCGGGTAGCGCAGACGCTCAAGGCCGAGGGCTATCGGCTACAGGTGTTCGATTGCTATCGGCCGGTGCGGTCGGTGAAGGCATTCGTCACCTGGGCTGCGGATCTGCAGGATCAATCGACCAAGGCGCAGTACTACCCGCGGGTGGACAAGCGCGCACTGCTGGGCGATTACATTGCGCCCACCTCCGGGCACAGCCGTGGCGCGACGCTGGACCTGGGCTTGCTGGAGTGCCTGCCGGGCGGGTGCCGTGCAGTGGACATGGGCACAGGATTCGACTTCTTCGATGCGCGGGCGCACACCAACACGCCCGACATCAGCGCAGCGCAACGCGCGCACCGCCAGCGCCTGTTGCAGGCGATGGCGGCCGAAGGATTTTCCAACTATCCGATGGAATGGTGGCATTTCACGTTGCGTCCCGAACCCACGCCCGAGACGGCCTACGATGTTCCGGTAGACTGACAGCGACCAGGCAACACGCTCTTGGTCGCTGATCGATCTGGTCGTGCTCGCGATCGGTTGGCCGCTCGCGAGAGCCGTGGAGGCAGGCATCGTGTCGACGTCGGCCGCACTTACATGGTCGGGCGCGCGCTCGCCTCATGCAGATCGTGCTGGCATCGGTCACCTCACCGGCACGGCGCAAGCACCAGCGCAGCGCCGGTCGTACACTCCGATGTCCGCCAGCAGCATCGGCCGGGGTCGCCCGCCACGTCCGGTCACTGGCTTCGATAGATCCAAGGAACCGTCATGTCCGACCCGGAACGCTTTGTCGATATCGCCTGCCCGTACTGCGGGGAGTGGATCACGCTGGCGCTGGACCTGACGGGCGGCGATCAGCATTACATCGAAGATTGCCAGGTCTGCTGCAAGCCGATTGCGGTAAGCGTGCGCTGGGACGAAGAAGGCGAAGCGCAGGTGACTGCGCGTGGTCAGGACGACGCCTGAGCCATTGTGCGGGCGGCCGCATCTGGCCCGCCTGTGATTGTGATACGCGACAGTAGCGCGCCCGGTGGCATGCGTATGCCGGCAATCGCCTGTCATCTGCAGGTCGTCACGGCCGCGCCATGGGCCTGGCAGCCTCCGGTTCGTTCAGGGCACCCGCGTTGCAAGGCGCGCGGATCCAGGCGCTGCAGCCGCTAGACTGGTGCGCCTGCTGCCTGGATCGTCACAATGAATCTGCCCCTGCATTTCGGCCTGCTCGGTTCACTGGAGGCCGGGCTGATTGCGCTCGTCCTGGGCGTGGTGGTCTTTGCGGCAGTGGAGCGGGGCGGGCGACGGTTGCAGTTCAACCATGGCCACACGCTGGGCATTGCGTGCCTGCTGGCCGTGGCCATCGGTGCCGGATACGACATCTGGCATCTCGTCTACACCAGCATCGTGCGGCTGGAATCGCCGTTGTATGCGCACCTGGCGCTGGCCAAGATCCACGACCCCAACGAATTGGGCTCGCGCGTGGTGCTGGAAGTGGCCGGCGCGCTCGCTGGCGTGGTGCTGGGTTGGAAACTGTTCAGTTCCGGGAGCTGGGAAAACGACCCGCCAAGTGCCTGAGCATGCGGCATAAAGCGCGGGGCAGGTCGCAAAATTCCATGCATTGAATGAGGCGCTTCGGTTTGACTCACTTACGCCTAACAGGCGCTTAGCCGCAAATATTCAGGTGGTGGTTAAAAGCCTGTTTCGCGCGAAATTGCGCCGGGTTGGGCGTTCATTTGCGATGGGTAGGGTGGTGCCATGTGCGGCGACACCGCGCATTCCCAAGCATAAGGAGACCACCCCAATGAAGAATCGCAACCGCACCTCGCTGCTCGCCGCTACCACCGCTCTTGCTGCCGCCCTGGCGCTGCCGGCGATGGCGCAAAGCACTTCTCAGGACGCAGCGGCGCAATCGGGCAGTTCGGCCACCTCCGCACAATCGAGCGGTGCAAGCTCCGGTGGTGGCTAGACCTGGGCCAGCGTGGACACCGACAGCGATGGCGCCATCAGCAAGCAGGAAGCGCAGGTCAACGCCGGCCTCGCGCAGATCTTCGATCAGGCCGACGGCAACACCGATGGCAAGCTGACCCCGGATGAGTACAAGGCCTTCGTCGCCAAGCAGCAGGGTGGCGGTGCCACCGGTTCGCAGGGCAACTAAGCCACGTTCGACATAGCGCTGGTTTGAGGAAGTAAGGCAAGCAACGCGCCGGCACAGAGTCCCGTCGGCGCTAAGCGACCAGCTTTGACCTGCAACTGCAACAGGATGGACACGCGGGAGCGATCTGCCAGGGTCGCTCCCGTTTTGTTGACGTCTGCCGGGTTAGGGTGAGCCGTTCCGTGTCGAGCGCTCATCGATCATGTCGCACTTACGTCTTGCCCTTCTGCTCGGGTTGGCGAACCCCGTGCTTGCGCTCGCCGCACCGCCGGTGTTGCCGCCCGCCACCCCGACGACGTCGGTGCCGGCAACTGCTGGCAGCACCACACCGGCGATGTCGCCGTTGCCGATCGATCCGCCGGCTCCGGCCACCACGCCCCTGCTGCCGACGGCACCCGGGCCCGCCAAGTCCACGAGCGGTGCCGAGGCGTCCGCTGCCGCCGCCGGCAGCCTGGTACCGCGCAGTTTCCGTAGCCTGGATACAGACGCCGACGGATCGCTGACGCTGGCCGAAGCAAGCGCCGACCCGGTGTTGCGCGAAAACTTCGCCAGCTTCGACAGCAATGGCGACGGGCGCCTGTCGCGCGAGGAATTCGCCAGTTATCAGCCTGGCCCGGGCGATGCTGCAGGCGATTGAGCACGGCGCCATACCGTGCGCTGCTAAACTTGCCCGATGAGCTCACTTGCACAGCGCGACGGCCAGGCGATCCAACTGGTCGGCTTCGATGGCGACGATACCCTCTGGAAAAGCGAGGACTATTACCGCACTGCCGAAGCGGATTTCGAAGCGGTCCTGGCCGGGTACCTGGATCTGGGCGACAGCCGCATGCAGCAGCATTTGCTGGCGGTGGAGCGGCGCAACCTCAAGGTCTTCGGGTATGGCGCCAAGGGCATGACGCTGTCGATGATCGAAACCGCGATCGAACTGACCCAGGCGCGCATCGCCGCGCACGATATCCAGCGCATCGTCGAGATCGGCCGCGCCACGCTGCAGCATCCGGTGGATGTGATTGCCGGCGTGCGCGAGGCAGTCAGTGCGATTGCCGCCGAGTACCAGGTGGTGCTGATCACCAAGGGCGACTTGTTTCACCAGGAGCAGAAGATCGAGCAATCTGGCCTGGCCGATCTGTTCCCGCGGGTGGAAGTGGTGTCCGAAAAGGATCCCCGGACTTATGCGCGCGTGCTCGGCGAATTCGGTTTGCCGGCGCAGCAGTTTGCAATGATCGGCAATTCGTTGCGTTCGGATGTGGAACCGGTACTGGCCATCGGTGGTTGGGGCATCTACACCCCGTACGCGGTGACCTGGGCGCACGAACAAGAGCATGGGGTCGCGGCCGACGAACCGCGCATGCGCGAAGTGCCCGACGCTGCCGGCTGGCCGGCAGCGGTGCAGGCGCTGGATGCGTTGGCGCGGCGGCAGGGCTAAGCTGGGATGGGGCGCCGTTGTTGCGGCAATGCTGGTTTGGTAAGTTGATGCGTCAACGCGCGGGCGCCTCACGCGCCCAACGACAGGATGTTTATGGCTGTGCATGCGTGCGCGGCCGGAGCTTGGAGGGAGTGCCGATGACCATGGTGTCCGTTGCCCAGCGCGCCGGTTTGGCCTTGTTGCTCGGGCTGCTGATCGGTGCCGCACCGCTGGCTGCCGCCGAGCTGGAAGAGGAAATCATCAACCCGAGCGAAGTCACCTTTCGCGACGGGCAGCCTTACTACGACGACGGCGGCGATTACGTACGCCTGCAAACGCGCCGTGTGGGCGGTGAGTTGGTGTATTTCCGTAAGGTGCGCTTCGATCGTGAGCAGGGCTATGTGGATGCGCACGGCGAGAGTGTCGCCAGGTCGCAGGCTCGAGCGAGCGAGCGCGTTCGCAGCACCGGGTTTGTCGGCGCCGGGTACGACGACCGGTATGTGGGCGATGGCGGATATCGGGCCGTTGGTGGCCCACTTCGCCTTGGTGCTTCGCGCAACCGCCCCTACGGCCAGATGTATTATGGCAATGGTCTGTATGGTACGGATCCGTACAGCAGTCCGCACAACCGCGACGCACGCCAGCGTTACATCGGCCCCGGCTACATCGGCTCCTGCGATCTGAGCGGTTGCCGCGAGGTTCACCAGTTCGGGTTTTACGAGCTGCGCTAGGAGTCAGGGTGCGGCCCACGCCATCCATTGGACGTACCGTGTCATTGCCGCGCAGATCGCCGTGGCCGATCTTTCGCCGGACCTTGGACTGCGCGCCGCGGCTGACGACCACTGCAATGGCTGGTTGAAATCAGTGCGCACGGGGCCGCTGCGGCCGACGCGCTGATCTATGCCCGATAGCGCACCTGGGGCACTGCGCTGCGCTTCCTCGCCAGGCGTGGGCGTTGATACGCGGGTGTGCCAGGCGCCCAGCAGCGGCGCTTGACCCGGCGCCGGCCTGACAGCACCGCACGCATGCGGCATCATCGCTGCATGCCTGTCTCTTGCTCATCCGTGTTGCGCTCCGTGCCATTGCTGGTGGCCTCGCTGTGGCCGGCGCTGGGCGCAGCGCAGGCCTCGCCGGCATCGGCGACCGCAGCTGCAACGGAAGAAGCGGCGCCAGCGGTGACGCCAGGCACCGGCGACGCCTGGGTGGATCAGCACCTGGCCGATATGGGCAGTTATGCGCAGCGCTATCCGGCCAGCTTCATCGACGAGGTGGCGCGCTATACCGGCACGCCGCGCGCGTATGTGCAGGCGCTGCTGCAGGTGCACGGCTGGCATGCCGGGGACATCTATTTCGCGTGCTTCTGGGCGCAGACCGTGCAGCTGTCGTGCCGGGACACGGTACGCGCTTACAGCCGCGACCATCGCGATGGCTGGGAGGGTGTGGTCACGCGGCTGTCGGTGGCACCGGACAACCTGCACATGCGCGCACTGCGGCATGCCATCGTGGCCAGCTACGACCGCTGGGAACGTCCGATCACCCTGGACGCGTTGCTGCGGCGTCAGCTCGGCGATCATGCGCAGCGCCTGGAAGCGGCGCGCCAGGCGAGCGAAGCGGCCGAAGCGGCGGTGCAGGCCGGGCTCTGACGCGGTCGCTGCGTCGTCGCGCCATGCACTTGCCGGCATGGCGCGGCTGTCTGCGCAACAACACGTCGCCTGCGATGCTGCCGTGCCGCTGGTCGACCCAGGCCGCGGTCGGCGAGAATGCGCTACCGCTGGCGTTCGGCCGGCACCTGCCCAAGACCAGCCCATGCGCGATACCGCCTTTGTCTCTCCCGATCAGATCCGCAGCTGGTTCGCCCAGGCGATGTCGGACATGTATCGCACCGAGGTGCCGTTGTATGGCGACCTGATGTCGCTGGTGGCGCAGGTCAACGCGCAGACGCTGCAAGCCAATCCGGCGCTGGCGCAGCGGCTGCAGCGCAACGACGAGCGCGCGCGGCTGGATCTGGAACGGCACGGCGCCATCCGCGTCGGCACGGCGGCCGAACTGGCGACCTTGCGTCGGTTGTTCGCAGTGATGGGCATGCAGCCGGTGGGCTATTACGACCTGTCGGTGGCCGGCGTGCCGGTACATTCCACCGCATTCCGCCCGATCGACGAGGCGGCGCTGTCGGCAAATCCGTTTCGCGTGTTCACCTCGCTGCTGCGGCTGGAACTGATCGAAGACGCCGCCCTGCGCGCACAGGCCGAGCAGATCCTGCAGCAGCGCCAGATCTTTACCGCCGGCGCCTTGCAGTTGATCGAGCGCTACGAACAGCAGGGCGGGCTGGATGCCGATCAGGCACGGCAGTTCGTGGCCCAAGCGCTGGAAACCTTCCGCTGGCATGGCGATGCCACGGTGTCGTTGCCGACCTATCGCGCGCTGAGCCAGGCGCATAAGTTGATTGCCGATGTGGTGAGCTTCCACGGCCCGCATATCAATCACCTCACGCCACGCACGCTGGACATCGATGCCGCGCAGGAACAGATGCAGCGCGCCGGTATCGATGCCAAGGCGGTGATCGAGGGGCCGCCGCGTCGGCGCGTACCGATCCTGTTGCGGCAGACCAGTTTCAAGGCGCTGGAAGAGCCGGTGCGTTTTGTCGGCGATGGCGGGCAAGCGGAACACGGCACGCATACCGCACGCTTCGGCGAGATCGAGCAGCGCGGCCTTGCCCTTACGCCAAAGGGTCGCGCGCTGTACGACGCGCTGCTGGCGCAGGCGCGCGATGCCGATGGCGCCGGCAGCACCGGCACCGATTACGCCACCCGGCTGCAGACCGCCTTCGTGGCCTTCCCCGACGACGAGGCGTTGCTGCGGCAGGAAGGGCTGGGCTATTTCCGCTATGCGCTCACCGATGCCGGCCGCGCCGACCCCGCACAGGTGGCCGCCATGCCGGCAGAAACCGCGATCGCGCTCGGCCTGGTCAGTGCCGACCCGATCATTTACGAAGATTTTTTGCCGGTCAGCGCGGCCGGCATCTTCCAATCCAACCTCGGTGGTGCCGAGCAACGCGCCTATGCCGCCCATTCGAGCAAGCGCAGTTTCGAGCAGGCGCTCGGTGCGCAGGTGCACGACGAATTCGCGCTGTATGCGCAGCTGGAGCGGGAGTCCTTGCAGGGGTTGCTGGCGTAGGATCGCGGCATGCCGCATGCGGCGGCGGTATCAAGCGGGGCTCAGCGCATGCGTCTGTGCTTGCTTTGCGCAGGTGTCCTCGCCCCACGGCATGGGTCCACACGCAGACGAGCGCCTGCGTGTTTCCGGTTGCTTCGCACCGAGGCTTCGCTGCCGGGCCGGGTGGGTCAGTCGAGGCGAAACCTCAATGCGCCGGGGTGGCCGGGCGACGCGCTGACGCGCGTTCTGCACGGCGTGCGCGCGCACGGGCGCGACGCGCCTTCCAGCGCTCGCTCAGGCACGAGAAGATCACGTACAGTGCCGGGGTGCTGAGCAGGGTCAGGCTCTGCGAGAACACCAGCCCGCCGATCATCGCGATGCCCAGCGGACGACGCAGCTCCGAGCCTTCACCCAGGCCCACCGCCAGCGGCACGGCGGCCAGGATCGCCACCATCGTGGTCATCATGATCGGGCGGAAGCGCACGATCGAGGCCTCGCGTGCGGCTGCGCGCGCATCCATGCCGTGCACGCGCTGCGCCACTAGCGCGAAGTCGATCATCATGATGGCGTTCTTCTTGACGATGCCGATCAGCAGCACCAGCGCAATCATCGAGATGACCGACAATTCGGTGTTGGTGATGAACAACGCCAGCAGCGCGCCCACGCCGGCGGCCGGCAAGGTGGACAGGATGGTCACCGGATGGATCAGGCTCTCGTAGAGCATGCCCAGCACGATGTAGACCGTGAGGACCGCGGCCAGCAGCAGGATGCCCATCGAATTGGGACTGAGCTGCACGTTGAAGCTGTCGTCGCCACTGAGGCGGATGCCGTCGGGCATGCGCAGGCCCTCCACGGTGGATTTGATGATCAGATCCGCCTCGCCCGTGCTGACGCCCGGCGCCAGGTTGTAGCTCAGATCCATCGTGGTGTACTGGTTTTCGTGGATGATCTGCGGCGGCGCCAGGCCCGGTACCTGGGTGCCGACCGCGGTGATCGGCACCATCTGGCCGGCACGGTTGGGCACGAAGATCTGATCCAGCGCCTTGGGGGTGGCCGTCTGCGACGGCAATGCATTGATCACCACGCTGTACTGATTGAGGTCGGAATAGATGGTGGAAATGGAGCGCTGGCCGAACGCGCCATACAGCGCACCATCGATGGCGCCCACCGAGATGCCCAGGCGCGCCGCCTTGGCACGGTCGATCACGATGTTCTGGCGCAGGCCGGCGGTATCCACGTCGGTACCGACATCGCGCAGGTGCGGGTTCTTTTTCAGCGCCGCCTGCAGTTTGGGAAGCCACTCCTGCAGCTGCGCCAGGTCGTTGCCCTGCAGCGACACGCGGTATTGCGCGCCCTGGCTGGTGCCGCCGCCGCCGTCGCTGGGCAGGTCCTGGATCGCACGCAGGCGCAGGTCCAGGTCCGGGTAACGGTCGGCCTTGGCGCTCAGGCGCGCGACCACTTCGGCGGTGGTGTCGCGACGGCCCTCATCGCGCTTTTTGAGCTCGATATTGAACGATGCGCTGGAGCCCTGACGGCCGGAGCCCAGGCGTGCGCCGACGGTTTTCACCGCCGGGTCTGCCATCAGCATGTCGGTGATGCGGCGCTGGCGGCTGACCATATCGGCGAAGGACACCGTGGCGCTGGAATTGGCGCGGCCCCAGATCAGGCCGGTGTCCTGCGCGGGAAACGAGCCCTTCTTGACCGCACTGCCCAGGAAGAGGGTGGCGGCAATCAGCAACAACGGCGTCAACGACAGCAGGAGTGCATGGCGCAGCGAGAAATCCAGCGCCACCGTGTACACGCGCAGCATGCGTTCGTGCATGCGGTCCAGCCAGGCGCCGAAACGGCCGGGTTTTTCAGGCTCGGTGTGCGGCGACAGGAAACGGCTGCACAGCGCCGGCGTCAAGGTCAGCGACACCAGCATCGACACCACGATCGCCGCCACCAACGTCACGGTGAACTCGCGGAAGAACGCACCGATCATGCCGCTGGCGAACAGCATCGGGATGAACACCGCCACCAGCGAGGCGGTGATCGACACGATGGTGAACCCGATCTCGCGCGCACCGGCCAACGCCGCGTCCAGGCGCGACATGCCTTCGTCCAGATGCCGCATGACGTTTTCGATCACCACGATCGCATCGTCGACGACAAAGCCAATCGCAATGACCAACGCCAGCAGGCTGAGGTTATTCAAGGTGAAGCCGAGCACGTACATCACCAGCGCCGAGCCGGCCAGCGACAGCGGCACGGTGACTGCGGCGATCAGGGTGGGCGCCAGCCGGCGCAGGAACAGCGCCATGGTCAGGATCACCATCGCCAGGCTGATCATCAGCGTGGCCTGCACCTCGTGCAGCGAGGCGCGAATGGTGGGCGTGCGGTCGAAATAGGGCGTGAGCGTGGTGCCGGGCTGCAGATAGCTGCGCAGTTCGGGGATCTGCGCCTTCACCTGGTCGACGGTTTCGACGATGTTGGCGCCGGCGCGGGTGAAGGCGTACATCACCACCGCCGGTTTGCCGTCGAACCAGGCGGCTTGATAGGCATCCTGCTGGCCGTCGTAAACGGTGGCCACATCGCCCAGCCGCACGATGCGTCCGTTGGACTGGGTGGAGATGGCCAGCTGCGCAAAATCGGCGGCCTTGGACACCGAATCGTTGGAGATGATGGCCATGGTGGTGTTGCCGTCGGACAGGAATCCGGTCGGCGAGGTCACATTGGCCGCGCGCACCGCATTGCGCAGATCGTCCGGGGTCAGGCCCAGCGCATTGAGTGCGCGCAGGTCCACGTCCACGCGGACTGCCGGGGTGGACGCACCGGCGATGTCCACCGAGCTGATGCCGGTGATCTGGCGCAGCCGCTGCGCCAGCAGCGAATCGGCCACGTTGTAGAGCTCATCGGCCGATTGCGTCTCCGAGGTCAACGCGATGGCGATCACCGGGTCGTCGTTCGGGTTGGCCTTGGAGTACATCGGCGTCCCGAGCCCGGAAGGCAGGTCCGATTGCGATGCGTTGATGGCGGTCTGGATGTCCTGCGCGGCCGAATCGATGTTGCGGCTGCTCTGGAACACCAGCACGACCAGGCTACTGCTCTCCGAACTGGACGAGCGCATGCGGTCGATCCCATGCAATTGGCCCAGGTGACGTTCCAGCGGCGCGGTGACGGTGGAGGCCATGGTGCTGGCGTCGGCACCGGATTGGGTGGCGTGCACGAAGATGATCGGAATCTGGATGTTCGGCAGCGCCGCCACGCCCAGCCGCAGGTAGCACATCAATCCGATCACGAACAAACCGATCGCCAGCAGCGAGGTGCCGATCGGGCGCTTGATGAAGGGCGCGGAGATGTTCATCGGGTGACTGCCGGGAATCGGGAATCGGGATTCGGGAATCGGTAAAGGCAACAGCCAGCGCGGCCTCCACGCGTGCGTGCGCGCAGGCGATGCCGTGGGCAGGCAGAGCGATCAGCGAAGACGTCAGCAGTCGTCATGCCGATCGCTCCGAGGTAGATGCCGGGGTTGCGCCGTCATGGCGCGCTGCGCGGCGCGCGCGCCAGGCACGCAGCCGCTCGCCGGTGCGTTCCATGTACAGGTAGATCACCGGGGTGGTGTACAGCGTGACCAGCTGCGACAGCAGCAGGCCGCCGACGATCGCGATGCCCAGCGGGCGGCGCAGTTCCGAGCCGATACCGGTGCCCAGCGCCAGCGGCAACGCGCCCAGCATGGCGGCAGCGGTGGTCATCATGATCGGGCGGAAGCGCAGCAGGCAGGCGCGCCGGATCGCATCGTGCGCGCTCGCCCCTTCGCGGCGTGCGTCGATGGCGAAGTCGATCATCATGATGGCGTTCTTCTTGACGATGCCGATCAGCAGCACGATGCCGACGATACCGTCCACCGACAGGCTCAGCCCGCACAGCATCAGCGCCAGCAACGCACCGACACCGGCCGGCGGCAGCGTGGAGATGATGGTCAACGGGTGGATGTAGCTTTCGTACAACACGCCCAGCACGATGTAGATCACCACGATCGAGGCCAGCAGCAGCCACACGATATCGGTCTGGCTGCCGGTGAATTCGGCGGCCTTGCCGACGAACTGCGCATGCACCTGGGTCGGAATCTTGAGTTCTTCGCGCGCCTTCTCGATTGCCGCCACCGCCTGCGACAACGAATGCCCCGGCGCCAGGTTGAACGAGATGGTGACGGCCGGCAGCTGCTGCTGGTGGCTCACCACCAACGGTGTATTGGTGACCTTGGCTTCGGCCAGCGCGGCCAGCGGAATGATGCTGCCGGCACCGACCACGATGCCGGTGTTCTGCGCGCCCACGCCGGTGGCGGTGGACGAGTTGGACGAGGTGACCTGGCCGAAGCTGCTGGCGTTGGTGCCGGTGAGCGCGCCGCTGCCGTTGCTGGCCACGGCCAGCTGGTTCATCAGGGCGGTGCTGGTGCGGAATTCCGGCGCCACTTCCAGTACGACGCGGTACTGGTTGAGCTCGGTGAAGATGGTGGAGATCTGGCGCTGGCCGAAGGAGTCGTACAGCGTGTCGTCGATGGTCTGCATCGGCACGCCGAGCATGCTGGCCTTGTCGCGGTCGATGCTCAGTTCCAGCGCACGTCCCTGGTTGGCCAAGTTGTTGTCCACATCCGCCAGCTCGGGCAGCTTGCGCATTGCCTCGGTCATGCGCCCGGCCCAGGTGGCCAGCTCGCTGCTGTCCACGTCCGAGATCGAATACTGGTATTCGGTCGCGGCCACCCGCGTGTCCAGGGTGACGTCCTGCACCGGCTTGAGGAACAAGGCCACGCCCGGAATGCCGGCCACGGCGTTCTGCAGCCGCGGCAGCACCTCGTCCAGGCCCTCGCGGTCGCCGCGCGTCTTCAGCACGATCGACAGCTGGCCCTGGTTGAGCGTGGGGTTCATGGTGCCGGCGCCGATGAAGGCTGCCACGCCGGTCACCGCCGGGTCCTTGCGCAACGCGGCGGCCACCGCCTGGGTGCGTTGCTCCATCTGCGGGAACGCCACGTTCTGGTCGGCCTGCACCACCCCGGTGATCAGGCCAGTGTCCTGCTCGGGCAGCAAGCCCTTGGGAATGGCCACATACAGCACCACCGTCAACGCCACCGCAGCGATCGCCACGCCCAGGGTCAGCGGTTGATGGGCAAGCACCCAGTCCAGGCTGCGCTCATAGGCGCCCACGGTGCGCGTCCACAGGTTGGTCTTGCCGGCGGCGGTTGCGCGCTCGTGCGCGTCTTCGCCTTCGGGCAAGGCATCGGGCTTGAGCAGGTAGGCGCACATCATCGGCGTCAGCGTCAGCGACACCAGCATCGAGATGACCACCGCGATCGACAGCACCCAGGCAAACTCGTGGAATAACCGCCCGGTGACGCCCGGCATCAGCAGCAGCGGCAGGAACACCGCCACCAGCGACACGGTCAGCGACAACACGGTGAAGCCGATCTGTTTGGCGCCGATCTCGGCCGCTTCCGGCCCGCTCTTGCCCTGCTCGATGTAGCGCACGATGTTTTCGATCATCACGATCGCATCGTCGACCACGAACCCGGTGGCCACCACCAGCGCCATCAACGAGAGGTTGTCCAGCGACATGCCGGCGAAGGCCATCACCCCGAAGGTGCCGGCCAGCGACAACGGCACCGCCACCGAGGGAATGATGGTGGCCCACAACCGGCGCAGGAACACGAAGATCACCGCCACCACCAGGGCGATGGTCAGCACCAGGGTGAACTTCACCTCATGCACCGAGGCGCGGATGGTTTCGGTGCGGTCGGAGAACACCTCCAGATGCACATCGGCCGGCAACACCGACCGCAGTTGCGGCAGGATGTTGCGGATCTGCTCCACCGTCTGCACGATGTTGGCGCCGGGCTGGCGGCGGATTTCCAACAGCACCGCCGGCTTGCCGTCGGCCCAGGCGGCCAGCTGATCGTTCTCCACCCCGTCGACCACCTTGGCCACATCGGCCAGCCGCACCGGGCGGCCGTCCTTGTAGCTGATGATGGTCTCCCGGTACTGCGCCGCGTCGGTGAGCTGGTCGTTGGTGCCGATGCTGTAGGACTGGGTCTTGCCGTTGAGCGAGCCCTTGGGCGCACTGACGTTGGTCTGGGTCAGCGCGCTGCGCAGCGACTCCATGGTCAGGCCCATGTTCGACAGCTGCGCCGGGTTGACCTGGATGCGCACGGCTGGGCGCACGTTGCCGGCGATCGACACCAGGCCCACGCCCGGCACCTGCGACAGGCGCTGGGCCAGGATCGCATCCGCGTAGCGGTTGACCTCGCGCAGCGGCAGCGAATCGGAGGTGAGCTTGAGCGTGAGAATGGCCGCATCGGCCGGATTGACCCGGTTATAGACCGGCTGGTACGGCAGCGAGGAGGGCAGGGTGGCCTGACGGATCGCCGCTTGTACGTCCTGCGAGGCGATATCGATATCGCGCTCCATCGAGAACTGCAGAATGATCGTGGACAGGCCCGCCGACGAATCGGAGGTCATCATCTGCAGGCCGGAAATCTGCCCGAACTGGCGCTCCAGCGGCGTGGTCACCAGCGAGGCCATGGTGGTCGCATTGGCGCCGGGGTACTGGGTGGTGACGACCAGGCTGGGCGCGTCGATTTCCGGCAACGCCGAGACCGGCAATTGACGGTAGCCCAGGATGCCCAGCAGCAGGACGCCGGCCATCAACAACGAAGTGGCGATCGGGCGGCGGATGAAGATGGTCGAAAAGCCCACGGGGGGTGTCCTTGCTGAAGACGTCAAGCGAAGCCGGCGCATGCAGCGCCGGCGCACATCGGCGACGGAGGTTCCGTCGCCGGTGGTCGAGGATTAGCGCGGACCGCCGCCACGACGGCCGCCTGGGCCACCGCCACGGCTCTGTTTGTCCTTCGCGGCCTTGAGTTCGGCCTCGGTCGGTTCCGGCGGCGTCTCGCCCGGCTTGAGCGCGCTGACCTTGCTGCCCGGTTTCAGGCGGAACTGACCTTCGGTCACCACGCGCTCGCCAGGCTTGAGGCCCTTGGTGATCTGCACATGGCTGTCGTCCACCTCCACGCCCTGCACCACGGTGCGCATCTGCGCGGTGTTGTCGCTGCCCACCACGTACACGTAATCGCCGTCAGGGCCGCGCTGCACCGACTGGGACGGCGCCACGGTGCCGCCGGCGATGGTGCGCAACTGCAGGCGCACATTGACGAACTGGCCCGGCCACAGCGCGTTGTCGGTGTTGTTGAAGATCGCGCGTGCGCCGAACGTGCCGCTGTCGGCGGAGATGCGGTTGTCGATCACATCCAGCTTGCCGTCGCTGCTGATCACATGCGCATCGCCACGATCCAATGCCGCCACGGCCAGTGGCGCCGCCGTCTGACCGGTACGCACTGCCTGCAACTCACGCTCGGGCAGGTTGAAAGACACGTAGATCGGGCGGATCTGGGTCAGGGTGACGATCGTGGAGCTGCTGGTGACGATGTTGCCCACGTCCACGCCACGGATGCCAGCGATGCCGTCGATCGGCGCAGTGACGCGAGTGAACTGCAATTGCACCTGCGCCGAGCGCATCTGCGCATCGTTGGCCGCAACCGCGGCCTCGTATTGGGCAACCTGGTTGCGTTGGGTATCCAGGTCCGTGCGCGAGACGTACTGCTTGTAGGCCGGGTCGTTGGAACGCTGGTAATTCACCCGCGAGGTCGCCAGCAGCGCCTGGTTCTGGCGTTTGGCCGCCAGCGCCTGGTCGTAGCTGGCCTGCAGCGTTCGCGGATCGATCTGCGCGAGCAGATCGCCCTTCTTCACTTCCTGGCCTTCCTTGAAGTTCAGGCTCATCAGCTGTCCGCCCACCTGCGGGCTGACGGTGACCGTATTGAGCGCGGTGACCGTACCCAGCGCGCTGGCATAGACCGGAACATCCTGCGTGGTGGCCGCCACCACCGTCACCGGTACCGGGCCGCTGTTGTCCGGGTCATTGCCGTCCGGTGCGCCCGCGCGCTTGCCGTGATTGCCCCCACCCATCATCCGCATTGCGACGAACACCACGACAAGCACCGCGACAACCAGCAGTGTGATCTTCCAAAAACGCGACATGCGACAACTCCTGAGGGCGGGCCGGGCGCGTGGATGCGACCGTGGGGGCGGCGGTGCAAAGCATATCGTTGCGCTCTGCCAATTGAGCGTTACTGAAGTAACGGCTCGGCTGGCGAAACGACCGCAACGGTCACAGGTGCACTGCAGCGGCAACGCGCCACGGCTACCGTGGTTGACCGCCGGGCTGAATCGGGCCCCACTGCAGCCCATCCGGCGCGCGCCTGCACTACATTAAGCAACCATCTATCGAGGATTGCCGATGCGCCCCTCCCGCCTGCTGACCAGTGCGCTGCTGCTCGCCCTGCCCACGCTCGCCACCGCGCAGACCGCGCAGCGGCCCGAAGTTCAGGCCGCTGCCGCCCCGCTGCAGGCCAAGGTGGTGCAATGGCGCCGCGACTTCCACCAGCATCCGGAGTTGTCCAACCGCGAGGAGCGCACTGCCGCCGCCGTGGCCGCGCAGCTGCGCAAGCTGGGCCTCAAGCCGCGCACCGGCATCGCCCATCACGGCGTGGTGGCCATCATCAAGGGCGGCAGGCCGGGGCCGAAGATCGCGCTGCGTGCCGACATGGACGCGCTGCCGGTGAAAGAACAGACCGGGCTGCCGTTCGCTTCCAGGGCCACCGCCGAATACCGCGGCGAGCAGGTCGGGGTGATGCACGCCTGCGGCCACGATGCGCATACCGCGATCTTGCTCGGCGTGGCCGAAGCGCTGGTGGGCATGCGCGAGCAGTTGCCCGGCGAAGTGATGCTGATCTTCCAGCCCTCCGAAGAAGGCGCGCCCGGCAACGAAGAGGGCGGCGCCTCGCTGATGCTCAAGGAAGGCCTGTTCGCCGATTTCAAGCCGCAGGCGGTGTTCGGCCTGCATGTGTTCTCCAGCGTGCAGGCCGGCAAGATCGCGGTGCGCAGCGGCCCGCTGATGGCGGCCTCGGACCGCTTCGCGATCAAGATGATCGGCCGCCAGACCCACGGCTCGGCGCCGTGGAACGGCATCGACCCGATCGTGGCCAGCGCCGACATGATCGGCGCCGCCCAGACGGTGATCAGCCGCCGCGCCAACCTCTCCAAGCAGCCGGCGGTGCTCAGCTTCGGCGCGATCAAGGGCGGCATCCGCTACAACATCATCCCCGATGATGTGGAAATGGTGGGCACCATCCGCACCTTCGACGAGGGCATGCGGCAGCAGATCTTTGCCGATCTCAAGAACGTGGCCGAACACACCGCCGCCGCGCACGGGGCCAAGGTCCAGGCGCAGGTGCCGGATCAGCCAGGCAACCCGGCTACCGTCAACGACCCTGCATTGACTGCGAAGATGCTGCCCAGCCTGCAGGCCGTGGTGGGTGCCGACAATGTGTACGAGCCGCCGTTGCAGATGGGCGCGGAAGATTTCTCGTTCTACGCCCAGCAGGTGCCGTCGATGTTCTTCTTCGTCGGCTCCACCGCCAAGGGTATCGATCCGGCCACCGCACCCAGCAACCATTCGCCGCAGTTCCTGCTGGACGAGTCGTCGCTGGATGTGGGCTTGCGCGCGCTGTTGCAGGTGTCGCTGGATTATCTGCAGCAGGGGTGAATCGGGAATCGGGAATCGTCTGCGGCTGGGCGATTCTCGCTTCCGGCGGCGGTGCGGGGTGATTGGGCACGAGCGATGCTCTGCGAGTGCTCCATTGGCCCGTGATACGCCTCGCCATACACCTCACGGCCAGCCCGTGCGGCCTAAAATGGCGGCATGAATACCCCAGAAGATTCCACCCTCGGTCGTGAGGTCGCCTATCCGAGCGGCTACGACCCGTCGTTGCTGTTTCCGATTCCGCGTGCGGCCGGGCGCCAGGCCATCGGGCTGACCGGTGAGCTGCCGTTTATCGGCCGCGATCGCTGGCACGCCTACGAACTCAGCTGGCTCGATGCACAAGGCAAGCCCTGCGTGGCCACCGCCACCTTGCATGTGCCCTGCGATTCGCCTTCGCTGATCGAATCCAAGTCGCTCAAGCTGTATCTCAACTCGCTCAACGCCACCCGCTTCAACAGCGCCGAAGCGGTACGCACGCGCATTGCCACCGACCTGTCCACGCGCGCTGGTGCCGATGTGGCGGTGGAGTTCGGCCTACCGCCGATCGACGCGGTGGGCGAGGGCGAATCGATCGATGCGCTGGATGTCAGCATCGACGATTACGGCCCGCCGAACGCGGCCTATCTCTGCGCACGCGCGCAGCCAGCGGTGGAAGAAGTGCTGACCTCGGCCTTGCTCAAATCCAATTGCCCGGTGACTGGTCAGCCGGATTGGGCCAGCGTCACCTTGCATTACCGCGGCGCACCGATCGATCGCGAGGGATTGCTGCGTTATTTGGTGAGTTTCCGCGACCACGCCGAGTTTCATGAGCAATGCGTCGAGCGCATTTTCAACGACGTGCTGACCCAGTGCGCGCCGCAGTGGCTGGTGGTGGAAGCGCGCTACACACGTCGTGGCGGCCTGGACATCAACCCGCTGCGCAGTTCGGCCAGCGTGCCGACGCCGCTGTCGATCTTCCGCGACCTGCGCCAATAGATCGCGCTCATGCGGGATCGCGCGGGCTTCACGGCGGCGCGATCCACGCTTAACAGCGCCCCGCGCACCCTGCTGACACCGCGATGCACAGGGATTGCAGCAATGAGTGTCGACAAGAAAGCAGATTTCTCCAACGTCACCTCATCGGTCGATAGCACCGCTGAAGTGACGCCTGCGCCGGATTTTTCCAACGTGCGCACCAGTGTGCAAAGCACCGCGCAGCTTGTTGAAGAATCGGTCACCGTCCAGGCCGGCGACAGCCTCTCCAGTATTACCAAGCGCCATCTGGGCGACGGCAATCTGTGGCCACGTATTTTCGAAGCCAATCGCGAAACGCTGCAGGATCCGGACAAGATCTTTCCCGGGCAGGTACTGCGCTTGCCTGCAAAGTCGTAATCGCAGGTCGGCGTCCAGTCTCGCTGGCGGCGGCACGATTCAACACACCTAGACACCCACTCGAGCACTGCGACTGCAGATGTTCTGCTACCGGAGAATCGATTTATGCGTATCACCTCTGTTTCGAGCAGCTTCGCCCTTGCCCTGGCCGGCGTTCTCGCAGTGTCCGGCTGCAGCAAGAAAGCCGACGATGACAGCGTTTCCAAGGACCCCACGTCCGGTGCCGCAACCGACGCGATGCCCGGCCCGGCTGCCACCCCGCCGGGGAGCGATCAGGCTGCCCAGGGTAGCGCCACCGGTGCGGCCAGCACCGATGGCGGTGCTGCGATGGGCAGCGCAGTGACGGTGTCCAGCGTGGCGGTCGGCACCCAGGCCGCGGCGGACAAGACGGTGACGCCGGCCACCAGTGTCGGCAGCAAGGACACCATCATCATCTCGGTCAAGACCGACGGCAGCGCCAGCAACGTGGCCGTGTCGGCGAAGCTGACCTACCAGGATGGCCAGGTGGCCGGCGAACAGAATGCGACGTTGAATACCACCGGTGCGGAAACCACCAACCTGAGCTTCAGCAAGCCCGATGGCTGGCCGGCCGGCACCTACACCGCGCAGGTGATGGTGGACGGCAAGCCTGCAGGTAATCCGCAGACCATCACCGTCAAGTAAGGATGGGTGATGGAGTGGGATGTGCAGCCTTGGCCGCGCGTCGCCACTGCTTCAGTCAACGGGTGGCTCGACGTTGCACCAAGCCACCCAAGCAGGGCGCGACCGATGACGTCGCGCCTTTTTGTTGCATCGCATTTGTTACAGCTGCATCCATGTCGATTGCCCTGGTGACGGGACGAAGCATCCGCCTGTGGTCGCTTTACCCGGGCGCGGCTCAGACGCGACAATGCCGTGCTGATCCATCGCCGCATCCAACGCGCTGGTTAACCGGTGTGCATCAACGACCCCGTCGCGCGCACCACTGCCATCGTCCGTGAATGCCGGCGCTCCTCCCGACCACAAGAGCCATCGCACCTCATGTCGAAGACACCGAAGATCCTGTACACGCTCACCGACGAAGCACCCTACCTGGCCACGCAGTCGCTGCTGCCGATCATCGATGCCTACACCGATACTGCCGGCATCGTGGTCGAAACGCGCGACATCTCGCTGGCCGGCCGCATTCTGGCGCTGTTTCCCGAGCATTTGAGCGGCACGCAGAAGATCGCCGACGACCTGGCCGAACTGGGTGAGCTGGCCACCACGCCGGAAGCCAACATCATCAAGCTGCCCAACATCAGCGCCTCGGTGCCGCAGCTCAAGGCCGCGATCAAGGAACTGCAGGGCCAGGGCTATGCATTGCCGGCGTATCCGGATGAACCCAAGGATGCCGCGGAAAAAGACATCAAGGCGCGCTACGACAAGGTCAAGGGCAGCGCGGTGAATCCGGTGCTGCGCGAGGGCAATTCCGATCGTCGTGCACCGCTGTCGGTAAAAAACTATGCGCGCAAGCATCCGCACCGCATGGGCAAGTGGAGCAGCGATTCCAAGTCGCACGTGTCGCACATGGAGTCTGGCGATTTCTTCGGTAGCGAACAGTCCACCACGCTGGCCGAGGCCGGCACGCTGAAGATCGAATTCGTAGGCAACGATGGCAGCAGCACCGTGCTGAAAGACAAGGTGGCGGTGAAGGCGGGCGAAATCGTCGACGCTGCCGTATTGAGCAAGCGTGCGCTGGCCAGCTTCATCGACGCGCAGATTGCCGATGCCAAGGCCCGCGACGTGCTGTTCTCGGTGCATCTGAAAGCCACCATGATGAAGGTCTCCGACCCGGTGCTGTTCGGCGTGGTGGTCGGCGAGTTCTACAAGGACACGCTGAGCAAGCATGCCGATGCGCTCAAGTCGGTCGGCTTCGATCCCAACAACGGCATCGGCGATCTGTACGCACGTATCACGTCGCTGCCGGAAGCGAAGCAAACCGAAATCAAGGACGATATCCAGGCCGAATACGCGCAGCGCCCGGGCCTGGCGATGGTCAATTCGGATAAGGGCATCACCAACCTGCATGTGCCCAGCGACGTGATCGTCGATGCTTCCATGCCGGCGATGATTCGCGACTCCGGCCAGATGTGGAATGCCCAAGGCAAGCTGCAGGACACCAAGGCGGTGATTCCGGACCGCTGCTATGCCGGCGTGTACCAGGCGGTGATCGACGACTGCAAGGTGCATGGTGCGTTCGATCCGGCCACGATGGGTTCGGTGCCCAACGTGGGGCTGATGGCGCAGAAGGCCGAAGAATACGGCTCGCACGACAAGACCTTCCAGATGGCCGCTGCCGGCACCGTCAAGGTCACCGATGGCAACGGCAAGACGGTGTTCGAGCACGCCGTGGAAGCCGGCGATCTGTGGCGCATGTGCCAGGTCAAGGACGCGCCGATCCAGGACTGGGTGAAGCTGGCCGTGGAGCGCGCCCGCCTGAGCGAGACGCCGGCCGTGTTCTGGCTGGACAAGGCGCGTGCACACGATGCGCAGGTGATCGCCAAGGTCGAGCAGTATCTGAAGGATCACGACACCAACGGCCTGGATATCCGCATCCTGCCGCCGGTGGAAGCGACCACGTTCTCGCTGGAGCGCATCCGCAAGGGCCAGGACACCATCTCGGTCACCGGCAACGTGCTGCGCGACTACCTCACCGATTTGTTCCCGATCATGGAGCTCGGCACCAGCGCCAAGATGCTCTCCATCGTGCCGCTGATGGCCGGTGGCGGTTTGTTCGAAACCGGTGCCGGTGGTTCGGCGCCCAAGCATGTGCAGCAGTTCGTCGAAGAGAACTGCCTGCGCTGGGATTCGCTGGGTGAATTCCTGGCCCTGGCCGCGTCGCTCGAGCATCTGGGCAACCGTTACGACAATCCGTCGGCCACGGTGCTGGCCAAGGCGCTGGATGTCGCCAATGGACAGTTCCTGGACAACAACAAGTCGCCCGCGCGCAAGGTCGGCGAGCTCGACAACCGCGGCAGCCACTTCTATCTGGCCATGTACTGGGCGCAGGCCCTGGCCGCGCAGACCGAAGACACGGCATTGCAGGCCAAGTTCGCGCCGCTGGCCAAGGCCCTGACCGAGAACGAAGCCACCATCGTGGGCGAACTCAACGGCGCGCAGGGCAGGCCGGTGGAAATTGGCGGTTACTACCATCCTGACCTGGCCAAGGTCAGCGAGGCGATGCGGCCGAGCAAGACCTTCAACGACATCCTGGCCACGCTGAAGGCCTGAGTCGCCGCACCGCCTGCGGTCTCCGCATGGCGTGTTCAAGGCCCGTCTCGCAAGAGGCGGGCCTTGTCGTTTCAGCGAAACGGCGACAATGCCGTCACGCCACGCAGCAGGCGTCGGCTGAGCCGCGCCATGCGTCGCTCGCGCCGGCGTTGCGAAGGCGGATCGGTCATTGTCTGAACGTCTTGCCGTGGCTCCGCGGGAGATTCCGGCGATTCCATTGAGGTCTGCCCTTGCATCGCCTCCACTGCCGTGTCCGGTTCCGCCAGGCGCTGGGCCAGTGCCACATTGGCAATGTGGCCGTGCTGAAACAACAGTTCGCTAAAGATGCGCATGGCCCACCTCCACTTGAGTGGAATCCACGGTAGGCGCAGGCTAGGGGACGTAAAAGCGAGACTTTTACAAGTGAGTCTTGAAATCCATTCAAGGGTTGGCCATGTCGCGTCCGCCGCTTCACGCATTGCAAGGCTTCGTCAGCGCGGTACGCCTGGGCAACCTGTCGCGCGCTGCTGGCGCGATGCATCTGACTGTCAGCGCCCTTAGTCACCAGATGCGCGTGCTTGAACAACGGCTCGGGTATCCGCTGCTGCAACGGCATGCGCGCGGCGTCACTGCCACGCCGCAGGGCCAGCAACTGCTCGACCGCATCGCACCGCACCTGGACGCCATCGCCGAGGCATTCGAGCCATTCGGTGCGCGTCGCGAAGACACCCTGACCCTGAGTCTCACGCCGTCGATGGCATCGGCCTGGCTGGTGCCACGCCTGGGCGAATTTCTGGCCATTCATCCCACCATCGAAATCAACCTGTTGTCGAGCGAGCGGCTGGTGGATTTCGAGCGCCAGCAGCAAGTGGATGCCGCCATGCGCATCGGCGCCGGGCAATGGCCTGGCGTCATCGCCGAGCCCTTGTTCGACGAATGGCTGGTGCCGATGGCAAGCCCGGCCCTGATCGCCCGCATGGGCGGCGTGGAGGCGCCACCGTTGCATCAGTGGCCATTGCTGGGCGACCCGGATGACGCCTGGTTGCGCTGGTTTGCCGCGTTCGGCGGCGATGTGCCGCGACGCTATGTCGCCGTACTCGACGAATCAGAGGCACACCACCGTGCCGCCCTGGATGGCGTCGGCGTCGCACTGGGCCGCGTGACGCGCGCACGTCTGTTGCTGGCGTCCGGCCAGCTGGTGGCGTTGTCCACGCAACGGCTCAAGACCAGTTGGTCGCATTACCTGGTGTATCCGCCACGTTCCAGCACGCATGGCGGGTTTCTTGCGTTTCGCACCTGGCTGCAGGGCCAGGCGCGCGAACACGCCGCGCATGCGCAGCAGGCGACCGCCATACCACTTGCCGCGCGCCGCAAGCGCTCCGGGACACTGCCGCCATGAGCCATCCACCCTTGCCACCACAATCCGAGCGCCGCGCGCTGGCGATCGCCCAGGCCGTGTACGAAGCGTTCGAGGACTATCACGCGCGCTTTTCCGAAATCACCGCACGCGCCAAGCAGCGGTTCGAAACACGCGACTGGAGCGGCGCGCGCGAAGACGCGGTAGCGCGCATCGCGCTGTACGACCAATACATCGCCGAATGCATGTTGCGCCTGCGTGCAGTACTGCTGGGCCAGGCGCACGATCGCGCGCTGTGGATGCGTGCGCGCGATCATTACGCCGCCTTGCTGAGCGGGTTGATCGACCAGGAGTTGTACAAGACGTTCTACAACACCCTGACCCGGCGCTACTTCGGTACCCACGGCGTCGATGCCGATATCGAATTCATCGCCCTGGATATCGAACCGACCGACGCCATCACCGTGCCTGTTGCGCGCCACACCTATGCGGTCTCGCCCGGCCGCCTGACCGACATGCTGGTGCGGGTGCTCGGCGACTACGCGTTCGCCGTACCGTATACGCACCGCACCCGCTGCGCGGCCGCCATCGCGGTGCGTCTGCTCGACGATCTTGCGCATTGGGGCGAGCATCCGGTGCGCAGCGTGGAATTACTGGAGACGGTGTTCTATCGCGAGCGGCGCGCGTATCTGGTCGGACGCGTGTTCGGCGAACATCGCTTTTCGCCGTGCGTGATCGCGCTGATCAACGACGAGGCGGGCCTGCGCGCCGAAGCGGTGTTGACCCGGCGCAGCGATGTCGCGCAATTGTTCAGTAACTCGCGTAGCTATTTTCAAGCCGACCTGTCCACTGTCGGCGACGCGGTGGTGTTCCTGCGCAGCCTGCTCACCCACAAGCCGGTCGATGAGCTATACACGATGCTGGGTCGCGCCAAACAGGGCAAGACCGAGCGTTACCGCACGTTTTTCAGTCATTTTCAGGCGCATCCGTCCGAACAGCTGGTGCACGCCGACGGCACTCCCGGCATGGTCATGGTGGTGTTTACGCTGCCCAGTTATCCGCTGGTCTTCAAACTCATTCGCGACCGCTTTGCGTATCCCAAAACCATGAGCCGCGCGCAGGTAGAGGGCAAGTACGAGCTGGTCTTCCAGCTCGACCGCATCGGCCGCCTGCTCGACGCGCAGCCGTATCGCTTCCTGCGCTTCCCCAAGGCGCGCTTCTCACCGGCGTTGCTGCAAGAACTGCAGACCAGCTGCGCGATGAGCCTGAGCGAAGACGGCGACGATGTCCTGATCGCACTGTGCTATGTGCAGCGCCGGTTGCGCCCGTTGAATTTGTACCTGCGCGAACAATTGCCCGAAGCCGCGCATGCCGCAGCGCTGGACTACGGCCAGGCCATCAAGGACATGGCGCGCAACAACATCTTTCCTGGCGACATGCTGCTGAAGAATTTCGGCATTACCCGCCATCAGCGCGCGGTGTTCTACGACTACGACGAGCTATGCCTGATCACCGAATGCAACTTCCGCGATTGGCCAGTGCCCACCACTTACGAAGAACAGATGGCCGCAGAACCCTGGTTCCATGTCGGCCCGCGCGACGTCTTTCCCGAGCGCTTCGCCTTGTTCATGGGCCTGCCCGCCTCGCAACTGGAAGCGGTCAAGCACCAGCACCCGGAACTGTTCGACCCACGCTGGTGGCGCGACCTGCAGAGCCGGCTGCGCGAAGACGATTATCCCGACACCCCGCCCTATGCGGAGTCGCGCAGGCTGGCGTAGCGATTTACCGGCAGCGGCAACACTGGTACAACGCACGCTACATCATCAGGGAGTGCGGTCATGCAATGGAAGCAGCGTTTCAGTCTTGGCATCTTGCTGGCATTGAGCAGCATCGCAGCGACGCAGGCACGTCCAGGCGCAGAACAGGCGCACATGCAGATTGAGGCCAGCATGAATGTGGCAGGCGAGTTGACCCTGACCCCGGACGGCACGGTCACGGCAGTGAAGCTTGCCGACGAAGCGAGTTTGCCGCCGGCAGTGCGCGAGCGGATCAAGCGTTCGGTCGCATCGTGGCGCTTCGACCCTGTGCGCGACAACGGAAGCGCCTTGCCCGCGCAGTTGCCGATGAGCCTGCTGCTGGTCGCCAAACAGGGGGAAGGGGAAAATTATCTGGTGTCGATCCGTAGCGCGCATTTTGGCGGCCAGGCGCAGGACGCGACGAGTGTGCGCACCAACGACATGCGGCCGCCGCGCTACCCCGAAGCGGCGTTTCGGGCCGGTGCCACCGGCGTGGTCTATCTGATGCTCAAGATCGGGCGCGACGGCAAGGTCCAGGATCTGATCGCAGAGCAAGTCAACCTGACATCCCTCGTACCGGAATCCAAACGTGCACGGTTGCGCCAGGCGTTTGCCGATGCGGCCTCGACGAAGGCGCGTGCATGGACGTTTCTGCCGCCGACAGAGGGTCCGGACGTCAAGGCGCCGTACTGGGTCATGCGTGTTCCGGTCAGCTTCGACATCGGAACGTCGCCACGCGATCTGATCGCCGCACAACAGGTCCAGAAATGGCGTTCGTATCTGCCTGGCACCCGTCAGGCCGCCCCATGGGATGAACAGCGCGGCGCAGCGACATCGAGCGACAGCCCGGATGCCC
>NZ_JAJIUJ010000087.1 GCF_020880415.1 Xanthomonas euvesicatoria pv. euvesicatoria | reverse complement strand
AATGAAGGTATGCGCCTCTTCCATCACTAATACGGTCGGCAGAGTCTTGCCGTTGTTGAGCTTGCGGTAACGCTGCAAGGCTTCCAACGTCATGCGGGCAATGACGGCGGTGATGATATGGACGACTTCCGCTGGCACCAGTGAAAGGTCGATCACCGTGACTGAACCGTTGGAAGCTAGGTCGTCGCCGATAGTCTTGCTCAGCCAATCATTGAGATTGACTCCGTTGGCACTTGAAATAGTCGATCGCATCCGCGCATCGGATAAAATGGTGCGAATTCGAGAAACAAGAAAATCAACGTATTGACTGGATCTTTCTTGCTCAGCAAGAATTTCCAAGTGATCTGGAAGCTGAGTGCCGTCAAAGGGGATCGGAACATCTTCATCAGGGCCATCCTGGAAAGTGATACCTCCGACGGTATCAACCGAACCTTCAAGCGCCGTTACAATTGATTGAACGCTGGCCTCATTGAATGCTCGATAGTATTCAATTGTCTTTCCGTCCTTGACGAAGCTGTTATGAGCAACAGTCAGTGCGCCGTTGATTGCTGCAATGGCCTCACCAAGCTTGTGTTGGTCGTCAGTGGAAACCTTGGTCTGAAGGTCAGCGGCTATTGCCTTCAGGCGAAAGCCAAATTTTGTTTCATCGGTTTGAATTTCTCCTGATCGAATATCCCTGCGGATGGATATCAACCGTGATGACAGATATCGACGCAAGGCTAGTTCTTCTTCCTCCGGTGACAAAGCCGATAGTGCTCGACCAGCTTTAACATCACGCAATGCCTTTCTCAGCAATGGTCGCTGCGTTTTACCGCTGGCTTGGGTGAACGAACTCCACTCTGAGCTGTTCCAGAACCACAGCGGAACCTGAAGCTGTTCAATGCCTTCGGAGGCTTCAACAGCGAAAATGCGGACTTTGCTCATATCCTTGAATGTATTG
The DNA here is from genome assembly GCF_020880415.1 of Xanthomonas euvesicatoria pv. euvesicatoria. Lineage (GTDB taxonomy): Bacteria > Pseudomonadota > Gammaproteobacteria > Xanthomonadales > Xanthomonadaceae > Xanthomonas > Xanthomonas euvesicatoria. Next base: position 8,737 of record NZ_JAJIUJ010000087.1, on the reverse strand, counting down.
GCGTACTCTCCGTTGGGATCGAGCACGATGAAACGAGCATTTGGGTCACCCCCTTTTCGAGCTTTGCGGGCTGCATCCATCGACCAGCGAATCAATCCTGCAACCGAGCACGACTTCCCGCTGCCGGTGTTGCCCAAGACAGCCAAGTGGCGACCGAAGATGCGATCAGGATCAACCTTGACCTCGGCATTGGCTGCCAAGGGGCTTACGCCGATCTTGATGCGTCGGTTCTCACCCGACTCGACAATGGCGCGCAGCTGCTCCTGGGTGGGCAGGATGATGGGGTCGCCCACCGAGGGGTACGCTTCCACGCCGCGGCGAAATTCGTATTTACCTTCCGAGTAGAACAGGCAGCCCAAGGGATTGAGGCTCATCTTCCGCAACGGGTACGGTAAGTCTACCAAGCCGAAGTCCTGCATCCCCTTGCGTTTCGGGTATTGGGAACGCTCGATGGTGATCCACTCCACCTGGGCTACAAGGTAGCCCTGGTCGCTAGGAGCCAGCACATAGCCATTGACGCGCGGAAACGGGCGTGGAACTCCGGTATTCAATGCCACCCCGTCGGGAGCCTCAATGTCCAGCAGAACCTTGATGCCGTCGGGTGAGACGTAATCAATGGTGCCGATGCGCAGCGAGTCGGCGTAAGCCAACGGAGACATGGTCATATCAGCTCGTCTCCGTCACTAGAGGAAGCCTTGCCAGATGGCTTGGAAGACTGCTGAGTCTTCCAGCGTTGATTCAGAAGTTCGCCCATGCGGAACGTCGTCTTGTCGATGGCAGCCTTGGGCATGTAGTGCTCGGTCAAGGCGGTCAGGTCGGCCAAGGCGGGGCCGATCAAAAGACTGATCTGAGAAGGCCTACCCATCTCCTTGTAGGTCTGCATGATTCGACCCAGCGGGTCGTTGTAGGCGATCACCACCAAATGCGTGGATGGAATAGTGAGCATGTCCCGAATGACGCGGTTGATATGCTCATCGCCGAAGCTGTAACCATAGGTCACCAGTGTGCTGTTGGGTCGGCAAACTGCCGCCGCGAAGTCACGGAACAGTTCGACGTAAGGGTAGTCGGCGGTTTCCCTGTCCTTGGCTGCATTGGGGTAGATCATCAACGTGTGGGCTGTTGCTCCATCAATGCCGGGAGCTTTGAGGAATGGATCAAAGTCATTCGCCCCGAAGGGCAGGCCAATGCGCCGAATGTCCTTATCAACCTGTACCCAGTCCACGGAGCCATGAAGCTTGGTGAAGCGAGCTACGCCCTCAAGATAACGAGGCTCGCCCCGGATGCCAGGCGGGTTGTAGTGCATGTCAAGATCAAGACGCGAAGAGCGGAAGATCGGCATCAAGGTACCGAGGAAACGATCCAGAAGGTGCAAGCCAGCAAGTTCTGCACCAGCCTCGATCAGGCGGTCGTAGTTGGTGGTGAAAATGTTCAGACGGTCACGAATGCCAGTTCGGCTGGCAAAACTCATCAGAAAGGTGACAAGCGTATTGAAAGCATCCTCGCGCTTGGTGTCATTGGCGGAGACAATTCCTTTCTCGCTGGCCAAAATGGATTTGGCAAACTCGCTCATGCCTTCCGCAATCTCATTGCGAAGTGCGCCCTCACTGCTGTCACCCAAAATTTCCAGCCCTCGCAGAAGCTCGTTGGCAACACGCAACTGGTCCTCCAGATTGTTTGCCTTTCGTCCTGCTGCTTCAGCTGAAACTTTCGCTGAGGCACTGATTTTTTCTTTGTGATTGCTAAGGTTAAGTGCGTCCATGCCAGCCGCAAGATTCCCGGTGGCCAACTGATGAACTGCATGGGTCAAGCCGGAGCCGGCAAGCAGGGACAGATGCTCGGACTGAAACAGCGAAGTTAGCCAAGGCTCAATGCGGGTTCGCAGATCCTTCTGGTTGAACTCTTTGGAATCGCCGTCCGCCCAAGAGGCATCGTCTCCATCAACAACTCTAAACTTGCCAACCTCGGTGGAATTGAACGAAATCGGGCTCCGATCGTCTCGAACTTTGATTACGTTCTGCCCCGCACTCTTGGTGACTTTATCGTCAGCATTCAAGCTATCGCTGCTCGCGTTCATTGGCAATTCCCCTTACACCACTTTTTTTCATCAGCAAATAGGTACTGACGCCCCTGATAAATCCCCACGTTCAATAGTCCACCGCTAACGTCCCGCAAAAGAGACTCGTGGCATCTTTTGCAATAGAAATGGCCTTGCGTACTTCTTCGCTCGTCAAATCCAAGGCTCTCAGCTTGTCCTTCACTTCGGCGACGGATTCGATTCGTCGATAGGCTTTAGCGTGCGTTTCTGCGTAAGCAGCCAATCCCTGCAACTTGGGCAGCGCATCGGCCAAGTGCAGGCCATGGGGGTCAACAAGGTCAACCACCACGTTCCCATCCTGCTCGGCGAAGAAAACGAAGTCGGGGCGAACGATCTTGTATTGGTCGCCATCGAGGTAGGCAATGCCCAGCGACGACTGCCCAGGTTGTCCTGGGTTGCGATACCAGAAGGCAAAGCCTTTGCGCTTGCACTCGGTCTCTACAACCGCACGCTCCCAACCCTTCAACTCGGACGGATAGTTGCCGGCATCGTCGCAAAGCAAGTGCTTCTTCCAAGTTAAGAGCACGGTCACCTGGTCGTTCTCCCTTGCCTTGGTTGCCTCGTAACGGGCCTCCGGCTTGACCAGCTCCAGGTTCTGCGGCTCGGTGCTCATCTCGATGATCTGCCGGTATGACTCCCTGCGGTCGTCGCTGAGCACCTTGATCTGCGGCCCGTACTGCACCAGCCATGCCTTCGCCAGCTTGTCGGCTTCGGTATCAAAGTAGTCCTGAACCTCCATCACCAGGCCCAGCCCGGCGACGGTCACACGCGCCTCGACAATGGCTTCCAGGAATTCTTCCGCGTCGTCATCCGGGTCTGCCACCTTGTAGGCCAAGTGATCAACGTAGGTGCGCGAAATGTCCGGGCTGAAAACGCGAGCCGCTCGCCGGTAGGCGTCGTCGATCACCGCCATGTCGGCGTCTTCCCAGAACTCGTCCAGGCTCTTTGCCTTGCCCTTCATGTCGGCGACTACGGTCTTGCCGTCCACGGTCATGACCGCCTTTCGCTTAGCCTCGATCTTCTCCTTCTGGCTTTCCTGGAAGTCGTCCAGCGCCTTATGCATGTGGGCGTGAGCCTTCTTGCCCGCGCCGGGGAGGATGTCATCGGAAGCCAGCTCGTGCGCTAGCGCGGTCAGTCGCTTCGCCGGCTTCGCGCCACGCTGTGGCCGGGTCTGCGACGGCAATGCCTCGAAAGCCTCCCACACGCCCGCTGAAGCGGCGGGGTTGGGCTTCACCTCCACGTAATCGATGAGGATGCGCCCAGGCGTTGCCGGCAGCGTGTCATCGCCCTTCATCAAGGCATCGACCACTTCCTCGACCGTCTTGCGATTGAACTTCGGCAGCAGGCAGTCCACCGCGTTCAAGCGGTCGTTGCCGGGGATGCGGCGAGCCAGCGGCGAGCGCACCATGCGGCCCAGCAGCTGGGTGATGTGGGTGCGGTCGCTGGCGGCGCGGAAGGACACCATGACCTCGGCGCGGGGGCAGTCCCAGCCGGTGCTGATGGCGTCCTTGGCGATCAATATCCGCACCCAGGTCGATTCCTGGACGCGCTGCGGCTCGATGTGGGGCACGTCGCGGTTGCCGAACCTCTGCGTGGTGTGCTCGCCCAAGACGTGCGCCACACTGGCGACGGGCAACTCAGGATACCGCTCGAAAATAGTGTCAAGGGCGCGACCAATCTCGTTTGGATCGGGCGTGTTGGGAACCTGCAACACCATCAGCGGGACGACGACGTGCGCCTCTTCCTGCTGCCTGGCGTATTCGGCCCAGGCCGCAGTGGACTCCTTCAGCTTGTCGGTTGCACGGCGCACCAGCACCGTATCGAAGTCGCCGGTTTCGTCGGGGATATCGAGCAGGATGGTGTCCTTGATGAGGCCGGATTCCTGCACTTTGGTCGAATCCACTACCACGTTCGGCAGCTTGATGTGCTTGCCTGCGAACTCAATGGCCTTGTTGAAGCGCTCTACCGTGGCCGAGATGCCCCAGACCACCGGGATGCCCGGCACGCCACCGGAACCGTTGATGAGCCGCTGGACGATGGTGTTCTTCGCGTTCTGGTTGGCAGTGGTTGGCGCGCCCATGCCGCGGTGCGCTTCATCCAGCACCAGATACAGGGTCAGGTCTGGATCTTCGATGGTGTTCTGTATCGTGTCCCACATCGTGTATGACCGCAGATCGGGGCGGGTTTCCGGCAACAATTCACCGGCCTTGGCTTCCAACTCTTCCTGGTCGTGGCCGCGCACCAGCAGGCTGTTCTTGCCAAGCTTCTGGGTGTTGAGGAAGTAGATTTTACCGGCCTCGAACTTTGGCCGGTTGAAGCTGTTTTCCACCACCACCAGATCGGTGTGGTTGATGCGATCGCTGGCTTCCATCAGGCGAAAGCGGGTCTGTTCGTTCAACGATGGGTCGTCGCTAAACCAGATCACCACCGCGCTAGGGTCGGCATCGAAATCAAACTCGTCGTCGCCATGGAATAGCGCCTCGAACGCGGCAGCGGCCATGACGGTCTTGCCCGCGCCCGTAACGGCGGTCAGGGAGAATGCGGTCTTGTCGGACTCGCTATGCCATAGCCGGCGCGCCTTCCTAAGATTGGCCAGGGCATCGCGGACAGCATCGCGCTGGTAGTCCTTGAGAGTGAACTTCATCCGTTATTCCCCGTTGGCGAAGCTGAAGTTGGTGAGGTAGGACTCGTACAGGCGCACCGGCTCTACGCCATCCGGCAGGCGCTTGGCAATGGCCTGGAAGCGACGGTCGTCGTCGGTAACGATGTAGGCGATACGCAGTCCATCGACCTTCTTCACCGCCTTGATGAAGGGCGTGGCCATGTCCACTTCGGTCAGTAGGCCGTAGGCATCTACTACAGCCCATCCATCGGCGGGTAGCTTGTCAATGCGCTTACCGCGCGAGCCGGCTCGCAGCCACAGCAGCGGCGCGATGCGGGCGAAGGCCAGGTTGTGGCTGACCGAAACCGGGGTTTCGTAGGTCAGGGTGAAGAACTCGGCGTTTTCCTCGAAGCCTTCGGCCATCGGGAATTCGTCGGTGAATTTGTAGTCACCACGGATGGGCTCACCATCGGGTGTCTTGCCAGTAATCGCGGCGTCGACGCGCGGCTTGGTGATGTAGTCGCAGATGCCCCATTGCTCCCATTCGAGATCACCGGGTCGCAAGCCTCGCTCACGCAATGCCTTCTGCTCATCCGCCGCGACTTCGTTGTTGGTAACGGAGATACATTGGCGGCGACCACCATCCTGACGGTTCAGGCGCATCACGGCATGGGCGGTTGTGCCCGAGCCAGAGAAGAAATCTAAGATGACGGCAGCAGGCTTGTCCGCAACAAAAAACCGAAGCGCATCCTCAACTGCGTATAGCGACTTAGGGAAGGGGAAGCGACGATCTGGAACCAACTTGGACAAAATCAGTGAACCACCATTCTCTGCGTTGTGCGATGCCATATTCCATACGCGTTTAGGAATCACACCCTTGCGTTCGCGGTGAATGGCTTGGACAGCACCATCCGGATCACGGCCAACTACATCAATTCGCCCATCCTGTATCGCATCTACCGTTCCGCTTGGCAGATAGTGAATTGCTACCTGATTTTTCTCTGGTTTGTAGTTGCGAGCACGTATGAATCCCTCCTTGAGGTAACGTTTAGCCGTGTCAGGCGTGATTCCCCAAAGCCCCTCGCCACCGTTCGGCCTCAATGGCCAAACGGAAAAAGTTCCGGTCGGAGCCTTTATCTTCAATCGATCAACATCATCGGTGATTGGTTCTCCGATGGATTCAATGAAACCTGACTTCGTATCAACGAAGATCGGGTAAAACTGGTTTGGCCGTGCTCCTCGCTTCGCGGTTGGTTCACGCCGACGAAGCCCAAGCCACTCAATAGCACGTCCGATTTGCGCAATGGCCGAGCGAGAATCATCCAGCATGTTTTGCTCACCAAGCTGGACGGTGGACTTGCCGAGCCTTGCGAAATAGATGAATTCCTCGACGCGCGAGAATTGACCGAATCGCGCCACTCCTTTCGCGCTAATTACCGATGTGACCATTTCAATTTGCGCTTCAGGAAACACCTGCTCCAGCAGCAAGCCAAGCCGCAGGTATTCCTTTTCATCGATGGTGACAATCAGCACCGAATCAACAGGGTTCAGAAGCTCCTTGGCGGCCAACAAGCGACGCTCCATCATCGCCAGCCATTTGCTGTGGCGATATAGATCATCGCCCTCGACGTAATCGTTGTTGTACTTCCAGTCCTTTGCCCCCGTGTTGTACGGAGGATCGATGTAAATGGCATCGGCCTTGCCCCGGTGCGTATAGGTCAGCGCCTTGAGGACGTGGTAGTTCTCGCCGTTGATGACCGTCTGGAACGGCTTGTCGCCGCCGCACTGCACCTTGCCGGTACTAACCAGGCCCGGATAGATCGTGTCGCGGAACTCGGCCACCACAACCAAGTCATCCAGTGCCACCGACTGCGTTTCTGCCGTGGTCGCGCCGGGCAATTCCAGATCAGCAACCTGCTTCGCCTTGTGGATGGCCTTTATCTGCCAAAGTCGCTGGTCGCCCTTCCTGGTGGAACCACGTTCTGGCAGTACGCGCACCTTGTCGCCCTTGCGGATGGCGCGCTGCGGCAGTTCAACTGCTTCGGGGCTATGACGCTCAAAGTTCAGACCAAACGGCAACCTCGCCGACAGCACCTTGAACTCTCGGTCCAAATCCGCACCCAACTTCGAGTCTTTGGACTTGGCTTGGGCAATCAAGTCGGTCAGTCGTGACACAGTGCCCCCTGTAGCGTGTTCATACATTCCCCAACGGCAAATACAACGTATGCGAATTCGCCGTGGCTTCGCGGAAGCCATAGGCGCGATAGAAACGGGCCGCCTTCTCGTGCAGCGCATCCACCAGCAGAACGCGCACCCCAAGCTGGTTGCGTAGCCCCAGGCAGCGCGCCACGGCATGCGCCAGCACGTAGTCACCATGCCCCTTGCTCTGCTCACTGGCCGAGACGGCTAGTCGTCCCATGCGGATGGCCGGCACCGGGTAGGTGGGCAGGTGCTTTCGATCCGCCTCCTGCAAGTCGGTGAGTAGGAGCTGGGCAGCGGACAGGCTGTAGTAGCCGAGGATGCGGGCCGGATCGCCGTCATCCACGAGGACGTGCGTGGTGCTGATGCCGGCGCGATGGTGCTGGGCGGCCTGCTGCCGCAGGTAGGCATCCAGCGTGGGCTCGCCACACGCAAACCCCTCGCGGTCATGCCGCTTGGGTTTGAGTTGCTCGACAACGAGCACGTATTAGGCCTGCGCGACGCGGGCGAGGGCTTTCTTCAGCTTGGCATTGGGCTGGAAAGGAGCATCCAGCGCCTTGAGGAAACGTCGGGACTCTTCCGCTGACAGGGTAACAGTCAGTTCCGCGGCCATGATGTTCTCAGCTTCGCGCAGTACCGCATCACGCACAAAAGCGGACAGCGGCACGCCTCGCAGGTCGGCGGCACGGGTAATACGCGCCTTGTCCGTGGGGTTCAGGCGCAGATCGAGACGGGCGGCAGCAGTGGTCATGGCGGTTCTCCTTGTACGGAATAATACCGTACAATGGCCGCAAGTCAAATGCCGGTTCGGGGCTGCGTCGCAGATCGCTGGCCGTTGCGGCCCGCAGAGAGATGGTGCGTCAGCGTGCGGGGTTCTAAGCTCTTTAACGGATACCTGATCGACGGCGTCGCTGACTCGCCTCGAACTTCGCACTGACGCCACCAAGGATGCTGTGGCTGCGTGTGCAATTGTAGAACCCCTTGATGTAGTCGGACACATCACGGCCCCAACAACCAGTTCGCGATGAAGCGGCGGCCTGACGGACCAGCCGATGAACCTGCGCGAGAAACGGGGCTCCAAAAGCCCTGGGTTCTCAGCTGCTTGTTCTCATACTAAGCCACGCATCCCGAAGCACTCGCGCATCAACCAGCGCGTGGTGCCTATGAGCCGCGACCATTGGATCGGTAGAAAACCTGGCTTCTATAGCCGCTTGCAATGAATAGCCGGTAGCCAGTTGCATTTCAAAATCTGGCGCAGGGCCTAGATCCATTCTCTCGCTGGCCAGTAGGCCAGTGCCATCCAGTGCACTACGAAATAATTCGAAGTCCAGCGGATAGTCTGCGACAAGGATTGGGTTTGATGCGGCACCAACGAAATCGCGAAGCGCCCGGGTTAGGGCTAGGGCGCTCATTGCAGCTACGCCACGCTCCAGGAGCGGGTAGACAGTCTGCTGCACGAATAAGGGCGCAGGTGCAGGAAGCTGCTCGCACTCGGCATAAAAGAAGCTCGACCCGTCTTCGCCGACCAAGGCGATGCTCACCAGTTCCGTCTCAAGCAAATCTGCCCATTCGCAATCCAGGAATAATCGCATGCACTTCCTACTATTCGATGATGCTTAATCGAAAAAAGAACTAGCCATATCCATTCGGAAGATCTCCGGTCCACAGGGTCATTTCGTGGCCATTGTGGTCGAGAATCCTCATTGCTCGAAGCTCCGGGTGATTGTCTAAGATATGAGAGAGCTCGTGCAGCACTGCAATAGGTACTGCGCTCTCTCCAAGCCAAGTCACATCAGAACGCTTGCGCATCTTCTCGAGCCCTTCAAGCGCCTTTATGTCCC
>NZ_JAJIUJ010000086.1 GCF_020880415.1 Xanthomonas euvesicatoria pv. euvesicatoria | reverse complement strand
TGCCGGCGGCGCCGGCGACCTGGTCGAGCTCCTGCAGGCGGCGGCCACACGGCCGGCGCCGTTGCAGCTGCTGCGCGCGAGAGCGGCCGGCGCCAGGCGCTGGCCACGCGAGGCGGCAGCGGTGTGGAGCAAAGATCTGTTTGGTTAAAGCAGTCGATCGCAACATGCACAGACAAAAAAGGCGCGGATATCCGCGCCTTTTTCTTTAGAAGATACACATCGAACTCAGTGAGCCACCTCTGGACGGACGTCACCGTTGCGGGCCGCCAGGTGCGCCGAAGCCTTGCGTGTCGCTGCCTCGATGCGATTGCTTACGAAAACTGTGAATCCAACAAGCAGAATGCTGATGATTCCACGTCCAAGTTCTGGCGAATACGTCTTGGCTATGAGCTGGGCCATGATCACCCAGAAGAAGGTCTTGACGATAAGTCCAGCAAAATAAGCGATCGAAGGCCAGATAGGGCTTTTAACAGGAGACTTCGTCATTTCAGCTTCCTCGCGGTTGGGTGGATTGAAGCTCATGCAGCGGCGTCTACTTTTTTATCGTGGTATGCGTGCACATGCGCTTGAAGTGCCTTGGCGCGCTTCGCATCAGGAGAGTGCCACCCGACATAGAACGCTGCAACTCCCATGACCACCCACCCAACAAGGAACATGACCGGTGACTTCAATGGGTAGGCCAACAACAGCAGCGTAATGGCCGCAAGGCAGGCCCACACGCCCGATCGCCGCAGCAGGTAGCAAAATTGAGCCACCCGAGGCCAGGTTGAGCGTTTAACAGAAGAATTCGCCATTTTTTTATCCTCGCGACTTGCAGAAAAGGATGTTTAGGAAACAGCATAGAGGTGCGTAGTCTCAGGACGTGAGACGCGTGAAGCTAGCTACCAAAAACCTCACCGAAGTCGCATTCCGTCGCTGGAGGTGTTCATGGGGAGGGCTTGGTAGCAGGTTCGGAAGTGCCCAGCAGCGCGGCGGCCTCGTCATCGCTAATGGTGGGTAGAGCTTGATAGAGATGGGGTTCACTGAAACGGTCGTTTGCGTCGTGTGGGCTACACCAGTAGGGGGGCTCTGTGCCGCGAGTATGGTAAACCGCCACATCAACCTCACTGCAACCAGGTGCGCCAGCCCAGGCGCAGATCAGCTTCGTGTCTGCGGGTGCCGTTGCGATGGGAAGCCAATTGGCCGCCATCGGGTCTGCCTCCGCTAGCTGGTGGGGGTGGGCTGCTAGCTCTGCGAGCGTGATGCTTCCTTCTTCCGGGCACTCGTTGCAGCTAATGTGAAGCCCATAGGTTTTACGTTCGTCATTCTCGTTAGCGATTTCGCCGATCCACGCAGTGGACCCAAGGTAGTTTTCGTCCTCGGTGACACCCGGTCCGCCAAAATGAAACGCTGCGGCTTCCCAATCTTCGGCTGTGATCTGGAAGTGTTGCGGCACCAGCACCCAGCCAGGGGATGTCACCGGCACAGCAACAGGCGTAGGCGTTACGGCTGCGAGGTAATCCGCATAGCGAACGAACTGCTGCGGCTCAACAAGCCCGGAATGCGCTGCGACATCGAACACCGTCACGCCGTTGATCACGCGCCAGCCGGTAACGGTTCCGCCTGCGGCAGGCTGGCGGGAGGCAAGGTGGGCCTCGGAGTGGTCCAGCCCATCCCCGTTGCTGCCCGCACCGGGCTGCTCCAACTGTTTCCTATTTCGGGATTGTTTTGTCATGATTCAGACCTCCGCCTTGCTTAGCTTCAACGCGGTTTCCAGCAGCAGGAACAGGCGCCGGATTTCCGCGCTCATCAGCGCGAAGCGGGCATCGAGTTCGGCGCGTGCGCCATTGTTGTCGCTGTGTTCGAGCTGGTCCAGTGCGCCGTCGAGGAACTTGAGCTTGCGGATCACCAGATCGTCGCCGAGCACGAACGACAGATTGTCGTCCAGCACCAGCGCCAGTTTGGTGACCTGCTTGCCGGCGTCCAGGTGCTTGTCGATCTCGTCGCCGCGCAGCTCCTGGTGCTGGCATTTGACCACCGCGCCGCCTTCGATCGGATCCTTCATCTCGCACTCTTCGCCCAGGCTCAGACCTTCGGGCAAGGGCTCGCCGGCGATCCAGCCGGTGAGGATGCCGCGCGGTGCGACTTCAGCATTCAGCGGCAGCGCCGGGAAGCTACCGAGCGCGCCACGGATCTCCGACACCACGCTTTCGCCGGCCTTGCGGCTGGACGTGTTGACGATGGCCACACCAGTGGACATGTCGAGGAACACATCGGTGCGCGAGTTGCGCACGAAGGCTTTGGGCAGCAGCTCGTGGATGATGTCGTCCTTGAGGCGCTTGCGCGCTTTACCGCCAGGGCGGCGCCCTTCGGCCTTCTCGATCTCGGAGCACTTTTGCTCTAGCGCGTCATCAATGACGCCACCGGGCAGCATCTTGTCCTGGCCACCGACGGCCAGCCACAAGAAGTCCCCCAGCCTGTGGCTGAGCTGATCGGTCGCCTCGCGGCCGAATGGCGAGATGAAGCCCCGCGATGACATCTCCAGCGGGCCGACTGGTTTGAGCGCGGCATGCGGCAGCAACTCTTCGACCGTGGACAGGTCAAGAGAAGAAGGGAAGCGGAACATGGTGAGGTTGCGAAACAACATAGTTAGCCTTCATTGGAATTGATGGAAACAAGATGCAGGCGACTGCGAAGCAAGCACCTGCAGCGGTGAAAGTGCTCGCCTATGCGGCGTGGGCCGGCATGGTGAGGGCAACGGCGACGTTGCGGACCCAAATCGGCGTACTGGATAAAGCAAACGTCTGCCCCGTCCATGCCAGGAGCAAGGTGCGGCCTATCTCCTCGGCGATCGCACGTGCAGCTGCCGGTGGTACTGCGTTACCGATGCGCTCCCGCCACGCCTGATCCGACAAGCCATCGAGCTCAAGCATCTCCTCGGGTTCCACCAAGGATTGGATAACAGCAAGCTCTAGTGTGGTGAACGGCCTGTGCCACGTGTTGTCTAGGCTGGTGATGCGACACACAAGGTTTTGGCGCGCAGCCGGCAGGCGTGGATCAGCAATCGACCAACGCCCATTGTCGTGCCCAGCTGCAGCGCTGACGGCGCCAGTACAGCTGTCCCAGGGCACCACGCCGTAGTGCCCATTGGTCAGGTAGGCATCACCGGCCTGCCGCTGATTCGGTAGTCGCGGATCGGCGATGGCATAGGCACCAGTGTCGTCACCGCCAATGACAGTGCCAGTTTTGGAGCTCCATGCAGTCACGGGATACTTAGTGAACAGTTTTCCGTCCCGATTAGGGCGCGGATCCTGCACGCATTGCCCAGTGCCGTGTGCACCAGTCACCGCACCGGCATTAGCAGACCAGGGAACGATGCGGAATTCGTTGTTGTGCTTGGCAGGGCCGCCGTGGCGAGGATCGGCCACGGAGAAGACGCCTTGGCCAGGCGATTTGACGCCAATCACAGTGCCGGCGGTTTGATCCATCCGCAGCACACCGAACTGCTGGTACTGCGCTGCGCCTAGCCTGGCACGTGGATCAGGTACACCCTCAGCGCTTAGCTGTGAGGTGTCCCCAGCCATACTGTCAGGAATAATCAGGAAGTCGCTAAGCTTGCCGTCAGCCACGCGCAGCCGGTTCAAGCTTCGCCAGTCACTGCCTGCTTCTACAAATGCCAGACGCACCCACGTTTTCCACTGGAGCGATGGGATGCGATGCATTGGACCACCGCGCTCGATATCACCAGCCAGCGGCATGCGGCTGAGTAGGCTTCCCACCGGCTGCAGCGGACGCTTCACCGGCTCATACAGAAACGGTGGAACCTTCTCCGCATGGCGCGCGATGAGCAGGAACCGCTTGCGGCTTTGCGCAAGACTTCCCAGCTCACCGCAATCGTGAGTCGTCTCTGCGACGACGTACCCATATGCACGAAATAGCGCGTTGATCTGATCGAGCAAGTGCCTTCCTCGCGTTGCGATGCGTGGAACGTTCTCGAACACGTACATCTCGACCGGATCGTCTTTGTAGGCCTCAAGTGTCAGCATCACGCCACGTAGCGTGAGGCGGTTGAGAGCCTGATATTTGTCAGTCTTGGACTTCGACTCGGCCATCAAGCCTGAGAATCCCTTGCAGGGTGCCGAAAGAAACACAACGTGTGGACGTTCGCCACCAAAGGCACGGTGCACATCGGTCGTGGTTGCCTCATGCCAGGCAGCCGGCGGTTCACAACCCCAGAAGCTCCGGTATTGGTCGCGATCAAACAGATCCATGACGGTGCCGCTTACACCGGCAATACGCTCAAAGTCCGCTATCGCGGCCGGATCGACGTCAATGCCACCAATGCAGCGGAAAGTTGCTGACGCGGTGCCTATGTCTGGGCGCGCCTGGTTGAATCCTTTCGCACCCGCGCCCAGGCCAGCGAACAGGCCAGCGTGGCGGATCTCGTAACGATGTTGCATGCACCATCCTTATGGGTTTTTCATTGACGACAGCGAGGGTTGCTTTCTTGGTGAGCGGTCAAGCGGCTTCGCACAGGGCTAGATCTGACGTGCACCCGCCGCCGGCCTGCTTCTGGAAGAAGAGATCGAACTGGCGGCCACCGCGTGCTGTACGGCTCCACTCGACAAGCGTGCGAATGCGGCTATACGTGCCGGGCCGATCCACGTCGGTGGGATCGGTGACCGCCGGGAAGAACGTCGCGCTACGCCGCTTGTTGGCTGCGGCCACAATCTGTTCCCACTGGTCGATCCGGTCGATGTGCTCGGGGAACAGATCAGCGATCGTGCGCAACTCGCTCTTGCGGCAATTCACGCACGGCATGCAACCGACGCGGCCCATGCCCAGCGCGTAGAGCGGGTTTGGCTCGATATTGACCAGGTGTTGTATCGGCCGCTGTCCACTGGCGCTGCCCATCACGCCAATGTCTCCCGCATGAGATCTTCGACTGCCTTGCTGATCGAACGGCACACAAGCGCCGCCGGGGCAAGATGAGGAAACGAACCAGCATGCCAAGCGCGCTTGTAGTTGGTGCCGATCATTACCCGCAAGTCGTGAAAGCGATCGCAGGAAAGCGAGGCGGCACGGACGTAGCGAGCCATGCGCATCTGAGGGGTAATAGCACGCGGCATGTGATCAACATCCCTCTGCACGATTGCATCCAGCCCGCCATGCAGCAGACAAGGTAGTGAGTCAGTCATCGCCCGGCCAGCGCGTCTGAACATGTGGGTCCTGGCGAATTCTAGATGCATTTGCATAATTCCTTTTCTCCGATTTTGACGCCTAGTGTCGTACCGGTGCGACACTAGAATCACGCCTCTACCTGGGCCTGTCAAGCTGCAGCCGTGCAGGTTGTGACTTGTTTGGCTGGCGGCCTGTTCACCAGGCAGGTGTGCCGCGCGCACCTGCATGAGCAACCAGCCGTCGCAGTCGGCGTGCGGGGTCAAGGAGAGGCGCGCAGCGCCTCAGCTGTGACGACTGGCGCGGCCCGCAGCCGAAGGCGAGGACACGGGTCGCCGCAGCGGTCCTTGACGCGATAGCGCGCTGACGAAGACAGCAAGGCCGCGGCGTCGCGGCCGCGCAGGTGCCGGCATCGCCGGCACCGAAGTTGATCAATGGCTGTTGGCACGTCAGCGGCGCGGCGCGCCGCTTGCTCTTGGCTGGATCCACGACGGTGGCCACCACCAGCACCACCAGGTGCGCGTGTCGGCGCAGCCGCAGCGATCGACGCCTCTGGCGATCGCACAGCGGCAGGGCAGGGCACGCAGAGCTGCCTGCAGGCGCGTCGGCGCCGGCAGTTGCAGCAGCTGGTCGACGGCACAGCGCAGGGCGTGCGGTACCGGTGCGGCCGGCCTGCAGGCCGGCGATCGCACCACGACGTGGCCACCTGGCCAGGTCGACGCC
>NZ_JAJIUJ010000008.1 GCF_020880415.1 Xanthomonas euvesicatoria pv. euvesicatoria | reverse complement strand
GAGCGTACCTTCGTGCTCCTCCGTTACTCTTTAGGAGGAGACCGCCCCAGTCAAACTACCCACCATACACGGTCCCTGATCCGGATAACGGACCTAGGTTAGAACGTCAAGCACGACAGGGTGGTATTTCAAGGATGGCTCCACTGCAGCTAGCGCCACAGTTTCATAGCCTCCCACCTATCCTACACAGACGAACTCAACGTTCAGTGTAAAGCTATAGTAAAGGTTCACGGGGTCTTTCCGTCTTGCCACGGGAACGCTGCATCTTCACAGCGATTTCAATTTCACTGAGTCTCGGGTGGAGACAGCGCCGCTGTCGTTACGCCATTCGTGCAGGTCGGAACTTACCCGACAAGGAATTTCGCTACCTTAGGACCGTTATAGTTACGGCCGCCGTTTACTGGGGCTTCGATCAAGAGCTTCGCCTTGCGGCTGACCCCATCAATTAACCTTCCAGCACCGGGCAGGCGTCACACCCTATACGTCCACTTTCGTGTTTGCAGAGTGCTGTGTTTTTGATAAACAGTCGCAGCGGCCTGGTTTCTGCGACCCTCTTCAGCTATAGCTCGCACGAGCCACCAAAAAGGGTGCACCTTCTCCCGAAGTTACGGTGCCATGTTGCCTAGTTCCTTCACCCGAGTTCTCTCAAGCGCCTGAGAATTCTCATCCTACCCACCTGTGTCGGTTTACGGTACGGTCTTCGTGAGCTGAAGCTTAGGAGCTTTTCCTGGAAGCGTGGTATCAGTGACTTCGCCATAAAGGCTCGTCTCGGTGCTCGGTCTTAAAGGATCCCGGATTTGCCAAAGATCCAAACCTACCGCCTTTCCCCGGGACAACCAACGCCCGGTACACCTAACCTTCTCCGTCCCTCCATCGCACTCACGCGAGGTGCAGGAATATTAACCTGCTTCCCATCGACTACGGCTTTCGCCCTCGCCTTAGGGACCGACTAACCCTGCGTCGATTAACGTTGCGCAAGGAAACCTTGGGCTTTCGGCGTGCGGGCTTTTCACCCGCATTATCGTTACTCATGTCAGCATTCGCACTTCCGATACCTCCAGCAGACTTCTCAATCCACCTTCGCAGGCTTACGGAACGCTCCTCTACCGCGCATAAAACAAGTTTTATGCACCCCAAGCTTCGGTTCACTGCTTAGCCCCGTTAAATCTTCCGCGCAGACCGACTCGACCAGTGAGCTATTACGCTTTCTTTAAAGGGTGGCTGCTTCTAAGCCAACCTCCTGGCTGTCTATGCCTTTCCACATCGTTTTCCACTTAGCAGTGAATTTGGGACCTTAGCTGTGGGTCTGGGTTGTTTCCCTTTTCACGACGGACGTTAGCACCCGCCGTGTGTCTCCCATACAGTCCGTCTCGGTATTCGGAGTTTGCAATGGTTTGGTAAGTCGCGATGACCCCCTAGCCATAACAGTGCTCTACCCCCGAGAGGATACATATGAGGCGCTACCTAAATAGCTTTCGAGGAGAACCAGCTATCTCCGGGTTCGATTAGCTTTTCACTCCTAATCACAGCTCATCCCCGTCTTTTGCAACAGACGTGGGTTCGGGCCTCCAGTACCTGTTACGGCACCTTCACCCTGGCCATGACTAGATCACCCGGTTTCGGGTCTACTGCCCGCGACTATGCGCCCTTATCAGACTCGGTTTCCCTTCGCCTCCCCTATACGGTTAAGCTTGCCACGAACAGTAAGTCGCTGACCCATTATACAAAAGGTACGCAGTCACTCTTGCGAGCTCCTACTGCTTGTACGCACACGGTTTCAGGATCTATTTCACTCCCCTCTCCGGGGTTCTTTTCGCCTTTCCCTCACGGTACTGGTTCACTATCGGTCGGTCAGGAGTATTTAGCCTTGGAGGATGGTCCCCCCATATTCAGACAGGGTTTCACGTGCCCCGCCCTACTCGTCTTCACTGGAGTGGCCCTTTTAAATACAGGGCTATCACCTTCTATGGCCAATCTTTCCAGATTGTTTTTCTAAAGCCATTCCAGCTTAAGGGCTGCTCCCCGTTCGCTCGTCACTACTTAGGGAATCTCGGTTGATTTCTTTTCCTCCGGTTACTTAGATATTTCAGTTCACCGGGTTCGCTTCCAGCAGCTATGAATTCACTGCAGGATACTGCCGAAGCAGTGGGTTTCCCCATTCGGATATTGCCGGATCAAAGCTTGTTGCCAACTCCCCGACACTTTTCGCAGGCTACCACGTCCTTCATCGCCTCTGACCGCCTAGGCATCCACCGTGTGCGCTTATTCGCTTGACCATATAACCCCAAGTTGCCTCAGGGTCATGCCGTGTTGTGTGGGGTACAAAGCCACCAACGCGAACATACGACTCAATTATTTAGGGACTCGAAGTCCCCGCCTTAGCCTCAACGACACGTTTAGATAGATATCTCAAACGCTCGCTACGTCACAAGTTATAAAAGAACATGTCTCAGCCTCAACGCTGAGCCATATAAATTCTTAAGTGTGCACTACATTCAGAGTGGTGGGTCTGGGAGGACTCGAACCACCGACCTCACCCTTATCAGGGGTGCGCTCTAACCACCTGAGCTACAGACCCAAAGTCGTTTCACTCAAATGGTGGAGCCTGTCGGGATCGAACCGACGACCCCCTGCTTGCAAAGCAGGTGCTCTCCCAGCTGAGCTAAGGCCCCATGATGGGACTTTCGCATATCGGCCTGTGCCGATACGCATCTCTGAATGCAGGTAATTTGTGAGGACGCCCGACAGGACGATGACGTCATGCTCAAAAGGAGGTGATCCAGCCGCACCTTCCGATACGGCTACCTTGTTACGACTTCACCCCAGTCATCGGCCACACCGTGGCAAGCGCCCTCCCGAAGGTTAAGCTACCTGCTTCTGGTGCAACAAACTCCCATGGTGTGACGGGCGGTGTGTACAAGGCCCGGGAACGTATTCACCGCAGCAATGCTGATCTGCGATTACTAGCGATTCCGACTTCATGGAGTCGAGTTGCAGACTCCAATCCGGACTGAGATAGGGTTTCTGGGATTGGCTTGCCCTCGCGGGTTTGCAGCCCTCTGTCCCTACCATTGTAGTACGTGTGTAGCCCTGGTCGTAAGGGCCATGATGACTTGACGTCATCCCCACCTTCCTCCGGTTTGTCACCGGCGGTCTCCTTAGAGTTCCCACCATTACGTGCTGGCAACTAAGGACAAGGGTTGCGCTCGTTGCGGGACTTAACCCAACATCTCACGACACGAGCTGACGACAGCCATGCAGCACCTGTCTCACGGTTCCCGAAGGCACCAATCCATCTCTGGAAAGTTCCGTGGATGTCAAGACCAGGTAAGGTTCTTCGCGTTGCATCGAATTAAACCACATACTCCACCGCTTGTGCGGGCCCCCGTCAATTCCTTTGAGTTTCAGTCTTGCGACCGTACTCCCCAGGCGGCGAACTTAACGCGTTAGCTTCGATACTGCGTGCCAAATTGCACCCAACATCCAGTTCGCATCGTTTAGGGCGTGGACTACCAGGGTATCTAATCCTGTTTGCTCCCCACGCTTTCGTGCCTCAGTGTCAGTGTTGGTCCAGGTAGCCGCCTTCGCCACGGATGTTCCTCCCGATCTCTACGCATTTCACTGCTACACCGGGAATTCCGCTACCCTCTACCACACTCTAGTGATCCAGTATCCACTGCAATTCCCAGGTTGAGCCCAGGGCTTTCACAACAGACTTAAACCACCACCTACGCACGCTTTACGCCCAGTAATTCCGAGTAACGCTTGCACCCTTCGTATTACCGCGGCTGCTGGCACGAAGTTAGCCGGTGCTTATTCTTTGGGTACCGTCAGAACAATCGGGTATTAACCGACTGCTTTTCTTTCCCAACAAAAGGGCTTTACAACCCGAAGGCCTTCTTCACCCACGCGGCATGGCTGGATCAGGCTTGCGCCCATTGTCCAATATTCCCCACTGCTGCCTCCCGTAGGAGTCTGGACCGTGTCTCAGTTCCAGTGTGGCTGATCATCCTCTCAGACCAGCTACGGATCGTCGCCTTGGTGGGCCTTTACCCCGCCAACTAGCTAATCCGACATCGGCTCATTCAACCGCGCGAAGCCCGAAGGTCCTCCGCTTTCACCCGTAGGTCGTATGCGGTATTAGCGTAAGTTTCCCTACGTTATCCCCCACGAAAGAGTAGATTCCGATGTATTCCTCACCCGTCCGCCACTCGCCACCCATAAGAGCAAGCTCTTACTGTGCTGCCGTTCGACTTGCATGTGTTAGGCCTGCCGCCAGCGTTCACTCTGAGCCAGGATCAAACTCTTCACTTAAAATTACATGCCCGAAGGCAAATACTTTAGCTGCAGAAGTCCAACCACTGGCAACTTATCGCTTGCAAAGCAATTAATATGTTGCTTGATTAAACGTCTGCAAGATGGACAATCATCCCTCCTGCAGGCGTCCGCACAAATTACCTGCGCACACTGTCAAAGAACATGGGGAAGTGGCCTCAGCGCCGTTCCCGTCAGCTTCGCTGTTTCCGAAGCGAGCCGCCCATTATAGCGGACTTTTTCTTGCCGTCAACACCTCATTTCGAGGCGGTTGACGCTGCTTCGTTTGAACCCGGAGGTTTTCTGCGAAGCGAGCCGGCCATATTAGCAGGCTTTTCATCCTCGTCAACCCCTCGTGAAGAGGAAGTTGCCGCCGCTGCACTTCAATCCGCCGTAGCGTCTTTTCCGTGTAGCGAGCCGCCCATT
>NZ_JAJIUJ010000085.1 GCF_020880415.1 Xanthomonas euvesicatoria pv. euvesicatoria | reverse complement strand
CCAAACCAAACCGGGTCAAGCATTTCAAGCACAACCGGCTCTTGGTCTTCATCAAAACGATCAACGACAGCGATAGCTCTGGGATCAAAGTTCATCTTCGAACTTTGCCCAATGGCGAAGCGCATCGTCAATGCGGGGCTACAACCTTCTTGGCTGACTTTTACCTTGTGCGAACAGGGTCTCGCTTTCAAGCCATTCTCGCTCAGCCTCATGAAGGAGATTGGCAAACGCGCGCAAATATTGTTGTGGCCTATCGATGTTGAATTGATCTTCAACGCATACGTCGCGAAGTTCTAAGATCGAGATCTCAATGCCGGCCTTTGGAACGTCAGTCCATAGGTCATCGGCCACTTTGAACGCCGAACGCCAGTCAGAGCGTGAGAGGACAGACCAAGGCCAGGGAGACGGCGTGGCGACTTCTGGCAAGATCGCTTCGCTCTCCACCCAGCGTTGAAGAGAAAAGCGTGCTTGCCCGCCTTGCCCAAACGCCTGATCGATCAACGCCCTAGCACAGATTTTCTGCCAGGCGAATTGGCGCTGCTGGCGGCACCATGCCCGCCAAAGCTCTCGTTCTGATCCAAAAATACAGTGCCCGTTTCCTACCCGGTAAAGTCGCGAGCCATTGATCACAGTCAGTGACAAACACTCCTTCCCGCACACCATGCGCCGATCCAGTCGAGCACCTTGTTCTTCGAAGTAGGCGTCCAGCGAATGAGGCTTAGTATTTCGCCGAATCGAATGTCGAGCCGCCGCCATGGAGGATGGCACTCTACTCCCAACATCGTTCGATCCGTACATTCACCACCTCCACCCAGAAACCTAGGGCGAAAGTGGGGCCTGTCAATGGTGCTTTAATCACTCCCGCCCGGCTGCGCCAGCTGTTCATGGAGAAGCGCGTTCAGCGATTGCCCCGCCCTAATGCACCGATCCGAAAATTCATTGGTATTGTCGATCGACCACACGTGGCCATGACGAAATAGCCGCTGAGCCCGATCAGGAGCCGTGCCGGGCCTGGCGTGAAGCAGCCCGTTTCGCAGCTCCCACGACAGCTCCAAACTCCTCTGCTAACGGAAGGATGGGTTCACCCAGCACTTTGTTAGATAGGTCTCTCGCAAGCTTCTTCAAGTTACCGGCCGTCATGCTTGCCGTATTATTCCTCGGCTTGATCGCCCCACAAATTCTCCCACTATGTGCAAGACAAAAAGATGCTTCGGAACTCCATGCGTTTGCATTTATGGATCGTCATGACTAGGACTGATCCCCAAGAATCTTGTTGGCACTGATCAGATTTTAGCGCTTGCGAATAAATGCGTAGAGATCCTCGTAAACCCAGCTAAAAGTTAGATTTGGCTCCCTATGATTCGCCAATCTGCTTCAAGTTTGCTTTCAGGCGTGTTGCAGCGGCTTGCTCATTGACCTGCCAAATCTCAGCAAGGCTAACCACAGCCTGCGCGGCCTCCCAGGGCCAAATCGACCGAGAATCCATCTTAGCAAAAGGTCCGTCCGACTCAGTAAGAATACGGTCCTGCGGTATAGCCGCAGCAAGTTTTCTACCTTTCTCGCCGCGCAGCATTGCAGGCCCAACGCTAAACCAGCACCCCATCTCGACTGCGCGATCCAGCTCGCGTTGAGTGCCTGAAAACCAATGCAGGATCGGAACACCTGATTTTGGATGCTTTTCAAGCATATCCAAGACCGCCTTTGTGGCCCTCCTGCTATGCAGAGACATGACCCTACCATCAACCCCCTCGCACAAATCCAAAATTTGTTCGAACACAGCCAGTTGCGTATGCCAGTGCTGTTTCAACTCCGGACTGCCGTCCAATCCGATCTCTCCGACATATCTCACTCGACCTATGAGCTTCTCAAATAACGGCAGCTCAAACTTCCTTTCGTGCGCAATCTGCGGGTGCAAGCCTAGGCTGGTACGTATACGAGGGGCAGCGCCAGCCAGGGCAGAAGTTCCTTCCCAAGCTGACGGCGTTGTGGTTACTGACAAAACATACAAACCTCTCTCGACGCATTGCGATACAACCTGACGAGGGTCGGCATACAAGTCTAGGTGGCAGTGAAAATCGATCAATGCAACCCTACCGATTGATGCAGCGCCATCAATTCACCAAGCCCTCTCTGTATCACATCTCGAAGAGGTGCTCGTGGCCCCGCATGCGGGTAAGACAATGCGGAACGCAGCCATGCTTCCAAACCTTCGCTATTGACTCGCGAGATGGCCATTGCAACCGATCTCACATCATCGAAATGCGCGTAATCCGCTTCTCGACGGCCAATGTCCTTGAAGACGTAATCGGTAGGATCTGGCTGCCCCCAGGCCAGGTAGGCTGAACGACGAATTTGACATGGAATACAACGCCCGCATTGATTGTATCCATATCGACGATAGCGTCCGCAGCTTACGGAAGACGCTGCCAAATTACGTAATAAATCCTGATCTGCGCACTCGCGCGACATCTCACCCTTCGTTTTGTGCTGATATGGGTTAATCAAATTGACGCGCAAACCTGCGGCATCTAGCACTGACTGAACGCCATGAAGGAACTCTGGATGAGCTGTCCTGGTGCTCAGACTGCCAAGCCGCGTCCCTGTCAGTGGCGGATTGAGTGCAATGAAACCATTCTCACAGATGAACAACGGAACTTGCGCCCCATCCTGGTAAGCCTGCAAAGAGGTCGCAGCTAGAACTCCGAATGCCAGAAAGATGATCGACCGAGCACGCTGTGATGGTTCTCGACTCCCATCAGAAGGCGGGCTCGCATTGTGATTCAGAGGGAGATGTTTGAAACCTACGGCCTCAGCAAAACTGTGCTGATTGTGGCCATCGCCAGGCACTGTATTGCTGACCGCGATTGATCGACGCCCCGATTCAGCGAGGTCAATAGCACCGATTAGACTATCCATCCCCCCCGAGAGCAGACACACGCTGTCTTCAGTCGGTCGGAACAGTTCGTCCGGAGGATCAGGACGCCGCCCTTCGCCAACAAACTCCAACGTCCAGAGGTCTGTCGACAAGAACCGAAGCGCCGCTTCGATTGTGTGCGCCTCGGAGTTCCAGAAATCTGGCTCCCCAACTGCTGTTATCAAATCGATTTGGCGAGTCCAGCCATCAGGACTTCCCGCCCTATGAACACTAAGATCCGCCACGACGACAGAGAGGGCAAGCGAAAGAAAGTCCCATGCTCTTGGAGCAGGCGCATATCGCAAACGCTGTATTCGTGTCTCGATGGCCGCGCCTGCACTCCCAACAGAGCGAGCCCCATCAGCGTGCCGATCTGGCTGACCGTAGAGAATTAGTTGAAGATCGGAGACAGCTGGCACTGCAACGCCCCGAGGGGCAGAGAAGATTTTCATTCCATGTATCCCTCGAAAACTTCAAAAGTGTCCCTGAGCGCTTCTCTTACCGCTTGCGACACGTTCGCATCCGTCAGCCCTCTCCCAGACTCGCGTAGCTTACGAAACGACGCGGACACTGTTTGCCTCACGTAGTCTTTGACCTCCTTCAAACGGGCAAGCCCCTCACTAACCGTGGGAGCGTTGTCTTGAATATGCTGGCCGACATCTAGCTCAAAGCGTTGAAAAACGTCGTATGCAACGAATCGTTCAATCGCGAACTCTCGTTGGTCCATCGACAGTTCCATCAGATCTGCATCCTGATATTGCGTCAGCAAGTCGGTAAGAGCGTCTCGGATGGCCGCGCGTGAAGCTTCGGCATCTTGTGTTCCATCGACGGGTCGAACCGCATCTACTACACGATCCATCACCTCTTCGGCGGATCTACCCGTCAGGAGAGATCGTTCAAGAAGCGTGCCTGTCTGCGCGAAACCACCAGCGCCTAGACCTGCCAGCGCATTGCCGAGCGCATTTGCAGTGCTGCCAGTGCTACTCATACGGCGGGACGCTGTTGCAGCTCCTCCATAGCCAGAGCGCACATAGTGTTTGACGGCTCGTCTTAAAGAGCGGCCATCGCCGTTTCTAGCAAAATCCCCCAGGTTCCGGCGCACACCCGTCCATCGCTGGGGCTGCGCTTGCGGCGACGGAGCGTCCGGTTCAGGTGGGGTGCCTGGTGGAGGTGCAGGTGTGTCGCCACCGCCAGCGGGAGGCGCATCGGCCCAGGGTGGAATCATTGGCCCGCTGGCGGGTGGTCCGCCGCTACTTTGAGAAGTGCCCATCTACTTGACTGTCCTTGTTTTTATGGCTGCCTTTACAGGCTTACTCGTGTCCCCAGCGTCCCAAGCGCCGAATACGTCTTTCGCCCAAGAGTAATCTGCGATTCTCGGAATGATGTTCGGACGGATCTGAGCTACAGGTCGATCTCGCAGAAACGCAGCTAGGCGCGCTCCCAGCGCAGGGTCGGACTCAGCCAGCGCCACGGCAGATTCAAGAATGGCAGGAACGCCCCATTCCTGCTCCTGGCGCGCCTTCTCTAACACGCGATCCATTAGCACGGTCGTCTCTGCCCGAGCTAAGCCAGATAGGCGCGCCTTCAAGCTGCCTGCCATCTCCGGCTGAGTAAGCAAAGCGGTGAGAACTTCGGCGGCATCCGACGACAAGCGGTCCTCGGGTGAGATTAGCGGCGCATGCTCACGACTTACGTAGAGAGCCCCACGCAAATCAATATCTGATAGTGCAGGAGGCAGTCGCAACCACTCTTCGATGAACGGCGCCTTCCAGGGATCTTGAAGAGCAAACTCGGCACCTGCAATTGCGGATTTTTCCCACTCCGCGAGGAACGCTGGCTTTCCGTTGTCGCTGGTGCTCACCTTGGACACCAAATCTGCGAAAGCCTTACTGTCCCCCAGCCGCTCAAACAACATCAGCTTGGCCAATACTGCTTCGTCAACACCAACGCCTTGCGCGTTGGAAATGGCCATCCGGATGGAGAGTGCGTTTAGAAAGCGCTTGATCAGACGTGGGTTGCCCAAAATTCCCGATGCGCCAACCATCAAGGGCGCGAGCCGGTCAGCCGTGTCTAGCTTACCGACAAGTTCTCCTGGCAAATCCGGATGCAGACCTGCAACGAAACCTCGATCCACCCGATTGCCCTGCCATGTCTTCCGCAATTGCTCGCATACACCCAAACGGATCTTATTCTTATCTTCTTGATCCAAGCTACTGTTGTCTACGAACAATAGCATCATGTAAGCGCGAACTTCCTGGGTGCCCAAAGGTGGAACGCGGATGGGAACCTGAATCAGTTTATCGAAATAGTTGATGACTAGGTCATCGGTGATGCCGTCAAAGTGGCGCCTGACGGCGTGCTTGATCATGCCATCATCCGCTGCAATCACGAATGCGGTGTGGCGAAGAAATAGAAACAATCGGATTGCTTCTAAGGTAGAGATCGTCGTCGGCGGTAAGCACCGATCGAGATCGTCTATCAGAACAACCAGCGTAATTCCTAGCTCTTCTAGCGCCTGTTCAAAGCTGTTGCGTAGCGCTTGAATTTCCTTTGGTGGCGAGATTTCGAGTCGAGGGTCCAATAGACCAGCGACTTCCTTTCCTGCCTTCTTGACTGCTTTATCGGCAGCCTTCAACTCATCCTCGTTGACTCCATCGGCCATATCCCCGGCAGTATTGAACACCCCGCCAAGAACGCCAATTGGCGGCAACCCCAATGTCAATGCCGCCACATCGGTCGCCACGAGCTTGCCAAGGCGAAGCCACCGGATCCTCTTGACGAATTCCGTGACCTTATCCCCCGCCGTCTCACGCTTCTTGGCTTCTTCCGCAAGTTTATCCGCGATGACATCCATGAGTGCAGCACGCGCGTCATCATAGCCTTGGTACAGCCACGCATTGAATTCAACGACGACGAATTCTCTATCGCCTTCCTGTCTCGGCCGGGCGGAGAGCGAGGCATGGGTAAGCTTAATCATAGAAGACTTGCCCACACCCCATGATCCCGATACCCCAATCGATACTGGGCGCCCGTTGGCCTGCGCGATGATCTCTGCAACCGTATCTGCGATTCCAGAGAAGTTAAGAAAATCTCTCTCTGTCTCGTTGTCAGCCCACATGTCCACCTCAACCTTAGAAAATTCAAAGATGTTCAATGACTATTGGAAATTGGCGAGACAACCCTTCCTGTTATTCGCAAATTACTGCTTCAACTTGCGGATCGTCTTGCATGCAAGCAAGCGTCAGACAGACGATTCAAGTTCGCGCAGGCGTAAATGTGCGTACGAAAGATGATGACCTTGCTAGCGCATAAGTTCATAGCGTTGAGCGCGTGATCTGGCCTCAGCCTCCTGATAGCGAAGTTCCCTCAGCACCCGCGCCGTAGCCTCCCCCAGCTCATCGGCCAATGCCTGCTCGCCAATGGCCCCCATCACTTGTTCCCAGAAACCTGCCGCCCGCACGAAACCCAGACGCGGCCCAATGGCGGATCGTCGTCGCGAGGATGAAGGAGTGATGATGGGGGCAACCGGCTGAGGTGCGGGCGCTGGATCCAAGATCTCGGCCAACGCTTCAAGGGGCATCTGGATCAATCCGTCGATCTTGCGGGCGCCCGGATAGCGCCCTGACTGCATCCCTTCACGCACGCGCTGCACCACCCCTCTCGTGCTCTGACCACGAAGCACATGTGCGACCTCTTCGGGCCGAAGTGCATATCGCTGCGGATACAACTCTCGAAGCGTTTGAAGCGCGCTTGCAGACATGTGCGATGGGCCATCCCTAGACTCATTACAACTGTCTTATAGCGCAGCCTAGGAGACCTTGGAAGCCGTGGCAATGCTGTGGCGAACAAGCGCTGTTAGAAGCTGCTTTAGGTTGTCTAGACCTGCGTCGCGCCCATTGAGTGGTCAGCCGTAGGCCTTATGAAACAGTAGGTTAGACCAGATAAAGGTAGACCCTCAATTTCCCCTCTTCCTTAGGAGGGGGACGCTCTATCCAGCTGAGCTACGGGGCCAAGGGCGGCATTGTCGCACGATCGTTGCGATTGCCAAGCCGGTAGGTGGCCGGCGGAGCCTGCTAAAATCGCCGGCTACCGTGTTGCGGATGGCTCGGCCACCGCGACCGCCACTGTTTCCAGGAGATCCCATGTCCGCTGACCTGCTCAAGGCACTCGACCTCGCTGCGTCCAATTCCGGCACCTATCTTGGCGAGGCGACCTGGTCGCAGGCCGCCGGCGCCGGGTTGCTGCAGCCGCTCAATCCGACCACCAACGCGGTGATCGCCGAGGTGCAGGCCACCACGCCGGAAGACTACGAGCTGATCGTCCAGCGCGCGCAGGCAGCCTTCAAGGTGTGGCGTACCACGCCGGCGCCGCGTCGCGGTGAGGCCGTGCGCCTGTGCGGCGAGGCGCTGCGTGCGCACAAGGATGCGCTCGGTTCGCTGGTGGCGCTGGAAATGGGCAAGAGCAAGCCAGAAGGCGACGGCGAAGTGCAGGAGATGATCGACATCGCCGACTTTGCCGTGGGCCAGAGCCGCATGCTCTACGGCTACACCATGCATTCGGAGCGCCCCGGCCACCGCATGTACGAGCAGTACCAGCCGCTGGGGCTGGTGGGCATCATCAGCGCGTTCAACTTCCCGGTGGCGGTGTGGGCCTGGAATGCGTTTTTGGCGGCGATTTGCGGCGATATCTGCATCTGGAAGCCGTCCAACAAGACGCCGCTGACCGCGATTGCGACGATGAAGATCTGCAACGCGGCACTGAAGGACGCCGGCTTCCCGGACATCTTCTTCCTGATCAACGATGCCGGCACGGCGCTGTCGGAAAAGCTGGTCGAAGACACCCGCGTGCCGCTGATCAGCTTCACCGGTTCGACCCAGATTGGCCGCGTGGTGGCAAAGAAAGTCGCCCGTCGACTGGGCCGCTGCCTGCTGGAACTGGGCGGCAACAATGCCATCATCTTGGACGAAACCGCCGATCTGAAGCTGGCCATCCCGGGCATCGTGTTCGGTGCCGTCGGCACTGCCGGGCAGCGCTGTACCACCACGCGCCGCCTGATCGTGCACGCCTCCATCTATGACACCGTGCTGGCGACGCTGGTCAAGGCGTACAAGCAGCTCGACAGCAAGATCGGCGACCCCACCGACCCGGCAAACCTGATGGGCCCGCTCAACAGCCAGGGCGCCGTTGCGCAGTTCCTGGACTCGATCGCCAAGGCCAAGGCGGCCGGCGGCACCGTCGAAGTGGGCGGCACGGCGATCGATCGCCCGGGCAACTTCGTGCTGCCGGCCATTGTCACGGGGCTGCAGAACAGCGACGCAGTGGTGCAGCACGAGACCTTCGCGCCGATCCTGTACGTGATGAAGTACAGCACGCTGGATGAGGCGATCGAGCTGCAGAACGGCGTGCCGCAGGGCCTGTCGTCGTCGATCTTCACCCAGAACCTCAAGGCCGCCGAGAAGTTCCTGTCGGCGGCAGGCAGCGACTGCGGTATCGCCAACGTCAACATCGGCACCTCGGGTGCGGAGATCGGTGGCGCGTTCGGCGGCGAGAAGGAAACCGGCGGCGGGCGCGAGTCTGGCTCGGATGCGTGGAAGGTGTATATGCGTCGTCAGACCAACACCATCAACTACTCCGATTCGCTGCCCCTGGCGCAGGGCATCAAGTTCGATCTTTGATCGAGATTGCATGGCGCGCCGGGCATATGCTCGGCGCGCCGCATGGTCGCAACGAGCCTGTTGCAGCGGCCCGCGCTGCGTAGCCGACGCACACAATCCGGTGGTTCTCGCCATCGCAGCGGCAGTGGCAGCCAGGAAGCGCCGGCGGCGGCAGGCGACGTTCGCCGATCCGGCTCTGTGCAACGTACGCCACCTCTGCACGGGGCGCAGCGTCCGCCGGCGATACAACGCAGGCGCCCCGTGGCACCGGCCCGGCTTGAACCCGCCGGGCCACATGGCGCCCGTTCGGCACCACCGACAGCCAGCGTCCGGCAGGACGCGTCTCGACGGGCATGACCACGCCCTACCCGCACGAGCAGCCATTTCAGCCGCTCCCGCCCGCAAAACCAGCCCCGCAACGACGTTTGGCCGCAAACGGCACGCCTTTTGCCCGGCGGCTCTGGGATAATCATGCGACGCCAGCCTTCGGCTGCCCGCCCTTCAAGGAGTTCATGATGAACGTTGTCGTTCGACAGACCAGCGCCATGGCGATCGTCAGCCTGGTTGCGGGCATTCTCGGCTGGACGCTGATCCCGTTCCTGGGCAGCATCTGCGCCATCATTACCGGGCATCTGGCCCGCGCGGAAATCCGCCGCAATCCCCAGGGTCTGGACGGCGACGGCCTGGCCATCGGCGGCCTCATCATGGGCTGGCTGGCGGTGGCGCTCTGGGTGGTGGGAATCGCGTTTTTCCTGCTGTTCTTTGGCGGCATGGCCTGGCTTGCGGCCGCCAACAGTTGAGCATGGCCACGCCCTCCTCCGCCCAGCGCTTCAACGACCGCGTGGCCGCCTACGTGCGCTACCGGCCCAGTTACCCGCCGCAGCTGCTGCGTTGGCTGCATGACGAACTGGGCGTAACGCCCGCAACGGCAGTGGCCGACATCGGCGCCGGCACCGGCATTTCCAGCCGCCTGTTTCTGGAAGCCGGGCATGCGGTGACGGCGGTGGAGCCCAACCAGGCCATGCGCGACGCGGCGCTGCAGTGGTTGGCGGAATTTCCCAAGTTTCAGGCGATCGACGGCACCGCCGAAGCCACCGGGCTGGCCGATGCCAGCGTGGGCCTGGTGTCTGCGGCGCAGGCCTTCCACTGGTTCGACATGCAGGCCGTGCACGCCGAATGGGCGCGCATCCTGCAGCCCGGCGGGCTGGCGGTGGTGTACTGGAATTCGCGCGAACTGGACAGCACCGCGTTCCTGCGCGGCTACGAGCAGTTGCTGCTGGATTACGGCACCGACTATTCCGCAGTGGCCGAGCGGTATCAGGACGATGCCACCATGCAAGCGTGGTTCGGCGATGGCTTCTGCGCGATGGCGCGCTTTCCGAATGTGCAGCGGCTGGACTTCGAGAGCTTGCGCGGCCGCCTGCTATCGTCCTCGTACGCCCCGCTTGCGCACGACCCACGTCATGCCCCGATGCTCGCCGCACTCCGCACGTTGTTCGATGCATATGCGCACGATGGGCTGATCGACTTCCAATACCAAACCCGCGTGTTCGCCGGGAGATTGAACTGACCCGCATGTATTCGCTTGCCCGCCCCTTCCTATTTTCCCTGGATGCCGAGCGCGCCCACGCGCTGGCGTTGCGCTCCATCGACACCGCCTACCGCACCGGCACCACGGCATTGCTGGCCAGGCGCCCGGTGCCGCTGCCCACTCCGGCCTTCGGCCTGATATTCCCCAACCCGGTCGGGCTGGGTGCCGGGCTGGACAAGAACGGTGAGCACATCGATGCGTTGTTTGCGCTGGGCTTCGGCTTTGTCGAGATCGGCACGGTGACGCCGCGCGCGCAGGAGGGCAACCCGAAGCCACGCATGTTCCGATTGCCGGAATACCAGGCGGTGATCAACCGCATGGGCTTCAACAATCTGGGCGTGGATGCGCTGGTGGCCAACGTGCAGCGCGCACGCCGCACGGGAGGCCTGCTCGGCATCAACATCGGCAAGAACAAGGACACGCCCAACGAGGAGGCCACCAGTGACTACCGTTACTGCATGGAGCGCGTGTATCCGCTGGCCGACTACATCACGGTCAACATCTCCTCGCCCAATACTGCGGGCTTGCGCGAGTTGCAGGAAGAACAATCGCTGCGCCGTCTGATTTCCGACTTGCGCGAAACCCAGGAAGTGCTAAGCGCGCCACACGGCAAACGGGTGCCGATGCTGGTCAAGGTGGCGCCGGACCTCAACGACCGCGACATCGATGCCGCCGCACGCGTGCTGGCCGACCTGGCAGTGGATGGCGTGATCGCCACCAACACCACGGTGACGCGCACGCTGGTGGCCAATCACCCGCTGGCTGCCGAAGCCGGCGGTCTGTCCGGCGCGCCGCTGCTGGGGCAATCCACGCTGGTGCTGCGGCGCCTGCGCGCGCGCCTGCCCGAATCGATTCCGTTGATTGGCGTGGGCGGCATCAACTCCGGCGCCGATGCGGTGGCCAAGATGGCAGCCGGTGCGAGCCTGGTGCAGTGCTACAGCGGGTTGGTGTATCGCGGCCCGCAGCTCATCGGCGAATGCGTCAACGCCATCCGACGCCGTCGCGAAGCACCCAGCGGCGGTGCGGTGTCGCCGTTATGAGCGATGCAGTGCACACAGGCTGGCAGCTGAGCGAACAGGCGCCGCTGCGCGCGCTCAACACCTTCCATGTGGAGGCCACCGCGCGCTGGTTGCTCAACGTCCACGCGCCCGAGGCATTGCCGCAGGCATTGGCCGCGCCCGAGATCGCCGGACAACCGTTGCTGGTGCTGGGCAGCGGCAGCAATGTCTTGCTAGCCGGCGATCCGCCCGGCTGCGTGCTGTGCTTCGACAACCGCCAGACTTCCATCATCGCGCACCGTGCCGACCACGCCATCGTGCGGGCCGGCGCCGGCGTGAACTGGCATGCGCTGGTGCTGTACTCGCTGCAGCAGGGCTTGTCGGGGCTGGAAAATCTGGCACTGATTCCGGGCACCGTGGGCGCCTGCCCGATCCAGAACATCGGCGCGTACGGCGCGCAGGTGGGCGACTTCATCCACGTGGTGGAAGCCTTCGACCGGCATAGCCAGCAGTTCGTGCGGCTGGATGCGGCCGACTGCGCGTTCGGCTACCGCGACAGCGTGTTCAAGCAGCAGCCCGAGCGTTATCTGATCGTGGCGGTGGAATTCAATCTACCGCTGCTGCACGAACTGCGACTGGACTACGCCGGCATTCGCGAGGAACTGGCGCGCATGGGCGCCGAACTGGCGGGCGCGGCCGATGTGGCGCAGGCGGTGATCAACATCCGGCGCCGCAAGTTGCCGGACCCGGATGTGCTGGGCAATGCGGGCAGCTTCTTCAAGAACCCATTGCTGCCGAGCGAACAGATTGCCGCCTTGCAGGCCAGCTTTGCCGACATGCCGGTGTATCCGGGCGAGCAGGCCGGCCAGGGCAAATTGTCGGCCGCCTGGCTGATCGAGCAATGCGGCTGGAAAGGCAGGCGCGAGGGCGATGCCGGCGTGTCGCCCGAGCATGCGCTGGTGCTGGTCAATTACGGCACCGCCACGGGCGCGCAGTTGCTGGATTTCGCGCGGCGCATTGCCGAGTCGGTGCGCGAGCGCTATTCGGTGATCCTGGAACCGGAACCGCGCATCATCGGGGCGCATTGGTGACCCCAGCGCAGTTATCGCGGCGAGCCGCGCTGTGGATGCTCACCAGTACCTTCGCCTTCGGGTTGATGGCAATCACCATCCGCCTGGCCTCAAGCACGATTGCGACGACCGAGATCGCATTTTTTCGCAATGCGTTCGGGTTGCTGGCGTTGTTGCCGTTGATCGTGCGGCCGGGCAAGCCGCTGCCGCGCACGCGACAATTGCCGCAGTATTTCGCCCGCACCTTGATCGGCCTGGCCTCGATGCTGTGCGGGTTTTGGGCGATCGGCCATCTGCCCCTGTCGCAGGCCATCTCGCTCTCCTACTCCACGCCCTTATTCGTCACCGTGCTGGCCGTGGTGTGGCTGCATGAGCAGGTCCGGCTGCGGCGCTGGCTGGCGGTGGCGGCGGGTTTTATCGGCGTCCTGGTGATCCTGCGACCCGGCTCGTCCACGTTCACGCCCGGCTTGCTGATTGCGCTGTTGGCTGCGGTCATCAGCGCCATCGTCGCGATCCAGATCAAACAGCTCTCGCGCAGCGACGACTCCGACACGGTGGTCTTCTACACCTACGTGTTCTGGGTGCCGATGTCGCTGATTCCGGCGCTGTTCCAATGGAACTGGCCGCAGGGCATCGGCTGGGTATGGCTGGTGGCCACCGGCATCTTCGGCACCGCCGGGCAGTTGTTCTGGACGCGCGCACTCAAGCTGGGCGAAGTCTCTGCGTTGCAGCCGATCAGTTTCATGCAGCTGCCGTTGGTGGCGTTGCTGGGTTGGTGGCTGTTCGGCGAGGCGATCGAACGCCACACCGTGATCGGTGCGGCCATCATCATCGGCGCCAATGTCTATATCGCCCATCGCGAAACGGTGCTGGCGCGTCGCGCCGCTACGCATGCACCAGTGGAAGGCGCCAAGCCGGGCGAGTGAACCCGGCATCCCGACCTGCCTGGGCATGATCGCGAATACATCTGGTCCGGACGCCGACATACACTCCAGTCCCAAGCGCAGCGCACGCTGCGTGGCGTAGCTCTGGCAACCTCATCCGCTGTCGTATCATGGAGTTCGCATGCCGGTTCCAAGCAAGACAATCGGTTTGATCGGTGGAATGAGCTGGGAATCCACGCTGCCCTACTACCGCATCATCAATCAGCGCGTCCGCCATGCATGCGGCGGCCTGCATTCGGCGAAGCTGCTGCTGTATAGCGTCAATTTCCACGAGATCGAGCGACTGCAGCACACCGGCGATTGGGATGGCGCTGGCCAGGCGATGGCAGCAGCCGCGCGTGCGTTGCAGGCAGCAGGCGCCGACTTCATCGTGCTGTGCACCAACACCATGCACTGCGTTGCCGACGCGATTACCGCCGCGACGCCACTGCCGCTGCTGCATATCGCCGATGCCACCGCCGACGCGCTGGTCGCAGCGGGCATCAGCCGGGTCGGATTGCTGGGCACGCGCTTCACCATGGAGCAGCCGTTCTATCGCCAGCGCCTGCAGGCACGCGGCCTGGACGTGCTGGTGCCGCCGGCGGAGGCACGCGCACAACTGCATCGCGTGATCTACGACGAACTCTGCCAGGGCGTGATCAAGCCCCAATCGCGCGAATACTTCTGCAAGGTCATGGGGGAGCTCGGCCAGCACGGTGCGCAAGCGATCATCCTGGGCTGCACCGAGATTTCGCTGCTGGTGGACAGCACCGATGCGCAGTTGCCGTTGTTCGACACCACCGCACTGCACGCCGAGGCAGCGGCGCTGG
Source organism: Xanthomonas euvesicatoria pv. euvesicatoria (assembly GCF_020880415.1). Taxonomy (GTDB): domain Bacteria; phylum Pseudomonadota; class Gammaproteobacteria; order Xanthomonadales; family Xanthomonadaceae; genus Xanthomonas; species Xanthomonas euvesicatoria. Next base: position 30,498 of record NZ_JAJIUJ010000085.1, on the reverse strand, counting down.
TGAGCGTATCCGGCTGATGCGCAGCGAACGCCCGAACGCGCGCGGTAACCGAAGCCCGCAGGCGTGTTTGCGCCAGGCCTGATGGGTGCCATCGGCAATTGATTGGCGAAACGGCGTAGCGACGGCCCCGCCCGGCAGCTAGCATTGCCTGCTCGGCGCATCAGCAGGCTTCAATGGCAATGCGCGCCACCCGCGACAGGATGCGACTGCATGACCACCCATGCCCCACCGACGCAGCTCACCCGCAGCGATTACAAAACCCTGGGCTTGTCCGCGCTGGGCGGCGCGCTGGAGTTCTACGATTTCATCATCTTCATTTTTTTCGCGAAGGTGCTGGGCGAGCTGTTCTTTCCGCCCGGTATTCCGGAGTGGACGCGGCAACTGCAGACATTCGGCATCTTTGCGGCCGGCTACCTGATCCGGCCGTTGGGCGGCATTGTGATGGCGCATTTTGGCGATCTGCTTGGTCGCAAGCGCATGTTCGCGCTGAGCATCGGATTGATGGCGCTGCCCACACTGGCCATCGGCGTGCTGCCGACCTACGCGCAGATCGGCCTGGCCGCGCCGCTGCTGCTGTTGACGATGCGCCTGCTGCAGGGCGCAGCCATCGGTGGCGAAGTGCCCAGTGCGTGGGTGTTCGTGGCAGAGCACGTCCCCGCGCGGCGCACAGGGCTGGCCTGCGGCACCTTGACCGCTGGCCTGGCTGCCGGCGTGCTGCTTGGTTCGCTGAGTGCCGGCGCACTGAATCGTGCGTTTTCTCCGGAGGAAATCGCCGAGTACGCCTGGCGCCTGCCGTTTTTGGCCGGCGGCATCTTCGGCCTGCTGTCGGTGTACCTGCGGCGATGGCTGCATGAAACGCCGGTGTTCGCCGAACTGGTCGCCATGCGCGCGTTGGCGCGCGAGACGCCACTGAAGGTGGTGCTGCGCGATCACCCGCGCAGTCTGGCAATGTCGCTCTGGCTGACCTGGGTGATCGCCGCTGCAGTGCTGGTGGTGTCGCTGATGACACCCACGCTGCTGCAGAGTGCGTACGGCTATCCGGCACCGGTGGCATTGCAGGCCAATCTTCTGGCAGTGCTGCTGCAGGCGATCGGCTCGGTGGTGGCCGGGGCACTCTCGGACCGTTGGGGCAACGGGCGTGTGCTGCTGGCCGGCAGCGTGCTTCTGGGTATCAGCGCATGGCTGTTCTACCGCTTTGCGGGCGACCCGCGCCTGCTGTTTCCGCTCTATGCCCTGCTCGGCACTGCGCTGGGCGTGCTGGGTGCAATTCCGCGCGTGATGGTCGAGGCGTTTCCACCGGTGGTTCGGCTGTCCGGCGTGTCGTTCGCCTACAACCTGGGCTATGCCGTATTCGGCGGCCTGACTCCGCTGCTGGTGGTGATGCTGCTCAAGCAGCACCCGATGGGGCCGGCGTACTACGTCATCTTGCTGGCTTCCATCGGCGCCATGGTTGGCGCCCGGTTATCGCAACGGGAGCGGATCGGCCGCGGTTAATCGGCAAACGGCACACGCCCGGGCTGCTCCGCCACCGCTCCAGCCGGCGTGCGCCAATGCGGCCGCCGCGCGCCGCGGAACATCACCAGATACAGCCCGACCACCCATACCAGCGCGGCCGACCAGCCGCCCAGGATGTCGGACGGGTAATGCACGCCCAGATAGATGCGCGAGATGCCCACCAGCAGCGCGAACACGCTGGCGACAATGGTCACCGGCCAGCGCCAGCGCGTGTTCCAGGCCAGCGCGATGACCACCGCTGCCAATGTCATCGAGCCCATCGCGTGGCCGCTGGGAAAACTGAACGTGCTCTCCGGCGCGATCGATTCCCACAAGCTGGGGCGATCGCGCTGGAAAAACTGCTTGGCGCCCATGTTCAACAGCGCCGAGCCGCCGAATCCCAGCGCGGCAAACGTGCCCTCGCGCCAACGCTGCAAGACCAGCAACACCAGCACGATGGCGATATCGGCCGGAATCACGCCGTACTGGTAGCCCGCCTTGGAGATCGCACCAAAGAACGCATCCAGGCCGGGCGTGGCGATGCTGCGCATGCTCCACAGCAGCGGCTCGTCGAAGTAGACATTTTCCAGCGCGTGGACTTCATCGGCCAGGTCCACGAACAGCCCGAGCGGCAGCAGCACCCCGGCAAACAGCAACGCCATGCGCCACGCATTGCTACGCAACCATCCCTTGAACCCGGCCGGCGATTCAGCCGGCGCGGCGGACATAGGTACGTTCGACGTATTGATCGATCAATTCGATGAATTCGTAGGCGATGTTTTCGCCGCGCAAGGTGACGCTCTTTTCGCCATCGATGAACACCGGTGCCGACGGTGCCTCGCCCGTGCCCGGCAGCGAAATCCCGATATTGGCGTGGCGCGATTCGCCCGGCCCGTTGACCACGCAGCCCATCACCGCCAGGGTCATGTTTTCCGCGCCGGGGTTGGTGATCTTCCATTCCGGCATCTTGGCGCGCACATGGTTCTGCACCACGCCGGCCAGCTCCTGGAAGAACTCGGAGGTGGTGCGGCCGCACCCCGGGCAGGCGGTGACCATCGGGGTAAACGCACGCTGGCCGGTGGTCTGCAGCAGTTCCTGCGCCACCACCACTTCCTGGGTACGCGACTGCCCAGGCTCGGGCGTCAGCGAGATGCGGATGGTGTCGCCGATGCCTTCCTGCAGCAGCACGCTCAGTGCCGCCGCCGAGGCCACGATGCCCTTGCTGCCGATACCGGCCTCGGTCAGGCCAAGATGCAGCGCGAAATCGCAGCGGCTGGCCATGTCGCGGTACACCGCGATCAGCTCCTGTACGCCGGACACCTTGGCCGACAGGATGATGCGCTCGCGCGGCAGGCCCAGCTCCACCGCACGCTCGGCCGAATCCACCGCCGAGCGGATCAGCGCCTCGCGCAGCACCCGGCCGGCGTCCCACGGGGTGTCGCGTTGCGAGTTTTCGTCCATCAGCTGCGCTGCCAGCGACTGGTCCAGCGAGCCCCAGTTGGCACCAATGCGCACCGGCTTGCCGTACTTGATGGCGAACTCGATCAATTGACCGAACTGCAGATCCTTCTTCTTGCCGAACCCGACATTGCCCGGATTGATGCGGTACTTGGCCAGCGCCTCGGCACAGGCCGGCTCGGCAGCGAGCAGTTGATGGCCGTTGTAATGGAAGTCGCCGATCAAGGGCACTTCGATGCCCATCATGCGCAGCTTGTCGACGATGCGCGGAATGGCGGCAGCGGACTCGGCATTGTTGACGGTCAGGCGCACCATTTCCGAGCCGGCGCGCCACAGATCGGCGACCTGCTTGACGCTGCCGGCGATGTCGGCGGTGTCGGTGTTGGTCATCGACTGGACGACGACCGGATGGCCCCCGCCCACGGTCACGCTGCCGATCTTGACGGCCTGGGTGATGCGACGCGGCCAGGCGGTGGCGTCGGCGGGAGGGGTTGGGCGGGTCACGGCGTCATGCATCGCGCTATTTTAGCCTGTCCGCCGTGCGCTCACAGCTGAAGCGAGAGGCGCACCGATCTCTAGAGCGTGTGATGTACGTTGAGGTGAGTGCGAAGCGTCCGGTGGCGCGTCGAGACAGGGCGTGCGCTGCGGCCCAGGATGGCCGCCTGGGCAAGGCGCGCAACGCGGTATCGGCGCGCCACAGGACGCTTCCCGGAGGGTTGGCCGCCAGCGGAACGCAGCGGGCGGCCAACGCATCTCATCTCAACGTGCATCACACGCTCCAGGCCGATGCGACGGTTTGTCGCAGGCCACCATCTTCCCAAGCGCATAGCATTGCCGTGATGAACAGCTCCGACGCTTCCTTCCTGCGGACCCTCTGCAGCCTGCGCTGGCTGGCCACCGCCGGCCAGGCCGCCACCATCCTGGTCGCCACCGGGCTGATGGGCCTGAACCTGCCGCAGCAACCCCTATGGGCCGGCGTAGCCGCGTTGGCGGTCTTCAACCTGTATGCGCAGCTGCGTGTGGCGCACCGCGGCGCGGTGAGCCCGGCCACCGAGTTCGGCCACATCCTGGTCGACGTGACGGTCCTGACCTGGATGGTGGGCTGGAGCGGTGGCATCGCCAACCCGTTCGGTTCGTTGTTCCTGGTGCTGATTGCGCTGGCCGCATTGGCGCTGCCGCTGAGCTGGGCGATGGCGGTGGCGGCATCGTGCGTGGCCGGCTATGTGATCAGCGCAGCGTTCGGGCTGCCGCTGCCTTATGGCGGCTTCGACCCGCTCAGCCTGCACATGTGGGGCATGGCGGCCAACTTCCTGCTGTCCACCGTGGTGGTGCTGGCGTTCGCGACACGGCTGGCTTTTTCCATGCGCGAGCGCGAACGCGAGATCTCCACCTTGCGTGAGCGCTTTGCGCGCAACGAAGGCATCGTGGCGCTGGCCACGCACGCAGCGTCGGTGGCGCACGAATTAAACACGCCGCTGGCCACCATGACCCTGCTGGTGGACGACATCGCCGACCAGTGCGAGCAAGGCGAATTGCGCGAAGACCTGGATACCTTGCGCGAGCTGCTGGTGCAGTGCCACGAACGCGTCCTGGCCTTGGCGGCACCTGCCGACAACGGCCATCTGAGCCGCGAGGTGGCCGTGAAAGAAGTGCTGGAACAATGGCGCCTGGTGCGCCCCACCATCGAACTGCGCCGCAACGAGGACGCGCCCATGCGCCTGATGCTGCAGCCCGGCGTCAGCCACCTGCTGATGGTGTTGCTCAACAACGCCGCCGATGCGGGCGAACGTGTCGGGCGCCCGCAGATCGATCTGACGCTGCGGGTGGAACACGACCATCTCAGCGGCGAAGTACGCGACTACGGACCCGGCTTCGACACCGCGCAAGCGATGCTGCCGGGCACGCTGTTCAATAGCGGCAAGCACGACGGCATGGGCGTGGGGTTGGCGCTCTCGCATGCCACTGTCGAACGCCTGCAGGGCGAGTTGTGGATGCTGCCCGCCGAAGGCAGCGGCGCGCGCGTCGGTTTCCGTCTGCCCCTCTCCGACCACGAGGCACTCGCATGACAAGTCCCCCGATCCGTACCGGTCTGCTGGTCGACGACGACACATTGTACCTGCGCACGCTGCAACGCAGCCTTGCACGCCGCGGCGTGGAAACGCTCACCGCCACCGATGCAGCCAGCGCGTTGTCCACGGCACGCAGCGCGATGCCGGATTTTGCATTGATCGATCTCAAGCTCGGCCACGATTCCGGTTTGAGCCTGATCCAGCCGCTGCGCGAGATCCGCACCGACATGCGCATCCTGCTGGTCACCGGTTACGCCAGCATCGCCACGGCGGTGGAGGCGATCAAACTCGGCGCCGATGACTACCTGCCCAAGCCGGCCAATATTCCCACCATCATGCGCGCGCTGGGCGAAGAGGATGACGAGTTGCCAGAGCCGGACGAAGAAGAAAGCGCACAGGAAATGATGACGCCGCTCAGCCGCTTGCAGTGGGAGCACATCCAGCAGGCGCTGCACGAAACCGGCGGCAACGTGTCGGCGGCCGCGCGCCTGCTGGGCATGCATCGCCGATCGCTGCAGCGCAAGCTGACCAAGCGCCCGAGCCCGGGGCCGTTACGCTAGCCGTCCCGCCCTGTCGCCGAACCCCACGCGGCATGGACGCTGGGTGGGGAGGCTGACAAGGACGCACATGCAAGCGCGTTCCGCGCCCGTGTGCCGGCCCTGAGCGGCCCGCAGACCGACCGCGTTGCAGTGCCCTTGTGCGTGCCGAAAAACTACCGCGGCCGACTGCAGGACTTCATCTCACAACGGGCCGAACACGCTTGCCCGACGCGAGGTTGCTGTGATGCCGTCGGCGCCCAGGATCAAGTTGCGCCCCCAGGTGCTCAGTTGTGCCGCATTCCAGCCGATCGCGATATCCAGCGACTTCGTGCTGCTGTCGTTGCCCGACCATGACCAGCCCATGTAGCCAACGTTGTAGTCGCGCGCGCGGCGCATGATCGCCGCTTCGTCCACATGCGCGCCGCGATGGTCGCCACCGAATTCGCCGATCACCAGCGCCAGCTTTTTATCGTTGAAGGCGCGCAAGTAATTGTTGATCGTGGCATCGCTGCCGAACACTTCGTACATGTGCACGCTGAACATCAGGTTGCGACGGCTGTCGCGGGCCAGCAGCACAGCGGCGTTGTCGCGCATGTAGAACTGCCAGTCCTGTCCCCAGTTGGGCGCATCCACCATCAAGGCGTGGGTCAATCCATTCTTGCGCAAGGTGGCGATGGCGGTGGCATGGCCGTTGACCCATTCGCTGGCAGTCAGGCTGTTGCCGAACGGTTCGTTGGCGATATTGATGACCACATGGTCTTCGTTGCCGATCAGCGCCTTGCGGATGCCGACCCAGTAATTGGTCGCATTGACCAGATTCGCAGCGGCGGTGTCTTCGCCGTAGCCGGTGGTGTCGTGGACCTCCAGCACGGCGATCAAGCCCAGGCTCTTGCAGCGCGCGATGATGCGGACCACATCGGCCTCCGGTGTGCGCGTCCAGCGGTAGCCGGAACTGAGCACGACGCGCACGCTGTTGGCGCCGGTGGCCGCGATGGCTGCCAATGCCGCATCGGTGCGGCCAGCATACCAGGCATGCGGAAGGTTGACGCCGCGCAGCACCAATGCGTTGCCATTGGACTCGCGCAACTGCGTACCGGACACCGTGAGCCCTGCGTGGGCGGCAGACGACAGCGCCAGACCGGCGACGACGAAGAGCGTGCGTTGTGCAAAAGACAGCAATGAATTCACGATGATTCCAAAATATAAATGACAAGAGCCGCGATGGCGAAGCTCACAGAGCGAGTGAAGACTGCGTCAATTCGTGACACGCATAAGGCGAATGCACATCACAAAAGCAAACATCGGCCAAAGAGCATTGGTCGCATGCGCGATGCAGATGGTTGCGTGGCGTCGGCACCGCTGCGGTCAAAAGGTGATCGGCAGCGCACGCGGGATATTTAGGCGCTGCCACCGGACGACACCTGCGCCATGCGTCAGTGTTAGACACGCATTCCAGCCCCGGCAGACGGCGCACGGCCTGCGACAGCGCCGCGCAGATGACCTTGGAATCGCGTGCGCCGCACGTCTGGCGCGGACACGGCACTGTTCATGCGTCCCAATGCGGCCTGGGCCGCGTGCTGCAACTGAACGGCGCCAATCATCGCCAATCAAGGGATCACGCTTCAGGCCGATACGAGCGCATGCCTTCCCTGCCTGCCTCTGTCGCGTCTCTTCTTCCGCCCACGCTCGACGAGTCCACCCGGCTCGAGGTGCTGCGCGGCCTGTGCCTGCTGGATTCGCCGCCAGACCCGGTGTTCGACACCGTGGCCGCCATGGCCGCGCGCAGCCTGGACGCGGAAATTGCGTTGGTATCGCTGGTGGACGAGCACCGCCAGTGGTTCAAGGCACGCATTGGCCTGGAAGCGCGCGAAACGCCGCGGAGTCAGGCGTTCTGCGCGCATGCGATCCGCTCGGACGAAGTGATGGTGGTGCCGGATGCGCGGCTGGATCCGCGCTTTTGCGACAACCCGCTGGTGATGGGGCCGCCGTTCATTCGCTTCTATGCCGGCGCACCGCTGAAGCTGCGCGATGGCCATAGCATCGGCACCTTGTGCGTGATCGGCACCAGCCCGCGCCCCGGGCTGGATGCAGCAGCGATCACGCAGCTGGAAGGCCTGCGCGACCTGGCCGTGCTGCGCGTGGAAAACCTGCGCAGCACCACCTACCGCGATGGTCCGACCGGGCTGCCCAACCGCGCGCGCTTTAGCGAAGACCTGGATACCTGGCTGTCGCAACGCGACACTGCACCGGCCACCACGGCGGTGGCCATCGATGTCTGCGGCAGCGATTATTTCCGCGATATGGTCAAGGCGCTGGGCTGGGAATACGCAGACGGCTACGTCGCCCTGGCACAGCGTCGCCTTGCCGCCTATCTGCCCGGCGGCACCCTGTTGTATCGGTTGGACCCGACGACCTTCGGCTTCCTGGCGCAGGCGGAAGGCCAGCGTCTGGCCACGCTATGCACCAAGGTCGCCAAGGCGTTCACCGAGCCCTTGGAACATCAGGGCATTCCGCACACCGCGGTGGCTTCGATCGGCGCGGTCTCGCTGCAGTCCAGCTACGGCGCCGCCGATACCATCCGCTCGCTGACCACCTCGGTGGATATTGCGCGCGAGCGCTGCCTGCCGTGGAGCCTGTACGAGCGCAAGCACGATGTTGCCCAGCGCAATACCTTCCGCCTGCTCGCCGCCCTGCCCGCGGCCCTGGACAGCGCCAGCCAGCTGCGCCTGCACTTTCAACCGCGCGTGGATCTGCACGACCACCGCTGCGTCGGCGTGGAAGCCTTGCTGCGCTGGCAGCACCCGATGATCGGCCCGGTGGTGCCGTCGGATTTCATTCCGATGGCCGAGAAAACCGCGCTGATCAACCGCATTACCGCCTGGGTCATCGACAACGGCATCGCGCAGGCAGCGCGCTGGCAGCAGCAAGGCCTGGACTTCAACCTGGCCCTGAACGTGTCGGCCGCCGATCTGGATCGCCCCGGCTTTGCCGGCCTGCTGCGGCGCGGCCTGGATCGTCACAAGCTGGACCCGCGCCGGCTGGAAATCGAATTCACCGAAAGCGCGATGATTCGCCACCCCGACCATCTGGCCGAACAACTGGCCACCATTGCAGCGCTGGGCGTGCATATCGCCATCGACGACTTCGGCACCGGCTACAGCAATTTCAGCTATCTCAAGCAGCTGCCGGCCAGTTCGTTGAAGATCGATCAATCCTTCATCCGTTCGCTGCCGGACAGCCGCACCGACCGCACCCTGGTGCCGGCGATGATCCAGCTTGGCCACAGTCTGGGCCAGCGCGTGGTGGCCGAAGGCATCGAATCGGCGGAAGCGTACGCGCAATTGCGCGCCTGGGGCTGCGACGAAGGCCAGGGCTACTGGATCGCCAAACCGATGCCGGCCGCCGCGCTGGAAACCTGGCTGGAAACGCCGTGGCACGAGCAACATGCCGCGCCGGTCAACCTGCTTGCCGCCAGCTTGGCCGCGGCGCGCGTCTAGGCGCAGCCAGCACACCAACCGCGTCCACCACTCGGCGGCGCAGGCGGTACTTGAGTGGCATCTGCCACGCGGGCGCAGTGGCTGCTGCGGGCCATCCAAACGCGCTTGACGAGGGCGCGCGCCGCCGAAACGGCAGGCTGCCAACGCAGCGCGGCGCGACACCGAGGTGCCGCGCCGCGCTGCGTTTCAAGACATCACTGCTTACCAGAACACGGTGTACAGCACGATCAGAATCGCGATCACGCCCGCCGCGCCGATCTTGAAGCCGGGCGTGGTGCCGTAGGCAACGTCGTTGGTACGGATCAGATCGCGTGCCTGGGTGGCCGGCGTCAGCAACGACACCACCACCGCCAACACCAGCGCGGCCACGAACACCACGCCGATGCGGTCCATGAACGGCAGTTCGGGCCAGGCGAACTTGAGCGCGAACGACAACACCACCGAGCCGATCGCCGCGGTGAGTGCGCCGGCTTCGTTGGCGCGCTTCCAGAACAGGCCGAGCATGAAGATCACCACCACGCCGGGAGTGAAGAAGCCGGTGAATTCCTGGATGAACTGGAAGCCCTGATCGAAGTTGCCCAGCAACGGCCGCGCGGTGAGGATGCCGATCAGCACCGACAGCGCGGCCACGATACGGCCTACGCGCACCAGCTGTTTCTGCCCGGTCTGCGGGCGGAACTTGGCGTAGAAATCCAGGGTGAAGATCGTCGCCACCGAATTGATCTTCGAGGCCAGCGAGGCCACGATCGCCGCAACCAAGGCGGCAAACACCAGGCCCAGGATGCCGGTCGGCAACAGCTGCATCATGGTCGGGTAGGCCTGATCGGGCTTGGCCAGATCCGGCGCCAGCACCACTGCGGCAATGCCCGGCACCACGATCACCAACGGCATCAGCAGCTTCAGGAACGCGGCAAACACCATGCCCTTCTGCGCCTCGCCGATGTTCTTGGCCGCCAGCGCGCGCTGGATGATGTACTGGTTGAAACCCCAGTAACTGATGTTCATCACCCACAGCCCGCCAAGCAGCACGCTCAGGCCCGGCAGATCCTTGTAGAACGGGTTGTCCTTGGTCAGGATCATGTGGAAGTGCTCCGGGTGCGCGCTCCACAGGTGCTGGAAGCCGGCAAGCACCCCGGCACCGTCGCCGATCCGCGCCAGGGTCAAACCGGCCACCAGCAGCCCGCCCAGCACCAGCAGGGTGACCTGCACGATGTCGGTCAGCGCCACCGCCTTCAGCCCGCCGTAGAGCTGGTAGACCAGCGCAAACACGCCGATCAGTGCCAGCGCCAGGGTCTGGTCCATACCGGTGACCTGGCTGACCGCGATCGATCCCAACCACAGGATCGAGGTGAGATTGACGAACACGTACAGCAGCAGCCAGAACACCGCCATCAGCGTGCGAATCCACTTGCCGTAACGCTGCTCCAGAAACTGCGGCATGGTGTAGATGCCATTGCGCAGGAAGATCGGCAGGAAGAACTTACCGACGATCAGCAGCGTCAGCGCCGCCATCCATTCGTAGGAGGCGATCGCCAGGCCGATCGCATAGCCGGAACCGGCCATGCCGATGATCTGTTCGGCCGAAATGTTCGCCGCAATCAGCGAGGCGCCGATCGCCCACCACGGCAGCGACTTGCTGGCCAGGAAGTAATCCTCGGCGCTCTTGCTGTGGCCTGCCTTCTCGCGCGAGACCCACTGCGCAAGCACGAAGATGCCGGTCAGGTAGACCAGCACGATCACGATATCCAACGTCGCCAAACCCACTGCACTCTCCTGTCTGGCTCTGGGATGTGCATCGAACGCCAGACAGGCCTGCAGAATGCCGCCGCAACGCACGGCGTGCGTCACGGCAGCGCGGCGAACCGCAGCTGCAGGCCATCCCGGCCGATCGACGCGCGCGTCCCGCGGCGGCTGATGACACCACCGATCAGGGTGGCCGCTATACCGCGCCGCCAACACTGGCGACGCGCCTGTTTCATCCGATCTCCCGCAGGCGCGCCTACGCCTGCGGGAATGCTGCTTACTTGACCGGGCAGTCGACGGTAACTTCGGCTTCGTTGAGCGCACCCAGCGCCACCTTGGACACCGACAGGTCCAGCGCGGCGGCGCTTTCGATGCTGGCGACCTGGGTCAGCTTGCTCACGTCGGCACCGGCCACTGCAAAGCACTTGAGCGGCACGCCGACGACTTTCCACTGGCCTTGCGGCAGCGCGGCCAGGGTCTTGCGCACATCCACGCGACCACCGCACTTGTCGCCACAGCCCACGCCCAGCCACACCGACGCGGTCACGGCGCTGTCGCGGCGCAGGGTCAGCTGCAACTGCACATCGCCGTTGCTCTCACGCGAGACGTCCACCGGCTTGGCGGACACCAGCAACACGCTGGAGGCGGTGCTGCCGGACCACACCAGACGGCGCGCATCTTCCTGCGCCTTGTGATCGACTGCGCTCATCTTCAGGCTGCCATCGGACAGGCCCACCGGCAGCGTGGTTGCCGGCATGTTGGCCTGGCCGGCGTTGGACAGCTGCATCGCGATACCCAGTGCCGGCTTGCCGCGCACGAAGTACATCCCGCCTACCGACTGCTCTCCGGACACGCCCGACTCTTCCGGCAACGCCGCCAGGTCGCCCTTGTCGGCATAGGTCAGGCCAAAGCCGAACTTGAACTGCGGGTCGTAGTCCTTCTGGCCGACGTTGTTGGCGAACTGCACCGCGGTCTTGGGCCAGGAGAAGCTGAGCTTGCCCTTGAAGTCGTTCTGCACCGAGCCATCGGCCTTGCGCAGCAGCACGTCGGCAATGCCCTCGCCTTCGGAACCCGGCAACCAGGCAGCGACGAACGCGTCGGAGGCGTTGATGTACTGGTTCATCCACAGCGGACGCCCGCTCAGGAACACCGCCACCACCGGGATGCCGTCGGCCTTGAGCTTCTTGATCAGGGCCAGTTCGCTTTCGTCGCCCGGCTTGTACAGCAAGGTGGCGATATCGCCCTGGAATTCGGCGTACGGGTTTTCGCCGAACACCACCACGGCCACGTCCGGCTTGGTCTTGTAGGCGCCGTCCACGGCCAACTCGGCGCTGCCGCCGGCGGCCTTGATCTGCTTGTCCAGGCCTTCCCAGATGGTGGTGCCGTTGGGGTAGTCGCTGCGCTTGGTGCCGGTGCCCTGCCAGTTCAGGGTCCAGCCGCCGGACTGCTTGCCCATGTCGTTGGCGCCATCGCCCACCACCAGCACGCGCTTGGTCGGATTCAGCGGCAGGATGCCGGCCTGGTTCTTCAGCAGCACCAGCGACTCACGTACCGCCTGGCGGGCGATCGCACGGTGTTCGGGTGCGCCAAGCAATTCGTACTTGCCACCGAGTGGGCGCTTGGACGGCTTGCCGGCCTCGAACAGGCCCAGGCGCATCTTCACACGCAGGATGCGGCGCACGGCATCGTCCAGACGCTCGGCCGAAATCTGGCCGGACTTCACCGCCGCCAGTTCGGTTTCGTAGATACCCTTCCAGCTGTCGGCGGCCATCGCCATGTCGACACCGGCAATGAACGAGGCCGGGCAGTTCTGGTTGGTGCAGCCCTTGACCTGGCCGTGGCCATTCCAGTCGCCGACCACGAAACCGCCGAAATTCATCCGGCCCTTGAGCACGTCGGTCAGCATGACCTTGTTGCCGTGCATCTTTTCGCCGTTGAAGCTGTTGAACGAGGCCATCACGCTCTGTGCGCCAGCGGCAATCGCAGGCGGATAACCGGCAGCGTGGATATCGCGCATGGTGGCTTCGGACACCTTGGTGTCGCCCTGGTCCTTGCCGTCGGTGGTGCCGCCATCGCCGACGAAATGCTTCACCGAGGAAATCACGTGGCTGCCGTCCAGGAACTGCGGCGTGCCCGGCACGCCCTGCACGCCTTCGACCATCTTGCCGGCAAAGCTGGCCACCACGTCCGGCGATTCGGAATAGCCTTCGTAGGTGCGGCCCCAGCGGTCGTCCTGCGGCACGGCCACGGTGGGCGCGAAGGTCCACTCCATGCCGGTGACGCGGGTTTCGGCAGCGGTGACTTCGCCGATCTTCTTGATCAGGTCCGGGTTGCGCGTGGCGCCCAGGCCGATGTTGTGCGGGAACAGCGTGGCGCCGACGATGTTGCTCTGGCCGTGCACCGCATCGATGCCGAAGATGATCGGAATCGCGTTGCCGCCCTTGGAAGTGTCCATCGACGCTTCATAGAACGCGTCGGCCAGCTTCAACCATTCGGCCGGGCTGGCGTTGTACTTGCCGCCCGGATCGGAATTGCCGCCGGCCAGCACCGAGCCGATGCGGTACTTGCGCACGTCATCCGGGGTCATGCTGGCGATATCGCCCTGGATGGTCTGGGCGACCTTCTCTTCCACGCTCATCTTGGCCATCACATCGGTGATGCGCTGCTCCAGCGCCGCGTCCTGCGGGAACGGCCACTTCGGCGACGGCCACTGATCCGGATGGATGGCGGTCGACGCCTCGGCAGGTGCGGCGGCCGGGGCGGTCTTGCTCGCTTCGGCAGCAGTGTCCTTGCCTTGGCAGGCGGCCAGCATCAGCACCGCCGCAGCGGTGGCCAGGCAGAGGGCGCGACGCGCGACGGGCGCGGCGGTACGACGGAGCAGCTTGTCCAAGATTCGTTTCTCCAGGGTGGTTCTCCCACGGCGACGCGTTGCGCCGCAGGCCATTAGGCGGCGTACGCTTGCGTGATTCCCCTACCCTGTCAACCACAGCTGCCCGTATGCCGAATACCGGGCAACTTATTGGCCGCGGCTATAGCATTGGAATACCGGCAGCACCTGTGAAACCGCGCAAAACCACCCAATCCGCTGCCGCGTCTGACAGCGCGAGCAGATGCACTTTGCTGCATCGCACCACCCGCCGGTCTGACCAATGCGCAGCATCGGCGTGTCAAGGGAACCTGGCAGCGCTCGCTTGCCACGACACGTTCGAACCCAGGCCAACGGGTGAGCCTGCTGTCAAACAAGTGTCATACCAGCGGCCTAGCGTGACCGGCTTGGCGATGCGCCATTGCCATCGTCGATCGTCGCCTTTGCCTGGAGTTTCGATGTCCCCCTCCCCCGACCCCTCCCGTCGTCGCCTGATGCAATTGCTGGCGGCCGTTCCCCTGTTGCCGCTCGGCAACGCCAGCGCTGCCGCCCTGCAACAGCTTGGCGGTGCGGCGTGGGCCGCGCGCCCGTTGCGGCCATCGGAGAACCCGCCCCGCCTGGTCTCGGCCACCTTCCACGGCATGCCGGCGCCGAGCCTGGCCGACCCGGCGGCAATGGCCACCACCACGGTCGGTTCGGCACTCAGCGTGACCCGCAGCGACGGCAGCACGCAGCGCTACGCACTGGCCTACCACCCCTTCTTCATCACCGGCGATCAGGTGCCGGACGGCAACGGCGGCACCGTGCTGGCTGGCGGGTACTACGACATCCAGCATCGCCCGATCATCGACCGCTCCAAACCCGGTGCCGAACGTCCGTTCTTTTCCGATTGCCCGGACGGCTCCTCGCTACTGACCCTGCCCAATGCCAAGGTGCCGGGCGTCAAGGGCAACCACGTGTTCGCAGTGGTGCAGTTCGAATACACCACCCGCGACCAGGCCGGCAACGACACCAACCGTCACCTGCCTGCGCCGATCGCCGTGTTGACGCTGGATCAGGACCCGGCCACCGGCAAGCTCTCGCTGGTGAAGTACCACAACGTCGACACCGCACCGGTCCATGGGCTGTGGACCACCTGCGGCGCCAGCCTGTCGCCGTGGAATACCCACCTGTCCAGCGAAGAATACGAGCCCGATGCCACGGCATTGGCCGGCAACACCCAGTTCCGCAGCTACAGCACGCATCTGTACGGCGACCCGAATAAAGCCAATCCGTACCACTACGGCCATCTGCCAGAAATCACCGTGCACCCGGACGGCACCGGCAGCGTGCGCAAGCACTACTGCCTGGGCCGCATCTCGCACGAGCTGGTGCAGGTGATGCCCGACCAGCGCACCGTGCTGATGGGCGACGACGCGACCAACGGCGGGCTCTTCATGTTCATCGCCGACCGCAAGGCCGATCTCTCCGCCGGCACGTTGTATGTCGGCAAGTGGCACCAGACCTCGGGCATCGGCCCGGGCGCGGCCACGCTGCGCTGGATCAAGCTCGGCCACGCCACCAGTGCCGAGATCCAGGCCATGGCCGACCGCCTCACCGCCGCCGACATCCTCGACGTGCACCTGAGCGACCCGGGCGATGCTTCGTTCACCAAGATTCCGTTCAACGGCACCTTCAACTGGATCCGCATCAAACCCGGCATGGAGAAGGCTGCCACGTATCTGGAAACCCATCGCTATGCCGCGCTGGCCGGCGGCAGCCTGGGCTTCACCAAGCTCGAAGGCACCACCGTCAACGCACGCGACAAGGTCGCCTACATGGCGATGTCCTACATCGTCACCAGCATGCTCAACGGCTCGGGCGATGTGAAAGTGCAGGGTCCGGAAGCTGGCGCGGTGTACGCCTTGAACCTGCGTGGCGGCCAGCGCGACAGCCAGGGCGCCCCGATCCACAGCGATTGGGTGCCGATCGACATGGCCGCCCCGGCTGCCCTCACCGGCCACAACCTGGCCAAGGCCGACGCACTGGGCAACCTGGCCGACCCCGAACGGATCGCCAACCCAGACAACCTCAAGTTCTCCGAATCGCTGCGCACCTTGTTCATCGGCGAAGACAGCAGCCTGCATGTCAACAATTTCCTGTGGGCCTACAACGTGGACAGCGGCACGTTGACGCGCGTGCTGTCGGTGCCGGCCGGCGCCGAATCGACCGGCCTGCACGCCGTCGACGAGATCCACGGCTGGACCTACGTGATGAGCAACTTCCAGCATCCCGGCGACTGGGAAAGCCCGCTGCACGACACCGTCAAGGCCACCCTGGATCCGTTGGTCCGCGCCAACTACAAGGACCGCTTCGGTGGAGCGGTGGGTTATCTCACCGGCGACCCGGTGGCCGTGCAGTTGAGCAAGGCGTAAGCGCTGCCGTTTCCAGTTGCGGCGCTGGATGACGCGACAGCCGACACGTGCAGCGGGGCATTCCCGCTGCTGTCGCAGACCGGTAGGAGCGCGCACGGGCACGAGGAGCGTTGCCGATGTGGCCTGTCGCGCGCCGGTGCGCTCCTACGGGTACGGTCGATGGGTCTCTGGCTACGTCGGTGAGACGGATCTGACGCACGTGCCTGAGTGCGCCGCTCAGCACTGCCGTAACTCCAGCGCCGTCATCACGATGGGCTTGGCCCAATCGGGTACCTGCGCCAATTGGTCCGGCGTCTGCGGGTATTGCAGGCCGCTGCGGTCCAGTTCCAGTACCAGCATGGGCGATGCCTGACCCGCGGCATCGGCCGGTGCGCTGTTGTCGTAGACATGCAGCACGGCCAGATCGGGCAGCAACGCGATCAGGTTGGCCCGCGAGGCATCGTAACGCTCGCGGATCTTGTGTTCGGGAATGGCATGTCCGCCAGCCGCAACCCGCGCCGCCACGCGCTCGATGTGCAGCTCCACCGTCGCCAACCCGCAGAACCAGACCGCCACCGTGTGCTGGGCACAGGCTTCGCGCAGCAGGCGCGGAATGGTCGTGGCGCCCAGCGTGGTTTCGAAGGCGAAATCGCTGTTATCGGCCATGGCCTGGCGCAGCCGCCGTACGCCTTCCTGCCAGGCCTGCGCGTTCGCTTCTGCAGGCGCCCAGCCCTGCTCCACCAAGTCCCTGGTGAAGGCGTCCGGGTTGAACCAGGTGGCGCCGTCCTCTTGCAGAAAACGACCCAGTAACGAACTCTTGCCTGCACCATTGACGCCAGCCAGCACCAGAAGATTGCCCATCGCTTACAGCGACGGGCCCAAGGCGACCTTGCGGCCGCGGCGCGCCGGCGTGGCGATCGCCTTGGCCACGCCCGCACCCTCGGTCGCTGCGGCAAGATGCGCGTCGAACTTCGCCTGCAAAGCCTGCAGCGACTGCGCGCGCGCCGAGGTTGCGGCCGCCGCACTCGCCTGATTGACCAGGCGCCGATACGCCTCGGCATCCACCACTACCGCTTCGGGATGATTGTGGTTGGTGATCACCACCGCCCCGTGCGAGCGCACCTTGCGCATCAGGCTGGGCCAACCTTTTACCTTGATGTCGGCAGCGGGGGATTTTTCGAGATCGGGCAGATCCTGGAAGCGCGACATGGGGGCAGTCCGGACGGAGTGTTGGCGATCAGCCTACTCTCAAATTCCCAATTTAGGAAATTTGTCCATTTTGACCTCAACGCAGTCGGCCATGTCGTCCAAAACAAGACGGGGCCCGCAGGCCCCGTTCTCTGTCTGTGCGATGCGCAACTGCTCAGCCGCGCAACTTGCTCAGAAGCTCGCGTGTCACCGGGTCGGCCACATCGGCCGCTTCGCCCTTCAGCGCCGGCAGCAACTGGCTGGCCAGCTGCTTGCCCAGCTCCACGCCGAACTGGTCGAACGCATTGATGCCCCACATCACCGATTGCACATAGACGCTGTGCTCGTACATCGAGATCAGCCCGCCCAGTGCCTGCGGGGTGAGCGCATCGAGCAGGATCACCGTGCTCGGGCGGCCGCCCGGGTAGCTGCGATGCGGGTCGCTGCTGTCCTGGCCATTGGCCAGCGCCTCGGTCTGCGCCAGCACGTTGGCCATCAGCGCGACATGGTTTTCCGCGTACGGGTCGTCGTTGTGCACGGTGCCGATGAAATCGGCCGGCACCACGCTGGTTCCCTGATGCAGCGCCTGGAAGAAGCTGTGCTGCACATCGGTGCCCGCGCCGCCCCACCACACCGACACGGTGTCGCTGTCCACTGCCGAGCCGTCGAGCTTGACGCGCTTGCCCAGGCTCTCCATCACCAGCTGCTGCAGGTACGACGGCAGCAGCGCCAGGCGCTGGTCGTAGGTCATCACCGCGTGCGTGGCGCTACCGAGCAGGTTGCGGTTCCACACTGCGGTCAGGCCGTGCAACACCGCGACGTTTTCTTCCAGCGGCGTGTTGAGCACATGTGCATCGAACTGCGCGGCGCCTTCCAGCAGTTGTTCGAAACGTTCGAAACCAATGGCCAATGCAATCGGGAAACCCACTGCCGACCACAGCGAGTAGCGCCCGCCCACCCAATCCCACATCGGCAGCACGCGGCCCGGTGCGATATCGAAGGCCTTGGCGGCGCGCTCGGGGTTGGCGCTGACTGCGTACAGCCGCTCGCTGCCACCGAGCCAGGCATGCAGGATGCTGCCGTTGAGCAGGGTTTCCTGGGTGCCGAAGGTCTTGGAGATCAGGATGCCGGCGGTGCGTGCCGGATCCAGCGTGGCCAGCGTGCGCTGCATCGCCGCACCGTCGACGTTGGAGACGAAGTGCACGCGGAACCGCGCCCCACTCACCGGACGCAGTGCATCGGCCACCAGCCGCGGACCCAGGTCCGAGCCACCGATGCCGACACTGACGATGTCGGTGACCTCGGTCGCTTCCAGCTGCTGGATCAACGCACCCATGCGTTGGCGCACTTCTGCAGCGGTGGCGTAGGCCTCCGATGCCACGGGCGCGTCGGTCAAATCGCCGCGCAATGCGGTATGCAAGGCCGCGCGTTGTTCGGTGACATTGACCTGCTCGCCACGGAACAGGCGCTGGAACGCGCCGGCCAGATCGCGCTCGCGCGCGATGGCGAACAACGCATCAAGCGCGGCGCGGTCGTACTTCTGCCGCGCGAAGTTGAAATACAACGGACCGACTTGCCTGGCGTACTGCGTGGGCCGCTGCGGCTCGGCGGCAAGCAATGCGGGGATGGCAGCGCCGCGCAGGCGCTGGGCGTGGGCGTGAAGCGCGTCGAATCCGTTGGTCTGTGTCATGCGGCCTGCGTGGGGATGCTGTGGTTGGTGTGGGAGATCGCGTTGTGCGCGTTCACATATACCAGATTGGGCTTGAAGGTCTTGGCTTCGTCTTCGCTCATGCTGGCGAACGCCGCCACGATGATCAGATCGCCCACCTGCACGTGACGCGCTGCGCCGCCGTTGAGCGACATGATGCCGCTGCCCTCTTCGGCGCGGATGGCATAGGTGCTGAAACGCGCACCGTTGGTGACGTCCCAGATATGGACCTGTTCGAATTCGCGGATGCCGGTCGCTTCCAGCAGCAGGCCGTCGATGGCGATCGAGCCTTCGTAGTTGAGCTCGGAATGGGTGACGGTGGCGCGGTGGATCTTGGCTTTCAGCAGGGACAGATGCATGGACGGAAGGCAACGACAAAAGGAAAGCCGGCATTTTAGCGGAAAGCGCCCGCCCCCCACCGGATTGCGCGGCCGCCGGTGGTGAGGGCTTCAGGCCCGCGCAGCGCGAACAAACGCGCGCCCCCGTTCGCTGGCGCTCCGGACCGCTCAGACGCCGCATCGCTGCGTCGGCCTGCTCAGAATTCCAGGTTGTCGATCAGACGCGTGTTGCCCAGGCGAGCCGCGATCAAGGCCACGCGCGCGCCGGTGTAGCTGTCGCCCGGCTCGCTGAGGTCAGGCAGCCGCACCACCGCGTAATCGACCCGGAAACCGGCCTGTTCCAGCGCTTGGCTGGCGGCATCTTCCACCTGCGCACGCGGCGTGCCGGCGGCGTAGCTGTCGCGCATCTGCAACAGCACCTTGCGGATCGTGGCCGAGATCGGGCGATCTTCCGCCGACAGATACTGGTTGCGTGAACTCATCGCCAGGCCATCGGCCTCGCGCACGATGCTGCCGCCCAAAATTTCGATCGGAAACGCCAGGTCGGCCACCATCTGCCGGATCACCGCCAACTGCTGGTAATCCTTCTTGCCGAAGGCGGCCACGTCCGGCTGCACCTGGTTGAACAAGCGCGCCACGACGGTGCACACGCCATCAAAATGCCCTGGCCGGCACTCGCCTTCCAGCACATCGCTGACACCGGGCGCGTGGATCGGCGTAGCCAGCGCGGTGCCGAGCGGGTACATGGTGTCCACATCCGGCAGCCACAGCGCATCGCAGCCTGCATCTTCCAGGCCGCGCAGGTCGGCCTCGGGCGTGCGCGGGTAGCGCGCAAAATCTTCATTCGGGCCGAACTGGGTCGGGTTGACGAACACGCTGGAGACCACGCGGTCGGCGTATTGGCGCGCCAGCATCACCAGCGAATAATGCCCGGCGTGCAGGTTGCCCATGGTGGGCACCAGCGCCACGCGCAGGCCCTCGCGCTTCCAGCCATTGACCAGGGCGCGCAATGCGGAAAGATCGGTCAGGGTCTGGATCATGCGGCGTACGCGTGCTCTGCATCGGGAAAGCTGCCGTCGCGCACGGCCTGCGCATAGGCGCGCACCGCGCCGGCGACCGAGCCGCCTTCGGCCAGGAAATCCTTGACGAACTTGGGCCGGCGGTGGCCACTGTCCAGCCCAAGCATGTCGTGCATCACCAGCACCTGGCCGTCGCAGCCGGGGCCGGCACCGATTCCGATGGTGGGAACGCTAAGGTCGGCGCTGATCTGCGTGGCGATCGGTGTCGGCACGCATTCCAGCACCAACAAGCTCGCACCGGCATCGACCACCGCCTGTGCGTCACGACGCAGCTGCTCGCCAGCTTCGCCGCGGCCCTGCAACTTGTAGCCGCCAAACCGCAGCACCGATTGCGGCGTCAGGCCCAGGTGCGAACAGACCGGGATCTCGCGCTCGACCAGGTAACGGATGACTTCCAGCTTGTGCCCGGCGCCTTCGATCTTGACCATTTCCGCGCCGGCCTGCAGCAGCTGGGTGGCGGCATCCAATGCACGTTCAGGGGTGGCATCGGCTTGGAACGACAGGTCGGCCACCAGCAAGGCGCGATCGAGCGCACGGGCCACCGCGGCGGTGTGGTAGACCATGTCGGCGGTGGTCACCGGCAAGGTGGAATCGTGTCCCTGCACCACCATGCCGAGCGAATCGCCGACCAGGATCAGGTCCACGCCATGGGCGTCGAAGGTGCGCGCGAAACCGGCGTCGTACGCGGTCAACATGACCAGTTTTCGACCCTCGCGCTTGGCCTGCGCCAAGGCGGGCACGGTCCAGGGCTTGCTGTCGGCGTGGCTGCTCATGAAGTCATTACGTGGGGTGATAAGCCGGCCATTATCTACCCAATCGGCTCCAGCCCGCAGGTATCGATGGCGCGCAGGGCGCGCCGCACTGTTCCATGCCCCGGGATGATCGCCTCCGGCGCCAGCTCCGACAGCGGCAGCAGGGCGAAGGCGCGCGCGTGCAGATGCGGATGCGGCACCTGCAACTGCGGCAGGTCGATCACCTGATCGGCGTACAGCAGCAGGTCCAGGTCCAGCGTGCGCGGGCCCCAGCGCTCGCCGGCGCGACGCTCGCGGCCGAACGCCTGTTCGATGCCGAGCAAGGCCTCCAGCAACGGCAGCGGCGCAAGACCGGTGCGCAGCTGGGCCACAGCATTGATGAAATCGGGCTGGTCTTCGCGGCCCCAGGCCGGCGTGCGATACAAACGCGAAGCGGCGATCAGCGTGGTCTGCGGCACGGCGCCCAGCGCGGCGATGGCCGCGCGCACGCTGGCCTCGGCCTGGCCCAGGTTGGCACCCAGGCCGACAAAGGCGGTCTGCATGCCCTACTCGCCTGCGGGCGCGCCGGTCCGACGGCGGCGTCGGCGACGCTTGCGCGGTGCGCCCTCATCGCCGTCTTGGTCGGCCTGCGCCGATTCGATCGCATCCACCAGCTCCTGGCCGGACGACTTCTGCGCCTCGCGCCAGAACTCCACATCGGCCGCGTGATCGGGCGATGCGAACTGACGCAGCACCAGGAAATCGAACGCCGCGCGGAAGCGCGGATGCGACAAGGTGCGGAACACCCGCTTGCGCTGACGCGAGGAGAAGCGCGTCTGCAGCAACCAGATTTCCTGCATCGGCAGCGAGAAACGGCGCGGCAACGCGACGCGCTCCAGCTGATGCAAGGTGACGCGATCGGCCGCACGGCGCTGCGCATCTTCCGGTTGCACGCCTTGCGCCTGCAGAGCCATCAGGGTGCGGCAGAACGCCGGCCACAGCAGCAATGCAAACAGGAAGGCCGGCGACACTGGCTCGTCGTTGGCCACGCGTGCATCGGTATTGCGCAGGCCTTCCAGCACCATGGCGCGCAACGCACCACTGCGATTGGACTTCAATGCCGCCGCGCTTTCGGGAAACAGCACGCCGAGCAAGCCATAGCGCTCCAGGCCTTCGAAGCTGGCCACACCGTGCCCGGACAGAAACAGCTTGAGGATTTCTTCGAACAACCGCGCAGGCGCAGCTTCGGACAGCAGCCCGGCCAGACGCGGAATGGGTTCGGCAGTGCCGGCTTCGATGTCGAAATTCAACTTGGCCGCCAGGCGCACCGCGCGCAGCATGCGCACCGGATCTTCCTGGTAGCGCAGCTCGGGGTCGCCGATCAACTTCATCAGGCGCGCCTGCACGTCTTCGAAGCCACCGCAGTAATCGCGTACCGAGAAATCCTCGATGGCGTAATACAGGGCATTGCAGGTGAAGTCGCGGCGGATCGCGTCGTCTTCGATGGTGCCGTAAACGTTGTCGCGCACCAGCCGGCCGTTATCGAGTTCGCGGTCGCCGCTGCCATCGTCGACGTTGGCGCGGAAGGTGGCCACTTCGATGATTTCGCGACCGAACACCACATGTGCCAGACGAAAACGGCGGCCGATCAGACGACAGTTGCGGAACAGCGCCTTGACCTCTTCCGGCGTCGCGTCGGTGGCCACGTCGAAATCCTTCGGGTGGCCGCCGACCAGCAGGTCGCGCACCGCACCGCCGACCAGATAGGCGCCAAAGCCCGACTCGCGCAGGCGGTACAACACGCGCAACGCGTTGGGGCTGATGTCCTTGCGCGAGATGGTGTGCTGGTCGCGTGGAATGACGCGCAGCGTGAACGGAGATGTAACTGAGGGTTCGATGATGGCGCTTCCGTCTTGTGTTGCAGGATTGCCCAACGGCTATTACCTCACTATACTAGCGCGCTGCACAAGACGTGACAAAAGCGCTCCCTTCGTCTAATGGTTAGGACGTGGCCCTCTCAAGGCTAAAACAGGGGTTCGAGTCCCCTAGGGAGCACCACGATCGGTCTGACTGCTAGACGCCAGAGCCCCGCAATGCGGGGCTTTTGCGTTGTGGCGCAGGCCCTTTGCATGTGCATTGGCCTGCGTGCCATCGCGCAGGCCGCAACCATCTCCGCCTCGCATCTAGCCCGGTCAGGACCGCAGGAGCCCGGGATTGGTCGAGGTTGGTTACCGCCTCCGCGGCGCCGGATTCCATCTCAAAAATCCGCAATGCGGCAGTGCGTTGTCGGGATGCAATACGGCCAAGGCCCTCAACGCGCCCCAGCCAACACGCATGCAGATTCGGGGCATCGCATGGCAAGCGTCAGACGATGTGTCGATCTCAGGGACGCAGCTCAGATCAGCCACATCAGCACACAGAGAACGGGCCTCATCGCTGCGCGCTCGCCGGTACGCATTCGCTGCGCGGTGACGTGAGTGGAGGTGTTTCGCCCGTGCACCATGCGTGCCGGCCGCCCTGGGAATTTGCAGTGCATTGCATCTGCTCACATGGTCGTCGGCCCAAGCACCGCGTCGTCGCTGTCGGTTTCGGCGACGGCGTCGTGGGCATGCAGGCTTTCCAGATGGCGTACCGCCACATGGAAGGCCGCATAGTGCTCTGCCAGCTGCTGGCGCAGGCGCCGCGCCGCATCTTCGACATACATCAGGTTTGCGCCATTCAAGCGCGCAAATGCCTGTTCGTCGGGTCGCCGCACTGCAGCCTGCACCGGCGTCGCCAACGCCTGCTCGCACAGACCGACCAGTTGCCGGATGGCCAAGCGCTGCGCATCGGCGGGCAGCTCAACGCGTACCTGCGCCACGCTGCGTTGGCTATGCGGCGTGGCGTAGGAACCGTGGTCCTGCAGCCATTGCGCAACCTCGTCCAGCGCCAACGCATCGCGCCCGGCATGTTGCTGCACGAATGCATCGCTCAGCAGCTGCCGCGACAACGCTGCCGAACAGGGGCAGGTAGAGGCGTACAACACCTCCGCCTGGAGCTGGATCGTGGTGCGCCCTGCACTGCATTGCGCGGCGATGTGCACTGGATAGGCACGCCAGCCACTGAGCCCCTCACTGCGCAATGCCGGCGTGCGCAACATCAGTTCGCCGCTCAGCGTCAGCCGAGCGGCGCGGCTCGCGCAATCGGCATGACTTTCGATCAGCGCCTGCAATAACCCCGAGAGCATGGCCGGCGACACTGGTTGCTGCAGCTGCGTATCCAGCAGGCGGTACAGCCGCGACATGTGGATGCCTTTCAGCTCTGCCCGCGGCAGATCGACCTGCACGCTGGCGCGCGCGGCAAGCTGGCCGCCACCGGCCTCCAACTGCACGGGAATGGCGATGTCCTGCATGCCCACCCATCGCAGGGGCGCGCTCAGCGTTGATGGTTCGGTCACAGCAACATCGGGAAGCGTAGCGGACATCGGGATCTCGTCGAAGATAAAGGTGACGACCGCGCCTCAGGCGCGACCAGGAAACGCAGCGAAGTAGTCGTCGATTCCCGCATGCAATGTCTGCGCGAGTTCGTCCTGATGCGTATCGCTGCACAGGCGGCTGCAATCGTCGCGATTGCTCATGAAGCCGGTTTCCACCAGCAGCGACGGAATGTCCGGCGACTTCAACACCGCAAAACCGGCCTGCCCCACCTGGTGTTGATGCAGGCGCGTCACCTGCTGCAGGCGTTCCAACATCAACGTGCCGAATGCCTGGCTGCTGGCGATGGTGCCGCTCAGCGACAGATCGGCCAGCACCTGCGACAACACCGGATTGCTCGGCACCCGCAGCCGGCGCACGGTGTCTCCCATGTCGTCGGCAGCGTTTTCGCTATCGGCGATCCAGCGCGCCAGTGCGGAGCTGGCGCCAGTCTGCGACAGTGCAAACACCGAGGCGCCCTGCGCTTGGCGCGTTGGTGCGGCATCGGCATGGATGGAGACGAACAGGTCCGCATTGTGGCGATGGGCGATCAACACGCGCTCGTGCAGCGGCACGAAGCGGTCATCGCTGCGGATCATGGTCGGCCGGTAGCGCGCATCGGACGCCAGGCGTCGATGCAACCGCCCGGCGACCGCCATGGCGACATGTTTTTCGTAACGCGCATCGGCACTGACCGCCCCCGGATCCTTGCCGCCGTGGCCGGCATCGATCGCGACCACGTAAGGGCGCAGGCGTGAATGAGCCGGCTGCGGTGGCTCTGTCTGCCCCGTCGCCGTTGCTGCTGGCGCGCCATCGCTCGTGGACAACACTACGCTGCCAGGCATAGCGGCAAGCTCCAGCACCAGCGCGCCGGCTTCCCAATGCAGGTTGGTCGAACATGGCTGCTGCAGGTCGAGCACGACGCGCAGGCCATCCAGATGCGGCGCACTGCGTATGCGGGTCACCGCAGCGCCGCCCGGTATCGGATCAATGCGCGGCGACTGCGACGACACGCCAGGCAGATCGATGACCACACGCTCGGGACCGGTCAACCGGAAACTGCGATAGGCAACCTGTGCGCCCAGCTCCAACCGAAGGCGCAGCAGCTCGCCCTGCTGCCGCATGCTGCATGCCCGTAAGACGGGAAGTCCTTGTGCAGACCCCAACGCCGGCGAAAGCATCAACACTGCAGCGGCGCCCTGCAGGAGGTGACGGCGCTTCATGCGCGCACCTCAAGACCCGAGCAATCGACCGGACACCGCAGACCGCAGCACTGACTGCGGCGCGATTCCAGACAACACATCCAACACAACGGGAGATAGGACACGGGAGGCAAGACTGCGCGGCGGCGATGATTTGTTATAAAGTAACATTAATTCCGCGAAAGAACGTCAGCTCTTCCTATCCTGCGCGCTTGCGTTCATCTTCTTGTCCCACAACCGGAAGGCGCGCACCACCCGCGACACTCGATTTCTTTAGCACTGCAATGAGTCGCTTATGCACCCCGGTGACCCATTCGATCCGAGACGACTCGCCGACTATCGTGCATTTAAATGGAAAACCTAATAATTTCCAGGTGGGCGGGTTACGCATTTCGAATAAACCGCTACTTGCCACAAAGTTATATGACTTTAAAAACCTGCCTTCTCAATTTCTACAACCGTGGCATCAAGTCCATGCAAGTGGGGACACACAATGTATGACGAATCCTGTCAGCTCTCGGCATTCCACAGTATACAAATAAAAGGTAGCAAGAATTATGGAAGTCAACCAGGAGAGTTGACACCCAGATAGCGTCAACACATTGACGCAAGGCAAGTGCAGCAACTTTTGACTTAGTCACTCACGAAACTACGGAGAAACACGTACCGTAGGCATGCCTGAATTGCAGGCGAATGTTTCCCGTGAACGGGAGAAGGCGAAGTCATGGAAGTGAAGGCAAAGCTGGCATTTAAGACCCTAGGCGCCGCCGCCATCGCGATGCTGGCGGTTACCGGTTCAGCAAGTGCATGCTGCCCAGGCGATGGAACAGTTGCCACGCTGGCTGCCACGGGCCTGGGCGCGTCCGTGCCCGACGCAACCAATCTTGCAGTAGATCCAACCTGGCGGATTTACGAAT
Organism: Xanthomonas euvesicatoria pv. euvesicatoria; assembly: GCF_020880415.1. Classification (GTDB taxonomy): domain Bacteria; phylum Pseudomonadota; class Gammaproteobacteria; order Xanthomonadales; family Xanthomonadaceae; genus Xanthomonas; species Xanthomonas euvesicatoria. The sequence continues at coordinate 3,824 of NZ_JAJIUJ010000085.1, read as the reverse complement.
TTCAACGCGAGGGCATGCTGTATCTACAGATCAACGATGCAGCTGGCGTAGTGCGTGGCGCGGTTGGTCGCGCAGGCGAGGCTCTGTGGGTGCTGCCGATGGGTAAGGACGTCAATCGTGTGATGGTTTCGACGTTGACGGGACCAACGCTCGCAAAATTGGTTTATCAGACCGATAACTTCACGGTGCATCTCATCCCGGGCACTGCTGGAGAGCGCTGGATTGTCACACGGACAAAGTGATCGAGACGGGCTCGGCGACTAGCAGACTCAGGGCTCGCGTATGGCGGCGGCGAAACATGCCGCCATGCGCTTTCAGTCGCGCCCGCAATTCGGCACCCGCCTCAGTTGTGTCGCGCTGCACTACATCCAGCAATGAACTGTCAGCGAAGATTCTGATAACAACGCCCTGTGAACCACCACTTTTCCATGTGCGAGCTTGCACAAGGTGCCGCTTAGCTTGGGGAAGCATTTCGAACGCGTTGAGAGCGCACCTATACGCTGCCAGCTGCAAGCCAAGTGATAGATCGCCACAATTACCACGCAGCGCGTGATGGATCTCAGTGTTATAAAACCGTGCCAGTACGGGTGAGCGCAGCGCCTGGTACACCCCATGCGTTTCGATTTCTAGCGGATATAATCCCCCGACATACTCATGCAGCAATCGCGACTCGATGACTCCTGCTCTGGTCATTTCCATGGCTGCTGCGTGATGCCCACGCTCACGCAGTTGAGCGACACAATCCTTGCGTAACCGGTTTATATGAACATTTATATCCGAATAATCCACAACGCGATTGCGAAGGGTGCGCTCTGCAGCCAGATAGCCCGCCTGAGCAAACTGCAATGCGGCCAGTTGTGCCTGCTCCTGGCTCCCTGCCTGCGTGTATGCGGAGGCCAACCGTGAACCGAGGACAAAGAGTCCCGTCGCAATCACTGCAATCAGTAGCTGGACACTGAACAATTCGGAGTCATATGCGGCGATTCCGTACTTCGACCTAGACAACGCTGCAATAAGGTTTGCCAGCAAGGCGCCAGCCGCGGCTCCCCGCCAGCCATGACGGAGCGTCAGAACGATTGCTGGCCCAGTAAGCGACGCCATCAAAACCTGTCGTAGGAGTGGCTCAGGAACAACATTGGCGGTGCAAAACAATGCTGCCATCGCAAATCCGGCAACTGCACTGTCACGCACCAAATCGTCGCGAAGATAGCTTTCAGCACGCCGGTACCAAAGCAAACCCGGCAGCAAAAACATCAAAATGCCGAGGTATGAACCCAGCCAAGTCCTCAACAGAATCTCAAGGGGAGAGCTAGCTATCGGGCCACCAAGCGTGACATTCAACGCCATGCCACACAACGTACTCCACAAAGCGAGAATCGCCATGATGGGAAGAATGCGATTACGGGTAATGACGTCTGGTGTATGACGGCGAATTCCCGACACAGCGAGGGCGACCGCAGGCGCGAGTAGGAAAGGACTCAGGTATGCCCAAATCGGGGCGTAATCCCTTGTCTCCAACATCGGGACACGCAACCAGAGCATTGCGGCGGCATCCCCCACTAAGAGAAACGGCCAACGACGGTATGGCATGAATAAAAGCGACGCAGCCCTCAGGCCAGCCGGTAGATACCATTGATCAACAGACAGATGCCAGACAAGCAAGTAGACAACGCAATAACCCAGACTGAGCAGAAGCCCTTCAGCCAGCTCTCTTGCTACTGCCATACAACCACTCCCTGGTTCGTCGACGAATTTTGTCTAGTGTGAAGCCATTTGCCACGCCGCGTATAGCTGAAGCGCACAGATCGCGAGAGTGATAAGCGCAACAGCTCTTTGCGCCATCCCTGCCCAATATTCTTGCACTTCAGTGGTGCGATTGGTGACTGTCGTTACCTCGCCTCTCACTTGACTCACTCAACAAAGAAGGCCGCGCAGTGCGCGGCCTTCTTTGTTTTCGATGCCGATATCGGCATAAATGCCATCAGCCCTCCATCTGCTCCAACTCCTTGCCCTTGGTCTCGTAGACGTACTTGAGCACGAAGAACACCGAGATGAAGGCGGCGACGGTGTAGATGCCGTAGGCACCGGCCAGACCGATACTGCCGAGCAGGATCGGGAAGCTGACGGTGATGGCGAAGTTGGACGTCCACTGCGCGGCACCGGCAATGGCCAGGCCCGAGCCGCGGATCTGGTTGGGGAACATTTCACCCAGCATCACCCACATCACCGGGCCCCACGAGGCGTTGAAGAACACCACGTAGACGTTGGCGGCCACCAGGGCGAGCATGCCCATGGCATCGGACATCGCAAGCTTGCCGTTGGGATCCAGCGAGGCAGTGGCAAACGCGTAGGTCACCAAGGCCAGCGAGACGGCCATGCCGGCCGAGCCGATCCATAGCAGCGGCTTGCGGCCGATCTTGTCCACGAGCATCACCGTGACCAGGCAGGCGCCGATGCTGAGGCCGCCGGAAAGCACGTTGATCAACAGCGCATCCTGCTCGGAAAAGCCCACTGCCTGCCACAACACCGCGCCGTAGTAGAACACCACGTTGATGCCCACCAGTTGCTGGAACACCGCCAGGCCAATGCCGATCCAGACGATGGGGCGGATCTTGCCGGTGGCCTTGTTGATCAGGTCGGAGAACTTGGGCTTGTGCTGGTCGGCCGCCATCGAGGCGGAAATCTCGCCCAGCTTGGTCTGCGCGGCGGCGTTGCCGTACAGGCGCTTGAGCACCACCAGCGCCTGCTCGCGGCGCCCCTTGACCACCAGGTAGCGCGGGCTTTCCGGGATAACCAGCAGCAGCAACAGGAACAGGATGGAGGGAACCGCCTGCATCCAGAACATCCAACGCCAGGCGGCCTGCCCGGCCCAGAGCGGCTCGGTGGAAGCGCCGGCGGCGTTGGCCAGCAGGTAGTTGCTCAGAAACGCGCAGAACAGCCCGCTGATGATGGCGATCTGCTGCATCGTGGCCAGCCGGCCGCGATAGCGCGCGGAGGCGACCTCGGCGATGTAGGCCGGCGAAATGACGCTGGCCGCCCCCACCGCGAAGCCGCCCATCACGCGGGCGAAGATGAAGAAGCCGGAACTGTGCGAAGCACCGGCGCCGATGGCCGAGAGCAGGAACAGCGCAGCGGAAATGATCAGGACCGCGCGGCGGCCCCAGCGGTCGGCCAGGCGGCCGGCAAAGAAGGCGCCGATGGCGCAGCCCAGCAGCATCGAGGCGACCTCGAAGCCGGTCTCGGCGGCGGTGGATTGGAAGGTCTGTTTCAGGCCGTCGACGGTGCCATTGATCACGCCGCTGTCGAAGCCGAACAGGAAGCCACCGATCGTGGCCACGCAACTAATCAGGATGATGAAACGGGTGTTCTCGCCGGCATCGGGGGCGCCGTCAATGGAAACACTGGACATGGGTTCACCTGGGAACGTGCAAGGGAGCGTCCACGGGGGTGGCCGCCATCGGCCGGCGACGCAATGCGCCGCCGGCCACGGGACATCAACGCGTCAGATACTGATTGATCAGGTTTTCATACGCTTCCTGGCGGCCGCTGAGTTGCTGGGGCGCATTGCTGGCCGCGTGCTTGGCCAGATCGGCCAGCGTGGTCTTGCCTGCGGCAAAGTCCGCGCCGGCGCCGCTGTCGAAGCTGGCGTAACGCTCGGCGCGCCACTGTTCCAGCGGCGAGGCGGTCAGCAGCGCGTTGGCCACTTCCAGCCCGCGTGCGAACGCGTCCATGCCGCCGATGTGGGCCAGGAACAGGTCCTGCGGGTCGGACGATTCGCGACGCACCTTGGCATCGAAGTTCAAGCCGCCCGGTGCCAGCCCGCC
>NZ_JAJIUJ010000084.1 GCF_020880415.1 Xanthomonas euvesicatoria pv. euvesicatoria | reverse complement strand
GGACCTGCTACAGGTCGTAAGACAACACGTCTTCGAAACCGAATGTGTCGAAATTTTCGATGCGCGAGGGATACAGGCGACCGACCAGATGGTCGTATTCGTGTTGCACCACGCGTGCGTGGAAACCTTCGGCATCGCGCTCGATCGGAGTGCCGTCGGGTGCGAAGCCGCGGTAGCGAATGAAGCGATAGCGTGGAATGACTGCGCGCAGGCCGGGAATCGACAGGCAGCCTTCCCAGCCGTTTTCCATTTCTTCCGACAGCGGTTCGATCTGCGCGTTGGCCAGGGCCGTGCGCGGCACTGCGGGCGCTTCCGGATAGCGCTCGCTGGCGTCGAAACCGAACACCATCAATTGCAGATCCACCGCGATCTGCGGTGCTGCCAGACCGACGCCACGCGCAGCGTCCATGGTTTCGAACATATCGGCCACCAGCGTGTGCAACTCGGCGCTGCCCAGGTTGCTGACCGGTGGTGCCACGCGTAGCAGGCGCTTGTCGCCCATGCGGATAATTTCGCGAATCATGCGGGTGCTCCTGACGATCGTGGCGTGGATTCTAGGGCGGCTGCCACCCGGTAGCGAAGCGCCGGGCGGTACAATAGTCCGCAGGCGCTGCAGTGTACGAGCGGTCGCTGCCGCGGGCTGTGCATGACGGCACCGGGCAACGCTCGCGCCAGCGCACGGTGCGCGCAGCAGGCTTGTTCATCGCGCCGTGAATAGGCGCACTGCATCTATCGCCAGCGCTGCGGCCAGCGTGATGGCGCAACACCGGCTTGGCGCCGGTTGAACCGGCTCAAACATGTCAGCGGCCAATGCGTTGACCGGCCTCGTCCAGCACGCGTTCGCCGTCTTCCTTGATGAAGCCGTGCGTGGCCGGCGGCAACAGGTCGAGCACCAATTCGGAGGGGCGGCACAGGCGCGTGCCGCGCGTGGTCTGGACGAATGGGCGGTTGATCAGGATCGGATGGGCGAGCATTGCGCTCAACAACGCCGCATCGTCCAGGGTGGGATCGTCCAGTCCCAGTTCCAGATAGGGCGTGCCTTTCTGGCGCATGGCCTGGCGGACCGTGATGCCGGCAGCGGCGATGAGCGCCTGCAGCGTCTGGCGGCTTGGCGGATGCTGCAGGTAATCGACAATCTGCGGTTCGATGCCGGTGTGGCGGATCAGGGCAAGGGTATTGCGGGAGGTTCCGCAACCGGGATTGTGGTAGATGACGGCGTGCATGGTGGCCTGGCGCTGGGTTGGCTGGTAGATGGCGGCGCCGGCAACGGATGACCGAACGACGCCCAGACCGGCCAGTGTACGAGTGGCGCCCGGGCGTGCCGAACGCTGGCCACGGCGTGTGCAGGCGCCTTGGCGACGGTGCTGGGGGTGAACTCCCAGACTGCAACCCTGCCGATAACTTTTTCAGGTTGCCGCTTGCATTCGACGGCGAATGTGTCAAAAGATTGACACGAATCACGGATTCATGATTCAGTCATGAACAGACTGAAATGGAAGGATTCTCCCGAGCGCCGGTGTCAGCACGGCGTTTTTTCCCCTGTTGGACCCAAGGAAACCCCAACGATGATGAGCTTTCGCAAGCCCGGATGGATGCTGTCCGGTGTGTTGTGTGTCGCATGCCTGCCGGCGATCGCTGCAGCGCAGGAAGCAGCTACCAGCAGTTCCAAGGTCGGTATCGACCCTGCCACCGGCAAATTGCGCCCGCTGACCGACGCCGAGAGCGCGGCCCTGGATCAGCAGGCGGCTGCAGCGGCCTCCGCAGCACGCAGCAGCGCCGCACGCAGCTCGGTTCCGCAGACCGAAGCGGCCGCGCGCGCGACCGAGCGGCGCCTGCCCAATGGCACCGTGGCGCGCAAGTTGCCGGCCACCCAAATGAGTTCGCTGACGGCAACCCGCCAGGCCGATGGACGCATCGTCATCGAACACAGCGACAACGCCGACACCACCCAACCCACCCACGCCGAGCACGGAGCGCTGCCGCATGAATAAGCCCTTGTTGCTGTTGTCCCTGGCCGTGGCGGCCGCATTGGCACCGCTGCACGCCCGGGCAGCCAATGTCACGCTGATCAATGGCGATGCCGGCACCGTGGTCGGTTTGAACGACCCGACCGCTGCCGCACCGCTGGGCGGCAACCCGGGCCGCACGATCGGCGAGCAACGCCGCATCGCGTACCAGTACGCCATGGACCTTTGGGGCGCGGTGCTGCAGAGCAATGTCAAGATCAAGGTGTATGCCTCGTTCGCACGGCTGACCTGTACCGCCACCGGCGGCACGCTGGGCCAGGCCGGCCCGAACTGGATCGTCAACAACTTCCCCGGCGCCAAGGTCGATACGCTGTATCCGTCCGCGCTGGGCGATGCGATCGCCGGGCAGGACCTGGTGCCGGATCCGGCCGATCCGGCCGACGTGTTTTCGCAGTTCAACGGCGACCTGGGCAAGGACGATTGCCTGGCCGGTTCGGGCTGGTATCTGGGCCTGGACGGCAAGACGCCCGAAGGCCAGATCAACTTCCTCAACGTGGTGATGCATGAGATCGGCCACGGTCTGGGCGCGGCGGGCTTTCTCAACAAGACCACCGGGGTGCTGGGCTCGGGCAGCGGCCTGACCGACGTCTACACCTCGCAGGCCTACGACAACGTCCAGAACAAGCGCTTCGACGACCCGACCATGACCAACGCCCTGCGTGCCGAAGCGATGCGCACGCCCGGCCGTACGGTTTGGGCCGGGACGCGCGTGAACCGCGAGGCGGCGCTGATCCTGGATCCACGCACGCTGCTGCGCGTCACCGCACCGGCCAGCGCTGCGGGCAAGTTCGAAGTGGGCTTTGCCAGCTTCGGTCCGCTGGCCACCGCGGCCAATTTCCCGGCGCGTTCGGTGGTAACGGTCAATGACGGCGTGGCGGCCGCATCGGCCAGCGATGGCTGCGAAACCCCGTTCGTCAATGCGGCCGATGTGGCCGGCAAGGTGGCGCTGATCGACCGCGGCACCTGCGCCTTCGCGATCAAGGTGAAGAATGCGCAGCTCAACGGCGCGGTGGGCGTGATCGTCGCCAACAACGCGGCCGGTGTACAGACGATGGGCAACGCAGCACCGCCGATCACCGACATCACCATCCCCGCCATCATGGTCTCGCAGGCCGACGGCGCGCGCCTGAAGGGCAGCACTGCGGTGGTTGCGGCGCTGTACGAAGATCCGCAACTGCTGCAGGGCACCGACAGCGCAGGCCGCACGCGGCTGTACTCGCCCAGCGTGGTGGCCGGTGGTTCGACGTTCTCGCACTTCGATACCGATCTGCAGCCCAATGCCTTGATGGAACCTTTCGACACGCCGGAAGTGCAGGCGCACGTGAACATCGACCTGACCCCGGCGCTGTTTGCCGACATCGGTTGGACCTTGAACACCGGGCCGGCCAAGTTGGGCACCTGCAACACCCTGGTCCCGACGGTGGAAACCGGCGGCCTGATTCCAGGCGCGAACGTGTCTGCCGAAAGCAGCCTGTGCAAGACGCAGAACGCCGGCAACCGCCTGGGTTACCTGACCTGCATGGACGAACACGCGCGCGAGCTGCAGAGCCAGGGCGTGATCAGCCGCGTGCAACAGGCAGCGGTCTTCGTGTGCGCCACCAAGGTGCGTCCGTAAGCGCCGAACGCGTGATGGGATGCAATGCGAACGGCGCCGGAAGGCGCCGTTCGTTTATCTGCTGCCGCGTTGTGGCGCGCAGGCCAGCGGTCCCTGCAGGGTGGCGGCGATGCACACCTCGTCGCAGGCGAGCATGCGGCCCCATGCACGCGCGGCATCCCGTCGCCTGCGTGCATCCGCCGCAGCCCCTGCTGCGCGCCTTCGGAGCGAGGCACCAGGTTTGCCGTCACCTCAATGCTCCGCCGCATACGGCGAGGTCAGCACCTGCGGTGCACGCCCCAGCGCAGCGCCCAGGCGATCCATCACGAAACGCAGGTAAAGGTTGCTGCTGAACTGGTTGTAGTCGCGTGCATTGTTGAAGGTCAGCCGCCCGCCCAGAAACAGCTGCGGGGCCACCTGCCATTCGGCCGCGCCACTGAGGTTGTAGGACACGCCGGTGCGGCTTTCGCCCGCATACACCGGGTCGGTGTAGCGATTGACCAGACCGAGCAGCGCGGCCAGCGATGCGGCGTCGTAGGCGGCCTGTTGCAGGGTCGGGTCGGTAGGGAAATACGGCGAGGCATCGGTGCTGAAATGCTGCACACCGACGCTGGCGTCGACCTTCCAGTTCACCGTCTGCCCGGCCGTGCGCCCGCTCCAGTGCACCGGGAACCCCAGGTCCACATAGTCCTGCGGACTGAAGTAGCCACCGTGCCCGTAAGTGAAGCCGCTGAGATTCTTGTCGTACTGCATGGTGGTCAGATTGACGCCGGCGGTGAGCGATTGATGCTCGGTCTCCAAGGCATGCACGTAGAAGCCCAGGTCGACCTGGCGATGGTCGTTGTCGGCCACGTGGTTGCCCTGCAGGCGGTGCGCGGCAAGGTTGGCGTAGCCGCCGAGCAGGCCGTTGTCGGCAGTGGCCGACAGCGAAAGACCGGTGCTGGTCACACCGCCCCATTCGCGCCCGCTGCGCGCGTCCTGCGCACCGGCAAACGACAGCACGCTATCGGTGACTGCACGCCGCGAGGCCTCGGCCGACCAGCTGACGGTGTCACCGAGCTCGCCGCGATAGCCCACGCCACCGATGAGGTTGTGATCCTGGAACCCGATCGGCGTGCTGCCCACGTCGGCACTGAAACCGCCATTGCGATACCGCACGCCGACGCCCACGCCGGTGTCGTCCTGGCTGAGCCGGCGGCTGCCGTTGCCGCTGGCGGCCATGGCATTGAGCGTGTCGGCCAGGCCGGTCGGCGTCTGCTGCGCGGCGGCCGTGCTGCCGGCCAACGCGCGCAATGCGGCCGCATCGCCTGCACCCAGCTGTTCGCTGAGCGCGGCATTGCCCAGGATGTCGCGTGCCAGCTGCGCAATCGGCGTGGTGGAGGCGTTGATGCTGAGCAGGTAGGCCGGCAGCGGCTCGTTGGCCAACGCCGCCAGCGCAGCGGCATTGCTGTTGTTGTGCTCCACCAGCAGTGCATTGAACAGGCCGGTATTCAAGCTGTAGCGGCGCAGGCGTTCGCGCGTGGCGGCGGTATCGCCTTCGGTGGCGAGCAGCTGATACACCGGCGAATCGACCAGCGTGTCGATCGGGCCACGGTTTGCGGCCAGCGCATCGCCGATGGCGCTTTGCGGGCCGGTGCCGAAGCGGCTGGCGGTGGCGTAGTCGGTGCCGAGCGTGCCGGCATCCACCACGGTCGGTGTCAGCGTGACGCCGAGCTTGCCCTCGCCGACTGCGAATTCGGCCTGCACCGGCATTTCGATGTCGTCCAGACGGCCCAGGCCGTCTTCGCCGTCGCGTGCGCGATACAGCGCGCCGCCGGCAAGGCCGCCGCTGTTTTCCGCCTGCACGGCGCGCAGTTCGTCGAGCACGCTGTTGCCGCTGCTGCGCGCAGGCAGTGCTTGCGCGAGGTTGCTGCGCGGCTGCAGATCGCTGCCCGACACAGGCGGCAGCGTGCCATGCGAGGAAGCGCGCAAGCGGCTGCCGGGCGCAGGCAACGTGGAAAGCACGGTGCTGGCGCGCACCGGTTGTGGCAACGCGTCGCTCCTGATGTCGGCGGCAGCATTGGCGGGTGCGGCAGGCGCGACAGGTGCGGCGCTGGGCTGCATGGCGAGCGGCGCGATGTATGCAGCAGGCGCGGTTGCGACATCGTTGTAGGCGCTGCCGGCGTCCATGCGTTCGGACAGCACCGCCGGCGCACGCGGCATGGCGCCGGTCATGCCGGAGAATGGGTTGAGCGGGCGACCGGATGCGGCGACGGCGGCCGGGCCACGTGCAGACGCCAGGCCATTGTCGAGCTGCCCGGCCTGACGTTGCTGCGCGGCCAGCGCTGCACGGAAATACTGCTCGGCCCTGCGGTTCTTGCCGGCACTGCGATACACGCGGCCGGCGGCCGCGAGCACCTCCGGCGACTCCGGTGCCTGCGCCAACGCGCGTTGCAGATAGCTCTCTGCATTGCGCAGGTCCGATTGCGCGGCGGCGCTGTTGGCGGCAGCGGTGAGCGTGTCCAGATCGCTGGGCTGACGTTGCAGGAGCTGCTGGTAGATCGCCAGCGCCTGGCGGTGCTCGCCGGCGGCCGCGTACAACCGCGCGAGCGCGGCCTGCGCATCGCGGTTGTCCGGCTGCTGGGCCAGTATCGGCGACAACGCGTCGTAGGCGCCTTCCAGATTGCCGAGCTCACGCAATGCATCCACCTGCCGCAGCGTGTAGGCGCTGCGCAGGCGTTGGTAGCGGCGCAGCTGCTCCGGGGTCAGGGTGGTGGCCTGCAGCTGACGCAACACCGCCGAGAGCTCGGCGTCCTGATGCGCGCGCAGCAGCACGCTGGCGTATTGCAGGCGGTCTTCGGTGCGCGGGTTGGCGCCGGTGACCAGCCGCTGGGCCAGCACCAGCGCGCGCTGGGTGTTGCCAGCGTCGGCATGCGCGCCGGCCAGGGCGGCCAGCAGTTGCGGATCGTCGAGCTGATTGCCCAGCGCCGTTTCGGTACGCGCCAGCAACTGCTGCGCCTCGCCCACCCGGCCCTGCGCGACCAACTGCCGCGCCTGACGCGCCTGCAATTCGATCCAGGCGGTGGCGCGCAGCTGGGCCATCGCCGGCGTGCGTGCCGCCGATGGAATGCGGTCCAGACTGTCGTAGGCGTCCTGCCAGTCGCCGCTTTCCTGCGCCAGCAGCGCATTGGCGTGCAGCGCCTCGGGTTGGTCGCCATGGACGGCGAGCAGGCCGTCCATCACGCTGCGCGCCTGATCCGGGCGGCCAGCCTGCTGGTACAGGCGCGCCAGGTCGAGACGGATCCAGGCATCGCCGGGGCGTTCGACCATGGCCGCTTCCAGTTCGGTTTGCGCGCTGACCGCATCGCCGCCATCCAGAAACTGACGCGCACGGGCGCGCTGCACGTTGGAGCGCAGCAAGGCTTGGCCACCGGACTTGGCGCGCTCGGCCGCCGGCAGCCGGTCGAACAAGGCGCTGGCTTCCTGCAGGCGGCCCTGGCGGCTGTACAGCCCGACCAAGCCCTGCAACGCGCCGGCATTGTCGGCCTCGCGCGACAAGGCTTTGCGATAGCTGGCTTCGGCAGCAACCGGGTCGCCGGCGGCCTGCACGTCGCCCAGCGCCACGTGTCCGGCCGGCTCGTTGGGCAGCAGCTGCACCGCCTGCTCTACCAGCTGGCGCGCCTGCGCCAGATCGCCGCGCGCGCGCGCCGCTTCAGCCTGCTGCAGCTGCTGCCAGTAATGGGCACTCTCCAGCGCGCTTTTCCATTTGCCGTTGCTGGCCGCGGCCGGTCGCAGCAGTTCCTGCGCCTCGGCAAAACGCTGCTGACGCAGACGTACCGAGCCCAGGCCGCCGAGCGCTTCGGGGTCGCGCGCACGTGCACGCAAGACCTGGGTAAAGCGTTGTTCGGCGGCGCTCAGATTGTTGGCGCTCAACGCGCGAAAGCCTTCGCCCAGCAGCGCGCCTTTGGGATCGGCCGGCGTGGTGGCCGTCGTGCGTTGCGCACGCAGCTGGCCGAGTTTGGCGGCCACTTCGGCATCGTTCGGGGTACCGGCAAGAAACGCTTGGTATAGCGGCGCATCGGCCATGCCGGCGTTGAGCCACAGCAGCGCCTGGCGCCAGCTGCTGCGTGCCGGCCCACCCACGTCCGCGCGCTGGGCAAGCGTGCGCAATTGCGCAATGCCGTCGCGGCGGGTGGGTTCGCGGTAACTGAGGACCTGCGCCAGCGCCAGCTGCACGGACGGATTGCCCGGGTCGCTGGATTGCAGGCGTCGCAGGCCGTCGCGGGCGCGCTCCCAACCGGTGGGGGTGCCGGCCAGCGATTGGTAGTACTCCAGCGCCAGGTTCGGCGGCGGCGACTTGCCGGCGAAGGCGGCTTCGTAACTGCGCGCCGCTTCCACATAGTGCCCGGCAGAGGCGGCACGACGTGCATTGCGCAGATTGGAATCTTCGCCCGCGTTGCTGCTACCGCGCGCGCCGATCGCCACGCGCAGGCGCTGCGCCTGCGGCGATTGCGGATGCGCGCCTTCGAGTTGCTGCAGCCGCTTGCGCGCTTCGGACTGGCGCCCCTGCGCCAGATTGATCTGGGCCAGGCCGAGCAATGCGTCGGGTTGGTCCGGGTCGATGCCGAGCAGCTTCTTCCAGGTATCGGCGGCCAGATCGTCGCGACCCTGGTCGTGCCAGTAATTGCCCTGCTCCACCAGCTGCTGGGCGGCACTGGTCTGCGCGTGCGCTGCCGGTGCGGCGAGCAGGCACAGCGCGAGCATTCCGGCGAGGTAGAACGGCTTCAGGTCGTTGCGGCACATGCAGGGGTTCTCCAGGCGGGCAACAGGCGCCCGTCTGCGGCGAAGCGGTAGCGGTTCTCAAGCCATCCCTGTCCGAACAGGGCCAGCGTGCGTTCGAAATACGGCAATGCAGCGGCGGCCGGTTGCGTGGCGGCGGGCACCCGCTGCGCCTGCGCCTTGAGCAGCGCAGGCTTGCCCAGTGCGCTCAGGTACGGCAGCAACGCCGCAGAAAATCCCACCGGCAGGGCGCCGGTGCCCACACCGCGCGCGGTGTCGATCTTTTCGGCCGGCGTCTGCTGCGCGGCGAGCAGGTCGGCCGGTCCGGACAGGTCCTTCAGCAATCGCGCGCGCAGCGGCTCGCCAGCGTCCAGCATGCCGGCCCACAGGTACACGCGGATGGCGTCGTAACTGCCGACATTGCCGCGCTTGGGATCGGCATTGAAGGTCTTGCCGTCCCACACCGTCCAATCCGGGGCAAACCCCACCGGCGCGCTGTCACGCAGCACGCGCGCGCTGTTGGCGGCAATGGCAGCCCATGGGCCCTTGGGGTCGGCATTGGCGCAACGACGCAGCACCTGGATCGGCAGATAGCTGGGATTGAGCGTCCAGCGCCCGTTGTCGACGAAACCGGTGCGGCCCGGCAGCAGCATCGGGCCCAGCCCGGGTAGCGTGGCCACTTCCTGGGTGCGGATCAGCTGCAGCATCTGCTGGCCGGCCTTGAGGTAGCCCGGGCGGCTCCACAACCGTCCAGCTTCCAGCAGCGCATAGGCAATCCACAACTCGCCATCGCTGGCGGTGTTGGCGTCCAGTACGCGCCAGGCGCTGCCGCCATCGCGGCCCCACAGCCATGCCGGCAGGTGGAGATCCGGGCGGCCGCCGCACAGGTTGTGGCGGGTCCAGCTCAGCACCTTGTCGAACAGCACCTGGTCGTTGTTGACCAATGCGAAGAACAGCGCATACGACTGCCCTTCGGAGGTGGAGCGTTGATCGGGATTGAGAAAATCCACCACCCGCCCATCGGGCTGGATGTGCTTGTCGACGAAGGCGCTCCACAGCGGCCACGGCC
>NZ_JAJIUJ010000083.1 GCF_020880415.1 Xanthomonas euvesicatoria pv. euvesicatoria | reverse complement strand
CCCAACCCAGGCGCAGCTGGAGCACAAGGCACGCAAGACGCGGCCACAACCTGCGCGCGCGATGGCGCCACCCGCCGTGGACATGCCCTGGTCAAACGACTGGATACACTTCACCGATGGAACCCAGTCTCAGCACTCCCCGTCCGATCGATCCTCGTCGTGCCCAGTTGCAGCGCATGAAGCTGTTGGCGGTGGCCTTGTTGCTGGCGATGTTCGCCGGCTTCGTCATCAGCCACCTGATGGGCGAACACGGCATCTGGGCCTGGGTGTCGGCCTTCTGCGAAGCGGCCACGGTGGGCGCATTGGCCGACTGGTTCGCGGTGGTGGCGCTGTTCCGCCACCCGATGGGCCTGCCGATCCCGCACACCGCCATCCTGCCGCGCGGCAAGGAACGGCTGGCCGACGGGTTGGCAGTGTTCGTGCGCGACCAGTTCCTCGCCCCGGATGCGTTGATGGAAAAACTGCGGGTATTCGATCCCGCCAGCCGGCTGGGCGATTGGCTGGCCAAACCAGAGCAGGCACGCATGCTGGCGCAGATGACGCGCGGCTGGATGCTGCAGGCGCTGGAACTGCTCGACGAGGCAGCCGTCCGCCGCGCGATTCAAGGCTTCGTGGTCGACCGCCTGCGCAAATGGAACGCCGCCGCCACCATCGGCGATGTGATGGCCCTGCTCACCACCGACGGCCGCCACCAGAAGCTGCTGGATGAAGTGCTGCTGCGGCTGGGCGAATGGCTGGACCAGGAGCAGGTCAAGACGCGCGCGTCTGCATTGATCGTGCGTTACGCGCGCCGCGAATGGCCCAAGCTGGTCGGCACCGTGAATTGGGTCAAGCCGATCGAAGAGATCGGCGACAGCCTGGCCGACCGCATGGCGCGTGCGGCGATCGAAGAACTGCAGGACATCCTCAAAACGCCCGAGCATCCAATCAGGCTCGACTACGAAGCGTGGCTGCAGGGCTACATCACGCGCTTGCGCGACGAGCCGGAGATGGCCGTGCGCGTGGAAGAACTCAAGCAACGCGCCATCGAACACCCGGCACTGCAGGACTACGTGCAAGGGTTATGGGGCGAAATTCGCGACGCACTGCGCAATGACCTGGCGCGCGAACAATCGTCGATGGCCGCGCATGTGGAGCGTTCCATGCAATCGCTCGGCCGGGCCTTGTCGCAGGATCCCTCGCTGCGTGAAGCGCTCAATCAACATATGTTGCAGGCCGCCGACAAACTCACCGCGCGCTTGCGCACATCGGTCACCGACCATATTGCGTCGACGATGAAAAGTTGGGACGAACGTCACCTCGTCGAACAATTGGAATTGGGGGTGGGACGCGATCTGCAATACATTCGGTTCAATGGAACGTTGGTCGGTGGACTGATCGGACTGATTCTTCACGCGTTGTCGATCTGGCTGTCGTTTTGATGCGGGAACGTCGATCGCCCATCCGAAAATGACGTGCAGGCTTGGGGGACTGCACACAGCCGCCGGATATCGGGCGGCACCACGAGGTCGACGCAGGTCGGCCAGCACTCTGGGCACGTAACAGGCAAGGCGAAGGAACGAACATGCCGAAGGGCCGCTGGGATTTGCGCAGGACATACGGGCGTCGCGCATTCTTTGGTGCACTGCTGATTCTGAGCGCCGGCCTGGTTGCCGCCATCGTCACCGGCGTGTGGCTGCAACGGCAGAACGAGCTCGAGCGCCAGCAACGCTTCGACTACGTAGTGCGTACGCTGGCGCGCAACATCAGCGAGCGCATGTCCACCTTCGAGCATGGCTTGCGCGGCGCACGCGGTGCGGTGATCGGCGCGGGCAGCGACATCATCAGTCGAGAACGCTTCACCTTGTATAGCCGCTCGCGGGATTATCCGCGCGAGTTTCCCGGGGTGCTGGGTTACGGCTACATCCATCGGGTCGCCCCGGCCGACGAAGCCGCGTTTCTGCAGGCCGCGCGTGCCGACGGCGCGCCGGACATCCATCGCCGGCCGTTGGCGCCATGGGATGGCGAGCGTTACATGGTGCTGTATTTCGAGCCGGAATCCTCGGGCAACCGCCCGCTCGGCATCGATATCGCCTCCGAGCCGCGCCGGCGTGCCGCCGCCCTGCAGGCTGCACGCAGCGGCGAGCCGGTCATGACCTCGCCGATCTCGCTCTCCGGTTACCGCGTTCCCAGCGAAAGCGGCTTTCTGGTGCTGCTGGCGGTCTATCGGGAAGGCATGCCGTTGCAGACCCCGCAACAGCGCATGCTCGCCACCAGCGGCTGGGTGTATGCGCCTTTCAGCGTCGAGCAGATGGTGCGAAGCGCATTGGGTGAGCGCGACGACGTGGCGCTGGATCTGTCCGACCGCAATGAGCCCACCCACAATTTCTATCGCAGCGGCACGCCAGCCAGCGACAGCGCGCTGCGTCCGCCGGTGGTGCGGCTGTTGCCGATCTACGGCCGCACCTGGGTCATCACCGCCCACCCAACCGCCGGCTTCGTCGCATCGCTCAACCAGAGTTCGCCCTGGTTGATCGGCGGGCTGGTGATGGCCGCCGCGGTCCTGTTTGCCGCCCTGCTGGTGCTGTATTTCAGCAATGGGCTGCGCCGCGAGGAAGTGCTGCGCAAGCAGATGGAACTGGCCGCGCTGGTCAGCCATTCCAGCGAAGCCATCGTTGCCGAAACCCCGGATGGCCGTATCACGCACTGGAATCCGGCCGCCGAGGCGATGTTCGGTTACACGGCCGACGAGGCGATCGATCAGGACCTGACCATGCTGCTGTCGCCGCAGCCGTATGCGATGCCTGAGGTCGACCATGCCGACGCGGCACTGGCGGGCAACGCATCGGCGGCGCAGACCATGCGCCATCGCGACGGGCATCAGGTGCATGTGCTGGCCAGCAAGGCGCCGATCATCGAAAGCGAAGGCACGCTCAGCGGCCATTCGCATTTCTTCCGCGACATCTCCGACCGCGTGCGCTCGCATCAACGCATCATCGACCTCAATGCCTCGCTCGAACACCAGGTCGCCGAACGCACCAGCGAGCTGGTGAAGTTCTCGGTGCTGCAACGCGCGATCCTGGCACACGCCGGCTACGCCATCATCGCCATCGATTCCAGCGGCTTCGTCACGCTGTTCAATCCGGCCGCCGAAAAACTGTTGGGCTACAGCGCGGCAGAAGTGATCGGACGACGCAAGGCCAGCCAGTTCGTCGAGCCCGAGGAACTGCAGGAGCGCGCGCACATGCTGGCCGAACAGACCGGTACGCCGGTGGCGCATACGCTGGAGGCGATCGCCGCACTCACCAGCCTGGGTCGCAGCGACACCAGCGAGTGGACCTACGTGAGCCATGACGGGCGCCGCCTGCCGGTGCTGCTGACCTTGAGCACCCTGCGCGACGACCACGACCAGGTGATCGGCTATCTCGGCGTGGCGGTGGATCTCACCGAGCAGAAGCTGCACGAAAAACAGCTGCGCCTGGCGATGGATGCGGCCAAGAGCGCCAACCAGTCCAAATCCGATTTTCTGGCCAACATGAGCCACGAAATCCGCACGCCGATGAACGCCATCCTGGGCATGCTGTACCTGCTTCAGCGCAGCGAACTGCCCGGCGCCGCGCAGGACATGGTCGCCAAGATCGATCGTTCCGCGCGCACGTTGCTGGAGATCATCAACGACATCCTGGACTTTTCCAAGATCGAGGCCGGGCGTATCGACCTGGAATGCGCGCCGTTCGATCTGAACCAGCTGTTCGATAACATCGCCGACCTGATGCGCTCCTCGCTCAGCGCCAAACCGGTGGAAATGATCGTCGAACCCCTGCCACGCGACAGCCGTTGGCTGCTGGGCGATGCGCTGCGCATCAACCAGGTGTTGGTCAACCTGGTCGGCAATGCGATCAAGTTCACCGAACAGGGCGAAGTGGTGCTGTCGGTACGCCGCTTCCCCAGCGGCGACCCCAACAAGTTCAAGCTGCTGTTTTCGGTCCGCGACACGGGCATCGGTATTTCCAAGGAAAAGCAGAGCGTGATCTTCTCGCCGTTCCTGCAGGCCGACACGTCCACCAGTCGGCGTTACGGCGGCAGCGGCCTGGGTTTGACCATTAGCCGGCGCCTGGTCGAATTGATGGGCGGCGAACTGGAAGTGGAAAGCGTGCCCGGCCGCGGCAGCGAATTCTATTTTGTGGTGACGCTGGAAAAATCCGCGCCACCGCAGGCACAGCGCGAGTTGCCGGCCTTGCCGCCGGAAGCGATGCCGCGCGTGCTGATCGCCGACGACCACGATGCAGCGCTCAACAACCTGGTGCGCATCGCCACCGAACTTGGCTGGCGCGTGGATGCGGTGGCCAGCGGACAGGCCGCACTGCAGGCCATCGAACACGCTGCAGAGCCCTACGATATTTTCCTGCTCGACTGGCGCATGCCCGATATCGACGGGGTGGCCATCGCGCGCGAGATTCGTGCACGCGCCACGCCCGGCCCGCATCCGGTCATCGTGATGGTCACCGCCTACGAGCGCCGCCTGCTGGAGCAGCATCCCGAGCAGCAGGATCTGGATGCGGTGATGACCAAGCCGGTGACCGGCGCGGCCCTGCACCGGCTGGTCGAACAACTGCTCGAGCAACGCCCGGGTACCCGCCCTGCCACGCCGACATTCGTTGCGCGACGTCTGGAGGGCGCCCACCTGCTGCTGGTCGACGACAGCGACATCAATTGCGAAGTCGCCCAGCGCATTCTGGAGGGCGAAGGCGCCATGGTCACCGTCGCCCACGATGGCGAACAGGCAGTGAGTACGCTCAAACGCGCGCCCAACCTGTTCCACCTGGTGCTGATGGATGTGCAGATGCCGGTGGTGGACGGTTACGAGGCCACGCGCCGGTTACGCCAGATCCCGGCCCTGGCCAGCCTGCCGGTGATCGCGCTGACCGCCGGCGCGTTCCGCCCGCAGCAGGAAAAAGCGCTGGAAGCAGGCATGAACGGCTTTATCGCCAAGCCATTCAACGTCGAAGAACTGGTCACCGCCATTCGTCATTTCCTGCAGCCGGGCACACGGCGCATTCCATCGCTTCCGCACGAGGCGCAGGCGCACGTCGGTCCCGAATGGGAATACAGCGACCCGGAACTGCTGGACGCTGCACGCGCGCGCAGCCTGTGGCGCGAGCGCGAACCCTATGCGCGCTATCTGATCAAGCTGCTGCGCGACAGCCCGGACCCGGCTGAGGTAGCCGCCGAGCATCTGCGTCGCAACGAACTGCCGGCCATCGGCGCGATGGCGCACAAGCTGCGCGGCGCAGCCGGCTCGCTCGCGCTGCCGGCCCTGGCCGGTGCAGCCGGCGACCTGGAGACGCGTATCGAGGAAGGACACGACATCACCGCATCGCTGATTGCGTTGAAAGACGTCATGCAGCGCACCGCCGACGCGATCCGGGCATTTTTGCAGCATGGCGACAGCGACGTTGCCGCCGACGAGGAGGGCGTTGCGTTGGATGCAGACAGCGTGCAGATCCTGACATCGGCCTTTGCCAGCGACGATGCCGACCAGATCGACCATGCGCTGTTGATCTGTGCGCCACGCTTGCCGCGCGCACTGCAGGAAGCCCTGCAACGCGCGGTCGAAGATTTCGACTTCCGCCGCGCCGAAGCCACGTTGCGCGAGTGGCAGGCCACCCACCCGCACTGATCGCTCCCCGAGCGTCTGGCAAGGATCACCATGCCGTCCCGCCCCCTGCTCTGTGTCGACGACGAGTCCAGCAACCTGGCCACCCTGCGCCAGCTGCTGCGCGATGACTTCGCGCTGGTATTCGCCAAATCCGGCGGCGAAGCCCTGGATGCGGTCAGCCGCCACGCCCCAAAGCTGATCCTGCTGGATGTCGAATTGCCCGACATGGACGGCTATGCGGTGGCGCGCGCGCTCAAGCAGCAGCCGTCCAGCAACGCCATCCCCATCCTGTTCGTGACCTCGCGCAACAGCGAACACGACGAACGCCTCGGGCTGGAAGCGGGCGCGGCCGATTACGTCAGCAAGCCCTACTCGCCTGCGCTGCTCAAGGCACGCATCGGTACCCAGTTGAAGCTGGCCGAAAACGCACGCCTTGCCCAGCAATACCGCGAGGCGATCCATCTGCTCGGCACCGCCGGCCAGGGCCAGGACGCCGACACCGGCGCGCATATCTGGCGCATGGCGGTGTATGCGCGTGTCCTGGCCGAGGCGGTGGGCTGGTCGCCGCAGCAGGCGCAGACTCTGCAGGACGCTGCCCCGTTGCACGACGCCGGCAAGATCGCAGTGCCAGGCAGCATCCTGCAAAAGCCCGATTCGCTGGACGAACACGAACGCTCGGTGGTGCGCCAGCACCCGCAAGCCGGCCATGACCTGTTGCGCCACGGCCGCGGTCCGGTGTTTCAGTTGGCAGCGGAAATCGCGCTGCATCATCACGAATGCTGGGACGGCAGCGGGTATCCGCAAGGCTTGTCGGGCGAGGCGATTCCCGAATCGGCACGCATCGTGGCGGTGGCCGACGTCTTCGATGCGCTCTGCGGACGACGCGCCTACAAGGCGCCCTGGACGGTGGAAGACGCCCTGCGCAAGCTCGACAGCATGGCAGGCAAGCAACTGGAACCGCGCCTGGTGCAGCATTTCCACGACGCGTTGCCGCAGATTCTGCAGATCAAGGACGCTTGGGACAGCCCTGCGGCCTAGCGCTGATTCGGGCAGGTCAGGCAACCGCCCATTCGCGATGTCAGGTGGGCTGTCTTTCGCCTTACCCTCACCCCAACCCCTCTCCCGCAGGAGAGGGGCGTTCCCCAGCCGCGATCACTGTCCGCGTGCCGCATCTTGATTCTTCTCCCTCTGGGAGAAGGTGGCGCGTCGCGCCGGATGGGGTGCGGGCAGCTCGGGGACAACCACCCCACGATGCATCACTTCGCGCATCCCACATCGCCATCGCGCGCTCACCTCACCGCCAGCCGCGTTAGCCGCCACGTTTTGCATCACGCCAACACCCGCCACCAAGACGCCGCGTCTGCATCCACAAGCACGCACTGTTACCCACGTGCGCTTGAACCCCGCCCCACACCAGCAGACAATACCTATGTTGCGCCGCACAACACCGTGCGACGCGGGCCGTTCCTGCTGTCGTCTGCGGCGCAGGCGGCGCGGCCCCGCAACCGAGAGTCCGATGTCCTCCAGCGTGTCCGAGGCAGGCGCTACGCCGCCGCGTTATCCCGATTACCGCATCATCTCGCTGATCCTGGCGTGCGCCATCTTCATGGAGCAGATGGATGCCACCGTGCTGGCCACCGCGCTGCCGACCCTGGCGCGCGATTTCGGCGTAGCGGCACCAGCCATGAGCATCGCGATGACAAGCTACCTGCTGGCGCTGGCGGTGCTGATCCCGGCAAGTGGCGCCATCGCCGACCGCTTCGGCCTGCGCCGCGTGTTCGGCGCCTCCATCTGGGTATTCGTCGGTGGCTCGATCCTGTGTTCGCTGGCCGACAGCTTGCCCACCATGGTCGCCGCACGTGTGTTGCAAGGTGCGGGCGGCGCCATGATGGCCCCGCTGGGCCGGCTGATCCTGCTGCGCACGGTGGAACGACGCCACCTGGTGTCGGCCATGGCCTGGACACTGGTGCCGGCCTTCATCGGCCCGATGCTCGGCCCCCCGCTGGGCGGTTTTTTCGTCTCGTACCTGGACTGGCGCTGGATCTTCTACATCAACGTGCCGATCGGTATTGCCGGTTTCCTGCTGGTGCGGCGTTTCATTCCGGAGATTCCCACCGAATCGACGCCGGCGCGTTTCGATCTGCGCGGCTTCGTGCTGTGCGGTACCGCACTGGGCTGCCTGCTGTTCGGCCTGGAAATGGTCAGCCAGCAAAACGGCATCGGCGAAGCCAGCTGGCTGCTGGCGATCGGCGGCAGCGCTGGGTTGGGCTATCTCTGGCACGCACGTCACCACCCCGCTCCGCTGCTGGACCTGAGCTTGTTGCGCATCGCCTCGTTCCGGTTGTCGGTGATCGGCGGCGCGCTAATGCGCATCACCCAGGGTGCGCAGCCGTTTCTGTTGCCCTTGCTGTTTCAGATCGGCTTCGGCATGAGCGCCGCGCACAGCGGCCGGTTGATCCTGGCCACCGCGCTCGGCGCACTGCTGATGCGCAGCATCACCCCGCAATTGCTGCGTCGCTTTGGCTATCGCAACAGTCTGATCGGCAACGGCGTACTCGCCAGCCTGGGCTATATGGTGTGCGCGTTCTTCCGCCCCGATTGGCCGCCGGCATTGATGTTCGGCCTGCTGCTGTGCTGCGGCGCCTTCATGTCGTTTCAATTTGCCGCCTACAACACCATCGCCTACGAGAACGTGCCGGCCGCGCGCATGAGCCGCGCCAGCAGCCTGTATACGACCTTGCAGCAACTCATGCTCTCGGTCGGCGTGTGTGCCGGCGCGATGATCCTCAACCTGGCGATGCTGGCCGGCGGCCACGCAACGCCGCATCAGAGCGATTTCTCGCTGGCCTTTTGCATCGTCAGCCTGATTTCGCTCAGCGCCACCTGGTGGCACGTACGCTTCGACAAGCACGCCGGGCAGGAAATGAGCGGGCATCGGGCGTAAGCCAGGCCCGCCTGCAGGGCGGCGTGTGTTGGCCCTGTGCTTGAGCCGCACGACATAGCGCCTGGACATCCAGCGGGGGCCGCACTCAGGGCACGTGGGCGTACGCCGTGCACCGTGCCCTGCACGCAAGAGGCCGCCCGGAGGCGGCCTCTGCATCGACTCAATCACGGCGCTGTCGCGACCACCACGATAGCGAAGCGCTCGCTCCGCCACCGCGGCATTAGGCCACTTACACCCCGTGCGCAGCCAATTGGCCCAACCGCTGCACTGCCACCGACACGGTCGGATAGTCCAGGGTCTTCTGCTCGGCGACGTCGGCGAGCATCGCCAGGGTGAAGCGCAGGCTGGAATCGTCGCGCGCCATCCAGTTGGCGACCTTGTCCTCGGCACTGCTGCCGGACATGGTCAGCACCTGGCCCACCAGCGCACGCTGATGCGCGGCTAGCTCGTCGCGCAACACGCCACGTGCCACGGCATGCCAGCGGCCGTTGACCTCCAGCGCGTCGATCTGTTCGAACAGCCACGGCAGCCGCAGCGCTTCGCCCAGGCGGAAATGCACCTTGGAAACGTCCACCGGCTTGAGCTTGCGGGTGCGTGCGGTTTCGATGATGTCGAAGGCCGGTTCCAGATAACGCAGCTCGGACAACTGCTGCGCCAGTGCCGGGGTCAGGCCCTTGTCCTGCCACTCCTGCACGCTGGCTTCGTACTGCGGGCGCTGTGCGTCCGACAGCACGCCCGACGCCACGCGGATGTCGTTGAACGGGCCGTGGTAACGCTCCACCGCGGCGGTGATGCCGGGCATCTGGCCGGGGCGCAGCAGCAACCAGCGCACGAACGAGCGTTGCAGGCGCCAGATCACTTCCAGCGCGTCGATCTGCACCGACTCGGGCACCTTGCCGTCCAGCGCATCGATCTGCGTCCACAGCGCGCGCGCATCCAGCGTTTCGCGGCTGATGGTGTAGGCCTTGGCAACCTCGCCGATGCTGCGGCCGGTGTCTTCCTGCATGCGCATCAGGAAGGTGGCGCCCATGCGATTGATGGTGGTGTTGGTGACCGCGGTGGCGATGATCTCGCGCTTGAGGCGGTGACGCTCCATCGCATCGGCGTACTTCTTCTGCAGCGGCTGCGGGAAGTAGCGCTGCAATTCCTTGGACAGGTACGGGTCTTCGGGAATGTCCGATTCCAGCAGCTGCTGGAACGCCACCAGCTTGGAGTACGACAACAACACCGACAGCTCCGGCCGGGTCAGGCCCTGGCCGCGCGCCTTGCGTGCCGACAGCTCGGCATCGGAGGGCAGGAACTCGATCTGCCGATCCAGCAGGCCCTGCAGTTCCAGCGTGCGGATGAAATGCTGCTTGGAGCCGAGCCGCTTGACGCTCATGCGCTCCATCAGGCTGATGGCCTGGTTCTGGCGGTAGTTGTCCCACAGCACCAGATCGGCCACTTCATCGGTCATCGACGCCAGCAGCTTGTTGCGCGCGTCATAGGTCAGCTTCTTGGCCTGCACCATGTCGTTGAGCAGGATCTTGATGTTGACCTCGTGATCGGAGGTGTCCACGCCGGCCGAGTTGTCGATGAAGTCGGTGTTGAGCAGCACGCCGGTCTGCGCCGCTTCGATACGCCCCAGCTGGGTCAGGCCCAGGTTGCCGCCCTCGCCCACCACCTTGCAGCGCAACTCGCCACCGTTGACGCGCAGGCCGTTGTTGGCGCGGTCGCCCACATCGGCGTGCGATTCGCTGGCCGCCTTGACGTAGGTGCCGATACCGCCGTTCCAGAACAGGTCCACCGGCGCCTTGAGGATGGCGTTCATCAGCTCGTTGGGCGAGAGCTGCTTGACGTTGGCGTCCAGGCCCAGCGCTTCGCGCACCGGTGCACTGATGTCGATGGATTTGAGCGTACGCGGATAGATGCCGCCACCGGCGCTGATCAGCTTGGCGTCGTAATCGGCCCAGCTGGAACGCGGCAACTTGAAGAGGCGATCGCGCTGGGCAAAGGAAACCGCCGCATCCGGGTTCGGGTCCAGGAAGATGTGGCGGTGATCGAACGCGGCCAGCAGGCGGATATGCCTTGAAAGCAGCATGCCGTTGCCGAACACGTCGCCGGACATGTCGCCGATACCGACCACGCTGAAGTCCTGGCTCTGGCAATCGCGGCCCATGGCGCGGAAGTGGCGCTTGACCGATTCCCACGCGCCGCGCGCAGTGATGCCCATGCCCTTGTGGTCGTAGCCAACCGAGCCGCCGGAGGCGAACGCGTCGCCCAGCCAGAAGCCGTGGTCCAGCGCCAGACCATTGGCGATGTCGGAGAACGTGGCGGTGCCCTTGTCGGCCGCGACCACCAGGTACGGGTCGTCCTGATCGTGACGCACCACCTGCGGCGGCGGTACGATCTTGCCGCCGACGATGTTGTCGGTGATGTCGAGCAGGCCCTGGATGAACAGCTTGTAGCAGGCGATGCCTTCTGCCTGGATGGCATCGCGGTCACCGCCCACCGGCGATCGCTTGACGTAGAAACCGCCCTTGGCACCGACCGGCACGATGACGGTGTTTTTCACCATCTGCGCCTTGACCAGGCCCAGCACTTCGGTGCGGAAATCCTCGCGCCGGTCAGACCAGCGCAGGCCGCCACGCGCCACCGCGCCGAAGCGCAGATGCACGCCTTCCACGCGCGGGCCGTAGACGAAAATTTCGCGATACGGACGCGGCTTGGGCAGGTCCGGCACGCGCGCCGAATCCAGCTTGAAGCTGATGCAGTGGGGGTGCTTGCCGTTCTTGTCGGTCTGGTAGTAATTGGTGCGCAAGGTCGCATCGATCACATCGATGAAGCTGCGCAGGATGCGGTCCTCGTCCAGGCTGGAGACGCGGTCCATCAGCTTCAGCAAGGTGGCGCGGGTGGCGTCCTGCTGCGCGTTGCGATCGCCGCCACGTGCTTCCAGCACGGCGTCCAGCGCCTTCAGCGTGGCCTCGTCGCCGCCTGCCAACGCAGACAGTTCTTCGCGCAGGCGTTCCTGGCCGGCGAAGATCTGCGCCTTGGTCTCGCTGCCGGTGGACGGATCGAAGCGTGCTTCGAACAATTCCACCAGCAGGCGCGCCAGCAACGGATAGCGGGTGAAGGTGGCTTCGACGTAGGCCTGCGAGAACGGCACCGCCGTCTGTAGCAGGTATTTGCAGTAGCCGCGCAGCAAGGCCACCTGGCGCCAGTGCAGGCCGGCCGCCAGGATCAGGCGATTGAAGCCGTCGTTTTCGGCATCGCCGTTCCAGATGCGCTCGAACGCTTCGCCGAAGCTGGCATCGGCGTGTGCGGCATTGATCTTGCCGGACGTCGATTCGACCTCGAAATCCTGGATATAGACCGGCGTTTCGCCGACCTGCAACCGATATGGCCGCTCGGAAATCACGCGCAGGCCCATGTTTTCCATCATCGGCATCGCATCGGACAGCGGAATGTCGTCGAGCTGGCGGTACAGCTTCAGGCGCAGGCCTTCGCCCGCGTCCAGACGCATGCCGTCGTCGCGACGGATTTCCTGCAGGCTCAGATGCAGATCGTCCGGGCCATCCAGCGAGGCGAGATGCTCGACGTCGGACACCGCCGATTCGATCGAGGAATCTTCGATATAGCCGGCCGGCAGTGCGCGACCGAAGTTGGCCGCCATGCGCAGGCCGTTGGCCTCGCCATGCCGCGCAACCAACGCCTCGCGCAGGGCATCGCGCCAGTTGCGCAGCAGGTGCGCCAGCCGCGATTCGAGTTCGGTGGTGTTGAACTCCAGCGCCTCGCCGCTCTTGGGGCGCACGATCAGGTGCAGCTGCGCCAGCGGCGATTCGCCCAGCACCACGCTGGAGTCGATGTATTCGCCGTGCAGCGCATCCTTCAACAAGGCTTCGATGCGCAGGCGCACATCGGTGTTGAAGCGTTCGCGCGGGATGTACACCAGCGCCGAGATGAAACGCCCGTACTTGTCGCGGCGCAGGAACAGGCGGCTACGCACGCGCTCCTGCAGCCCGAGAATGCCCATCGCGGTGCGGTACAGCTCTTCTTCGTTGGACTGGAACAGCTCCTCGCGCGGCAGCGTTTCCAGGATGTGGCGCAAGGCTTTGCCGCTATGGCTGCTCGGGGTCAGCCCCGACTTGCTCATCACGTATTCGTGGCGCTGACGCACCAGCGGAATTTCCCAGGGGCGGCGGTTGTAGGCGCTGGACGTGAACAGGCCCAGGAAGCGCTGCTCGCCGACGATGCGGCCCTTGGCGTCGAATTCCAGGATGCCGATGTAATCCATGTAACCGACCCGATGCACGCGCGAGCGTGCATTGGTCTTGGTCAGGATCAACGCATCCTTGAGCTTGGACGAGGCATTCAGGCCATGCGCGGCCAGCGTGGTCACCGGACGCGCCGGCGAGGTGTCGCGACCGCGCAGCAGGCCCAGGCCGGTCTCTTCCAGCGGTGCCAGCACATCCTGGCCACCCTGCTTTTCCACCCGATACTCGCGGTAGCCGAAGAAGGTGAAGTGGTCGGCCGCGGCCCAGCGCAGGAACTCCTGCGCCTCGTGCCGGTTGATGTCGTCGATCGGCAGGCGGCGGGTCGCCAGATCGTCGGCCAGCATGACCATGCGCTCGCGCATCGCCGACCAGTCCTGCACGATGGCGCGCACCTCGGCCAGCACCTTGCGCACGGCCGCTTCCAGCTTGGGCATTTCTTCCGGCGGCTGGCGGTCGATCTCCAGCACCATCAGCGATTCGCCCTTGCCCTCGCCCACTGCGGTGAGCTTGCCGGACTTGTCGCGCGCGATGCGCAGTACCGGGTGGCCCAGCACGTGCACGCCGATGCCCAGGTCGGCCAGGGTCATGCTGACCGAATCCACCAGGAACGGCATATCGTCGTTGACGATCTGCAGCAGGGTATGCGGCGACTCGTAGCCGTGGCTCTTCAAGGTCGGGTTGAAGACACGCACGTTGACCGTGCCGGCCTTGCGCGCGCGCGCGAACTCCAGCATGTCCGATGCCAGCGCCGCCCACTGCTCCGGCGGATGGTTCGGGAATTCGTCTTCCTCCATGCGCCGGTAGAAGTCGGCGGCGAACGCCTGGACTTCGGCCTGACGGGCGGCCGGGTAGCGCTTGCGCAACGCGGCAAACACCGGCTCGAGGGTAACCGCCTGCGGTTCGGTGGCAAGCACGGGGACGGCACGTTCGGCGACCGGTTTGACCGACGTCGTGGACGATTTCGAAGCGGCTTTCTTGGCTGTCATGAGTAGAGCTGGAATGCTCGGTGGAAAACCTGAATTGTACCGGTGCGCGGTGACGACGCCTTGCTGCATAGCGCAAATGTGCGGCCCACGATCGCCCCCGGCGGCATGCAAAAGCACGACATCCATGTAGCGACGAGAACGCAGCGGCGGGAAGGCGGGGCTGGACCGCCACAACCGGCAAAGTCCGGCCAAAGGCTTGGCACAGAAGGCGTTGTGCAGACAACGCTGCGGCCGTCAAGCCTGTTTAAAAACTAAACTGGACGGTATAGTCTACCGCCATGATCCCTCGTTCCCACCGTGCTGCCCGGCGTTCGGACTGCGACCGCCGCATCCATGCGGCAGTGCATGCGCTGCTTGCCGAGCGTGGCATGCGGCTGAGCATGGACGCGGTGGCCGAGCGGGCCGGCTGTTCCAAGCAGACCCTGTACAGCTACTACGGCTGCAAGGAAAACCTGCTGCGCGACGTGCTGCAGGACCACGTGCACCTGGCGGCCGGGCCGCTAGGCACGGTCTCGGGCGATCTCCGCGCAGATCTGCTGGCCTTCGCGCTGGCCCATCTTGACCGTTTGAACAACCCCGATGTGCTACAGACCTGCCGTCTGGTGGAGGCCGAGTCGCACCGGTTTCCCGACCAGTCGCAGCAGATCTTCCACGACGGCGTGGTCGGCATGCAGCAGCGCCTGGCGCATCGCTTCGAACAGGCGATCGACGCCGGCCAACTGCGGCATGACGATCCGCACTTCATGGCCGAACTGCTGCTGAGCATGATCGTCGGGCTGGATTTCGACCGCCAACGGTTTCAAGTCCCCCATCGCGCCGGCCTTCCCGCCAGGCAGCAATGGGCGCAGTTCGCCGTGGACACCTTCCTGCGTGCGTTTGCTCCGGCTCCTGCCGCGCCGACGTCGCCACCACCTTCGCTTCTCACTTCAAGACCCTAACGGAGTTCCCCCTGATGATTGCCCCGCTCCGCACATTCGGCCTGGCCTGTGCCATCACCGTGGCGCTGGCTGCCTGCAGCAAGCCCGAACAACAGCAGGCACCGCCGCCGCCGGAAGTCTCGGTGCTGGAGATGAAGCCGCAGACGCTGCCGCTGGAACGCGACCTGGTCGGCCGCCTGTCGGCGTACCGTTCGGCGGACGTGCGCGCGCGCGTGGACGGCGTGGTGCTCAAGCGCCTGTACACCGAAGGCGCCAACGTCAAAGAGGGCCAGCCGCTGTTCCAGATCGACCCCTCGCAGCTGAAGGCCACGCTGCTGCAGGCGCAGGGCCAGCTGGCCGCCGCCGAAGCGACCTATACCAACGCCAAGATCGCCGCGACGCGTGCACGCAGCCTGGCGCCGCAGCAGTACGTCTCGCGCGCCGACATCGACACCGCCGAAGCCAACGAGCGTTCGTCCGGGGCCAACGTGCAGCAGGCGCGCGGCGCGGTCGAAGCTGCGCGCATCCAGCTCGGCTTCGCCACCGTGACCTCGCCGATCACCGGGCGCGCCGGCATTCAGCGCGTGACCGAAGGCGCACTGGTCGGTGCCGGTGAAGCCACCCTGCTCACCACCGTGGACCAGATCGACCCGCTGTACGTGAACTTCGCCATGAGCAGCGAAGAACTGGCCGCCCTGCGTCAGGCGCAGAGCAGCGGCAACGTGCAGCTGAGCGGCGACGGCAAGTCGTCCATCAACGTGGAGCTGGGCAACGGCACGCAGTACCAGCACCCCGGCACGCTGGACGTGTCTGCGGTGACGGTGGACCCGAGCACCGGTGCGGTGTCGCTGCGCGCCACCCTGCCCAACCCCGAACAATCGCTGCTGCCAGGCGCGTTCGTGACCTTCAAGGCCAGCCTGGGCCAGCGCAACAATGCCTACCTGCTGCCGCAGCAGGCGGTGCAGCGCGATGCCACCGGACCCTACGCCCTGGTGCTGGGCAAGGACGGCAAGGTGGTCCGCAAGAACCTGACCGTCGACGGCCAGCAGAAGGGCCAGTGGATCGTCACCGGCGGCATGACCCCGGGCGATCAGGTCATCGTCGATGGCGTGCAGAAGGCCAAGGAAGGGCAGCCGGCCAAGGGCGTGCCGTGGGATCCGAACAAGCCGGCACAAGGCGGCCAGCCCGGCGCAGCGGGCGCGGCGCCCGGCGCGGCACAGGGCGGCGACGCGAAAGCCGCACCGTCCGCCGACAAGGCCGATGCAGCGGCGCCGGCCGCCCAGCAACAGCCCACGCAGGATGCGGCCGCGCAGCCGGCCGACTCCCAGTCCAAGCAGCAGTGACGGAACCCGGACATGCCTAAGTTTTTTATCGAACACCCGGTCTTTGCGTGGGTGGTGGCGATCCTGATCTCGCTTGCGGGCGTGATCTCGATCCTGAATCTGGGTATCGAGTCGTACCCGACGATCGCCCCGCCGCAGGTCACCGTCACCGCCAACTTCCCCGGCGCCAGCGCCGACACCGCCGAAAAGGCAGTGACCCAGGTCATCGAACAGCAGCTCACCGGCATCGACCACCTGCTGTACTTCAACTCGTCCTCGGCCGCCAACGGCCGCGTGACCATCACCCTGACCTTCGAAACCGGCACCGACGCGGATATCGCGCAGGTGCAGGTGCAGAACAAGGTGTCGCTGGCCACGCCGCGCCTGCCCTCGGAAGTGACCCAGCAGGGCGTGGTGGTGGCCAAGGCCAACGCCGGCTTCCTGATGGTGGCCGCACTGCGCTCGGACAACCCCTCGATCGACCGCGACGCGCTCAACGACATCGTCGGTTCGCGCGTGCTCGAGCAGATCTCGCGCGTGCCCGGCGTGGGCAGCACCAACCAGTTCGGCGCCGAGTACGCGATGAACATCTGGTTGAACCCGGAGAAACTGCAGGGCTACAACCTGTCGGCGACCCAGGTGCTGACCGCGGTGCGTAACCAGAACGTGCAGTTCGCTGCCGGTTCGGTGGGCGCCGACCCGACCCCGGAAGGCATCAGCTTCACTGCCACGGTGTCGGCGGAAGGCCGCTTCAGCTCGCCCGAGCAGTTCGAAAACATCATCCTGCGTACCGACAACAATGGCGCCACCGTGCGTTTGAAAGACGTCGCACGCGTCACCGTCGGGCCGAGCAACTACGGCTTCGACACCCAGTACAACGGCAAGCCCACCGGCGCCTTCGGTATCCAGCTGTTGCCGGGTGCCAATGCATTGAACGTGTCCGAGGCGGTGGGCGCCAAGCTCGACGAACTGCAGCCGACCTTCCCGCAGGGCGTGACCTGGTTTGCGCCGTACGAATCGACCACCTTCGTGCGCATCTCCATCGAGGAAGTGATCCACACGCTGGTGGAAGCCATCGTGCTGGTGTTCCTGGTGATGCTGCTGTTCCTGCAGAACTTCCGCGCCACCGTGATTCCCACGCTGGTGATTCCGGTCGCGCTGCTGGGCACGTTCTTCGGCATGTACATGATCGGCTTCACCATCAACCAGTTGACGCTGTTTGCGATGGTGCTGGCGATCGGCATCGTGGTGGACGATGCGATCGTGGTGATCGAGAACGTCGAACGCATCATGAGCGAGGAGCACCTGGAGCCCAAGGCGGCCACCCAGAAGGCGATGACCCAGATCACCGGCGCGGTGGTGGCCATCACCGTGGTGCTGGCAGCGGTGTTCATCCCCTCCTCGCTGCAGCCCGGCGCCTCGGGTGCGATCTACAAGCAGTTCGCGTTGACCATCGCCATGTCGATGGGTTTCTCTGCGTTCCTGGCGTTGAGCTTCACCCCGGCGCTGTGCGGCGCGTTCCTCAAGTCGACCCACTCGACCAAGAAGAACTGGGTCTACCGCACCTTCGACAAGTACTACGACAAGCTGGCGCATCGCTATGTCGGCGTGGTGGGCCATACCCTCAAGCGCTCGCCGCCATGGATGATCGCGTTCGTGGCGCTGGTGGTGCTGTGCGGCTTCCTGTTCACGCGCATGCCGGGCAGCTTCCTGCCGGAAGAAGACCAGGGCTTTGCCGTGGCCATCGTGCAGCTGCCGCCGGGCGCGACCAAGATCCGCACCAACGAGGCGTTCGCGCAAATGCGTGCGGTGCTGGAGAAGCAGCCGGCCGTGGAAGGCATGCTGCAGATCGCCGGCTTCAGCTTCCTGGGCTCGGGCGAAAACGTCGGTATGGGCTTCATCCGGCTCAAGCCATGGGAAGAACGCGACGTCACTGCCGAGCAGTTGATCCAGCAACTCAATGGCGCCTTCTACGGCATCAAGGGCGCGCAGATCTTCGTGGTCAACCTGCCCACCGTGCAGGGCCTGGGGCAGTTCGGCGGCTTCGACATGTGGCTGCAGGACCGTTCCGGTGCCGGCCAGGAAGCGCTGATCAATGCGCGCAACATCGTGCTCGGCAAGGCGGCGGAGAAGCAGGACACCCTGGTCGGCGTGCGTCCGAACGGCCTGGAAAACTCGCCGCAGCTGCAGTTGCACGTGGACCGCGTGCAGGCGCAATCGATGGGCCTGGATGTCAGCGATATCTATAGCTCGATCCAGCTGATGCTGGCGCCGGTGTACGTCAACGACTACTTCGCCGAGGGCCGCATCAAGCGCGTCAACATGCGTGCCGACGATCAGTTCCGCGCCGGCCCCGAGTCGCTGCGCAACTTCTTTACCCCCAGCGCCACGGCCACCGGTGCCGACGGTCAGCCGGCCATGATCCCGCTGAGCAACGTGGTCAAGGCCGAGTGGAACTACGCCTCGCCGGCCCTGAACCGCTACAACGGCTATTCGGCCGTGAACATCGTCGGCAACCCGGCTCCGGGCGGCAGTTCCGGCCAGGCGATGAGCGCGATGGAAGATATCGTCAACAACGATCTGCCGCCGGGCTTCGGTTTCGACTGGAGCGGCATGTCCTACCAGGAAATCATCGCCGGTAATGCGGCCACGCTGCTGCTGGCGTTGTCGGTGGTGGTGGTGTTCCTGTGCCTGGCCGCGCTTTACGAGAGCTGGTCGATTCCGGTGGCGGTGCTGCTGGTGGTGCCGATCGGCGTGCTGGGCGCGATCACCTTCTCGATGCTGCGCGGGTTGCCGAACGATCTGTACTTCAAGATCGGCATGATCACGGTGATTGGTCTGGCGGCCAAGAACGCGATCTTGATCGTGGAATTCGCAGTGGAGCAGCGTGCGGCGGGCAAGACCCTGCGCGAGGCCACGCTGGAAGCGGCGCACCTGCGCTTCCGCCCGATCCTGATGACCTCGTTCGCGTTCATCCTGGGTGTGTTGCCGCTGGCGATCTCCACCGGTGCCGGCGCCAACTCGCGTCACTCCATCGGTACCGGCGTGATCGGCGGCATGGTGTTCGCCACCGTGCTCGGCGTGATCTTCATCCCGCTGTTCTTCGTGGTGGTGCGCCGCATGCTGGGCGACAAGCTGGACGAGCAGTCCAAGGAATATCTGGCCGTGCAGAACGATGGCGGAACCCACCGCCCGGATCGCTGAGTCAGGCAGTCGTTGCAAACAAAAAGCCCC
The DNA here is from genome assembly GCF_020880415.1 of Xanthomonas euvesicatoria pv. euvesicatoria. GTDB lineage: Bacteria > Pseudomonadota > Gammaproteobacteria > Xanthomonadales > Xanthomonadaceae > Xanthomonas > Xanthomonas euvesicatoria. Next base: position 8,573 of record NZ_JAJIUJ010000083.1, on the reverse strand, counting down.
GGCACTGCCGGGGCTTTTTTTGTGCGTCACCGGTGGAAACCATTGCGAATCCGCCCCTTGTAGGAGCGCACCGGAGCGCGAACGCACTACCGAAAACGCCCGTCGCGCCCAGGTGCGCTCCTACGAGGCGGCGATGTCGGCAGGTTGCAATGATCGGCGCAAGGGGCCTGAACAATCACGGCAAGTGACACCTCCGGTTCGCCGGCATCGCGCAGGTCCGCAATCCACGGCAGACGGCCCTCTTTGTAGGAGCGCACTCGGGCGCGAACGCATTCCCGTCAAACCCACCGCACCCAACAGACCCTCGCCGCCGCTCTACACCACGCCCGGCATACGCGCAGCAGTCGACCCACGCACCACGCAACGTCCAGTCATGACCAAGCGGCGGATCGGCAATTGCCGATTGCTTAACCGTTCCAGCAGCAGCGACATCGCCGCCCGGCCCATGTCTTCCACCGGCTGCTCGACCACAGTGATACCCGGCTCGACCAGATCGGTCCAGCGCTCGTTGTCGAACCCGGCCAGGGCCAGATCCTGCGGCAGGCGCAGGCCGGCGGTGCGTGCAGCCTTCAGTGCGCCCATCAGCAGCAGGCTGTTACTGGTCACGATGGCCTCGGGCCGCTGGTCGTTGGCCAGCCATGCACCCAACTCGGCAATCGCCGCCTCGGCGGTGGGCGCCACTTCGCGGTAATCCGGCTGCAGCCCCTGCGCGCGCATCGCGGCCAGGTAACCATCGCGGCGCTCGGCCGCCGTGGTGCTGGTGCTGCCGAACAGCCCGCCGATGCGCCGGTAGCCCTGCGCCTGCAGATGCGCCACCAGCTCGGCCATGGCCGCGCCGTTATCCAGCACCACACTGTCGTAGCGGCTGCCGGGGCCGGCGCGATCCACCAGCACGGTGGGGTAATCCAGCGCCAGCTCGTGCATGCGCCCCACCGTGACCCGGGTCGGCGCAAAAATCAGCCCGGTGATGCGTTCTTCCTGCATCAACTCCAGGTATAGCGCCTCTCGCTCGGGATCTTCATCGGTATTGCACAGCGTCACGCGCATACCGGCCCTGTAGGCGACCTCTTCCACCGCACGGATCAGCGCCGTGAAGTACGGGTTGCGGATGTCGGCCACGATCACCCCCAGGATGCCGGATTGCTGGGATCGCAATCGCCGCGCCATCAGGTTGGGCCGATAGCCGGTCTGGCGCACCGCCGCTTCCACCTTGGCACGCACTTCCTCGCTGACCGGGCCGCTGCCCAGCGCGCGCGACACCGTGGACTTGGACACTCCGGCCACGCGGGCCACGTCATTGATGCTGATACTCACTGGGACCGTTCCCGCTCCATTTTGCGCACCCTGACCCAGGCGCGGTGCCGGTCTTGATGCTAACCCGAAAGCACTACAGCGTTTTTGTGCACCGCACATTGACCTGGATCGTGGGAACGTTCCCACTATACTTCCCAGCCCGACCTCATCCGGAGCCCGCCTTGTCCTCTCCGTCGCCCGCCCCCGTCACCCCCGACCTTGTGTGCCTGCGCGCCTCTGCCCGCGACAAGGACGACGCCATCGCCCAGGCCGCCCAGTTGCTGGTCGCGGCCGGCTGCGTCGCGCCGGGCTACGACGCCAGCATGCGGCGGCGCGAAGGCCTGGCCAATACCTTCCTGGGCCACGGCCTGGCGATCCCGCACGGCGTCGGCGAAGACCGCCACCTAGTGCGCCGCGACGGCATCGCGGTGCTGCAGCTCACCGATGGCGTGGAATGGAACCCCGGCCAGATCACCCGGCTGGTGGTCGGCATCGCCGCGCAGTCCGATACCCACATCACCCTGCTGCGCCGGCTGACCCGGTTGATCCAGGACCCGGCCCAGCTCGAAACGCTGTTCAGCACCGACGACCCCGGCGTGATCGTCGCCGCGCTCACCGGCGACCGCGCGCCCGAGACCAATGCCGCGCCGGCCACCGATCTGGCCGAAACATTCGAGTGGACCATCGCCTACCCCAGCGGCCTGCATGCGCGCCCGGCCACCCGCTGGGCCGAAACCGCACGCGGCTTCTCGGCCCGTGCGCAGGTGCGCGCCGGCGACCAGGCCGCCGATGCCAAGAGCCTGGTCGGCTTGCTGCAGTTGGGCCTGCGTGCCGGCGACAGCATCACCGTCTCGGCCGAAGGCAGCGACGCAGCGGAACTGCTCAGGCGCCTGCGCGCCGTCATGGACAGCCTGACCGCGCAGGAAAAGGCCGATGCCGAGCGTGCCGCGCAGCGCCGCGCCGCCCCGGTGGCCGGCTGGACGCCGCCGCAGGCGCAGCCGGCCATCGTCGGCATCGGCGCCAGCCCGGGCGTGGCGATCGGCATCGTGCACCGCCTGCGCGCCGCGCAGACCGAGGTCGCCGATCAACCGGTCGGCCTGGGCGATGGCGGCGCATTGCTGCACGACGCACTGACCCGCACCCGCCAGCAACTGGCGGCAATCCAGGACGACACCCAGCGCCGGCTCGGCGCCTCGGACGCGGCCATCTTCAAGGCCCAGGCCGAACTGCTCAACGACACCGACCTGATCACCCGCACCTGCCAGCTGATGGTCGAAGGCCACGGTGTGGCGTGGTCGTGGCACCAGGCGGTGGAACAGATCGCTTCCGGCCTGGCCGCCCTCGGCAACCCGGTGCTGGCCGGCCGCGCGGCCGATCTGCGCGATGTCGGCCGCCGCGTGCTGGCCCAGCTCGACCCGGCCGCCGCCGGCGCCGGACTCACCGACCTGCCCGAGCAGCCGTGCATCCTGCTCGCCGGCGACCTGTCGCCTTCGGACACCGCCAACCTGGACACCGCGCGCGTGCTCGGCCTGGCCACCGCGCAGGGCGGGCCGACCTCGCACACCGCCATCCTGTCGCGCACGCTCGGCCTGCCGGCACTGGTCGCGGCCGGCGGCCAGCTGCTGGAGATCGAAGACGGCGTCACCGCCATCATCGACGGCAGCAGCGGGCGCCTGTACATCGACCCGTCCGAGCAGGATCTGGATGCGGCCCGCACCCATATCGCCGAGCAGCAGGCCATCCGCGAGCGCGAAGCCGCGCAGCGCGCGTTGCCGGCCGAAACCACCGACGGCCACCACATCGACATCGGCGCCAACGTCAACCTGCCCGACCAGGTCGCGATGGCGCTGACCCAGGGCGCCGAAGGCGTTGGCCTGATGCGCACCGAATTCCTGTTCCTGGAAAGCGGCCGCACGCCCAGCGAAGACGAACAACATGCCACCTACCTGGCGATGGCGCAGGCGCTGGATGGCCGCCCGCTGATCGTGCGTGCGCTGGATATCGGCGGCGACAAGCAAGTGGCGCATCTGGAATTGCCCCACGAAGAAAACCCGTTCCTCGGCGTGCGCGGCGCGCGCCTGCTGCTGCGTCGCCCCGACCTGCTGGAGCCGCAACTGCGTGCGCTGTATCGCGCCGCCAAGGACGGGGCGCGGCTGTCGATCATGTTCCCCATGATCACCTCGGTGCCGGAACTGGTGGCGCTGCGCGCCATCTGCGCACGCCTCCGCGCCGACCTCGACGCACCGGAGGTGCCGATCGGCATCATGATCGAAGTGCCGGCCGCCGCCGCGCAGGCCGACGTGCTGGCGCGCCACGCAGACTTCTTCTCGATCGGCACCAACGACCTCACCCAGTACGTGCTGGCGATCGACCGCCAGAATCCGGAACTGGCCGCCGAAGCCGACAGCCTGCACCCGGCGGTGCTGCGCATGATCCGCAGCACCATTGACGGTGCGCGCAAGCACGATCGCTGGGTCGGCGTCTGCGGCGGCCTGGCCGGCGATGCGTTCGGCGCCAGCCTGCTGGCCGGCCTGGGCGTGCAGGAATTGTCGATGACGCCCAACGACATCCCGGCGGTCAAGGCACGCCTGCGCGGCGCCGCGTTGAGCCAGCTGCAACACCTCGCCGAACAGGCGCTGGCCTGCGAAACCGCCGAACAGGTGCGCGCATTGGAAGCCAAGCGCGAGGACAAGGCATGAGCCTGCAGGCCATCACCGTCACGCTGAACCCGGCGATCGACCAGACCATCCAGCTCGAACACCTGCAGCCGGGCGCCGTGCACCGCGCCAGCAGCGTGCGCAACGATGCCGGCGGCAAGGGCATCAATGTGGCCGCGTGCCTGGCCGACTGGGGCAGCCAGGTTGCCGCGCTGGGCGTGCTCGGGGTCGGCAACGCCGGCGTGTTCGAAGCCCTGTTCCGCGAACGCGGCATTGCCGATCACTGCCAGCGCGTGGCCGGCGAAACCCGCACCAATCTCAAGCTGGTCGACGCGCGCAGCAACGACACCACCGACATCAACCTGCCCGGCCTGCGCTTGGGGCCTGCGCACCTGCAAGGCGTGGCCGACCATCTCGCCCCCCTGCTGCGCCCCGGCCTGCCGGTGGTGCTGTCGGGCAGCCTGCCGGCCGGGCTGCCGGACGACAGCTGGGCGCAACTGCAGGCCCAGGCCAGCGCGGCCGGTGCGCGCGTGCTGCTGGACACCAGTGGCATGCCGCTGGTGAGAGCGCTGGAAGCCGCGCGCCAGGCGCTGCCGTACGCGGTCAAGCCCAATCGCGACGAACTCGCAGCCTGGACCGGCCGCCCGTTGAACGATCGCGGCGCACTCAGCGCCGCCGCGCACGAACTGATCGCCCGCGGCATCCAGCTGGTGGTCATTTCGATGGGCACCGAAGGCGCCCTGTTCGTGCAACGCGACCAGCGGCTGATCGCCCGCCCGCCACGCCTGGCGCACGGCAGCAGCGTGGGTGCGGGCGATGCGATGGTGGCCGGCCTGGCCGCCGCCTCGCTCGATGCCGCGACCACGCTGGAGCAGTGCGCACGGCTGGCCACGGCGTTTTCGATGTGCCGGCTGGAAAGCGGCGACGCGCGCCGGATTACGCCAGAGGGCGTGCGCCGCGCCGCAACCGAGGTCGTGATCGAAATGCTGTCATGAGCCGCCATTGGCCACTGCCGATGCATGCACCCAGGCGGCCGTCGGGCCGGCAGTTGCATGCCGCGGCAGATCGCGCGCGTCACCGCCACGCATAACGCTTGAAATTCCCCCCGCCGACAACACCGGCGACCGCAACACAGCAGGAGTTTTGCCATGTCCTCTTCCATCGTGGTCATCGCCGCTGGCGAACGCAGTACCGAAGCCGTCCTGGCGGCCGAAGCGCTGCGCCGCGCGGCCACTGCCGCCGGCCGTCGCGTGACGATCGAAATCCGCAGCGACCAGGGCGTGCTTGGCGCCTTGCCGGGCGAACTCGCCAGCAATGCCGCCCAGGTCCTGGTGGTCGGCGACGCCGAGGCCGACACCACCCGCTTTGGCGATGCGCAACTGGTGCGCCTGAGCCTGGGCGCGGTGCTGGACGACCCAGCCGCTGCGATCGGCAAGCTGGCCGCACACGCCGACCCGGCCGTCGCCGGCAATCCCGGTGGCACCGCTAGCGGCAACAAGCGCATCGTGGCCATCACCTCCTGCCCTACCGGCATCGCGCACACCTTCATGGCCGCCGAAGGCCTGCAGCAGGCCGCCAAGAAACTCGGCTACCAGATGCGGGTGGAAACCCAGGGCTCGGTGGGTGCGCAGGACGCGCTCACCGACGACGAAATCCGTGCAGCAGACGTGGTCATCATCGCGGCCGACCGCGAAGTGGATCTGGCCCGCTTCGGCGGCAAGCGCGTGTTCAAGAGCGGCACCAAGCCGGCGATCAACGATGGCCCGGCGCTGATCAACAAGGCGCTGGCCGACGCCAGCGTGCAGGGCGGCGCCACACCTGCCACCGGCACCGCTGCCAGCGGCACCGCGAACAAGGGCACCGGCCGCACTGGCGCCTACAAGCACCTGATGACCGGCGTCTCGTTCATGCTGCCGTTCGTCACTGCCGGCGGCCTGCTGATTGCTTTGGCATTTGCCCTCGGCGGCATCTACGCCGGCGACGATGCGCACCAGGGCACGCTGGCCTGGTCGCTGTTCCAGATTGGCGCCAAGGCCGGCTTCACCCTGATGGTGCCGGCCCTGGCCGGTTACATCGCCTACTCCATCGCCGACCGCCCCGGCATCGCGCCCGGCATGATCGGCGGCCTGGTCGCGGCCAATCTCAATGCCGGTTTCCTCGGCGGGATCATTGCCGGCTTCATCGCCGGCTATGGCGTGGCGGCGCTCAACCGCTACATCAAGCTGCCGCGCAACCTGGAAGGCCTCAAGCCGGTGCTGATCCTGCCGGTGCTGGGCACCCTGCTGGTCGGGCTGGCGATGATGTACGTGTTCGGCCAGCCGGTGGCCGACCTGCTGGCCTGGCTCACCGCCTGGCTGCGCGGCATGCAGGGCAGCAGCGCCTTGCTGCTGGGCCTGCTGCTCGGCGGCATGATGGCCTTCGACATGGGCGGGCCGGTCAACAAGGCGGCCTATGCGTTCTCCACCGGCCTGATCGCCAGCCAGGTGTACACCCCGATGGCCGCTGCCATGGTGGCCGGCATGACCCCGCCGCTGGGCATCGCGCTGGCGACCTGGGTGTTCCGCAACCGCTTCACCGTGGAAGAGCGCGGCTCGGCCACTGCCGCCGGCGTACTCGGGCTGGCCTTCGTGACCGAGGGCGCCATCCCGTACGCTGCGCGCGACCCGTTGCGCACCATCCCGGCGCTGGTGATCGGCTCGGCCGTGGCCGGCGCCATCTCGATGACCGCCGGTGCCGAATTGAAGGCACCCCACGGCGGCATCTTCGTGCTGCTGATCCCCAACGCCGTCACCCACCTGCTCAACTACGTGCTGGCCCTGGTGGTCGGTGTGGTGGTCACGGCCATCGCGCTGCGCCTGCTCAAGAAGCCGGTGACCGACGTCGTTGCCTGAGGCACCTCCGGCGGCATGGACCTGCCGCCGCACCTGACGCGCCCGAGTTTTCCCGCGCGCCCCTGACCTGCTTCACCGCTGCGCGCACCCAGGTGCGCTGCCAGCGGCTTGCCCACCCATGTGTTGTCGCGTTCGCCACCACGGCCACGCCCTTTTGTCCGGAGTCCTGCCATGACCGCCCTCGCCCCCCGCCGTGCCCGCCCCCGCCTGCTGTGCCTGTCGCTGACCTTGGCACTGACCCCGCTCGCCCACGCGCAGGATGCCGCCGATGCCTTCAAGCTCAAGCTGGGCTACACCGGCGAAGCCGCTTCGATGATCGATGGCGGCCGCAAAAGCGGCGACGCCTATGCCGGCCAGTTGATGGTCGGCACCGATGTCGACATGGACCGCCTGTTCGGCTGGAACGGCGCCACGGTGAAGTTGTACGTCAGCAACCGCCACGGCACCAACCTGGCCAACAGCAGCATCGGCAACAGCACCTCGGTGCAGGAAATCTACGGCGGCCAGGGCACGCGCCTGCCCAACTTCACCCTGCTGCAGAAACTTTTCAACGACCGTCTGGAACTGGAAGCCGGCCGCAGCGTGGCCAACATCCACTTCCTGGGCTCGGACCTGTGCCAGTACTTCCAGGGCAACTCGGCCTGCGGCAACCCCACCTTCGTGTTCCGCACCAGCAACTTCACTTACTGGCCGGTCTCCAGCTGGGCCGCGCATGCCACCGCCTGGGTCACACCGAAGGTGTATCTGCATGTCGGCGCCTACGAGGTCAACCCCATCCAGGCGCAGGACGGCCAGCACGGCCTGAACTGGAGCACCAACGACACCACCGGCGTGGTCGTGCCCTATGCCGTTGGCTACAAGAACAAGGGTGGCGACGGCAGCATGGCCGCCATGTACGAACTGGGCGGCTGGCAGGACAACTCCGACTACACCGACCCGCTGCGCGACCGCAACGGCAACCCGGCCGTGCTCAGCGGCCTGGGCTACGAGAACAAGCAGGGCCGCTCGGGCATGTTCGCCCGCTTCGAGCAGCAGGTGACCAACCCCGACCCGTCGGGTACGCGCGGTCTCACCGTCTTCGGCGCCATGCTCAAGAGCACCGGCGGCCAAGCCATCGAAGACCATTTCATCCAGCTCGGCCTGGTGCAGAAAGGTACCTTCGCCAGCCGCCCGCAGGACAACATCGCTTTCGTGATCACCCAGCAGAAATACAGCGACGAAGCGATCGAAAACCTGCGCCTGGCCCGCGCCTCCGCCGGCGGCACCGGCACCCCCGCCGACAACCAGATCATGATGGAGCTCAGCTACGGCATCCAGGTCACCAAGCGCCTGCGCATCGCCCCGAACCTGCACTACGTGATCAACCCCGACCAGTTCAACGAACCGACCCGCACCAACGATCTGAAGAACGCATTGATTGCGGGCATGCGGATCGACTGGAATCTGTGACCCGAAGAGAGCTGCGCGCGTTGCGCGCATGCTTGGCCTTTACCATTGCCTGAAGTGGGTGGTGGGTGCGTTGCATTTGACTGAAGTGCAACGCATTGCGTCGATTAGGTTGGATTGGGCATTTGCCGAATTTGGCCAATGAGTTCGATGAGCCGCTTAGGCGCGACTGCACGCGATGTGGCTTTGTCGGCCGCCCCTGTCGCGCGCAAGCCAGTGGCTGTAATGACAACGTCACATCATTGCGAATCTGATGTTGCTCGCAGATTGATCGCTCTGTATTGCC
>NZ_JAJIUJ010000082.1 GCF_020880415.1 Xanthomonas euvesicatoria pv. euvesicatoria | reverse complement strand
GCATCTCTTCCGCACGCTGAGCGAGGTCCGCGAACAGACCGAACACTGGCTTGCCGACTACAACCAACAGATCCCGCACGACAGCCTGGGCGGACTAACGCCCGCTGAGTTCCGTGATCAACATCAACCGCAGACCTCTAGTTTTAGCTGGCATTGAATTGCGGGGAGTCGACAGGAGCAGTTGGGGTTTGCGGTTGGGTGCAAGCTGCAGATCACTGCACGTGCGGGCAAGTTGGTGGTGACGGTGGTGGAGCGCTGAGCTGGGTTTTGGGTGTGGTTGTTGTCTGGGGGCGCTGCCCTGGGGGCGCAATGGGTAAGGCCGTCGCGCCCGGGTGCGCTCCTACGGGAGTGCGTGTGGTGGTCAGCGATGGAAGGCCAATGTTGCGATGACGCCGCGCTGCTGGCCTGGGCGCACGCTGACCCGCCAGCCGTACAGATCACAAAGACGACTGACGATCGACAAGCCGATGCCGCCGCCTTGCGAGTGGCCGGCGTGGGTCCCGCGGTAGCCGCGCTGGAACAGTTTGGCGGCGTCTTCTTCGCTCAGGCCGGGGCCCGAATCGATCACTTCCACTGCATCGCCCAGCACGCGCACGCGCACCTGGCCATCCTGGGTGTATTTGACGGCGTTGCCGATCAGGTTGCCGAGCGCGACCGACAGGGCCGATTCCGGGGCATCGATGACCAGGTCACGCACGCCTTCCAGCACGAGCTCCAGAGGTTTTCCACCGAGCTGCGCGCGGTGCGAGTCGATCAGTTGTTCGGCCACCTTGGCGACATTGCTGCTGCCCTGCCCGCGCTCGTTGCGCGAGAGCAACAGCAACGAGCCGATCAAATCGCTGCATTGCTGCTCGGCGCGCTGGATGCGTTGCAGCCGCTGCAACACCTTTTCGTCCAGGTTCGGTTTGGTCAGCAGCAGCTCGGTAGCGCCGCGGATCACCGCCAGCGGCGTGCGCAGTTCGTGACTGACGTCGGCGTTGAATTCGCGGTCGCGCTGCACCACTTCGGTCAGACGCGCCGAGTAGTCGTCCAGCGCTTCGGCCAGCTGGCCGACTTCGTCGTCCGGAAAATGCGCCGCCAGCGGTTTGGGTTGGCTGGTGCCGCCACGATAGGCCCGCAGGCGCGCAGCCAGATCGGAGACCGGGCGCATCACCTTGGACGCAGACCACCAGCCGATCAGCAGCGAAAACCCGCTGAACACCAATACCGACAAGATCAGGGTGCGCTTGAGCTGGATTTCGCCCTTCAACGCCTGGGTCATGTCGTAGGCCAGGAAGAACCATTCGCTCGGCGTTTTGCGCACCGCCAGCTTGTACGAATAGGTATTGCCGCTTTCGTCGACGCCGGTGATGGTGTGGATGCCGTCGGGCAGCTGGTACCATTCCGGTTGTTCGCGGCGCAGCGCTTCGAACTTGTCGCTTTTGACCACGCGCCCGCGCATCTGCTGCAGGGGCAGATCGGGATTGCGCATCGGATCGGAGTAAAAGCGTTGCGCGAAGGCGTCGATGTTGCGGTTCATCACGTCTTCCACCAACTGGTTTTCCACGCGCGAGCGCGCCCAGTTGGTGGCGAAGGCGAACAGCGTTGTCAGGCAGAAGCCCAACAACACGAACGACAGAATGATGCGGCTGCGCAGGCGCCGCCGATAGCGGCCGCGCCTGCGCGCCGGCCGCGTCTCGCTCGTACTTTCAGGCATCGGGCGAGGCGATGCGGTAGCCGATGCCGTGGCGGGTCTGGATCATCGGCACATCGAACGGCTTGTCGACCACGGCGCGCAGGCCGTGGATATGCACGCGCAACGAATCCGAATCGGGCAGTTCTTCGCCCCACACGCGGGTTTCCAGTTCCTGGCGCGTGACCACCGCCGGCGAGGCTTCCATCAGCGCCTGCAGGATCTTCAGCGCAGTCGGGTTGAGTTGCAGCAGCTTGCCGCGGCGACGCACTTCCAGCGTATCCAGGTTGTATTCCAGATCGCCGGTTTCCAGCACGCGGGTGTGCACACCCTTGCCGCGACGCGACAGCGCGTTGAGGCGTACCTCCACTTCCTGCAGCGCGAACGGCTTGATCAGATAGTCGTCGGCGCCGGAGTCGAAGCCGGCCAGCTTGTTGTCCAGCGAGTCGCGCGCGGTCAGCATCAACACCGGGGTCTGCTTGCGCGCCTCGTTACGCAGCTTGCGGCAGACCTCGATGCCATCCATGCCAGGCAGGTTGAGGTCGAGCACGATGGCGTCGAACTCGTGCACCACGGCAAGGTGGAGGCCAGTCACCCCGTCGGCGGCGAAGTCCACCGTATGACCACGGTCTTCGAGGTAATCGCCGAGATTTGCGGCGATATCGCTGTTGTCTTCAATTACTAGAATTCGCACTGGAACCTCGTTCGTTAAGCTGTTTTTAGCGCTGGCGCCGAGAAATTTCGTCTTGACTCACCGTGGTCTGACGGCGCCGCTGGGCAGCCGTCATGCACTGTTTCGTACTCATCTGCGACCCGGTCGCGCGCTCGCGCCGACAAATCAGCCGGCTATCTTCGCGTGCCTTGGTCAAAATTCGGGTGACGAGCTCCTGATCGTTGCGAACCGCTGCCAATTGCTCTGGCTGCAGTGCCTGGATATCTGGCTGCGTCTGGAATGCTGCTTCGATTCGATCCAGCGCAGCGTTCACCTTAGCGCGCTCATCCTGACTGATCTCGGAGTACTTCTCGCCGTCGGCAAGATCGGCGCGGACCTGCGCCGCCTGAGGCTCGAACGGCTTGTCCAGATCGAGCACCACCGCCGATGCATGACCGCTCATCAGGCCCGCCGCGAGCAGCAGTCCCGTAACACTCCATCGTTTTGCCATGCGACGCCTCCTTGCCCGACCGATTTAACATTGGCGAATGTAGACGCGAACCCCTACAGCGGCAAGCCGTCCATAAAAAGGCCCAAGTGCGACACCGCACTTGGGCCAAAAGTTCATCCCGATCACCGTCACTGCCGAGAGCGGAGCTACGGTCGGGAGAGGCTAGCGAGGCCGTAATTAGATTTTCGTTAATTTTTTGGTAAAGCCGTTAGCCGGCCGATCGGCGGACGGACTGCTCCAGGTGCTGGACAATCGCCGCGGCGACGTCCACGCCGCACACGCCTTCCACTCCTTCCAGACCTGGGGTGGAGTTGACCTCCAGCACCAGTGGGCCGCGTTTTGACCGGATCAGGTCGACCCCTGCCACTGTCAGGCCCAAGGCGCGTGCCGAGCGCACCGCCACCTCCTGCTCCTGCTCGGTTGCCTCGGTCACGGCTGCAGTGCCACCCAGGTGCAGATTGGACCGGAAATCGCCTTCGGCCGCCTGGCGGCGCATTGCTGCGACGACCTTGTCGCCGACCACGAAGCAGCGCAGGTCGGCCCCTTCGGCTTCACCGATGAACTCCTGCACGATGAAGTTGGCGTACAGCCCGCGCAGCGCTTCGACCACCCCGCGCGAAGCGCTGGCCTTTTCGGTCAGGATCACCCCGGCGCCTTGCGCCCCCTCGTTCAACTTCACCACATGCGGCGGCGGGCCGAGCATGGAGAGCAGGTCCTGGGTGTCGTCGGGGTTGTCGCCGAAGACGGTGACCGGCATGTCGATGCCCTGCGCGGCCAACAATTGGTGCGCGCGCAGTTTGTCGCGCGAGCGCAGGATGGCGTCCGACGGGTTGGGCGTGTAGGTGCCCATGAACTCGAGCTGGCGCAGCACTGCGGTGGCATAGCGGGTGACCGAGGCGCCGATGCGCGGGATCACCGCATCGAAGCCGGTGATCGGCTTGCCCTTGTAGTGCAGGCTGAAGCCGTCGGCGGCGATGCGCATGTAGCAGCGCAACGGGTCGAGGATGCGCACGGTGTGCCCGCGCTTGCGTCCGGCTTCGATCAGCCGCCGGGTCGAATACAGCTTGCTGTTGCGGGAAAGGATGGCGATTTTCATCGCGGCGGGTACGCGGCGCGGCTTGGACATGGGCAGAGTCTGATGACGAAGTGACCCAAGTCCGTACAGTGCAGGCCGATTGCGCGTTCGCGGCAGGCCCGCGATGTACGCTGCGATCAGGCCGACTGCGACGGCCCCGAGAATGAAAGAGCGAAGTACCGCGACCAGTCCAACAACGCTGTGGCTGCACGGCCTCAACCGGATCGATGCTAGCAGGGCGTTGGCGCGTCGCTCAAGCAACGCAGAGGAGTGATTGCGCAACGCTCTTCGCGCGTGCCTTATCCAGATCGCAACCCGTCGGTGGCCTTGCCCGATTGCTTGCGCATGGCCGCACTGTGGCACGCGTGCGCGCCGACGGGACGTTGCGAGGGCACGCCACGTCAACGATTCCGACGGCCGCCCTCACGCCACACCCCTGTTGCCGTAACGCGTTTTGCACAGCTGTAGACGCAATGCTTGAGGCCCCTCAATGCCGGCGTGCCGGCGCATCCGAGACTCTCCATGCGACGTCCAGCAAGCGCGGCCTATGCCAATCCCTCCCGCATCCGTCAGGGGCGCCCGTTCCCACGCGGTGCCGTCTTCGACGGCAAGGGCACCAACTTCGCGCTGTTTTCCGCGCATGCCACGCGTGTCGAGCTGTGCCTGTTCGACGAACAGGGCAACGAAACCCGCGTCGACCTGCCGGAGTACACCAACGAAATCTGGCACGGGTATCTTCCCGATGCCAAGCCGGGCCAGCGCTATGGCTATCGCGTACATGGTCCCTATGCGCCGACCGAAGGTCATCGCTTCAATCACAACAAGCTGTTGCTGGACCCGTATGCGCGCGAGCTGGATGGCGACCTGATCTGGTCCGACGAGCTCTACGGCTACACGGTGGGTCATCCCGATGGCGACCTGAGCTTCGACGAGCGCGATAGCGCACCCTTCATGCCCAAGTGCGTGGTGGTAGAAGACACCTACGACTGGGGAGACGACACGCGCCTGCTCAAGCCGTGGAATGAGACGGTCATCTACGAAACCCATGTGCGCGGCTACACGATGCGCAATCCGCAGGTACCCGAGGCGGTGCGCGGCACCTTCGCCGGCCTGGCCCAGCCGCAGGTACTCCAGTACATCAAGGACCTGGGCATCACCGCGGTGGAGCTGTTGCCGGTACTCGCCTACCTGGACGACCAGCATCTGCTCGACAAGGGGCTACGTAATTACTGGGGCTACAACACCATCGGCTTTTTTGCGCTGAAGTCGCGTTACCTGTCCAGCGGACATCGCGATGAATTCCGCGACATGGTCAAGGCCATGCACAAGCAGGGTCTGGAAGTGATTCTGGACGTGGTCTACAACCACACCGCCGAAGGCAGCGAGCTGGGGCCGACCTTGTCCTTCAAGGGCATCGACAACGCCAGCTATTACCGCCTGGCCGACGACAAGCGCTACTACATCAACGATACCGGCACCGGAAATACGCTGAATCTGAGCAATTCGCGGGTGATCCAGTTCGTCAACGATTCGCTGCGCTACTGGGCCGGCGAGATGCATGTGGATGGCTTCCGCTTCGATCTGGCCACCATTCTTGGCCGCGAGCCGAGCGGCTTCGATCAACGTGGCGGCTTCCTGGATGCCTGCAACCAGGACCCGCTGCTGTCGGAGGTCAAGCTGATCGCCGAGCCGTGGGACTGCGGCCCGGGTGGTTATCAGGTGGGTCACTTCCCGCCGGGTTGGTCGGAGTGGAACGACAAGTTCCGCGACAATGCGCGCGAGTTCTGGAAAGGCGAAGACGGCAAGCTGGCGGAATTTGCGACCCGCTTCACCGGTTCGGCCGATCTGTTCGATCGCCGCGGCCGGCGCCCGTGGGCATCGGTGAACTTCATCACCGCACACGATGGCTTCACCCTGCGCGATCTGGTCAGCTACAACGAAAAGCACAACATCGATAACGGCGAGGACAATCGCGACGGTTCGTCCAACGATGGCTCATGCAACTACGGCGAAGAAGGCGACACCGATAACGCCGAGGTGTTGCAGATCCGCGAGCGGCAGATGAAGAACCTGCTTGCCACGCTGCTGCTATCGCAAGGCACGCCGATGATGCTCAGCGGCGACGAGCGCGCGCAGACCCAGGGAGGCAACAACAATACCTATTGCCAGGACAACGAGATCACCTGGCTGGATTGGGAAAACGATCCCACCGACGGCCGCCTGACCGAGTTCGTGAAATCACTGACCCGTCTGCGCAAGCGATACCCGATCCTGTCGCGGGGCCGCTTTCTCAACGGCCAATACAACGAAGAAGCCGGTCTGCGCGATCTCACCTGGCTCAATCCGGGCGGCATCGAAATGGACGATGCGCATTGGACCGACCCCGCCGCACGTTCGGTGGGCCTGCTGCTGGAAGGCAAGGCGCAGACCTCGGGGGTCAAGGAACTGGCCAATGACGACACCTTGCTCATCGTCATCAATGCTTATCACGAGGGCGTGACCTTCACCTTGCCCTCCTCCGATGAGCCGGTGCACTGGAAGCTGGTGCTCTCCACCGACGAAGCGCTGGAAGTGGACATGATGCCGGCCGGTGCCAGCGAATTCCTGGCCCCGCCGCGCAGCGTGTCGGTCTTCGAGTGCAAGAGCGACCAGTAAAGCCGTCCCAGCAACGCGCACTCAGGAGCGATGCTTGCTTCCTACCGGCATCGAAGAGGCAGCAAGCGTTTTTGTTTCCGACGATGGAATGACGGAGGGGTCTTGCGTGGGCTACGCGGGTTGCGCGTGGCCAGGGTAATGGTGCCGATGGCAACACCCCAGCGAGTCTGTGCGATCTCTCACGTTGGGCCACGTCCTCATTGCTTGCTCCCTGGATCAGGAATCAGTAGGTCAGCATCCATCGCCGGGATTTGCGCGGGAAACACGGCGAACGCTTTCTCGCAATGATTGAGCGCGTGGGTTTTGCTTGAAATCGGGAATTGAATGTGTGGTTTGAAGACACGCGGCTTGCGGCACTCGAGCGTTCATTGCACGGCCAAAAGCCAGCAGATGCCACCAAAAAATCTGCGGCCAACCGGACTTGAAGCGTGCAAACACCACAACATCTATCGCTGCCAGATCATCAAAAGTCCGGCATGGCTCCGCAGACCACCGAAATCAGCCAAGTGTCTTGGAATAACACGCGCAAAGCAGGGCGCTGTGCGCCAGACATTCACCAAAAGATCGAAGGCCCAAAGCAACGCCTTGCCCATTGCGGGCCTTCGACATCCCTTGTGGGGTGACTCAACCCGGATACAGCGGGAAGCGCTTGTCCGGATGATTGGCTTTCCACTCTTTATAAGAGCTGGTGCCTTCCCAGGCCTTGAAGGCGCGCGGCGTACGACCACGGCCGGACCAGGTTTCGCCGGAATGCGGAATCCAGTACTTGGCGACCACTTCGCCGGTGGAAGACAGCGGCCCCTTGGTCTTGCCGGTCATCGCCAGCGAGGCGATCTGGGATTTTTGCTTGGCATTGAAACGGTTGCCGAACTGGGTAAGCACCTCGATCACCTGGTCGAAGGCTTCCAGCGTCTGGGCGTATTTCAGCTGCGCTTCTTCCTGCTCAAGCTTGCGCAGCTCTTCCAGCAGTTGAGCCCGGGCGGCGGCGGTGGGTGAAGCGGGCGAATCCTGGCGCATTGGCAAAACATGAGGTATGGGCGGGTCAACGAGTATTGCCGCTGGGCCGCCCAGCGTAAAGCGCCCGGGCCCGTGCGGGTCTGCTGGCGCTCAGCGATGGCGCAGCAGGGCGTGCTCGCGGGCCATGGTCAGGACCGGGCCGATTCGCCCGGCGCGGATCAGTTCGCTGCAGTGCTTGCCGACGAATTCCACCCGCGGCGTGCGAAACCACTGCACCACCCGATCCAATTCGCCGGCATTGATCGACCAGGCGTGGTAGACCGCCTCGCCCAGCTCCTCCACCCCAATCAGCCCGAGCTCGCGGATCTGTTCGGGATCGAGCGCGAACATGTCCAGGACCTTGCCCGCATTGTCCGGCGTGACATGGCCGGTGCGCACGTGCCTTGCCAGCCCAGCGCCGTAGGCGATCGACGCCACCCACGCAGACTCGGCACGGCGCATCCCCTTGATCAGCGCGCCGACGAGTTGGGAATGGGTGGTCATGCCTGCACTATGCGGCGGCGCTAGAGCCGGCTCAATCGGGATCTCCCCGACTCTGCGCAAGAAAATTCAGAAGCCGGGAGGCCGGCGGGCCTCGGTACGCCGCAACACCATCACCGCCGCGCCGGTCTCCACCCCGCAGCAGCCGCTTCATTCACCGAACAGAAGAAGCGCTCGCCCTTCGCCGGCGAGATGCGCGTCTTTGCATAATCGCGCTGGCCCGGCATATGAAAGATCTTCTTGCCGTCACTGGAGATATTGCCCTTGATCCTGCAATTGCTTGGCGCCGATGCTGCAACCTGGCGCGTGGTTGCTGTCCGCGCCTTCTTGTCGCGGCGGTAATCTGCCGGCATCTGAAACGCGCCCTGCCAGAGATTGCGGCGCTGCTGCTGCGCGAGGCGCTCGTCTACCTCGAACGCGGTAGCGTATTGACGATAGGCGACCGCCCAGCCAGAGCGCACCATCCAGGCATTGACGGACTGCCCCTGCACGAAGCATTCGGCGACCGTGCGGCCATAACGATCGGTATCTTTCGGCTGGCAATGCACGGTCTTGTCCAGCAGATAGCCATCCAATGCCGCTGCAGCGCGGCGGCCGCACGGCCAAGCGCTGCCATCGTGTGCATTGCACTGTTGCGCGCTCTCCGGCGCATCGATGCCCCACAGGCGGATGCGCTGATGGGCAACGGTGATGGTGTCACCATCGGTCACCGTCGCACGACCAACCAGCTCTGCAGCACTTACAGGTAAAGCAATAAGCACCAGTACCGACAACACCCAGCATTTCAACAACTTCAACAGCCACTTCCTTTCCAATCGGCAGACTGCGCTCCGCGTGTCTTGCCTTAGTGCCACTGCAGCCGGTCGGCCTGGTCAAGCATTCCATCGAACCTGACATCTGCGCCGGCAACCAATGCCAGCGCAGGGGCGGGCACTGTATGCCAATCCATCCGCGATGCCCATCCTTTTTGCTCGTTCTTTGTGCAGGCTTCAGATGTCTTCCATGCGCAGAAAAGAGGCAAGCGGTGCGTTGGCACGCAAGACAGCGACCACGCAAATAAATAACAGCCTGACGAAATCTGATCCGATGCAGCTCGGCGCCACGCGCCATCACGGAGCGGTCATTCAAATTCGACGCGACAAACTGAACCCAGAGTACCGGTCAAATTTCAATGTAATCCGAGCATAAACCGCAAGTCACCCCTGAGATTTTTTTCTTTGCGACCATCTGCTCTCACAACGGAGAGCCTTATGAAATGTGATCTTTTTGACGAGCGCATGCTGTTGATCGGTGGCGCGGTGCCGGTTCTATATACTCAACGCGGCATCGTGCTGGCAGGAATCGAACAGCTTGGAATCACGGCGGACTGGTCGCCGGGCACAAGGGCGACAACCACATATGAGAATGAAACAGACGAGGTTGCCGTCTGGTCTTTGATAGTTCGCCCAATGGAATCTGCAGATCGACTGCAGGCGTGGCTTGATGCTCAGCCGGGCTAAGCGGCGCTAGGAGAACAAGAATTGCGGAGCGCGCCGGAAATTGCCGAGCAGCCCAAATCGCTGAAAGTCTTACGGCACGTGGAGCGGGCGATGGGAACAGAATCTTCCCACGCCAACCAATTGATTTTCCTAGCTTATCCCGGAGTGGGGTGATCCAAAAATGATACCTTTGGTGATACCCCGCGTGATACCCGATCATAGCCAAGCGGACGCCAGCGGTTCAAGGCTCACGGCTTGCCAAGCTCACGTCGTTGGCGGACCGGAAGGCACTGTCCGGCTACCCACCGCGTGCGCTCATTCGTGCGTCCACGGCAAGCACTGGACCAACGCTCTCCCAATGGTTCGCGAGTGAGCAGCAGCACAAATATCAGCTTTAGGCATACTTGAAATCAAACCTTTGCACGTATTCAAATTTGTGAAATAGGGCTTGAAGCGAGCTCTTGCGCACTCCCGAATTGTTGATTGGATGAGTCCTCCCCCACACGCAGGAGTTTTCATGACCACCAACCCACAGCAACTCGAAATCGCTGGGCAACTGCTCGCCGGATTGATGAGCCAGACCCTCTCGGACGAACCGCTGGTGCGCCAACGCAATGTCTGCAATGCCTGGGCCTCTGCTGGCGAGCTGATCGTTTACAGCCAGAAGAAGCCGCCCGGCGGAGGCGGCGCCGCTCAATCGTTGGACCACGCCCCTCCCCAGCCCTCCCAACCGGTGCGCACCCGCGAGGCGATCATCTTGCGCGAGTTCCCATCGGTGGAGGAATGGCGCGCGGGCCGGAAGAAGAAGAAAGACGCGCAGCTAGATCCAGTCCGCAGCAAGAAGCGCCCAACGCTTCACTGAACCCTACACGGGCGTGGGTGATGTAATCTTGACAACACCATTGGTTGTTGTCAGGATTACAACATGAGCAATAAGAGCGAGGTGTTGACACAGCGCCGCATCAAGCTCGGTGACGATGCGTTTGCTGAGATACGTATTGTGCTTGTGCCACAGCCCGTGCGTGGCAGTGCCCATAACTACAAATACGGTTTGGCTTACGTGGTCGCCGGGACATGCGTGCTGCGTTACGACAACGAGGCGGGCAAAGGCGATCACAAGCACATAGGCGCGGTGGAAATGCCTTACAACTTCACCACCCTGGACCAATTGACCGATGATTTTTGGGCCGATGTGGCCCTACTGTGAGGACAATATGGAAAAGAACATTCTGACCATTGGAGTTGCCACCATAGAGGAAGTGAAAGCGCAGATGAAAGCTGCAGCGCGCGGAAAAGGCGACGCCGTGCCGCGCTTCACTTTCACAAGCGGCGAAGACCTTCTGCGAACGTTGAATGCCAACCGCTGGAGTCTGCTCGAAGCTCTTGCCGGCACCGGCCCGCTAGGCTTGCGAGAACTGGCTCGACGAGTAGACCGCGACGTGAAAGGCGTCCACACCGACGCGACTGCCCTAGTGGACTGCGGCCTGATTAACAAGACCGAGGCCGGTGCTCTTCACTTACCCTACGACGGCGTGCACGTTGAGTTCGAAGTGCGAGCGGAAGCAGAAGCTCAGGCAGCATAGTTTAAGTGGTGCCATCGCCTGACCATTCAGAACCATCCCCAAAAGAGCCCCGCAGTGCGGGGCTCTTTGGTTTCAGTGGAGGCGCGGCGGTTTGGGAACGTAGACAGGCACCGGAGGGACGGAGACGGCAGGGCTTGGACGGGGCCCGTCCGGTTGATTCCCCATGTCGACCTGGAGGGGATAGCGCTGGAGCATCTCCCGGCTCCAGGCCTCCAAATGCGCCGCGCTGGCCGATGCCTCTTTCTCGCAGAGCGCTTGTTCCTCCGGGGCCACCCTGGCCCTAGCATCGGCCAACTCTGCGCCTCGGGCTTCGAGGGTGCTCAACCGAGGCCCGCGCCGCTGCTTCCAGTCCCCCTGGGTCCATGACGTCCCAGGCTCGGGGTTGTTCGCCAGGAAGTCGTGCCACGCGTTCTCGGCCATGTGGTGCAGCTTCTCCGCTCGGCGCACCGCCAGTAGCCGCCGGGCAAACTTCATGGTGGCTGCCTTGAAGCGCCGCAACCGGCGCAGCAATTCGTTGAGGTCTGGCCGGAGCTGCGCCGCTTCGGCGAAGGCAGTCACTCGCTCCCTGACCCACTGCATCAAGGCCAGGGTTGCTTGGAGCGTCTGAGCCAAGCGGGGATCCGCTTGAACGGCCACTCCCCACTCGTCGCTGGCCTCCTCCGCAAGCTCGGCGACCGAACGTGGCGCGCGCGACGGCGTGGCCTCCTCGGCCTCCATCAGTCCCAGCCCGCGAGCAATGGTCGCCATGCTACGGGACACCTCGATGTGCCCCGCCCCGCGCCTGAGCGGCAGGGACAGCACATCAGAAGGTTGGCGAGCCTCGCGCTTGGCCTGGGCCAGGTTGTGACCGTCGGGCACCGGCATGGCACGCCCTTCCTGCTCGAAAACGGCGATGAGTTTTCGAAAGGTCTCCTCGTTGGTCTCTTCGATGAACTGGTTGGCCTTGAACCGCTCCGAAGGCTGGCCCCGCCGGGCCAACGCCGTGCCGTTCTTGCCGACGTGCTGGGTGGGCTCGCGGGACAGCACGGCAGCGGCGGCCAGGTCGCCGCGCGCCAAGGCATCGTCGGCCTGGGCGGCCAGGCTGCGATGGTCCACGCGAATTTCGAGCGCCGCCCTCTCAAGGTGGGCGTTGATGGTGGAAGCGACCAGCTCGCGGACCCACTCCACCTCCGCCCTGCCCGACGGCCCGCCGTCGAGTTCCCTGGTTTTGTCTGTGAGGCCATCGGGCCCGATGCGACGCGTTGTTGCCAAGACGTGGACGTGCCAGTTAAGGCCATCCTTGGAGCCAGGGCTGTGGATGCTGGCTTGGGCGGCAAACCCGTAACGGGTGACCAGCGCCCTGGTCACCTCGACCGCCAAGGCCGACCGCTGCCCGTCGTCCAGCTCGTGGGGCAACGCAAACTCGAACTCGCGCGCGACGGTCGCATCTTTGCGGCGCTCGGCAGCTTCTGCAGCAGGCCAGAGCTCAGCGGGGACCAGAGCCCAGTCGGGGGCACCTTCGGGGGCGATGCAGCGCGTTTCGACCACGCCGTCTCGCCGGCGGTAGTCGTGGCGCAGGCCGGTGAGCGCGTCCTCAAGCAGCAGCCCAGCGCGGTAGGCGGCCGCTGCGATGGACGAATGCCCTTTGGCGCGACTAAACGTCTTGACGTTGGCGTGGTAGATGGCCATGAGGAAGCGACTCCGAAGCAGTGGGGTTGCTTGGTTTATGCCTCGGCTTTGGATTTTCGCAAGCGCCTTGGGCGCTTGGGGTTCAAGGGGCGAAGCCCTTTGCGCACGCATCACTTGTGATGCCTAGGTGCGCTCTTGCTTCTTTCTTTTAAGCCTTGTTTTTCAGGCTTTTCGATTTTCGAAGCGGCCGAAATTCGAGACCACCTCAACGCTTGACGCGAGCCGTTTTCCTGCTTGACTCATTTCCAAGCGATAGGAGAAACGCATGACCGCAACGAATCACTACCGAGATCAAATTCAGCGGGCCACCGAGCGCTTGGCTCAGCATCAAGCGCGCGAGCTTTTAGCGCAACAGCGCCAAGCCGTGAAGGCCAAGGAAACGCAGCGTCGCGAAGAAGCCAAGCGACGCACACGGGTAGCAGAACTCGTTTTCCTTGCAGGAGCAGAATCGCTGGAGGATGCCGAATTGGTGGGCGCGCTTTTGGCGCACGTGGGAAATCGGACCGACGCGGCAATCCGTAACCAAGCGAGCTCACTCGGCGCGTTGCGAATGGAAATCTCGAACGCCGAAGAAGGTCACAGCACGCATTGAGCCT
This sequence comes from Xanthomonas euvesicatoria pv. euvesicatoria, assembly GCF_020880415.1. GTDB lineage: Bacteria > Pseudomonadota > Gammaproteobacteria > Xanthomonadales > Xanthomonadaceae > Xanthomonas > Xanthomonas euvesicatoria. Next base: position 647 of record NZ_JAJIUJ010000082.1, on the reverse strand, counting down.
GCTCGCCCGTCCTGCCATCGCGCGCCAAAGAGTTGCAGCCGCACCGATGGTCGGTTACAACGTGTCTGCCAGTGGGGGCATCCCCAGGTGTTGTGCCCGCGTAGCCTCTAGGCTCCGGGTGCCCGAGGTTCTCCACTAGGAGGCACGGGAATCGAACCTTGATTCCAGGAGCCTTCCATGACCCGCCTTCAATTTCTTCGCACCGTCGCCTTCCATGCCCAACAGGGCCGTTGCTGCTACTGCGAACAGCCAATGTGGCTCACCTACCCAACAGAGCTTGAGCTCTCCCCCCGCTGTGCACGTTACTCCCAGTGCACTGCTGAGCACCTGTTGGCGCAGCAGGACGCCGGCAAAGACACGCGAGGAAACATCGCCGCAGCGTGTTGGACCTGCAACCAGCGCCGGCACAGGCGCAAGAAGCTTCTAACTCCCGAAGCCTTCAAAGCCCTGGTGCGCCGGATGGTTGCAGCAGGCAAATGGTGGCCATCAACGGATGGGGCGACCGCCAAGGGTTCCCATCGAATGAAGCTGGCAAGCAGAGGACGGAAGCAGCCGCTAGACATCTCGATGCCTCTACTAACCGAACGAGGAAAGCAGGCATCACCGCGCAGCCGATGGTGCGCGTAAGTTGATCGCTCTGTATTGCC
>NZ_JAJIUJ010000081.1 GCF_020880415.1 Xanthomonas euvesicatoria pv. euvesicatoria | reverse complement strand
CAGCCAGACGCCTGCGCTCACTGCCAAAGCCGATCAATGTCGCCATTGGTCGTCGCTGAGCGTCGTCGCCGATGGCGCCGCTGCGCGTCACCTTGAACGTGCTGCACCTGCACGAGATCGGCGCGCCAGCTGTGCCTTTTCTCCTCGGTCAGACGTGGACGAGCGTTCGGCGCATCCACTTCATCGCCTGCGCAGTTGCCGACGCCCGCTGCACCGACGCACGTGCCAGCCGCAAGACGCTTTCCCATCGGAAGAAGGTGACGCCCAGCGCCGGATGAGGGACGCGCGAGGCCTCACGCTCACCGCAGACCAGCCAACGCGCTGCCTGGCAATCATTCCGTGTTGGCGATGCTCCACGCAGCATCAGCACATGTTCTGCCGATGCTGCTGCGTCGCCACTCACGCAGCCTCGGCAATCCGGCGCATGCGCCGTGCGCGCACTGCGCTCGCCAGGCGTTCCAGCACCTGCACCGAACTGTCCCAGCCGATGCAGCCGTCGGTAATGCTCTGGCCGTAGGTCAGTTCGCACCCCGGCAACAGGTCCTGACGCCCACCGACCAGATGGCTTTCCACCATCACGCCGACGATGCGCGTTTCGCCGTTTTCCAGCTGATGGGCGATGTCCTCGACGACCTTGGGCTGGTTCTCGGGATTCTTGCTGCTGTTGGCGTGGCTGGCATCGATCATCAGGCGCGCAGGCAGGCCGGATGCATTGAGCACCTGGCTGGCCGCTTCCACATGGGCCGCATCGAAGTTGGGCTGCTTGCCGCCGCGCAGGATCACATGGCAATCCGGGTTGCCCGCCGTCGCTGCCACGGCGGTGTGTCCGTCCTTGGTCACGGCCAGGAAATGATGCGGATGCGAGGCCGCGCCCACCGCGTCCACCGCAATCTTGACGTCGCCGCCGGTGCCGTTCTTGAAGCCCACCGGGCATGACAGCCCGGATGCCATTTCGCGATGCACCTGGCTCTCGGTGGTGCGTGCGCCGATCGCGCCCCAGGCCACCAGGTCGGCGATGTATTGGGGCGAAATGATGTCGAGAAATTCCACGCCGGCCGGCAGGCCGAGATTGTTGATATCGCGCAGCAGGCCACGCGCCACGCGCAGGCCCTTGTTGATCTGGAAGCTGCCGTCCAGGTCCGGATCGTTGATCAGGCCCTTCCAGCCGATGGTGGTGCGCGGCTTTTCGAAGTACACCCGCATCACGATCTCCAGCGCGTCACCGAACTGGTCGCGCAACGGACGCAGGCGCTGTGCGTACTCCATCGCCGCGACCGGGTCGTGGATCGAGCAGGGGCCGATCACCACGGCCAGGCGATCGTCGCGCCCGTGCAGGATGTCGTGCAGCGCGGCGCGCGCATTGGTGACGGTTTCGGAGGCGCGCTCATCGCAGGGCAGCAGCGACAGCAGTTGCGCAGGCGGTGCGAGGGCTTCGATCTTGCGGATACGCAGGTCATCGGTTACAGGCGGCATCACAGTGTCTCGGTGGGCGGTGTTGCATCGGGGAGCCAGGCGCGGCGGCAACAAAAAAGCCGCCAGGTGTGCGCTGGCGGCTTTTCGGGAATGCTGCTGAAGTTGCCTTCAGGGTGAGCGCAATCCTTCCTCCGCCAGCGGCATCGGAAAACCGTAGTACCAAAAATAAAACTGGCTGCGGGGTGCGTTCATGGGATGCATTGATACCACGCACTTTTGCGCGTTGCCACTGTTTCATCGGCAACGGACCGGGCACAGGTGGAAGCGAACGCCCCTCCACTGGCTCCGGCACACCTCCCCGCGTTGAAATGCATACGGCCGCAGCGGTGAAGTCGGCACAGGTTCCCGCGGCGGCCGCCAATCCAACGGGTGACGATGGCGCTGTCGCCAATCGGCGCGATGCAAACAATCGATGACGCGCTGATCGAGCTGGTCGTCTCGCCAGGTCCTGCGGCCATGCCGAAAGCAGTGCAGACAGCAGACGCGCGCACGCCACGGCCGCCACCGTGGCGTGCGCAAGCGCCGCGCTCGCTCAGAACGTGAACACGTATTCGGCCGCCACTTCGCGGCCGATCGGGTTGAACAGCGTGGTGTTGTAGAAGCCATACCCGTAGAAGCGTTCCTTGTGGTCGTAGCCCACTTCGTTGAAGACGTTGTTGACGTAGAAATTGACCTTGGCGTGGTCGGTGATCCTGTAGCCGGTGCTCAGGTTCCAGTAGATCGCCGGGCCCACGCGGCCGAAGTAACGCTTGCTGGTTTCGCCCAGATGCACGTTGGCGGTGTCGGTCACCAGGCACGCATCGGAGGCGCTGGGTTGATAGCCGTCGTCGAAGCGTTCGCAGGTGCCCCAGTTGACCGCGCGCATGGAGCCGATCCGGCGGAAATACACGGTCCAGTCCCAGGCGCCGCCGTTGTCCCAATGCACGCTGCCACGCACGCGGCTGCGCACGCGTTCGTCGCGGCGGTTTTCGTCGCTGTCGGTGCGGTAGATCTGCTCGCGGTAGGCGATCAGATTGTTGTAGTCCAGCGACAGCTGGAAGTTGCCCCAGCCTGCGGTGGCAAGGCGATACTTCAGCGACGCATCGATGCCGGAGGTTTCCATCTGCGCCAGGTTGATCGGGCCGCGCTCGATGCTGGCGATGGTGCCGTCGGCATTGCGCATCACGCGCGAGGTGATGGTGTCGCAATAGCCCGCGCCGCCGGGGTTATTCCACGTGCCGCCGCTGATGGTGGTGCCGGTACGGCAGCCGGCTTCGGCCGACAGGATCTCATCGCGGTCCAGGTCCTTGATCATTTCCTCCAACTGGATGCGGTAGTAATCCACGCTCAACGACAGCCCTTGGGCGATGTCCCACACCACGCCACCGGTGAACGAGCGGCCGGTTTCCGAGCGCAGATCCGGGGTGCCGCGACGATTGACGTCCACCGTGTAGAAGATGTTGTTGTTCTCGTCGTTGCAGCCGCCGGTCAAATACGCGCCCGAGGAAATGCAGCGGTACTGATCGATCACCGTCTGGTTGGTGGAGCTGGGTTCGCCGAGCACGTAATGCATGTCGGGTGCGCGGAAGCTGGTGGCCACGGTGCTGCGCACCAGCAGGCTTTCCACCGGCCGCCATTCCAGGCCCGCGCTCCAGGTGGTGTCGCTCTGCGTGCCCACATCGGTGGGGATGGCGGCCGAAGAACGGTAATTGCCGTAGCGGTCGTAACGGCCGGCCACATTCGCGCTCAACGTAGAAAGCAATGGAATCTGGAATTCCAGACCGGCCGAACTGCGCATGCGTTCGCCACCGCCGCTGTCCACCACATCCACCGGGTAGCACGCGTTGGCGCAGGGATCGGGCGAAAGCTGATAGCCCTGCTTGGCCACTTCGGCCACGGTGGCGAAGCGGATCGGCCCGGCCCAGCCCTGCACCACATCGCCGCTCACGCTGAAACTGGCTTGATTCACCCACGAATACGCCGAGTTATGCGACTTGGCGACCAGCGCGTCGTACTGGTCCGACGACAGCGGCGTGTACAGGCGCGCCTCGTTGATCGCATGGATCGGCGTGCCATCGGCGGCGGTGCCGAGGGAGCTGCCGAGGAAGTAGTCGGTGGCGCGCGCGGTGTCCACGGTGCGGATGTATTCGTCGACGGTGTAACGCGAGCGGCCCACGCTCAATTCCCAATCGAAACGGTCGGCCCAGACGCCGCGCAAGCCGGCACTCAGATCCCAGGACTGCTCCTTGTTGTAGTTGGCAAGCCGGTCCCAGCCGCCGGCTTCGCGCCGGGTGAGCTGGCGGATCAGGTTCAACGAACGCCCGGTGGCCGCGTCCTGGAACGGGCCCAGGTACGCGTACGGCGGGTCGTAGGTCCAGCGGCCGATGCTGCGGTTGGCAGACAGCGTGGCCCAAGCCTCGGTGTGCTCGCCGAATTTCCAGGTGCCGTAGAGATATGCCGAATAATCCTCGCTGCCGGTGACCAGACCCCAGTCGCCGTAATCGCGCGCAACGCCGCAGTAATCGCCGGCATTGGTGAGCGCGCCGGTGTTCTGGTTGTAGCTCAGCCGCTGCCCGTCGATGAACTCACCGCCAAAGCGCGCGCAGGTGCCGGCCGGCGGTGCCAGGCGCTCGTTGGTATTGGCGTCGATCAGGCTCAAGCCGGTGAACGGATTGAAGCCGTACAGGCGGTTCTGGCCGGTCCAGTTGGAATAGGACATGTCGTCCGAATCGTCCATTTCAGGGCGATCGCGCCCGCTCAACGGGTCGCGCTTGGTGGCCTGCAGCGCGTAGGTCAGGCTCCAGTTCTCGCCGGTGCGCCCGCCGGCCCAGGACACGTCGAAACTGTCGCGCCCACCTTCGGTGGCGGTGCCGCCGCGCAGGCGCACCTGGTCGCCCTGATAGTCGCGCTTGAGGATCACGTTGATCACGCCGGCCACCGCATCGGAGCCGTAGATCGCCGACGCACCGCCGGTGAGGATGTCGATGCGCTCCACCGCAGCGGAAGGAATATTGCTGTAGTTGGAGAAGTTGCTCTCGCCGCCGTAGGGCAGCGGGTAATCGGCCACGCGATGCCCGTTGACCAGCAACAGCGTCCGCCCCGGCCCGAGATCGCGCAGATTGATCGGCGAGGCGTTGGGCGTATGCGAGCCCCACTGCGTATCGGCTTCCACCGAGCCCTGCTGATTCATGCTGTTGAGCACGTCGTAGACGGTGGCGAAGCCTTCCTGCTGGATCTGCTGCGCGCTGATGGTGACCACCGGTTGCGCACCTTCGACCTGCGCGCGCTTGATGCGCGAGCCGGTGACGCTGACCGCATCCAGCGTGGAGGTGGCGCGCGTGGCATCGGGTTCGGTTTGCTGGGCCATGAGCGGCGGCGCGCACGCGGCAGTCACGGCAAGGGAGACGGAAATCGACAAGGCAAGGCGATGACTGCGGCAGTTCATAAGATCCCCCGGGAGAGGCCGGACGTGGCCGGCGTGGCAATGCGCTGCAACGACGCCTGCCAGCGATGCGTGCACCGCTGCCCCTTGTCCGATGGCCCCCCGACCGCTCGGCGCAAACGCCTGCCCAGCGACGCTAAAGCTGCGATGACATCGGTGTCAACAGGTGGTCGCGGAGTGTGACGGCGATCGACTATCCGGCAGGCTGGGGCTGCCCTCACTGCGATGATTGCGCTCCCAGCGCACTCGACCCTGCGCAGCTGGCAACAGGTCATGCGATCAAAAGTTGCCATCGTCCTGCCTGGTTGGTTCTTCCTGCAACGCAGTAGTTCGCATCGCGTTAGGCCGGCCGGGCAGGCTTGTTCAAATGATGCAGGCGCGCCAGCCAGTACGCGCTGGCCGCTCCCCCTCATCAAGGAAACCCACCATGGAGATCAAGAAACAGCAAACCGCAGGCCCCTCTTCTCTGGCGCCATTGCACGACATCCATACCGACAATGCCCCCGTCGCCGACGCCACATCGCCGACGCAAACCCCGCTCCACCCCAGCCTGGCTGCGCTCACTCCGCGCAGCCGTTCGCGCGCATCCAGCGCCGACTCCGAGCACGGCGCTTCGCCGGTGCCTTCGCACGACACCGAACCGCAGGCCGACTCACCCGAACGCGCCTCCGGCCCGTCCACCGCCGCAACACTTGCCGCACGCGCAAACGCCGCATTGGCAAGCGGCGTTCAGCAGGCTTACGCTGCGGTATCGAAGGGGGCGTCCAATCTCTGGTCGCTGGCGGACCTGCGCACCATGCTGCAGATCCATGCGGACGATCCCGCATTCCTGCAGATGGTGCGTCACACCGACCCGGAACAGAGCGCCCCGCACACTCTGGCCGCGTGCCGCCAACAGATCACGCAGCTGCGCGATGCCATCGAAGCGGCAACCGGCCTGGAAGCACGCTTCAGGCAGCAGTTGCTCGGCGACATCAAGGCCGTGGAAGACGCCCTGCAGCCGCTGGAGCACGGCACACCTGCGACCGGGCGGGCGCTCAAGTCGCTGGCCAACCTGGTCAATCTCTGGCCACTGATGGTCCCCAGTCCGTTGCTGGGCAACCAGGCCAAGACCTTCGCCTATTCCATCGCCGCGGCAACCAAGGGCGTGATGACGCTCTCGGCATCTGCACTGCGCCCCACCGCCGACGGGCTTCCGTTCCCGCTGATGGGCGGGCAGCTGGGGCGCGACGCCAACGAAATGCACTTCTATTCCGTTCTGCTCAACGGATTGTTTCTCACCACCGAACTGCCCAAGAAATTCGGCACCCCCTCCATGCGGCACCAAGCCGAAGCAGTGGAAAACAACCTGGGATTTGCCGCGGCCGCATCGACGGCATGCGCGGCGATGGTGCTGACGCCCTTCCTTTGGAACAGCCTCAACGTGCTGGGCAACCGGCTGCAGCACAAGCTGTCGCATCTGGGCGCCGGCATTGCAGAAAACGCCGGCTTTCAGAGCCAGGCGCAGCGGTTGCGTGCACGCCTGACGCCCGGCCAGGTCAGCGCGCAACTGCGCACGCAACTCAACGAGATCTGCGCCGCTCTGGAGCACGGCCGGGAAGCGTTTCAACAGGCACGTCGCGACTTCACCGACCCAAGCCAAGGGCGCGAGCTCACCCGCACGCTCAATGCCCAGTGCACGCACCTGCTGGAGACCCTGGACCGATGCAGCAAGCGACTGAGCGCTGCGCTACAAGTGGACCAGGACCAGCCAGCCACCCTCCCGCGCCAGGTGACCAACCACGACATCGCCCCCAAGTTGGCATTGGCATTGTTGGGAGCCGGAGTGACCGGGCTGACGGTCTACCTGATTCAGCCCGATCGCATCGGCACGGTGGATCTGTTGGCCGACTCGGTCGTGGTGACGGCGGTGATGATGCAATCGGCGGTCAACGCACATGCGACCCGTCAGGACGCCATGGAACGCTTCAAGGCCATGTGCTCCGGCAGCCTGGTCATGGCGCTGGCCCTGGGCGTGGAGAAATTGTCCAAGACCTTCGCAGACAAGAGCCTGATCGAAGCCTCGTCCTCATCGCCCTACTACGCCGGCGCGATCATGTCGCTGATGTCGATGACCATGCCCGGCCCCATGGCGCGTGGCGCAGAGTTGGCGATGAACTGGGGCGGCGGTCAGATCATGCGTGTCTTCAGGGGGCCCGACGGTACCGCGCTCGCAACCCGCATGCCGTCCTCGCCCGAGGAACTCATCCAGCACGTGCAGGACACCGCCAGATATGTGCAAAGCCTGTCGCCGGAACAGGCGCAGGAGTACGCGCAGACCGTTGCCGATAGCGCCCTGCAGGGGATCGAGGACGCCGGCGCGCAGGCGCAGACCAGGCCCGCCAGCAGCGTCACCATCACCGAGATCACCGAGGCAAACGAGGAGGAGGCGCTCGCCGCAGCCAGCGCATCGCCTGAGCAACGCTCGCCTGCGCGCACCCATCCGTCGCCGGACCAGGCCGCAGCCAGCACTGTGCCTTCGTCCTGACGGTACGGCCGCCGGTCATCGGCAACTGCCGCGTGCCTGCGCAAGTGACGCGCATAAAAAAACCCCGCCGTTGGGCGGGGTTTTTTTTGCTGCAACAGCCGAAGTGGCGTGGATCAGAAATCCATGCCGCCCATGCCGCCCATGCCGCCGCCGGCCGGCATCGCCGGCTCGTCCTTCTTCGGCGCATCGGCCACCATGGCTTCGGTGGTGATCATCAGGCCGGCGATCGAGGCGGCGTTCTGCAGTGCCGAACGGGTCACCTTGGTCGGGTCCAGGATGCCGAATTCGACCATGTCGCCGAACTCGCCGTTGGCGGCGTTGTAGCCGTAGTTGCCGCTGCCTTCCTTGACCTTGTTCAGGATCACGGACGGCTCTTCGCCGGCATTGGCCACGATCTCGCGCAGCGGGGCTTCCATGGCGCGCAGGGCGATCTGGATGCCGTGGGTCTGGTCTTCGTTGGCGCCCTTGAGCTCGCCCACGGCCACCAGCGCACGCACCAGGGCCACGCCGCCGCCCGGGACCACGCCTTCTTCGACGGCTGCACGGGTGGCGTGCAGGGCGTCTTCGACGCGTGCCTTCTTTTCCTTCATTTCGATTTCGGTCGAGGCGCCGACCTTGATCACTGCAACGCCACCGGCCAGCTTGGCCACGCGCTCCTGCAGCTTCTCACGGTCGTAATCGGACGAGGTGTCTTCGATCTGGGTCTTGATCTGGCCCACGCGCGATTCGATCGCCGCGGTGTCGCCGGCGCCGTCGATGATGGTGGTGTTTTCCTTGGAGACCTGCACCTTCTTGGCGCGGCCCAGGTCCTTGATGGTCGCCTTCTCAAGCGCCAGGCCCACTTCCTCGGAGATCACGGTACCGCCGGTCAGCACGGCCATGTCTTCCAGCATCGCCTTGCGACGGTCGCCGAAGCCCGGCGCCTTGACGGCCACGACCTTGACGATGCCGCGGATGGTGTTGACCACCAGGGTCGCCAGCGCTTCGCCTTCGACTTCTTCGGCGACGATCAGCAGCGGCTTGCCGGCCTTGGCCACGCCTTCCAGCACGGGCAGCAGGTCACGCACGTTGGAGATCTTCTTGTCGTGCAGCAGGATGAACGGGTCGTCCAGGTCGGCCGACTGGCTCTGCTGGTTGTTGATGAAGTACGGGGAGAGGTAGCCGCGGTCGAACTGCATGCCCTCGACCACGTCCAGCTCGTTTTCCAGGCCCGAGCCTTCTTCAACGGTGATCACGCCTTCCTTGCCGACCTTCTTCATCGCTTCGGCAATGATGTTGCCGATCGACTCGTCCGAGTTGGCCGAAATGGTGCCGACCTGGGCAATCGCCTTGTCGTCGGTGGTGGGCTTGGAGATGTTCTTCAGCTCGACGACCGCAGCCTTGACGGCCTGGTCGATACCACGCTTGAGGTCCATCGGGTTCATGCCGGCGGCCACGGCCTTGGCGCCTTCGCGGATCAGGGCCTGGGCCAGCACGGTGGCGGTGGTGGTGCCGTCGCCGGCGTTGTCGTTGGTCTTGGACGCGACTTCCTTGACCATCTGCGCGCCCATGTTCTCGAACTTGTCGGCCAGTTCGATTTCCTTGGCGACGGAAACGCCGTCCTTGGTGATGGTCGGCGCGCCGAAGCTCTTCTCGAGCACGACGTTGCGGCCCTTCGGGCCCAGGGTGGCCTTCACGGCATTGGCAAGCACGTTGACGCCACGAACCATGCGGGTACGTGCGTCTTCACCGAAACGAATGTCTTTAGCAGCCATTGGTTGTTACTCCGGGATTTGAGATTGGGGATTGGGGATTGGGGATTGGCTAGAGCGGGATCCGGAGGAGAGGCGGATTGGTGCGGCAAGCCGCGGTGACCAATCCCGAATCTCGACTCCCGAATCCCGCCGGCAACGGCTATCAGCCGATGACGGCCAGGATGTCGTCTTCGCGCAGCACCTTGTACTCGACGCCTTCGGACTTGTAGCTGCTGCCGGCGTACTGGCCGTAGATGACCTTGTCGCCAACCTTGACCACCGGCGCGCGCAGGCTGCCGTTGTCCAGCGGCTTGCCGGCGCCGATCGCGACGACTTCACCCTTGGTGGACTTTTCCTTGGCGGAGTCCGGAATCACGATGCCGCCGGCGGAAACTTCGTCGGCTTCGATCGGCTTGACTACAACGCGGTCGTGAAGCGGCTTGATGCTCATAGAGAGAAGACCTCTTAAGTGTTTGATTGGCCTGGAAATTATCGGCGATGTTAGCACTCGCACATGACGACTGCCAGCACAGCGCGCGGAAAAAACCCGACAAGCGGGTGCGGGCCAGAGATTGTGCTGCGCGGGTGGCTTTCAAGGGCTGGCGGCAAAAATTTTTCGCCGACCGCTTCTCTCCGAACCGCCGAGGGCAGCCGACAAAACGGAGCGAGCGGTTGTCAGGTGGGCGCGAACGTCGCTGGGGAACCGGAATGGGGTCCATGCCCACGGGCACCGGGCGCGCCCACCTGGCAGGCGTATAGGAGTCTCGTCCAATGCTCTAGAAATGGAACCAGGTTCCATCGCCTATCATGCGCGCGCCTTACAGTCGGGAACGCATTCCCCGATCACAAGGAGCTGTCGATGAGGTTGCCGTCCCGTTTCGTGTCCCTGCGTTGCACCCTTCCCCTGGCCTGCGCGTTCGCGCTCGGTGCCACCTCCGCCAATGCGGCGGTCTTCATCAACGAACTGCACTACGACGACGTGGGCGCCTCCGGCGACAGCGGCGAGGGTGTGGAAGTGGTGGCCACCGCCGGCGAATCGCTGAGCGGTTACCGCATCTACCTGTACAACGGCAACAGCCCCAGTGCGGCAGTGGTGTACGCCAATACGGCGGTGCCGGCCGGCACGGTGGTCAGCTGCGGCAGCCAGGTGCGTATGGCCACGGTGAGCTATGCCAGCAACGGCGTGCAGAACGGCCCCAACGACGGCGTGGCGCTGGTCGACCCCAACGGGCAGCTGGTGCAGTTCCTCAGTTATGAAGGCGCCATCACCGGCAGCGGCGGCCCGGCGGCCGGCGTGACCAGCCAGAACCTGCCGGTGAGCGAGAGCAACAGCACCGCGGTCGGCAGTTCGCTGCAATTGACCGGTACCGGCAGCAGCGCGGCCAACTTCAGCTGGGCCGGCTCGGCGGCACAGACCTTCGGCGCCTGCAACCGCGGCCAGACCTTCACCGGCAGCGACGGCGGTGGAAGTACCGGTGCTCCCACCATCAGCAGCACCACACCAACGCAAGGCGCCACCGGCTTTCCGGCTGCCGGCGATCTGGCCGTGGGTTTCAGCGAAGCGGTGACGCTGGGCAGCGGTGCGTTTGCGCTGAGCTGCGCCAGCTCCGGCAACGTGGCGCTGACGTACCCGACCAGCGGCACCCGCTTCACCCTGTCCACCAACACCGCCCTGGTCGGCGGCGAGCGCTGCACGCTGGCCATCACCGCCAGCGCCATCCGCGATGCCAGCGGCCTGAGCCCGGCCGCCAACCAGTCCATCGCCTTCACCGTGGCCACCGCCAGCGGCGGCGGTACCGGGTACTACGCGCGGGTCAATACCGCCAGCGCCAGCCAGCTGCGCTGCTCGTTGCACGCCACCATCAAGGGGCACACGGTCTACCCGTACAGCGGCAGCGGCACCAGCACCTGGACCATCCTGGAAATGGCCGACGAGGATCCCAACAACAGCGGCCGCATTTTGGACGCCTACCGCAACCGCAGCTACGCCAAGGTCAGCGACCGCGCCGGCACCGGCAGCGGGCTCACCTACAACCGCGAGCACACCTGGCCCAACTCGCTGGGCTTTGGCAGCGCCACCGGCGACCGCGGCCTGCCGTACGCGCCCTATACCGACACCCACATGCTGTACCTGACCGACACCAGCTTCAACGCAGACCGCGGCAACAAGCCCTATGCCACCTGCACCAGCAGCTGCGGCGAGCGGGTGACCGAGGTCAACGACGGCAGTGGCGGCGGCAGCGGACGATACCCGGGCAATTCCAACTGGGTCCGCACGCCCGACGGCAACAGCGGCACCTTCGAGGTGTGGGGCCGGCGCAAGGGCGACATGGCGCGCGCGGTGATGTACATGGCCATCCGCTATGAAGGCGGGCTGGATGCGGCTACCGGACAATCCGAGCCGGACCTGGAGCTGACCGACGACCGCAGCAAGATCGTGCAGACCGCAGCCTCACCGGCCTACATGGGCCTGCTCTCCACCCTGCTGGCCTGGCATCAGGCCGACCCACCAGACGATGCCGAGCGCGCCCGCAACGAGGTGATCTTCAGCTTCCAGGGCAACCGCAACCCGTTCGTGGATCACCCCGAATGGGCCACCGCCAGCCTGTTCAACTCGGCCAAGCCGGCCAGTTGCCAGCTGGCCAACTAAGACCGGCTCACGCACGTCGCGCGCAGTCGCCAGGCGGGGTGAACGGCACGCTCGGAACCGCACTGTACGCGTGGTACATGCCGATTCCGGGCCCCGCCCGCACCCGCCTGGCGGCAAGCGCAACCGTGTTGCCTGTTGGCCTGGTGCACCGGCCGGGCGGGTGAGGCGCGGGGCCCGGAGCAGATCGCGCCGGGCGCCTTGCCCCCAACCGGTGACGCCGGGCGTCTGTACAGACGGCGTGCGTTGCCGGCAGGCGCCACGGCATTGATCCCCCATTGACCGAACCCGGGTAGCCGCCCTGCCGTGCACGGCAGGGCGCAAGCGAACACGGAACCATCCAAGGCGCCGCGTGCTGACCGCAGGATCGCTTGAGCACGCCATCTCACCGGGGCCACGAAGTTAACGTCTTGTTTTCCGGAATCGGCGGTCGATCCCCCGCAAACAGGGGATTACACTGCCGGGTCCAATGAGCGCACCTTCCCTCCATTTGTTAGTGAGCACCTGCCCGGATACCGACAGCGCCGAGCGCATTGCGCAGGCCTTGCTCGACGAACGGCTGGCCGCCTGCGTCACCCTATTGCCCGGCGTGCAATCGCTGTACCGCTGGAAGGGCGCGATCGAGCGCAGCACCGAGGTGCAGTTGCTGATCAAGACCTGGGACGACTGCCTGCCCGACGCCATCGCGCGGCTGCAGGCCTTGCATCCGTATGAACTGCCGGAGGCGGTCGCTGTCCAAGCCAGCGCCGGGCTGCCGGCATATCTCGATTGGGTCCGGGCCGAAACCCGCAAGGAATTCTGACGTCCATGAAGTCTCTGTCCCGCTGGATCGCCCGCTGCGCGCTCTTGGCCGCCCCCTTGCTCGCCGCGCCGCTGGCGGTACTGGCGCCCGCCCCCGCGCAGGCCGCCGTAACCGAAGCCGACCTGCTGCCGGTGGACCAGGCCTTCGCGCTGAGCGCCACCGCCGACAGCCGCGACCGCATCGCGCTGCACTGGAAGATCGCACCGGGCTACTACCTGTATCGCCACCGCATCAGCGTCAAGGCCGGAAAGGGGTTTGCCGCGGGCGAACTGGCGCTGCCGGAAGGCGAGAGCAAGCACGACGAGTTCTTCGGCCAGGTGCAGACCTACCGCAAGCAACTGCAGGCCACCCTGGCCGGCAAGGCCGACCCGGCAGTGCAGACCGCCGTCCTGCAGGTGCAGTACCAGGGCTGCGCCGATGCCGGCGTGTGCTATCCACCGCAGCGGCGCGAAATCCGCCTCGACCTGCCCGCGGCCGATGCCACCGGGGCGCAGGCCACCGCCGCGCCACGCGAAAACCTGGGCGCGCTGGTGCCACGCAACGCCGCCGCCCCGCGCCTGTTCGGCGCCCCCGGCCAGACCGCCGGGGTGGACGCATTGCCGCTGCCGGCCGAGCAGGCGTTCAATTTCGAAGCCATCGTCGGCGACGGCAACAGCCTGCTGCTGCGCTTCACCCCGGCGCCGGGCTATTACATCTACCGCGACCGCACCTCGCTGGCCCTGGAAGGCGCCAACGGCGTGCGCACCGGGCTGCCGCGCTGGCCGCAAGGCAAGGCCCACCGCGACGAACACTTCGGCGATGTGGTGGTGTATTTCGACCAGGCCGAAGTGACCTTGCCGCTGCTGCGCGACCACCCTGACCCGGCCCACGTGACCCTGGTGGCCACCTTCCAGGGCTGCCAGACCGACGGGATCTGCTATCCGCCGATGACCCGCCGCGTCGCCCTGGATGTACCGGCCGGAACCGTGTCGCCGCAGAACCAGGCGCAGGCCGCGCCGTTGATGATTTCGCCGCTGGCCGCCGGCCAGGCACCGGTCGAGCCGGCGCCGGCCGCCAGCACGGCCGTCCCGGTCGCCGATGCCTCGGCCGGCAACCCGGAGCGCACGCCGCCGCCGCATACCGACAAGGGCCTGCTGGGCATGCTGGTGCTGGCCCTGCTTGGTGGGTTGGTGCTGAACCTGATGCCCTGCGTGCTGCCGATCCTGTCGCTGAAGGTGCTGGGCCTGGCGCACAGCGGCGAGAGCCGCAGCCACGCGCGCAGCCATGCCATCTGGTATTCGCTGGGCGTGCTGGTGTCCTTTGCCGCCATCGGTGGCCTGGTGATCGGCTTGCGCGCCGCCGGGCAGGCCGCCGGCTGGGGCTTCCAGCTGCAGCAGCCGTGGTTCGTCGCGGCGCTGGCGTATCTGATGTTCGCGGTGGGGCTGAGCCTGTCGGGCGTGTTCACCTTGGGCACCAACCTGGGCGGCATCGGCCAGTCGCTGGCCGCGCGCAACGGGCCGCTGGGCGACTTCTTCACCGGCGTGCTGGCCTGCGTGGTCGCCAGCCCCTGCATCGCGCCGTTCATGGGCACGGCACTGGCCTACGCCTTCACCGCGCCCGCGCTGCTGGCGATGCTGGTATTCCTGGTGCTGGGCCTGGGCCTGGCGCTGCCGTTCCTGCTGATCGGCTTCGTGCCTTCGCTGGCGCGGCGCCTGCCCACCCCCGGGGCGTGGATGGAAACGCTCAAGCAGGTGCTGGCGTTCCCCATGTATCTCACCGCGATCTGGCTGCTGTGGGTATTAGGCAAGCAGCGCGGCGTGGATGCGCTGGCCTTGATGCTGGTCGGCGCCACCCTGCTGGCCCTGGGGCTGTGGTGCTTCGAGCGCAGCCGCTGGAAGAGCCACCGCCTGGGCATGGGCCTGGCCACGACGATGCTGGTACTGGCGCTGGTGCCGGTGGTCGCGGTCACGCGCCTGAGCCTGCCAGCGGCCACCGCGGCCGAGGGCGTGGTGGCGTTCTCGCCGCAGTTGCTGGACCGCCTGCGTGCCGACAACCGCGTGGTCTTCGTCAACATGACCGCCGATTGGTGCGTGACCTGCAAGGCCAACGAAAAGAACGTGCTGAGCAGCGCCGAATTCCGCGACGCGTTGCGCCGCGTCGATGCGGTCTACATGAAGGGCGACTGGACCAATGTCGACCCCGCCATCAGCACCTTCCTCGACCAGCACCAGGCCGTCGGCGTGCCGCTGTACGTGGTCTACGGCCCCGGCGCCCCGCCGGCGATCCTGCCGACCGTGCTGACCGGCGCGATTACCGAAGACGCCTTGCTGCGCGCTGCGCGGTAAGGCGCGCCTTCGCTGCGGCTGGTGGCCTGGGCGGCCGTCTGTTGGCGGGCCAGGCCGAAGATTTTGCGAACCGTGTAGGCCGACACCCGTGCCATGGGCGTGTTGCGACAGGTCCAAGCACGGGTTCGGCCCCTCCTGGCCGGGGTCTGCACGCCCCGCGCTGCCGGCGCCCTGCAGACCTGACCGGCCGATGTTGGCATGCGCATAGATGGCGTCAGGTGGCGTCAGGCTGCGCGCGGCGTCGCCTGTTCGGTGCCCCTGGCACCTCCAACGCCTTGATGCATGCGATGCGCAGCAGGCGACCGTGGCCGCGGCCTGCACGGCGGGAAGCTGCAGGAAGCGAGGCAACAGAGGGGGGCGATCGCGCTGATCGCCCTTCATCTGGCACGCCGGCCGTTCCGGCCCGACGCCACGTTGTTGGGAGCCTGCATCTCCGCGCAAAACGCAGATCGCGCCCTGCTGCAACTCACCTCCTGCGCGCTTGCCATGAACAAGCCGGACACTCACCGAATTGCTGCCGCCGGCACAACATTCCGACGCCCGACAGGAGAGGATGCCGCCAGCAGCCGTTGCCGCGTTACCCGCCGGGAAGGCTGCCTCCATCGCGTCAGGCGCAAACGCTGCGCTCCGGATGCGCGCGGCCAGCTGCCGGTTCCGCTCGCAGCGGTCCGGGCGATTCAAGGCCGGCACGATGACCTCCGGCACGCCATTGCCCGCCGCCATTAGCCACCGCCCAAACCATTCGAAATTTAAAACAATCGTTTTAAACAGACCTAAGTTCGTCGAACTGGACAGCATCGGCGACATCGCGCAGACTTCCGGCCTTTCCGCTCTTCCGGATCCCATGGCCCATCTGCTGCTGTTGCATGGCCCCAACCTCAACCTGCTCGGCACCCGCGAGCCGGAGGTCTACGGGCGTACCACGCTGGCGCAAATCGACGCAGCCCTGGTGGACCGCGCGCAGGCGGCCGGGCACGTGCTGCACTGCCTGCAGTCCAATGCCGAGCACGTGCTGGTGGAGCGCATCCACGCCGCGCGCGAGGACGGCACCGCCTACATCCTGATCAACCCGGCCGCCTTCACTCATACCTCGGTGGCGCTGCGCGATGCGCTGCTGGGCGTGGGGCTGCCGTTCGTGGAAATTCATCTGTCCAACCCGCACGCGCGCGAGCCGTTCCGGCACCACAGCTATCTCAGCGACAAGGCCGACGGGGTGATCTGCGGCTTCGGCGCCGACAGCTACCGGCTGGCGCTGGAAGCGGTGATCGCGCGTCTGGAGCGCGACGCATGACCCCTGCCGCATGACCTCGGCCAGCGCGCCGGCGTCCTGATCCCATTCCGCCGGCATCCGCCGGCACTCCCCACCGTTTCACTTCCAGAGGCCCTTATGGATCTCCGCAAAATCAAGAAACTGATCGACCTGCTCGAAGAATCCAATCTCGCCGAAATCGAGATCAAGGAAGGCGAAGAAAGCGTGCGCCTGGCGCGCGTACCCAAGGGCGCGGCCATGCTGAGCGCCCCGGTGCAGCAGCAGTACGCGCCGGCCCCCGTCCAGGCGCCGGCCGCCGCGGCCACCATGCCGATGCAATCGCCCACCGAAGCCTCCACCGGCGGCGCCAAGCAGGCCGCCGCACTGCCGGAAGGCCACGTGCTGCGCGCCCCGATGGTCGGCACGTTCTACACCTCGCCCTCCCCGGACAAGCCGGCGTTCGTCACCGTCGGTCAGCAGGTCAAGGTCGGCGATACCCTGGCGATCATCGAGGCAATGAAGATGTTCAACCCCATCGAAGCCGACGCCTCCGGCACCATCGTCGCCATCCTCGGCGAAACCGGCCAGCCGGTGGAATTCGACCAGCCGTTGTTTGTGATTGGCTGAAGCGCCGGGATTCGGGAATCGTGATTCGGGATTCGCAAGAGCGACCACACGAGCGCCTGACGGTGTGGCGCGACGCGATGTCGCTCGTCGAAGCGATCTATCGCCTGAGCCACGACTTTCCTGATTCCGAACGCTTTGGGCTGACGGCACAGATGCGCCGCGCCGCGATCAGCATTCCATCCAACATTGCCGAAGGAGCTGCACATCGCTCCACGGCCGAGTACCTGCGCTATCTCTCGATGGCGCGTGGTTCGTTGGCGGAGCTGGACACGCAGCTGCAGATCGCAACACGACTGCAGTTCGCATCGCCCGATGCGGCAATTGCCGACTTGCTGAATCGCACGTTTGCCAAGCTCAACGCATTGATCCGCTCGTTGGAAAAGTCGCGACATCTCCGCGAACCCAGCGCCTTTTACGAATCCCCAATCCCGAATCCCCAATCCCATGCTCGATAAAGTCGTCATCGCCAACCGAGGTGAAATCGCGCTGCGCATCCTGCGCGCGTGCCACACGCTCGGCATCCGCACGGTCGCGGTGCATTCCACGGTCGACCGTAACCTCAAGCACGTGGCCATGGCCGATGAGTCGGTGTGTATCGGCCCGGCCGCCTCCAGCGACAGTTACCTCAACATTCCGGCATTGATCGCCGCGGCCGAGGTCACCGATGCGCAGGCCATCCACCCCGGCTACGGCTTCCTGTCGGAAAACGCCGATTTCGCCGAGCGCGTGGAGCAATCCGGCTTCATCTTCATCGGCCCCAAGGCCGACACCATTCGCCTGATGGGCGACAAGGTGGAAGCGATCCGCGCCATGAAGGCCGCCGGCGTACCGTGCGTGCCCGGCTCGGGTGGCCCGCTGGGCGATGACATCGTCGCCAACACCAAGGTCGCGCGCGAAATCGGCTACCCGGTGATCATCAAGGCGGCCGGCGGCGGCGGCGGACGCGGCATGCGCGTGGTGCATTCGGAGGCTGCGCTGAAGGCTGCCATCGAAACCACCAAGTCCGAAGCCAAGGCCGCCTTCAGCAACGATCAGGTCTACATGGAGAAGTTCCTGGAAAATCCGCGCCACGTGGAAATCCAGGTGCTTGCCGACGGCCAGGGCGGTGCGATCCATCTGGGCGAACGCGATTGCTCCATGCAGCGACGCCACCAGAAGGTGGTGGAAGAAGCGCCGGCACCGGGCATCACCGAGGAACTGCGCAACGAGATCGGCAAGGTCTGCGTGGACGCCTGCATCCGCATCGGCTACCGCGGCGCAGGCACCTTCGAATTCCTGTTCGAGAACGGGCGTTTTTACTTCATCGAAATGAACACGCGTATCCAGGTGGAGCATCCGGTCACCGAGCGCATCACCGGCATCGACCTGGTGTGCGAGCAGCTGCGCATCGCCGCCGGCCACAAGCTGAGCATCAAGCAAAGCGACATCGTGCTGCGCGGGCATGCGATCGAATGCCGCATCAACGCCGAGGATCCGGAAACCTTCATGCCCAACCCGGGCCTGATCACCGCCTTCCATCCGCCAGGCGGCCCTGGCGTGCGTGTGGATACGCACATCTACAGCGGCTACAAGGTGCCGCCGAACTACGACTCGATGATCGGCAAGCTGATCGTGCATGGCCCCGATCGCGAAACCGCGATTGCGCGCATGCGCGTGGCGCTGAGCGAGATGGTGGTGGACGGCATCAAGACCAACATCCCGCTGCAGCAGCGCATCATGCGCGACAAGGGCTTCCAGGCCGGTGGGCAGAACATCCACTACCTGGAAAAGCGCCTGGCCGAGCGCAAGAACAAGTCGATCGCGCTGACCTGATCGCACTTGCCGCCGTATCGATGAAGCAAAAAAGCCCGGGAAACCGGGCTTTTTCGTTGTTCCCCGGTGCATCGCGCCGACACTGCGTCGCGCTGCCAGCCCTGTAGCCGGCCAGTCC
>NZ_JAJIUJ010000080.1 GCF_020880415.1 Xanthomonas euvesicatoria pv. euvesicatoria | reverse complement strand
GCCGTTTTCATAGGCCCAGCGGTCCAAGACCTTGCCGGCAAACTCACTGCCGTTATCCACTTTGATCGCTTCCGGCTTGCCTCGTTGAACGACCAGCCGCACCACTGCGTCGGCGACATCGTCAGCGCCCAAGGACTGATCCACGAAGATCTCCAGGCACTCATGCGTGAAGTGGTCCAGCACCGGCAGCAGCCGGAAGCGACGGCCATCGAACAGCGCGTCACTGACGAAGTCCATGCCCCACAGCGTGTTGGGCGCCGTGGCCACCTTGATCGGTTGCCGGCGACGACTGCTGCGACTACGTCGCGGGCGACAATGCCGCAACGACAGGCCTTCTTCCTTGTAGATGCGATGCACCCGCTTGTGGTTGTCCCGCCAGCCTTCGCGCCGCAGCACCACCAATACGCGTTCGCAGCCATAGTGGATGCGCGTCTGCGTGATCTCGCGCATCCGCAAGCGGATGGCGCTGCAGTCGCGCGCCTTGGCCTTGTACGAAAACGCCGAGCGCGACATCGCAACGATCCGCAATGCGCGTCGTTCGCTCACGCCGAAGCGCTCTCTCAAGCGGACAACCCAGCTGCGCTTCTGGGGCGCCCTTAGAGTTTTTTTGTGACCACCTCCTGGAGCATCGCCTTGTCCAGGCTCAGGTCGGCAACCAGCTGCTTGAGCTTGCGGTTTTCCTCTTCCAGCACGCGCAGGCACTTCAGTTCGGAGGGTCCAAGCCCACCGTATTTCTTGCGCCACACATAGAACGTCGCCTCCGCAATGCCCATCTTGCGACACACCTCGCCAACCGCCATCCCCAGCTCGACCTGCTTGAGCGCGTATGCGATCTGCTCTTCGGTAAAACGGGACTTCTTCATCGCCTGATTCCTCGTGATCCACGGGGCCCATGCGGGGCGAAGTCTCTACTTTACGTCGGCACGGTTTTTCGGGGGTGGGTCAGTTGATCAGACCTTCCCTAATCCTGCCAACCCTACTTTACCGCTGATGGTCGAACTGCTAGAACTTTTTCCACCACTTGCTTTTCTTTTTCTTCTGTTCGTTGGATCGTGCGGGAACTTGCCTGATGCTGCTTTCTGCTGGAGCTTGCTCCGCTTGGGCAAGACGATCCCTGATGAGGCCGCGGTCTGGTTCGATATCAGTCAGGTCCCTGCCGCCTGCGTAGTCGAAGGTGCCGTCGAGTACCCTGTGGGCCAACACCTCTATCCCGGTCAGCACATGATCGCCGCAGGAATAACCGTCCGACTGTATCGCGATGGGCATTTCATGAGTTTGTTGATAATCAAGGCCAAGGTGATAGGCCGCCATATCAGCAAGGTAGCGTTGCTGTGGGTCCTTCTGTGCCATGGAATCATAGTGGTAGGCCGCAACAGCGTCCTTGTTACGCCGGTCGACGACGAGCAATGACCAATGAGCGTTGGGCTGATTGATCGGCAGGAACACGATAGGTGGGATGTCGTCTCCGGCAAGAAGGCGCTGTGCGCGGGCCTGTTGGTCTGGATCTGCGGAGCTCAGCATGGTCACTACCTGCGAGTCGGCAAAGTGGAGTAAATGGGCGTTGGGCTCCCCTCGCAATCGGCGAGCTAGGTCATCGGTGTAGGCGCGCAAATGTCCATCCAGCAGCCACGAAGTGGCCCTCACTGGAGGAAGTTCGGGGTCTGCGACGTCCTGGGGCGACGGCAGATTGTCCACATCGATCCTTTCAGGAGTCATGGCCGAATATCCCATGGGGGTCTGCGTGCCATGGTTATTAGGGTACTCTTCTTGCTGGGGGATGTTGAGGTCGAATTCGCTACCGTAATGGCTCATGGAGGAGAGGCCATCGAAGGTCGAGTCCGTGCTTTGGGCGGGCGTGGCTTGCTGCCACCACCCTGGCTGCTCGATTTCCTGGGGGGTGTTAAGGTCGAATTCGCGATAACCATAGTTCTGCCTATAGTCCAAGGACTCAAGATCATCGAAGGTGGAACTCGACGCTTCGGGCTGGGCTGGCCATGCACGATGGGAATAACCCGCCGGAGTATCGGGATGCCACTCACCTGATGCGTTCTGCGGCCAACCGCCAGAAGGGGTGGGCGGGAACAGGGACGAATAGGAAGAACCCGCCGGAGTATGGGGATTCCACGTTTCTTCTGGCCGATGGAAGGCCTGAGGGGGACTGTATGGAGGCAGATCCGGTTGTTGATAACGCATTCTGAAGTTGGCTCGAATTGCCGTCTGGATGCCTTGGGATGCTCCTGAAATCACTGCTTCACCCAGACGAGTCAGTTCGCCGGTTTCCTCGTCGACCATTTCTTCCAGGTCTGCTTGTGATAAATATCCGCTGCTTGAATCATTGATGCTGTACGCTCTATTGCTGAATTTGCTCGAAATCTCAAGAAGCAAATTTGGTTTTTGATGGAGGGTCCGGAATACGCCTTTTAGAGGCTTGCTTTTTGGAGTGGGCTTGCTTTTTGGAGCGGCCAAGGCCAGTTTGCGTCTCTCACTTGCTAGATACAATCTTTTCTTCTGATCTGGGGTCATGTATCGAAGGATGCCAGGTAGCCCTGGGCCGAATGAGCCATCACCACGCAGGTAAGCATGGAATCTCACACGCACTGGCACTTTCTCTAATGCTTCATATCTTGGTATATATTCCATAATTTCGTTGATCTTGCATTGGGCTCCGGCTTCGACTCTGGCTTTGGCTTCGGCTTTGGCTTTGGCTTTGGCTTCGGCTTCGGCTTCGGCTTTGGCTTTGGCTTTGTCAATGCGATCCAAAGTCCGTTGACTTAGCGTAATTTTTCCACTGCAATCCGACTCCAGTCGGCTCAGCGCAACTTCTCGATATTCAGGATCCGCACAATACTCAATTCGTCTTATTATTTGATGTATGACTTGGTCGCGTTGATCTTCATTCAGTTCCTGAAGCATCTGCCTGCCATTTACATGCGACAAGCCACTGTCCATCAAAAAGGCAGCAAAGCTTGGAAAGCTTCTTTGTAGCTCGGGAATACCTTTGCCATCGCCATAGGCGCTTATTAGTTCTAATATTTTTAAGTAATCCCTATGGGTTCTGGAGGTCGGCGCGGCCGCACGCATCTGATGAACCGAGCCATCGGCATGCACTTGCGTAGGATTTCTTCGTGGGAGAGATTCAAGCAACGGATGCATGTTATAACCCGCGCCGTGGTTTTCCCGTTGTTCTTCATGAGGCGGAGAATTGCGGTAATCATCCGCCGCTTCCGTCATTTCGCGATATTTTTTATAGTCGAAATTAAATATCCTGTCCATTATTTTAAAGTTCAAAGAATTGTAAGCAATGGTATTGATAATTTACTAGACATCCACGATGTAATTAAACATCGGAGACGAACAAGCTTCCTCTGAAGCGATCTTCCCGTGTCGGGTTCTGGCGAGAATCGCTCGGTTTCGCGGTCGTTCACTGAAGTGCTGGCTGGGACGACGAAGGCATACGGAGTGACCGGCACCTTCCCAACAGGCGACCTGATTAGCCCCGACCTTCAGCCAGCAGTCGCAGGATCTGCGCCAGGCGGGGTTGATGGTGTCGTCACCTAAAGTCAACGAGGTGGCGAGATGAGCATTAATACTGTGCAGTTCCAGGCTGGATTGTCGCTGCCTGAGTTCTTTGCGTCCTACGGCACCAAGGCCAAGTGTTACCGCTCTTTGTACAGATGGCGGTGCCCACATGGATGTCGTTGTCCGTGCTGCGCCGGGCGCGAGCGCTCGCGCTTCAAGCGGGGTGGCGTCGTCTACTACCAGTGCAGCTCGTGCCGGCACCAGACCAGCCTGATCGCAGGCACGATGTTCCAGGGCACCAAGCTGCCACTGCGCGCCTGGATGCTGGCGTTGCACCTGTTGACCTCGAACAAAGCCAACATGGCTGTGCTGGAGCTGATGCGTCACCTGGGCGTCAACTACAAGACCGCCTGGCGGATGAAGCGCAGATCATGCAGGTCATGGCCGAGCGCGAAGCCATGCGTCGACTGTCCGGGTTCGTGCAGATCGACGATGCCTACCTGGGAGGGGAGCGCAACGGTGGCAAGGCTGGGCGCGGCTCGGAGAACAAGCAACCGTTCCTGATTGCGGTGCAGACCGATACCAGCCTCACCGCGCCGAGCTTTGTGGTGATCGAGCCGGTGCGCAGCTTCGACAATGTCGCGCTCACGGACTGGATCGCCCGTCGCCTGGCGCCAGAATGCGAGGCCTACACCGACGGATTGGCCTGTTTCCGCCGCCTGGAAGAGGCCGGCCATGCACACACCACACTGGACACCGACGGCGGACGCGCAGCCACAGAGGCCGCCGGTGCCAGGTGGGTCAATGTGGTGCTTGGCAACCTCAAACGTGCCATCAGCGGCGTCTACCACGCCATCGCGCAAGGCAAATATGCAAGACGGTATCTGGCCGAAGCGGCCTATCGCTTCAACCGCCGCTTCCGTCTGCGCGAGATGCTGCCACGACTTGCCACGGCGATGATGCGTTGCAAGCCCTGCCCGGAGCCGGTCCTGCATGCTGCCAGCAATTTCCATGGCTGAGGGTCAGGGCTAATCAGGACAGGCGAAGCCTCAGCCACCCGATGATCATCCAGGCGGCGGTCTCAGGCGCGCTGAGTCGATACACATCCGCACCAAGCACTTGACCAGCCTGATGATTGCCCAAACAATCCCGGCAATATCCGGCAATATCCGGCCGATGGCATGCAACGATTGTCAGACAATTGCAGCCCCCCCCCATCGCCTAGCGATGGCTTTTCGCGAACCATCAGGGCGACACCACATGCGGGGTCAGCAGAAACAGCCGTTGCATGCGGGTCCCGCTTTTTTGGCGGTGCTTGAACAGATTACCGACCAACGGAATCTTCGACAGGCCCGGTATCGCATTCAGATCGGTCTCGTCGGCATCGTAGGCGTATCCTGCAATCAGCAGGCTTTGGCCTTCATTGACGAACGCCTGGGTCGTGATCTCGCTGGAGGTAATGACCGGAATGCCGTCCACGGTGTTGGATCCGAGCTGGCCATCCTCGATACGCACATCCAAACGCATCTGACCGTTCGGCGAGCCCGGCACCACGCTGGGCAATACCCGCAACGACACCCCGGCGGAGAGGTTATAAAGATCGGCCGATGCGTATCCGCTCACCCGGACGAATGCCTGTTGCTTGTGGTCCATGACCGCTTCGACGTTGTCCAACGTCGCAACCTGGGGCGAAGACACGATCTTTGCCTTGTTCGTCGTCTCCAACGCCGACACGCGCGTCATCAGGTAGCGCCCCGCATCTCCCAACACGGCCGTCAAGGTGCCGCCCACCGGCGTGGTCGCGCCATCGGTGGCAGCGCCGCTCAATGCGCCGTTGAAACCCAACTGACCGCCACGGCCGTCGCCGGTCTGTATGTCCGTGTGCTGGCTGTGGAAGCGCCAATCGACACCGAGATCCTGCATGGCACCATCGCGGATCTCGATGATGGTGGCATCGATCTGCAGCAACTTGGGCCGGTTGTCCAGCTGTTGGATCAGGGTGCCGTAGCTCTGCATCCGCTCCGGTCGATCGCGGATCAGGATGGCGTTGGTGCGCGGGTCGGCTTCGATCACCGGCGCATCGGAGGCCAGCTCTGCGCCACCACCGGCGTCGATCGGATTGGATTCATCGCGCCGCCCCTTGCTAAGTTCCGGCCATACGCTGGCCGGCGACCCCGCAGCCGCGGCGGCTCCGCTGCCGGGCAACGGCGGGCTGACCGGCACGCGATCGGACGACGATGCGCCCCCGAACCAGGACGAAGGCAGCCCGAGGATGCCGCTGGCTCCGCCACCTTGACCCTGTGCGGCATTGCCGAATGTGTTGGAGGACCCACCGCCGATCGGCTGTACCCGCCCAAAGTTGGCGCCAGGCCCGGGTATCGCCGCGACCGGTGCGCCGCGTGCACCGTACATGCTGCGCAACAGACTGGCCATGCCGGGAATCTGCACATCCTGGCCGCCGATGCGCGTCGTGTGGTCGGCCGCTTGCGCATAATGCAACTGAAACACCTGCACTTCGGTGGCATCGCGCTGACGCGCGCCCTGCTCGACCTGCTTGGCAATCGCCGAAACGGTATCCACATACCCTGGCGGCCCGGAGACCACCGCCACATGCGCGGCCTCGTCGTAACGCACCGGGAAGCGCGGATCGTCCAGGCGCATGCGTGCAAGTGCGTCGCGCAGTGACTTCGTCGATGCAGTCCCCAGGCTCAAGGTCGCGCTCTTGGATTCGTTCGCACCCCAGATCCTGAGCACGGCACCGTCGTAGTACCAGACAAAGCCGTAGGTGGCCGCCAGATCGTCGAGGAATTCCTGCGGGGAGGTTTCGAATTTGCCGCTCAGGGTGCCGGTCACCTCTGGCGAGATCCAGGTGGCGATGGACTGGCTGGCGGACAAATCACGCAGCACTTCTTTGAGATCCTTGTTGTCGGCGACGTATTTGAACGTGCGCGAATGCCACGGGACCTGGGCGGCGTCGGCATGTGGCGACAACAGCGGCAGCAGGCTGAGCATCAGTACGGCGGCCAATGGAGCACGTCGGCGGTGGGCGGTGGTACAGGCAGGAGCCATGGCGTTCCCTCTGCTAGGCAAGTGAAAAAGTCGATAGCGACCAGTGTAGGAAGTGCAAAGCCGGGAATGTCTCAATAAAGATCAGTGCGTCGCGCCTCCCTTGCCAGACAGGTTGGCAGCATCGTGCAATTGCTGCTGGAAATGCAGGAAACCGAGTGCTTCGCCGAATTGCGCGATGAAGACGCTGGTCAGCAAGGCGAGCAGCAACAACGCCAGCACCCCACGGATTGGCTGACTCAAGTTCGACGGTTCGAGTTTATCGGCCGCTCGCGCCACCAGGCCGATCGCAAGATCCACCAGCACAAGCACCAGCATCACCGGTGCGGACAGTTTGACGACGGCGGCCATCATGCTGTCGGATTGCTGGATCACGAACGATTCGGCAACCGCCCCCATGTTCGGCCCAAGCTGGGTCAGCGGCCACCAGCGAAACGATTCGAACAACGCGCCGAGCAACATCAGCATGCCGCCCAATGCGTAGAACGAAACGATGGCCAGTTGCAGCAGCACCGTGGACACCGGCGTGCTTTGCTGGCCGCTGAGCGGGTTGGTCATCTGCACATTGTTGTAACCGGCAAGGTCGTCGATCAGCAGGCCAACGCTCTCGGCGATCCAGAACACCGTCGATGCGGCAAACCCGATCAGCAGACCGACGAACGCCTCCTTGAACACCACCCCGACCAGGCCGGCCGTCTGGATCTTCGCCAGCGCATCGGCCGGCTGCCCATAGGCGATGAACGAGCTCAGGACGTAGATGACGCCATTGCGCGCAATTCCGGGAAGACTGTCCTGCGCCGTTGCCGGTAGCACGATGAACATCACGAACACGCGCACCCCGCACAGTGCCAGCAGGGTCAACAACGACACGCCCTGCGAGGAAATGGCCAGCAAGGCTTCGGTGGCGTCGTTCATCGGGCGCCCCCATGTGCGGCGCGGTGCGAACGCAGCCCGACCAGTGCCTCGATCGCGTCTTCTTCCTCCGCTGCGTCGCGTTGCGCCTGTCTGGCGCGGCGCGCACTGGCGGCCTTGTCTGCGTATACCTGCGCCTGTGCCTGCAGCTTGCTCAGTGCCTGCTGCACGGACGCGAGCTCATCGCGGGCACTATGCAATGACTGATCCGCCGCTGCCCGCGCCTGCTCGGCAGCACGACAGGTCTCGACCAGCACGGTGCGGAAGCGTTCGTGCTGCAGGATCGTATCGATATCGATCGAACCCCCCACGCCGGTTTTGTCCATCAGTGCTGCATCGCAGTTGGCCAAGCGCGTGGTGCAGGCCTCTGCTTCCTGTCTGCACCTGGCAAGTTCGCGGTCGCAGTGTTCCAACGCACGCCTGCAGTCACTCAGGCGTTCCTGCATGCGCTCGCAGCGGCGTGCCTTGAGCTGGTGCAGCACCGACCAGGTGTAGGCAGGCTCACGCATCGTCGGTCACGCTGGTCAGCAGTTCCAGCGTATTTTCGTAGGCACTGAGCTGGTCGGTCGGTTGGCTGAGAAAGTCGCGGATCGCATCGATCCTGTCGATCGCTTCGTCGGCAACGGCATCGCTTCCCTGACGGTATTCGCCCACCTGCACCAGGGTTTCCACCTCGTTGTACTTGGCGAGCAGGCGCCGCAACCGGCCAGCGGCCTGGGAGTGGTCGTACGGGACGATCTGGCTCATCACCCGGCTCAGGCTGGCCAGCACGTCGATTGCCGGGTACTGGTTCTTGGCCGCGATCTCGCGAGAGAGAATCAGGTGCCCATCGAGGATGCCGCGCACTTCCTCGGCAATCGGATCGCTGCCGGTATCGTCCTCGGCCAGCACGGTGTAGAACGCGGTGATCGACCCGCTCTCGCCCATGCCCGCGCGTTCGAGCAGGCGCGGCAACTCGGCGAACACCGATGGCGGAAAGCCGCGGCGTGTGGGCGGCTCGCCGGCGGCCAGACCGATCTCGCGTTGCGCGCGGGCAAAGCGCGTCAGCGAGTCCATCATCAGCAGCACGCGCAGGCCCCGATCCCGGAAATACTCGGCGATGGCGGTGCCGACGTAGGCGGCCTTCGCGCGCTCGATCGATGAGCGATCGGAGGTTGCGCAGACCACGACGCTGCGTGCCAGACCATCGGCGCCGAGAATCAGCTCGATGAACTCCCGCACCTCGCGCCCTCGCTCGCCGATCAGCACGATCACATTGACATCGCACTGCGTACCGCGCGCGAACATTCCCATCAAGGTGCTCTTGCCGACGCCTGCTGCAGCGAAGATGCCCATGCGCTGGCCCTCGCCCAGCGTCATCAGGCCATCCACGATCCGCACGCCGGTCGGCATGGGGTGTTCGATCAGCCGCCGACGCATCGGGTCCGGTGCCTGCGCCTGGATCGGCACCCAGGTGTCACAGGCGATTGCGCCTTGCCCGTCCGATGGCTCGCCCAGGCCGTCGAGCACGCGGCCCAGCAAGGCCGGTCCAACGGGCACCGCCAACGGGCGCCCCAATCCGATCACGCGCGTCTCGCGCGACAACCCGATCAGCTCCCCGAACGGCGCCAGCAACGCCAGATCGCGACTGAAGCCCACCACTTCGGCCCGCTGCAACAAGGTGCCATCGCGTTGGCGCAACTCGCACACCTCGCCCAGGCTGACCTGCACGCCGGCCACCTTGAGCATGGTGCCGACGACTTCGACCACCTTGCCGTAACGACGACCGACCGCGAGCGTGGCCAGTTCGCGTTCGAGCGTTGTCTCCAGCAGGGGCGTCTCAGCCAGCATCCGCCGGCTCCTGGGGTGCGGCCAACACGCGGCGAATGACGCGCCGCAGACTGCTCAGCTGATCGCGCAGATCGGTCTCGAACACGCCCGTATCCCATTCGCACACGCAGGCGCCCACGGCCAGGTCGGCATCGCCGCATAGCTCGACCTGCAGGGTCCAGCCCGCCTCGGTGGCGGCCGCATCGAAGGCGCGCCGCGCAGCGTCCACCGCGTCGGGGTACACGCTCACCCGCAGGGCCTTGGCCTCGTCCAGGGCACCTTCCAGGGCCTGCGCCGCACGCGCATACAGCGCCGCGGGATCGTGTCCGAGGATGATGTGCTCGCAGGTGCGCGCCACAATCTCGGCCAGACGCTCGCGTGACCGCTGCGCGGCCGCTTCGGCGGCAAAGGCATGGCGCAGGCCCGATTCGTTCCACTCATCGAGCTGACGTCGCAGGCCGGCTGCATATCCCAGGCGTGCGCTGCGCTCGGCCTTCTGGCGCGCATCGTGCAGGATCGCCTCGGCCTGCTGCTGGGCCTCGTCGACCAGCGTCTGTGCACGTGTCTGCGCCTGGCTCAGGGCCTGTTCGCAGCGTGCGTGCACCTCGGCAGTGGCAGCGTCCAGCGCCAACACCGAGGCCAGCGCCTCGCGCGGAATGACATCGCAATCCAGGCCGATCGCATCGGGCGTTGACCTCAACCACAGACGCATGACGCCTCCGGTATCAGGGTGGGAAGCGCGGTCAGGAAGGCATCGCTCGCACCGTCTGCTGCGACGGTGGCCACCTGTGCGGCGCCCAACGGCAAGGACAGCGCCAGCAGCTTGGCAACAACCGGGTTGGACCAGACGCCATCGGCCTGCATCCGACGCCAACCGTCGCCGACCCACGCCGCCTGATCGGCATCGCGAGGCAACAGGGGCACGGGGAGGCCGGCGGACGCGTTCTGGCGCACATGCTCAAGCACGGCCGGCCCCACACACTGTTCGAGCCAGTCCAGACGTTCGCGCTCGATACAACGACGCACCGCCAACCCGCGCGAGAACAACGCCCGCGCGATCAGGACCTTGGCCAATCGCGCGGGCATCAGCAGGGCAAGTTGGTTCGCATGCAGGCCGAGTGCAGACGGCGACAATTCCGACCATCCAGACCACGCCTGGATTACCCGCATACGACGGTGGACGGGCGCCGCTGCCCAGCCCGACGCTGCCACCGGGCCAAGCCAATGCGCCACCCGTGCGGCGTCCAAGGATTCTGCCAGTTGCGCCAACGCGTCCGTCCAGCGCTGAACACAGCGTGCCGCATTGTCGATCCGCGTGTTGTCCATTCGGCGCTCACCCGGCTTTGCCTTTCTTCAACTCGCGCAGGCGCTGCCAGCCGCCCCAACGGCCCGCCTGCGGGTTTGGCCACCAATACAGCGCCGCCGCGCCCGCCAGGCACAACGCCAACGCACACCCGGCCAGCCACGGCCATGGCGAAGGTCTCGGCGGTGCCGATGCGGTGAACTGCGCATCGCTCTCCGCTCCGCCCGGCACCAGCGTGACACTGACGTTTTCGTAGGTGAGTCCCTCCACGCTGTGCATGACCAACGTCTTGATGTTGGGCACCAGGCTGGTCAGATCGCTACCGACGCGGAACTTGATGAACACCGCAGCGCTGGACGGCTTTACCGAGGTGGACAGCGGGTCGTTGTTGGGCAGCACGATTTCCACATCGGCCGAGATCACCCCATCGATATTCGACAAGGTCTGCGATAGCTGCTGCGACACACCATAGATGAAACGTACGCGCTCTTCGGTGGGTGTCGAGATCAGCCCGTCCTTCTTGAACATCTCGCCGAGATTGGCGTGCCGCTCATGCGGCAAACCATGCGCGCGCAGCACCTCCAGCGAATAGGACACCTGATCGTGCGGTGCGTTCACCGCCCAGGTCTTGCCGTCGTCTGGCGTGACCTTGGACGCATCCACGCCCGCATGCAGCAGCACCTCGAGCATGTCGTTGGCATCATTTTCGGTGAGCCCGGAGTACAGCTGCTGACTGCACGCAGACAGCAGCAGCGCCACCAGCAGCACCACCAGGCATCTCGGCGCGCGCATGCTACTGGTTCTTCACCAGCGTCTGCACGGCGTTCTTTCCCGATTGCGCCACGCCCACGCTGACATTGAGGTTGAAGCCGACCATGGTCAGCTCGTGCATCAACTTGATCTGCTGCGCTGCCATTTCCTGCAGCCCCATGGTCGGTGCCTGCATGCTGAAGGCATCGATATGCTCGGCGATGGTGCGCACGCCATCGTTCTGCACATCGACCACCCGGCTCATCATGCTCGGGTTGCCTACGCGCTGCATGGCGGGCGGCAAGGGGCTGGAGGATTGCATCAGCGCTTGAAAGCGATTCACCAGCGCTTGGTTGGGCGTTGCCACCGGCGACAGCGCTTGGGTCGCGGCAGCACTGGTGCCGGCAATCGCTTGGACAGGAGGAATGAGCGTCATCGCATACTCCTATGGGGTCGGGACTGGCGTCACTCAGGCGCGCAGGTACTGCGAATTCGGAACTTCCATCGGTGCTGAAGATTCGACCGGTACTTCCGCCGGCGCGGACGTTGGGGTGCTTCGCCCGGACAGCGCCTTGACCAGGGCCACCGCATCGGCATCGGCGTCTTCTTCGATCAGCCCGTCTGCAACGCCATGCCACGACGGGTCCCCCATCGCGAACAGGCAGCAGGCGTACAAGGCCCTGCACAGCGGCTTGGAGCCGGCGTCGCTCTCCAGTTCGCGCAACAGGCGCGCACCTTCCACGTAATTGCCGCGCTTGATCGAAATCCATGCATCGAAGGTGTCCAGCGCTTTCAGCTCTGGCCGCAGGACGCGGACTGCGGCCAGCACAGCGGCAGCGTCCTGAATCTTTTCATGGGTGAGTCCGACCGTGATCAGTTCGATGAGCCCACTCACGACCGACCCGGGACATTGAGTCTTCTCCACACTGCACCTCGTTTTTAATGGCATGCGGACCGTACACGTGGGGAACGCTACGCTCGCCACGCCGGCCGGATCCTTTCGGAAGCGAATATCGGAATTCGCTGGCGAACAAATCATTCCAGCTTCGCCAGGCCATCCACACATTCGCCTGGAAAACGGATCGCTCCACCACAGCTGCCCACAATCGGGGGCGCAGCGATCGCGGAAGGAGAAGGCAATGTCGGAAGAAAAAACCGAGAAGCCGACCGAGAAGAAACTGCGGGATGCGCGCAAGGACGGGGAAGTTCCGGTCAGCCCGGACGTCACTGCAGCGGCGGTGCTCTTCGGCGCGTTATTGGTGATGAAATCGGCCGGCGATTACTTCTCCGATCACATGCGCGCATTGATGACGATCGGCTTCGATTTTTCCGAACATACACGCGATGCAGCGGCCATCAACCGCGCACTCGGCCATATCGGCATCCAGGGATTGCTGTTGATGCTGCCGTTCCTGGCTGCCTGCCTGGTGGCCGGTATGGCGGGCGGTGCGTTCCAGACTGGCCTGAATGCCTCGCTCAAGCCGGTGGCGCCCAAGTTCGATTCCCTCAATCCCGCAACCGGGGTCAAGAAACTCTTTTCGTTGCGAAGCCTCATCAACTTGCTGAAGTTGATCATCAAGGCCATCTTGATTGGCGTGGTGCTGTGGGTCGGTATCCGCGCCCTCATGCCGATGATCATTGGGCTTGCCTACGAGACACCGCTTGACGTTGCGCAAATTGCCTGGCGCACCCTGGGCATGCTCTTCGCACTGGGCGTGCTGCTGTTCGTCCTGGTCGGCGCTGCAGACTGGAGCGTGCAGCGCTGGCTGTTCATCCGCGACAAGCGAATGAGCAAGGACGAGCAGAAGCGCGAAGTCAAGGAAAGCGGGGGCGACCCCGAAATCAAGGACAAGCGCAAGGAATTCGCCAAGGAGCTGGTCTTCGGCGACCCGCGCGAGCGCGTGGCCAAGGCCAAGGTGATGGTGGTCAACCCGACCCATTACGCAGTGGCGCTGGCCTACGAGCCCGACGACTTCGGCTTGCCGCAGGTCGTTGCCAAGGGCGTGGACGACGGCGCACTGGAACTGCGCGCCTTCGCGCATAACCAGGGCATTCCGATCGTTGCCAATCCGCCACTGGCGCGTGCGCTGTATCAGGTTGAATTGGGCGATGCAATCCCCGAGCCACTGTTCGAAACGGTTGCGGTGGTGTTGCGCTGGGTCGATGAACTCGGTCGCGACCACGGCGACGGCGATGGAGCCCTGCCATGCTAGGAGACCGCGTGCGAGCGACAAGGTATTTCGCTTATAGCGGCGAAGTAGCCATCGCCGCCCTGGTAGTGGCGGTCATCGGGCTGATGATCCTGCCGCTGCCAACGCCCATGATCGATACGTTGCTGGGCATCAACATCACCCTGAGCGTGGTGCTGTTGATGGTCACGATGTATGTGCCCGACTCGATCTCGCTCTCGTCGTTTCCTTCCCTGCTGCTGTTCACCACGCTACTGCGGTTGTCATTGAATATCGCCTCGACGAAGTCGATCCTGCTGCATGCCGAGGCGGGCCATATCATCGAGAGCTTCGGCGAGCTGGTGGTCGGTGGCAATCTGGTGGTGGGCCTGGTGGTTTTCTTGATCATCACCACCGTGCAGTTCATCGTGATCGCAAAGGGTTCCGAACGCGTTGCCGAGGTCGGTGCGCGCTTCACGTTGGACGCAATGCCCGGCAAGCAGATGAGTATCGATGCCGACCTGCGTGGCGGCAACCTGACCGCAGATGAGGCACGCCGCAAACGCGCGCGGCTGGCCATGGAAAGCCAACTGCACGGCGGCATGGATGGCGCCATGAAATTCGTCAAGGGTGATGCGATCGCCGGCCTGGTGATTACCATGGTCAACATCCTGGCCGGTATCGTGGTCGGCGTGACCTACCACGGCATGACGGCCGGCGATGCCGCCAACCGCTTTGCGATCCTGTCGGTGGGCGATGCGATGGTGTCGCAGATCGCCTCACTGCTGATATCGGTGGCCGCCGGCGTCATGATCACCCGCGTGGCCAACGAGAACGAGACCAGGCTCAGCTCGCTCGGGCTCGATATCGGCCGTCAGCTCACCAGCAATGCGCGGGCCCTGATGGCAGCGAGCGTGCTGCTGGCCTGCTTTGCGTTCGTCCCCGGCTTTCCCGCCGTGCTGTTCCTGCTGCTGGCAGCGGCCGTCGGCGCCGGTGGCTATACGATCTGGCGCAAGCAACGCGACATCAGCGGCACCGATCAGCGCAAGTTGCCTTCGGCGAGCCGTAAAGGTGCCAAAGGCGAGGCGCCACATATTCGCAAAAACGCCCCGGATTTCGCCTCACCCTTATCGATGCGGCTGTCGCCGCAGCTGGCCGCTCTGCTCGACCCCGCGCGGCTGGATCAGGCGATCGAAAGCGAGCGGCGGCAATTGGTCGAATTGCTGGGCTTGCCGTTTCCCGGGATCGCGATATGGCAGACCGAGTCGCTGCAAGGCATGCAATACGAAGTGTTGATTCATGATGTCCCCGAGACACGCGCCGAACTGGAGAACACCGACGACATGCAGGCCGCACTGGCCCGGCAGGCCATCTCACCCCTGCATGCACGAGCGCACTTGTTCGTCGGCATCCAGGAGACGCAGTGGATGCTGGAGCAGGTGGCCGTGGACTACCCCGGGCTGGTTGCGGAGGTCAACAAGGCGATGCCCGCCCAGCGCATAGCCGATGTGTTGCGGCGCCTTCTGGAAGAAAGGATTCCGGTGCGCAATATCAAGAGCATTCTGGAAAGTCTGGTGGTCTGGGGGCCGAAGGAAAAGGATCTTCTGATGTTGACCGAGTATGTGCGCTGCGATCTGGGCCGTTATCTGGCGCATACCGCAACCGCAGGCACCGGGCAGCTGCCCGCAGTGATGCTCGACCATGCTGTCGAACAACTGATCAGGCAATCGATTCGCGCGACCGCGGCCGGCAATTTCCTGGCACTTCCGCCCGAGCAGGCGAACCAGCTTGTCGAACAGGTGGAACGCATCGTCGGCGACCATGCGCAGCATCCGCTGGCGGTGGTCGCGTCGATGGACGTGCGCAGGTATGTGCGCCGCATGATCGAAGCACGGCTGACCTGGCTGCAGGTCTATTCGTTCCAGGAGCTGGGTTCGGAGGTGCAGCTGCAGCCGATCGGTAGAGTGGTGGTGTGATGCGCAAGCCGCCCCTCCGCCATGTGCGCATCCTGCCGGTCAGCGGCGCACTGCAGCGGCCGGCGGCTCCAGCCACGCCGGCCCGGTCGGCGCTGCGCTCCAGCTTCCTGCAACTGCGCCAGCGCTTGCGCAGCGCACAGCTCGCGCTTCCCTGCATGGTGTTGCCACCGCAGTGCGACGAGGATCGGCCGGGGCCTGATGCCGAGGAGGGCTTCACCGAGGCGCATGACAGCGTGCCCGTGCAAACCGACCCACCCTTACGTATCGAGGGGACGAAACACCAAGAGCCGTCCCAAGGCAACGACGATGGCGCAGTGGGGCGACAGATTGCGACCGAGTGGATACGCACGCAACGCGCCCACATGGCGATCGACCACATCGCGCTGCGGGTGGCCGAGTTCTGCAATGCCCAACCGGTGCGCAGCGCAGGGAGCTGGGAAGCGTGGCTGGCTATCGACCAAGAGGTCGTCGCACAGACGACGTTGTTTTTGCGGCTTTCGCCGGACCAGCTATCGCTTCGCTTCAATACCAGTTCGCCAGATGCGCGCGAGGTACTTTGGTGCGGAAAGCAGCGCCTGGAGGCTGCACTGACGTCCACGCTGAGTAGCACGCTCCAGATCAGCATCGAGGTTGTCTAACGCGGCACTGGCGACAGAAAGCCATTTGGAGGAACTCCATCTTGCTAACCGAGCAGAGCCAGACTCCGCCGGCATGTGCACTCTCTCAGGCGTTGACGCGCGTTGCGGCCGAGCGCGCCCAGCTTGGCAGAGTGTTCGGCGACCCACGCGCAGCACGCCAATGCGGCTTTGCCACGCATTGCCGTCGCATCTCGCCCAATGATGCGGCCCGCCTGCGCCTGCAGCTGGATGCCGGCCAGATGGAGTTGCGGATTGCCGCGCGCGACGGCTTGGCGCTGCTATTGAACGAGGACGATGACTCACTACGCGTTTCGATCGCGGGAATGCTACTGGCTGATCGCCTGGGCGCATTTGCGCCGCTCGGCCTGGGCGCTGCCGAGGTGATCGCCTTCGAGCGCGATGCAGAGCCAGACGACTGCCACGGCATCGGCATGACACTGGGCGATCTCGATGCCATTGCGCTGACGGCGAGCGCGCCGCTGCTGGCCACGTTGCAGGCCGCAGTCGGCGGACTTGCGCCGCCCGCGCAGCAGCCAGCCTGGCTGGCTGCACTGCGCGTCAACACGCGCCTGCGCATCGGCGGGCGCACCGCATCGGCGGCATTGCTGCAGTCGCTGCGGCCTGGCGATGTCTTGCTGCATTGCACGGCCTCGGCTGCGGTGACCAGCGGCGATGTGCTCTGGGGTATCGCCGGAGGCGTGGTATTGCGCGCGCCAGTGCGCTTGAACCTGCAACAGATGATCCTGGAGGCCAGCCCCACCATGCAGCACGATACGTTTGAGCCGGAAGTCGCGCCGTCCACCAGCAACGTGGCAGAACTGGAACTGCCGGTGCAGCTGGAAGTGGATCAACTTGCGCTGTCTCTATCGACCTTGTCGGGTTTACAGCCCGGGCAGATCCTGGAGTTGTCGGTGCCGGTCGATCAAGCCGACATCCGCCTGGTCGTTTACGGCCAGACCATCGGCACCGGCAGGCTGCTGGCAGTGGGCGAACATCTGGGTGTGCAGATCCTCAGCATGTCGGAGAGCACGCATGCAGATGCCTGACGTCGGCTCGCTGCTGCTGGTGGTCATCATGCTGGGCTTGCTGCCCTTCGCAGCGATGGTGGTCACCTCCTACACCAAGATCGTGGTCGTGCTCGGCCTGCTGCGCAATGCGATCGGGGTACAGCAGGTGCCGCCCAACATGGTCCTCAATGGCGTTGCATTGCTGGTGTCGTGCTTTGTGATGGCCCCGGTGGGCATGGAGGCGTTCAAGGCCGCACAGAACTACGGCGCCGGGTCGGATAACAGCCGCGTGGTGGTGCTGCTCGACGCCTGCCGGGAGCCGTTTCGGCAATTCCTCCTCAAACATACACGCGAGCGCGAAAAGGCGTTTTTCATGCGTTCTGCACAGCAGATCTGGCCCAAGGACAAGGCCGCCACGCTCAAGTCGGACGACTTGCTGGTCTTGGCACCGGCATTCACGCTCAGCGAATTGACCGAAGCCTTCCGTATCGGGTTTCTGTTGTATCTGGTGTTTATCGTCATCGATCTGGTGGTGGCCAACGCGCTGATGGCGATGGGCCTTTCACAGGTCACTCCGACCAATGTGGCGATCCCGTTCAAGCTGCTGTTGTTTGTCGCCATGGACGGCTGGTCGATGCTGATTCACGGCCTGGTTCTGAGCTATCGGTGACGCCATGGACCATGACGATCTAGTGCGATTCACTTCCGAAGCCTTGCTGCTCTGCCTCAAGGTGTCCTTGCCGGTGGTCGGTGTCGCTGCGTTGGCCGGGCTGCTGATCGCCTTCGTCCAGGCGGTGATGTCGCTGCAGGATGCATCGATCTCGTTCGCGCTCAAGCTGGTGGTGGTGGTGGCCGCCATTGCCGTGACGGCGCCGTGGGGCGCCTCGGCCATCATGCAGTTCGGCCAGGCATTGATGCAGGCGGCGTTCCCATGATCCGTCGCATCTCGCCCGGCACCTTGCGGCCCTCGGTTTCCATCGAGCATGGCGGCTCGCATCACCATGGCGATCATCATGCCGATGCGTCAGGCACCAGCGCGGGGTCGCCTACCGACATTGCGGCACGAGCACCGCGTCTGCGCCCTGCTCCACCGCGCAGGCGACGCCGCGGGATCCGGTCGCTGGACGGCCAGGAGGATGAATTCGACGCCAACGAGCAGGAAGAGATCGAAGCCAAACGCGAGTGCGCACTGCGCGGACGGGTGAGCGTGGCGATCACGCCGGCCCAGAGCCGGGAGCATGGCCAGGGCGACCAGCACGGCGGTGACCGCAGCACGCATACCGACGATCCGCAGGCCGGTCCATGGCACAGCGCCGCTCCAGCGCAATTGAGCGACAGCATCCGCACGTGCATCGACGCGATTGTCGATCGCTACGTGACCAGGCGCGACGCCGATCCAGTGGCCAAGCGCCACGCGCTGGCTGCTGCGCTTGTCGAGCTGCGCGCCGTCGGCGTTTCGCATCCAGCCGTCGCCCCCTTGACCGCAACGATCTGGAGATTGATGCGCGAGCATCTACGCGCGTACGACAAGGCCACTGCGGCGGAAAACCTGCTGGCCTTGCGGACCCGATTGCTGGAGTTGATGCCATCGGAGTTGGAGCCGGTGCCAGCGCTACGCAATTTTCATCTCCTGCTTCCACTGATCCTGCTGAATGCGGAAAAACCGCGCAGACGGGTCGACCGTACACATGCCATCACACGTCTGAACACACTGCTGATTGAGCAACCACAACAGGCGGCTCAGGAGGTTCGCCCATGACCATGCAGCTTCGCGTAATGACAGGAACCCACGCAGGCGCACGATTAGATTTGGCGCAAGGTCGCTACACCCTGGGGAGCGATCCACAAACCGATATCCGAATAGACGATTGGCCTGGTTGCTCACTCATTATCGAGGTAGACCAAGATGGTCAGATCCGCTATGGCAGCGACACGGTGCAAGAAACGTTCTTTGTTGCATTTCAGCCGGTCCGCTTCGGCCCGCTGGTGCTATGCGTTGGCGATGCTGCTGCCGATTGGCCGGACGATGTGGCGCTGCTGGAGCGGCTGCTTTCCCCAGCACCGCCGCCGGCGCCGCGCACGTCCAGGCGCAAAGTCTTGCGTACTGCGGTGGGCGCCGTGCTAGCGCTTGCCGCCGCAGCGTTGCTCCCCTCGTTGCAGCCGGCGTTTCTGTCCGATGCGGCCACCCGGCAACATCCGGAAAATACCCTCAATCAGGCCAAAGCCTTATTGAAGCAGCTGGGCTTCCGCGAAGCGCACGCAGAACAGGTCGGCACGCGCGTGCTGATCGAAGGCCTGGTCCCCAGCAGCGCCGATGCCGCACGCTTGCGTGCACAGGTGCATCGCTATCACCCAGGCGTTGCCGTCAACGTGGCGGTGGTGGACGAGGTCGTGGCGACGCTGCGCGACACCCTGGCCGACCCCGCCCTCACCGTCCGTTACGAGGGCAATGGCGTTTTCTCGGTTTCCGGCAGCAGCGACTACGCAGAACGCGCAAGCCGCCGGATTGCCGACGTCCGCAGCGACCTGGGCCCAGAGGTCCGCGCGCTGCACGTAGAGATCAGCCAGCAAGACCCGTCCATCAAACCACCGGACAATTACGACGCGGCATTGCTCGCCGATGGCCTGCACTATGTCGAAACGCCGGATGGCACCAAGCACATGACATCCCTGCCGCAGCAAGCGGCGCAATGAGAGATCACACCATGTTCGATGCAATGACCGATGCGGTCACTCAGGATATGAGCAAGATTCTGCAGGCCAAGGCGATGGATCTGTCCGGCGAGCGGCTGCGCAACGTGGAGACAGCGCTGGATGCCACTGCGCAACAGATTCGCGTGCACTGGTCTGCAGCGAGCGACCAGGTCGCGCGCAACGACTTCAACGTCTTGTATGACGGCATCACGGCCGCGCGCAACATCGTCGCGCACATCGCAAGCATGCCGTAAATCGATTTCTTGGTCGCTCGGACCAAGTAAAACGCGCCGATAGGCGCACCATTACATGCTCACTACGAAAGGAGTACTGGTATGCAAATTTTTCCTGAAGTAAGCTCGTGGAGGTCCCGTGTTGGCCAAGGCATGGATTGCTTCACCGGTGGTTTGTCCAATGGAATTTCCGGCGCTGCTGCACTCTCTGGTGCAAACGGCCAGATGGATTCGCTACTCGGCGACATGTCAGCCTCGGACGAGGCTCAGAAGTCCATGAACAACAAGATCACGATGCTCAAAAACGATCTGGACTTCAACGTGGCACTCAACAAGTTCATCGGCAAGGCGGGCGACAACGCTAAGCAGCTCGTTGGCCAGTAATGGGCTCGGGCATGCGCAGGGCTTGTAGGGGGTCCTGTGCATGTCTCACCACAGATGAGCAGCGCGCGATTCGAAACCATCGTTCGACAGATGTGCGAGGCACTGGACTTGCCGGATGTGGAGTCGGTGCTGGATCGGCGTGTGCTTTGGGTCGAGGGCTTTGAGGTCTATCTGCACCTGCCGACCCCACAGCCCGAAGACGACGTAAAGGAAGAAGCACTGTATCTGCGCATCGCCTACGGGTTACCACCTGCCGGGCGGACATTGACCGTTTTCAGGCTTCTGCTCGAAGCCAATCTCTCGGTGTATGCGCAGGACCAGGCCCAGCTTGGACTGAACGATGACGGCGTTATCGTGCTGATTGTGCGGGTACCGCTGGACGACGACGTGGATGGAGCGTGGATCTGCGATCTGCTTGCCCACTACGCCGAGCATGGCCGCTACTGGAACAACAATATCTTCGTGGCGCACGACGAGATGTTCGAAGGAATCGCGACGGGCAACTATCTGTGGTTACGCGCCTGATACAGGCTTGTTGGCAGCTTGCCGAAGTCTCAATCACGGCCGCAGCGGCGCCCATCCGCCATGGCACAGCAACTTGGCTTGCCGGCCAACTCCGCCGGCCTGGCACTCCTCTGCCCGATGGCGCCGGTGGCGCTGAGTGAAACCCACTTGGCGATGTCGAAGCCTGACACGCGTGCATCTGCGCTGGCTTGCTCCCCGATACAGGTTTGGCGGGAGATCGCAGGTCTGTCGTGCCGGCTCACCGCGATGGCCGACACTGCACAGAACAAGGGCAGGCGCAGACTCATGGTCTACACCGTGCACACCCGCGACGGCAGCTGATGCACCGGTGCTGTTGGCGCTGACGAGGGACACGACCGCCTTGCTGGCGAGTTCTTTCCCGGTGTTTGACGTGCGCGTCAAGGTCGACGCGTTCCGGAGCGACGGCGCCATCGAGTCGCGGATGCAATGCCTGCCTCGTGCAGTGAGCGACCTGCGCAGGTCGAGGCATGAGGCCGTGGTGTTCCATGATTGCTGGTAATGGCTAAGCTGCCAGACACCACCAAGCCACAGACGCGACGACAGCGACGTCTGTGGCGGCGGTGTACAACACTCCTGAGTATCAACGCGGCAGCTGAGCGCTCATGCTCGCCCGCTCTGCCACTGGCGAAGTGCTTCGCTGTCATGCAGTGCACGCTTGAGCGTTTGCAGCTGGCCATCCAATGCCTGCGTGGCCGCGTCGCGGGGGACGCCGCTAAAGGTTTGACTCCACCCCTCGCGTAGTGCAGTGCGTACCGCATCGATGGTCGCGATCGAAACGGACTGCGTGCCGATCTCCGTACGCAATGTCTGCAGCGCAGTACGCAGTGTCTGGCCAAGCGGCCCAGGGCCAGGCGCGGCGCGCATCCCCTCCTCCATGGCACGTTCTGCCTCGGCAGGTGTCGGCCCCGAGAGCCTGGCGATCGCCTGGTCCACAGGCTCGGCCAGGGCCTCGAGGGTTCGTTCGATGGTGCGTTGATGCTCGGCTGCAAGCGCGGCACGTTCGTTGTCCAGGCGCGCCGCCTGGGAGGTATTGGCGCCGTTTTTGGCCTTGAGCGCATTCCAGAACGTATCGTTGAACAGGGTTTGCACGGCCTGCTGCACGACCACAGCCGTGGAATTGACGGCTTCGCCAGCAACACGGATGTGGCTCCCCCGACGCAACGGCGCTGTGATGATGCGCCCGGCCCCCATCGGGCCGAAGCTGGCCATGACGTTGCTCAGCATGTGGCGGGTCAACAGGTCGCGTGCCGTGGTGGCGACGGCGTTTGCGCTGTTGAAGCCCTGCCTTGCCAACGCCAACGCTTCCTTTCCGGTGTCCAGCAAATAGGTAGGCGGGAAATGCACGGCGTCGGACCATTGTGCAGGCCGGCGCGCTTTGTCGGGCAACGCCAACGCAAACAGGTTCAGCCGTTGCTCTCCGCCAACCAGATCCGGGACACGCATTTGGCCGGTCCGTGCCACGGCTTTGCCTGTTTCCAGCAGTGCCTTTTGCACGACCCCGGCACCGCCAATGGCCAGCGCGCTCAACCCCCACTGGCCGACAGGCGTCAGTAAGCCCGGTTCACCACCAGTCCGGCGCGCGGCGTTGAACCCTGCGTTGATCACTGGCTTGAGCAACAAGGTATCCAGTGACTTGTCGTCCAGGGTCGATTGGCGCTGCGTGATGCCCAGGCGGCGGTCGTAGGTCTGCGCCTTGAGGTCGGCAAGCGTCGGCGCATTGTTCTCGCCCGGACGCGTGAAGCGCTTGCCCTCGGCAGTGATTTCCAGAATGACCGGTGGTGGATCGGGCACCAGGATCTTGGGGTCGATGGCCTGAAACCTCGGCAGGTTGGAAACGGGCGCGCGCCGGTCCATTGCCGGGATCAACAACGTATCGCTGGTATAGGACGCAGACCCCGCCGCGACACCTGCAACCATCGCCGTACTCAGCTCCTCCGCGTCGGCCGGGCGCCGGGACGCATAGGCCGCACCCGTGGCAAGACCGACCGGAATACGCATCGCACCGATAATGAACGACCGTAGGCATTCGTAGGCAATCGGCAATGCCGCTTTCGTGCCCGCTGTCTTCATGTCACCGACAGCCTGGTACCCGGCATCCGGCCCAAAGGCATTGATGCGTTCCTGCACGCGCGCGTCAGCCCATTCCAGATAGCTGGCCTGCAGGGCCGTCTGCTCTTCCGAGGGCGCAGCAAATGGCAGAGCGTCCAGACGGGCACGTAGCTGCGCTTTCACCTCGGCGGCCGCCGCCGTGCTGCGTTCGGCATAGGTCGCCGCGGCGGCAGGCACATCCGGTGTGTCGATTTCCCGGGCAGGGGACACGACCTGCGCGGTGTAAAACGTTGCGTCCGACGCTTGCGACGACTGCGACGAGTCGGACCGATGCGAGCCGCCGAGCATGGCCCCTTCTTCATCTGCATGAGGACTGGCGCGACCGGCCAATGATGCGCGGCGACCACGCAGCGCCGCGCTGGAAGAGGCCAGGCCCGCAAGCGGGCCAGTGGGTGCGCGTTCTTCCCGCGGGGCAGCAACGTCTTCGGCCTGCGTTGGTTGGACGGGAGGATGCGAGGCTGCGCCGCGACTGGCAGCGGTGCCGATATCGCTGGAGAGTTTCACGAGGCCACCTCCTTGGCCGTATCGACCTGCGTCGCCAGCGCGTCCAGCACGACGCGGGCAACCACCTGCCCACGGTCCAGTGCAGCGGCCACCTCTTCAGGCGTGCGCACCAGCAACAGCGGGCAAACGCAGAGCAAGCCGAGATCCGACAGCGTGAGCCGCCAGCCATACTCGGTCAGCAGTTGCTCCTGCAGCGACAGCAGCATCACCACCTCCTCGCCTCCAAGCTCGCGTGCCGCCAGGGGCAAGATCACTTCCGGGAAGGCCATCAATGCGTCTGGCTACCCCTGCGTGTGGACGCGGCACAGCATGCCGGCAGGGCCCAGAATGGTCTCGCCTTCGCCGAGCCGCTGCGCAAGCTCACCAGGTAGCCCAAGGCATGCGCTCAGGCCGATAAAAAAAGCGGTATTCGCTGTTTGTTGATTGTGCGATTCCAACGTCATCTGAAGTACTCCGTGAGGAAATTCGATGGGTTGCTACGCGCCAGCAGCGCGCGGCACATTGTCTTGCCCACAAATGCGCGCCCAAGCGAAGTGGGGCGAACCACCTGCGCCATACACGAAGTGGGGTGCCGGTAAATTGCCCAACCAAAACCTGCGCCACACCTTAATAAAACGGACACAATCGGATGACAGCGCCCCTGACCTGGCGAAGGAACCAAGACTGATAAGTGCGCCTGCAGGCACCGCCGGCAATTTCGCGTCCAGGCGGGTCTACTGACGCAAGCGAATTACCGAGATATTAACTAACTGCGCACTTCATCCTGCGCACTTCATCCGTGTCAGCTCCAGCGTTGGCCAGCGCGTTGATTCGGTGCAAGCCCCATCTGGCGACCCAGATGATCCCAACACGTTTCATGGCCGT
The DNA here is from genome assembly GCF_020880415.1 of Xanthomonas euvesicatoria pv. euvesicatoria. Lineage (GTDB taxonomy): Bacteria > Pseudomonadota > Gammaproteobacteria > Xanthomonadales > Xanthomonadaceae > Xanthomonas > Xanthomonas euvesicatoria. Next base: position 38,517 of record NZ_JAJIUJ010000080.1, on the reverse strand, counting down.
GATTCATGGCTCCGGCCGGGCAATAAAAGAAATGTCATGCAACCAGGCTCCATGAAATCCCCTGGTTTCTCAGCAAATCCAGGGCTGCAGTCAGAACAGCCCTCACAATTCCAATACTGAGGGGTTCGGCCGCCGCGTGACGGAACGCTGGTGATCGCTGCACACGCCGCCGGAACACCGCGATGATCTGCATCTCCAAGCACGTATCGTATCGATGTACATGAGTGCGCCGGCCCACAGCAGGAACAATCGCCGCTCAACTATCGGCGCCAAGCAGCACCGGCAGGCAACGCATCGACGGGCCGATTTTTGCGCTTTTTTCGCCAAAATAGTTCGTCGGCCAGGGTGCACCTTGCGCAGATTGGCAACATACGTCTACACCGCATGGGCGCATCCGTGCGGCCGTATAAGAATCAACTTATACGAAGGTGCTCTGCCAATTCTGTCATTCGCGAGGCCGCCTCTATGTCGCTCAACACGCTTTCTACCGGGAGCAACCCCAGCCAACTGCTGGGCACCTCTTTCAACGAGTCGTCTTCATCGGAGCTGCTCGGGTCGGATTCGTCCAAGGATGGCTCCGACTTGCCATCGACGATGGATAACATCTTTCAGCGAATCTACCTGCTGCTGGAGGCCCTCCAGGCCAACACGCCAAACAGCGCGTCGGGTAATGCGCCGGCCAATACGGCAAGCGGCGATGCCGATACCCAGCTGTCCGCATCGGACTGGCAGGCCACCCAGCCGATCGAAAAGCGCACCTCCTGGCCATCGCTGGGCTACGACTTCGATCCCAAGCACATCAAGGGGAAGGATGCGCCGCCGGCGCTGGAAGGTTCGACGGTGACTTGGAACGATGGCACGCTGACCAAGTCGGAGCTTCAGATCGTTTCGACGCTGAATGCGCACAAGGACCAGATGCCGCTCGAGTACAAGAATCTCGACGACAAGATCAACGACCCTTCCACGCCCGCCGACCTGAAGGCTGCATTGCAGGGGCTGAAACAGGACCCGCGCTTGTTCTTTGCGATCGGTTCCCAGGGAGACGGCAAGTGCGGCGGCAAGATCAGCGCGCAGGATCTTTGGGATTTCTCTGATTCACATCCGCAGGTCAAGGAACTGGGCGGGAAGAACGACGAGTTCAACCCCAAGAACATCAAGGGGTCCAACCCGCCGCCGGCGGCGGAGGGCTCGACGGTCACCTGGAACGAGGGCCAGCTCAATCAATCCGAACTGGAGATTGTTTCGGTTCTGGATCGGCACAAGGACCAGGTCGACTCGCTGTCCTTCGATCAGCTGGACGCCAAGATCAACGACCCGTCGACGCAGCCTGACTTGAAGAAAGCGCTGCAAGGATTGCAGAAGGATCCGCGGTTGTTCTTTGCCATCGGCTCGCAGAAGGACGGCAAGTGCGGCGGCAAGATCAAGGCGCAGGACCTCACAGACTTCTCGTACTACCATCCGCAGATTGCCGAATACAACGACAAGCAGGCAAAGAGCTACACGCAGAACTACATCGCATCCGATAGCCCCGACAAAACCAAGGCGTCGGTCATGACCAAAAGCGATGCCCTGCGCGAGCTGTATCGCTATTCCGACTATCTGCCCGGCAACCTGAGCGAGGACGAATTCGCCAAGATCGTCGATGGCGACAGCAAGACCGGCAAGTGCCCGCCGCAGGTGATCGCGGCTGCTCAATATTTTCGCGATCATCCGGACGAGTGGAAGGAATTTGCAGGGGACTCGGGCTCGATGAGCACGCCGGACTTCCTGCAGAAATCCACCTCCGAGATGCACCTGACCGCGGACGAGCAGAAGACGCTGGACACCATCAACAGTCATCAGGACGCGTTCTACGGCGACGGCAAGGAAATCACGCGCGACAAGCTCGACGCGATCTCCAAGGACGACAAGGCCGACCCGGCCGTCAAGCAGGCCGCGACGCAGTTGTTGGCCGACCCGCTGCTGTTCGGCTTGTTGAACAACTCCATCACCGGCTACAAGAAGCCCCATCACTTCTTCGGCGGCGGCCATGTCGTCGATTCGGGCAAGATCAGCCAGGACGATTTCCGGCAGTTCTATGACCACATGAGTGCAGCCAACAAGACCGTGGACACGCCGGCCACGCACGAGGCGAGCTCGCCCGATCAGCAAAAGGCTGTCGCGGACATGCTGGTGGGCAAGGACGATCCGCCGGCGATTAAGAAGCCCAAAAAGGATGTCGGCACGTTCCAACAGGGCCTGCACGAGTTCCTCAAGTGGGACAGCAAGATCCTGGACTGGATGTCCGTGGGGCTCAGCGCATTGAACGGGATCCCCATCATCGGCGAAATTGCCGATGCGGCGTCGATTGCATTGGAGAGCGAGGCGCAGGCGGCGCAGGTGGTCGACACCGCGATTCAAGGTGGCGACATGTCGCTGGCCTTGAAGCTGGCCGGCATCAATATGGCCGGGGCGGTGGTTGGAGCGGTCGGCGGCCCTACGGCCAGAATCGGGGCCAAGGGCGTGGCCAAGGGCGTGGCCGAAGCCGCGGCCAAGGAAGCAGCCGAGGGCGCGGCCAAGGGAGCTGCAAAGGGAACTGCCAAGAGCGTGGCCAAAGGTGGCGGTAAAACCGCGGCCGAACGGCCGAGCGCCGCTGAGTTCGCAAAAGGCTACGTGGGTGGCACCGCCATCAGTAAATCGACTGAAATTCTCAAGACGCCCGTCTTGGCGGGCTTGCATTACGAAGAATATCAACTGGACAAGCAGAAGGACGGAGAAATCCACCAGAAGATGGAAAATGCCGGCGGCGTCCCAGTGGGCAAGCAGATTATCCCCAAAGGCATCGCCGACAACTTCGAGGGCGACCTGCGGCAGAATCTGCGCAATGTCCGGATCCGTCGCAGATAACGCGCATGCCACAGCGAAGTTTCGTTTCGGCGCCTTGCCGCTGGCGTTGGTGCTCGAAGGCAGGCGTTGAGGCAACGCCGGTCGATGGGCCACGACGTGCGGCAGCATCGCGCTGATGCGTTGCGGTATCGCTCGGCGACCTTCGTATGAACGTGCCTCCAGATGCTTGGAGGCACGTTCCGGCGCCGCTGCAGCCATGTGCCTTGGCGAACAGGCGACGGGATACCGGAAGCTCTCCCGCGAGCATCGACATCCTGACAATGAAGACCGGCGATACGCGTGGAGACTGCGTCGCGAACGATGCGGCGCGTCACCTGATCGATCGCCCGTTGCCATCTTGTACATCGCGCCGACAGCCGATGACATCGAACGCCGAACAATCACCGCTGTCGGTGAGCAGGGATGCTGCACAGGCGCGCGCTTCTACAAAAAACTGATTCGCCAGGCGATGCAGCCTCTTCGCGTTGATGCGGCGATGGCAGTCGCACCGCAGTAGCCTGCACGCTTGAACGCTGCAGCCAGCCGACCAAGCAGGGTGTATCTCCATGTTCAATGTCAATCGCCTACTCCGCTCTCGCCCGCGAACGGACAACGCCGATCAAGCGCCCGCGCAAGACAGTCCTTCACGGCAACCTTCGAACGCAGAGGGCTTGTTGAGCCCCCTGCTCGCGCGGCCGCGACGGCGCGAAGCCACGTCATCGGCACACACGTCGACGCCCAGAAATGCGGCGCAAGGGCGCCTTTTCCGATCGCCTTTGCATCCGTCGAGTCAGCCGGCGGAACTCGCGGGCGCCTCTTCTGCACCACCGCGCAGCATCGAGCACGACATCGACGATTGGCTTGCGCAAAGCCTACCGATGGCAGAGCGGGTCCAAACCGGCTACAACCTGCACGACGGGCAGAGAGATACGTCGCGGGAGGTGCTGCAAAGCGTCGCAGACGCAATCCGCCGTGCAGCGACCCACCACGGCACCGCGCTTGTTTTCGACTACGGCCTGCCTGCCACGACGCTACCTGACGCGATCGGCCGGCTCGAGGAGCTACAGAAATTGACGCTGATTCATACCAGTCGCTGCCAGACAGCCTGGGGCAGCTGCGCCAGCTCCGCCATTTACAGATCACTGGTGCACCGGGCCTGAAAACGCTGCCGCCCTCGTTGACGCGCCTATCCAATCTGACAACCCTTCAATTGACGATGGTCCCGTTGGACGAATTGCCCGCAGACTTGGGGCGCATGCAGGGTCTTCGCAACCTCTCGCTGGGTGGTGGGCACTATGCGCGTCTGCCGGCCCGCATCGTTGAGCTGAGCAGGTTGAGCGAGTTGCGCATGTCGCACTCGTCGCATTTTCGCCAGTTGCCTGAAAACATCGGCCTCATGCAGGGGCTCAGGTCACTGGAGGTGGCATCGAATTCCAAGCTGGAGCAGCTTCCAGGCAGCCTCACGCAGCTGCATCGGCTGGAAAAACTCGACCTCTCATCCAACCGCCGGCTGGCACACTTGCCTGAGGACATCGGGCAACTGCGCGGCTTGACGGAACTGTCGCTGAGAAGTTGCACTGCGCTGCAGCAGCTGCCCGACAGCGTGGGGGATCTGGCCCAGCTGCAACTGCTGGACCTGCGCGACACGGGCCTGCAGACTCTTCCACAGTCGCTGGCACGACTGCCCGCTCAATGCGATATCAAGGTGCCGGATCATCTGGCAGACCGATTGCTGCAGATCCGCGACCCGGAGCGGGCGCAGCGCCAGGCACAGCGCGCGGCACAGCGGCTGGCCGAGCGGAGACGACGCGCGCCCGTGCCGGCGGCGCAACAGGCCGGGTCGTCGTGGAACCGCGTCCCCGAGTTCACGCGCGTGTTGCGCAGTGTCGATGCCGACCTGGGCGAGCGTTTTGAGAAATGGACGCAAGGCCTGATGCAAAATGCCAGGATGTTTGGCGCATCCATCACATCGGCCGACATGCCCCTGCTGGACCAGGTGGTAGCCGAGGCCATTCGGTCACCCGAATTCCGCAGCAGCTTCGGCCAATTCTTGAGCGACCACACCATCAAGACGCTCAACCTGGATGGCATGACGCAAGTGGGTGGGCGCGGGCCCGCCGTGCGAGGAGACGCCAAAACCGCGTTTGCCGAGATGCTCAAGCACAAGCTCATGCACACGCAGGACCACGAGACCGCACTGGGCCTGCTGCTGGAAGCCCTGAGGAATTCCGACCTGGGGCTGTCCAGGCAGACGCTGCTGCGCAGCAGGAATGAACTCACCGGGCGTGTGGAAATGTGGCCGCCACTGAAGGCCTACATCTCCATGCACGATGTGGAAGGAAAAGCGGCGCAGGATGCGGCGATCACGTGGGCGATGGCCCAGCTTGACGAAGCGCATGAGGGTGTCATCGGGGAAGCGGAGGCCAAGCAGGAGTCCGAGCAGGCGCAGGCCAACGCGAACCGCTTCATCGAGCGGCGGGCGCCTGTACTGCTCCAGGAATGGGGCATCCATTAGACCCTGGCGCCCGGCGATGCCACTCCCGCAGTTGAATGGACAGGCATGCTGATGATGTTGATCGCAGAACCCGGCGGGTGTTTGCCCGCCGCGTCCATGCAGTCGTTATCGGCTGTGTGCAACCAGCCAAGCGGCAGCGGTCTGTTTGCTCGCGTCGCTCAAACTGCGGAAGCCACGCATATCCAGGACGCCGCGTTGGTCGCTGCCGTTGCAGCGTTCCATGAAGCCGCTTGACTGCATGGGGCATCCATCTTCTGCGTTGAGGGCAGGTGCGCCCATCTATGCCCGATCAGTGTGGATGCCAATGGCTCCGGGTGGACCGTTCGCTGTACAGGCAACAAAAAACCCCCGATCTCTCGAGGGTTTTTTTAAATCCCAGCACAAGCTCTGGAACTGAACTGGTGCGCCCGGAGGGATTCGAACCCCCGACCAATGGCTTCGGAAGCCACTACTCTATCCGGCTGAGCTACGAGCGCCTGGCCGCGCATTATGCCAGAACAGCCGGCGTGCGCGTGATGGGGCCGGGCGACACGCGACCTGGCCAGCCACGGCGTCACTCCAGATGCAACGACACCGGCCTCTCGGCCCGGGCAGTCGTCGGGCGACACCGGACGCCCAGGTTCAAGCGCACAGGGTCCAGACGTGCAGCGGTGTGGCCATCTCAAGCGGCCGTCGCCAGAGGCAGCCTGCTCAACGTCCCCACCTGACCGTCAGCTTGGGCACGCGCCTGAGCGCGGTCACTGCCGAGCCTGCGTGGCAACCGCACCACCTGCCGCAGCCCACCCGCGCCAACGCCCGGCCCTGGCCGCTCGCAACCTTGATCGCTGCGGCCAGCCGCACCCCATGACAGCCGGCCATCATGGATGGCAGGGCATTGCCAGGATTGCCGCCCGCACAGCGCCCACCCCGCGCCCACATGACCACGGCCGAGCCGCGCTGCTACCCTTTGCCGCATGAGCAAGCATGGTGTCGAACAACTGCCCGCAGCGCGCGCGCTGACGTGGCCGCAGCGATTGGGCCAGTACTGGAAGCTGGTCCGTGGCGACCGCCCGATCGGGAGCCTGCTGCTGCTCTGGCCCACCTGGTGGGCGTTGTGGCTGGCTGCCGATGGCCTGCCGCCGCTGTGGACGCTGTTGGTGTTCACCGCCGGGGTGTGGCTGACCCGCTCGGCCGGCTGCGTGATCAACGATTACGCAGACCGCTGGCTAGATCCGCACGTGGAGCGCACCAAATCGCGTCCGCTGGCCACCGGCGCGGTCTCCGGGCGCGAGGCGCTGTGGGTCTTCGTGGTGCTGATGCTGGTGGCCTTCGCGCTGGTGCTCACGCTCAACTGGCTCACCGTGGCGCTGAGCGTGCCCGGCGTGTTCCTGGCCGCCAGCTACCCCTATCTCAAGCGCCATACCCACCTGCCGCAGGTCTATCTGGGCATGGCGTTCGGCTGGGGCATCCCGATGGCCTTCGCCGCCGTGCAAGGCCGCGTGCCGTTGCTGGGCTGGCTGCTGTATGCCGCCAACATCCTGTGGGCCACCGCCTACGACACCTGGTACGCCATGGTCGACCGCGACGACGATATCCGCATGGGCAGCAAATCCACCGCCATCCTGTTCGGCAGATTCGATCTGATCGCACAAGGCATCTTGTATGCGCTGATGGCCGCGACGCTGGTGCTGGTCGGCCTGCGCGCCGATCTCGGTGTGGCGTACTGGGCCGGTCTGGCCGTTGCGGCGCTGCTGGTCGCCTACGAATTCCGCATCGCCCGCCACCGCGAGCGTGGCCCCTGCTTCCGCGCCTTCCTGCACAACAACTGGGTCGGCCTGGCGATCTTCGTCGGCATCGCCGTGGCGGTGGCGGGGCGTTAGATTCGGGAATCGGGAATCGGGAATCGGGAATCCGTCGATTACAGACCAGATGTTGGGATGACGGGTGAGGGTTCGAAGCATGCGCGCATCTTTGACGGCTCTACTCCTCGTCTCGTCCTCCGCCGTCCACCCACCGAAGCCGCATCGCCATCCACCGCGCTGTCCTGTCAGGCAGCGAGCCCCTCTCCTGCGGGGCGAAAAGACACGGCTTGCGCGCCACTGGCGCGCGTGTCTTGGAGCGCCCGCGCCGCAAGCGTGGGCCGGGGCGCAGAGCGGGGGTTGGGGTGAGGGTAAGGGCGAAGCCTCGCGCACCTGACGCCGGCAGGCCAGATCACGGCACCCGCGCGCAGACCCACGCATCCACCCGTTGAACACCCGCCTTGCGCAAGGCCTTCGCCGCGGCGTGGAGTGTCGCGCCGGTCGTCATCACGTCGTCCACCAAGGCCACATGCGCCGGCAAGGCGCCGCGGGCCTCGAAGGCATCGCGCAGATTGCGCTGCCGCTCGACCGCGTCCAGTTCGGATTGCGGTGCGGTTGCGCGAACGCGTCGCAGCAACGGCAGGCACGGCAGCTGCAGCGCGCGGCCCAGCGGTCGGGCCAGCTCCAGCGCCTGGTCGTAACCGCGCTGGCGCAGACGCTGCCGGTGCAGGCTTACCGGCACCAACGCCTGCGGGCGCGGCAGCCCCACGCAGCGCCGGGCCATCAGTTCGCTGAGCAGGCGGCCTGCCGCCAGGTCCTGATGAAACTTGAACCGCCGCAGCAGCCCATCCACCGGCCAGCGATAGGTAAAACAGGCATGCACCCGCTGCAGCGGTGATGGGTGCTGCAGGCACTGCCCGCATAGCGCCACCGCGTCGGAGACGAACAGTTGCGTGGCGCAGCACAGGCAGGCATGGCCGTGATCGGGCAAGGCGGCGCGGCATGCGGGGCATAGATCGCCATCGGGCGTGCCGGCCTCCGCGCAGACCAGGCACAGGCTCGGCAGCAACAGCCGCAGCACCCGCTGCGGCCATCTGTAAACCGATCGAACCTGATTGAAGTTGACAGCCTCTTCCATGCTCACCAGACTGCCTGGCTTCCAAGCCGCTGACTGTCAGGAAACTCCGATGTCTGTTGTCGTCCGCCATGACTGGGATCGCAAAGAGCTGCAGGCGCTGTTCGATTTGCCGTTCCCGGAGCTGCTGCACCGCGCGGCCAGCGTGCATCGCGCGCACTTCGACCCGGCGCAAGTGCAGGTGTCCACCCTGCTCTCGGTCAAGACCGGCGGTTGCCCGGAAGACTGTGCGTACTGCCCGCAGGCGCAGCGTTACGACACCGGCGTGAGCGCGCAGAAGCTCATGGAGACCGAAGAGGTCGTGGCCAAGGCGCGCCAGGCCAAGGCCGCCGGCGCCTCGCGCTTCTGCATGGGCGCGGCCTGGCGCTCGCCCAAGGAGCGCGACATCCCCAAGGTCGCGGCGATGATCCGCGAGGTCAAGGCCATGGGCCTGGAAACCTGCGCCACGCTCGGCATGCTCGACGCCGGCCAGGCGCGTGCGCTCAAGGATGCCGGGCTGGACTACTACAACCACAATCTGGACACCGCGCCGGATTATTACGACTCGATCATCCACACCCGCCAGTACCAGGACCGCCTGAACACGCTGGAGCATGTGCGCGATGTCGGCCTGAAGACCTGCTGCGGCGGCATCGTCGGCATGGGCGAAACCCGCGAACACCGCGTCGGCCTGCTGCTGGCGCTGGCCACGCTGCCGGCGCATCCGGATTCGGTGCCGATCAACCAACTGGTGCAGGTACCCGGTACGCCGCTGCACGGCACCCAGCAGCTGGATCCGTTCGAGTTCGTGCGCATGATCGCCGTCGCCCGGATCGCCATGCCGAAATCGATGGTGCGCCTGTCCGCCGGCCGCGAGGCGATGAGCGACGAACTGCAGGCACTGTGCTTCCTGGCCGGTGCCAACTCGATTTTCTACGGCGAAAAACTGCTCACCACCGGCAACCCGGACACCGAGCGCGACCAGGCACTGTTCCAGCGCCTGGGCCTGCGCCCGATGCAGATCACCGTGGATGCGGCCGAGCACGATCATCCCGGCACCGTCCATGCGGAGATCACCCGCAGCGCGGCCTGCGAGCACGCCGCCTGACCCGGCGCCGGGCACCGGTCGTCGGTGGCGGCTGGGCGCCCCGAGCCCGGCACGCTACGCTAGCGGGCCTTCCCTGCCGTTGAACGCCCCCATGGCTCGCCCCGATCTGCACGAACGGATTTCGTCGCTGCGTAAATTGCGTGTGGCCCAGGAACGGGTGCGGGTGCGGCGACAGGTGGGGCGGCGCGATGGCGTGCGGCTGGAGATCGATGGCCGTTGGCTGACCGGTTTCTGTTCCAACGACTACCTGGGTCTGTCGCAACAGTTCGAAGTGGTCGCCGCGCTGCAGGATGCCGCTGCCCGCGATGGTGCCGGCGCCACTGCCTCGCATCTGATCTGCGGCCACCACACCGCGCACGAAACGCTCGAACGCGAAATCGCCGACTGGTTGGGCTATCCGTCGGCGTTGCTGTTCGGCAGCGGCTTCATCGCCAATCTTGCCGTGCAGCAAGCGTTACTCAGCGAAGAAGACGACGTCTGCGTGCAGGACCGGCTCAATCACGCCAGCCTGCTCGATGCCACGCGGCTGGCCGGTTGCCGGCTGCGGCGCTATCCGCACCTGGACGTGGAAGGCGCGATGCGCCAGCTCAAGGGCGCGCCCGAAGGCGCGGCGATGCTGGCCACCGACGGCGTTTTCAGCATGGATGGCGATGTCGCGCCGCTGCGCGCCTTGAGCCTGGTGGCACGCATGCAGCACGCGCTGTTCTATGTAGACGACGCGCACGGTGTCGGCGTGCTCGGTCCGCAGGGGCGCGGTTGCGTGGCCGATGCCGGGTTGGGCGTGGCCGAAGTGCCGTTGCAGTTGGTCACGCTGGGCAAGGCGCTCGGTGGTTACGGCGCGGTGGTGGTGGGCGAAGAGGCGTTGGTGCGCCATCTGGCCGAAACTGCGCGCCCCTACATCTACACCACTGCACTGCCGCCGGCGCAAGTCGCGGCCACCCTGGCGGCCGTGCGCCTGGCGCGTCGCGACGATTGGCGGCGTACGCGCCTGGTCGAATTGATCGGTGCCTTCCGCGATGGCGCGCGCAAGCACGGCTTCGAACTGATGGCCTCCGACACGCCGATCCAGCCGCTGCTATGCGGCGAGGAAGCAACCGTGATGGCGATGTCGGCTGCGCTCGAACACGCAGGTTTCATGGTTGGCGCCATTCGTCCGCCCACCGTGCCCGAAGGCAAGGCGCGCTTGCGCGTCACCTTGTCTGCGCTGCATACGCCGCAGCAGGTGCAGGCATTGATCGAGGCCATCGTGCAGGCGCGCGACGTGGTCAGTCGGCAGCCGCTGCGTGCCTCTGCCTGAGACACGCGGCAGTGCGTGGCTGGCCTGCATGCGAGCACGCGTGGGCCACTCAGCCAATGCAGCGATTGCACGACGCAGCTGCATGGCAGGCGACAACGGCGCGCTGACCGTGCATTGCGGGATGGATCGCCTGCATTGGACCCGCCGTGCAACCGGTGCGCGCCTGCATCCAATCGCACCCGGCCACTGACATGCCACTGGCGACACCTGGCACGGATACGGTGGCGCAACGTCGCGTGTGGGAAGCGTTGTCGCGGCTGTACCTGGACAGCGACAGTTGCGACGACGACGGCATCGCGCGCGTCCTGGCTGCCTCGCCCTTCACCCTGGACCAGTTGCGCACGATGTTGTTGTACGAAGTGCACCCGGTGCTGATCGGCAATCTGCGCAGCGTGGCCGGCGTCTGGGACGGCTTCGATCCCGACTGGCTGGCTGCAGCGATCCAGGCGCGGCGCGCACGGCGCCGACACTGGCCGGCGCGCTGGCACTGGTGCGGCCATGCGCGCGCGCAATGGGCACTGCTGGCTCCAAAGATCGTCGCACTGCGTGCAGCCGCCACGCATTGACTCCCAGGCGCTGCACCCAACATCGGATCTGCGTGCCTCCAATGACCAGCGCGCATCCCACGATGCGTGCCGGCACGCCACAATCGGCGACAATGCGCGCATGCATATCGATGTCATCGGCCACGGGCCTGCGCTGGTTCTCCTGCACGGTTGGGCACTGCACGGCGGCGTGTTCGCACCGCTGGTGGATCGCCTGGCGCCGCACTATCAATTGCATCTGGTCGACCTGCCCGGGCACGGCTTCAGTCGCGACGACAGCACGCCGCTGGCATTGCCCTATGTGGTTGCAGAAATTGCGGCCGCCACACCGCCGGCGGTCTGGCTCGGCTGGTCGCTGGGCGGGCTGTTTGCGCTGCATGCGGCCGCCACCCTGCGGCAGGTGCGTGGGTTGGCGATGATTGCCGCCACGCCGCGTTTCGTGCGTGGCAACGATTGGCCGAGTGCCGTCCAGCGCGAGGTGTTCGTGCAATTCGGGATCGAGTTGTCGCGCGACTACCGCGGCACGCTGGAGCGTTTTCTTGCGCTGGACACACTGGGCTCGGCGCATGCACGCAGCGAACTGCGCAGCCTGCGCGAGACGCTCACCGCGCGTGGCGAACCGGCACCGGAGGCGTTGCAGCAAGGGCTCGCCCTGCTCGAACGCACCGATCTGCGCCGCGCCGTGCCGCAACTCGCACGCCCCAGCCTGTGGATCGCCGGGCAACGCGATCGCCTGGTGCCTGCCGCCGGCATGCATGCCACCGCCGCGCTCAGCCCACACGCGCAGGCGCTCACCATTGCCGGCGGTGGTCACGCGCCGTTTCTGGGTCATGCAGATCAGGTGAGCGAGGCGCTGCAACGCTTCGTTGCGTCCGTGCCATGAGCCGATCGTCGATCATGCGACATCGCTGATCGAGGGACATCTCGCATGGATCTGGGAATCGCTGGCCGCTGGGCGTTGGTCTGCGCCGCAAGCAAAGGGCTGGGTTTGGGCTGCGCACGTGCATTGGCCGGCGAAGGCGCCAATGTGGTGATCGCCGCGCGCGGCCGTGAGGCACTGGAGCACGCCGCCGACGCCTTGCGCGCACTGCCCGGCGCTGGCCAGGTGCGCAGCGTGGTTGCCGATATCGCCACGCCGGAAGGACGCAGCGCCGCACTTGCGGCCTGTCCGCAGGTCGACATCCTGATCAACAACGCGGGCGGCCCGCCGCCGGGCGATTTCCGCCAGTGGGAACGCGCCGACTGGTTGCGCGCGCTGGACGCCAACATGCTGGCGCCGATCGAACTGATCCGCGCCACCGTCGATGGCATGCGCGCCCGCCGCTTCGGCCGCATCGTCAACATCACCTCCAGCGCGGTGAAGGCGCCGATCGACATCCTCGGCCTGTCCAATGGCGCGCGCGCCGGCCTGACCGGTTTCGTCGCCGGGCTCGCGCGCAGCACCGTGGCCGACAACGTCACCATCAACAACCTGCTGCCTGGGCAGTTCGTCACCGACCGCTTGCGCGGCAACTTCGCCGCCATCGCGCAGCAACAGGGCAGCAGCGCCGACGAGGTCGCCGAACGCAAGCGCGCGGGCATTCCGGCGGCGCGTTTTGGCGAGCCGGACGAGTTCGGCGCGGCCTGCGCCTTTCTGTGCAGCGCGCAGGCCGGCTATATCACCGGACAGAATCTGTTGATCGATGGCGGCAGCTATCCCGGCACGTTCTAGCGCGGCGCCTTGCACGCCCGATCGATTCCCTCCGCCCCTGCCAGGGGCGACAATAGCCTTGCCATGACCAGTACTTTCGATCCCCGCCACGTCCGGCGCGCGTTTGCGCGTGCCGCCAGCACCTATACCGCCGCCGCCGCGCTTCAACGCGAAGCGGAAGCCCGCCTGCTCGAATCGCTCGACTACCTGGGCGAGCATGTGCCCAAGGTGGTGCTGGATGTCGGCGCCGGCCCCGGCCATGCCAGCGCTGCAATCAAGAAGCGCTGGCCCAAGGCACAGGTGATCGCGCTGGATCAGGCCATGCCGATGCTTCGCCAGGCGCGCAAGGCCGCAGGCTGGTGGAAGCCGTTCACGCAGGTGTGTGCCGATGCGCGCGCGCTACCGGTCGCCGACGGCAGCGTGGATGTGATCTTCAGCAATCTGTGCCTGCAGTGGGTGGAAGACCTGCCGGCCGTGTTCGCCGGTTTCCGTCGCGCGCTGCGCCCGGGCGGGTTGCTGCTGTGCTCCACCTTCGGCCCGGAAACGCTGATCGAATTGCGCGAGGCCTTTGCGCAGACCGACCCGGCCCCGCACGTCAGCCGCTTTCCGCCGATCGCCCAATTCGGCGATGCCCTGCTGATGTCCGGGTTCCGCGACCCGGTGCTGGACCGCGACCTGTTCACCCTGACCTACAACGACCTGCCCGCACTGATGCGCGAGCTGCGTGCGATGGGGGCAACCAATGCGCTCAGCAACCGCCGGGCCACCCTGACCGGACGCGGTCGCTTCGCGGCCGCCAGCGCGGCCTACGAACCGCTGCGGCGACCGGACGGCACCCTGCCCAGCTCCTGGGAAGTGATCTACGCCCATGCCTGGGCACCGGCGCCGGGCGCGCCCATCCGCGAACACGGGCATGAGGTCGCCAGCGTGCCGGTCAGCGCCATCCCGATCCGCCGCCGCATCGACTGAACGGCGGTACAGAACGCCGGTCCGCGCGCATCCACTGCCGGTGAGACACAGCGTATTGCGCCCATGCCACTGCTCAGCGGTCAGGCTCGGCGGTGACAGTTGCTAGAATTCTGAAGTGACCGGCCGCACTTCCTTCGTTGCGGCTTACCTTGTTCGATGGTGGCTACCGACACGACGCAGCAGTGCTGCGTGCGTTTATTGGCAGCCACTCTCACGTTTGCGGCCCCCCGCCCCCAATCGGCCTCCCTCATGTTGAAGTGGCTCCTCATCGCGCTGTTCATCGCATCGGCGCTCTACATCCATTATCGCGGTCGCGTGCGGCACCGGCTCAGCCGGCAGTTGCTGGACCATTCCACCTTCATGGCCCCCATCAACACACTGATGTACCTGTGTTCGCGGGTGCCGACCACCCCGTTCATCGACCCGGGCAAGGAATTTCCCGAGCTGGCGCCGCTGCGCGCGAGCTGGCCACTGATCCGCGACGAAGCGGTGGCGTTGCAACAAATGCAGAAGATCCGCGCTGCCGAAGGCTATACCGACATCGGCTTCAATTCGTTCTTCCGGCGTGGCTGGAAGCGCTTCTATCTGAAGTGGTACGGCACCGCGCATCCGTCTGCCGCCGAATTGTGTCCGCAGACCACCGCCCTGCTGAAATCCATTCCCACGGTCAAGGCCGCGATGTTCGCCGAGCTGCCGCCGGGCAGCGAACTTCGCCCGCACCGCGACCCGTTCGCCGGCTCCATGCGCCTGCACCTGGGCCTGGCCACACCGAACGACGACCGTTGCTTCATCGACGTCGACGGCCAGCGCCACAGCTGGCGCGATGGCGAGTGGACCATGTTCGACGAGACCTATATCCATTACGCGCGCAACGACACCGACCAGGACCGCATCATCCTGTTCTGCGATATCGAACGCCCGATGCGTTGGCGCTGGGCGGCGGCGGTGAACCGCTTCGTCGGCCGCAGCCTGCTCTCGGCCGGCGCCTCGCCCAATCAGGAAGGCGACAAGACCGGCGGCATCAATCGCGTGTTCCGCTATTTCTACGCCGCCCGCCTCAAGGCCAAGGCGCTGAAGGAACGCAACAACCCGCTGTACCAGGTGCTCAAGTGGAGCATCTTCATCCTGGTGGTGGTCGGGATCGTGTTGCTGTAATCCCCGCCTACCCGCGTAGAAGCGCACCCGGGCGCGAGCGTCGTCGTCGATAACGCCTCATCGCGCCCAGGTGCGCTGCTACGCAGCGTTGGTCGATGCGCTCAGCGCGATACCTGCGCAATCCATTCCTGCAGGTTGTAGTAGTTGGTCACGCGGGTGATCGTGTCGCCGCGCACGTCGAAGAACGCACCGCCCACCAGCACATAGGTCTGCCCGTTGGCCTCCGGCAGGCCTTCGTCGGTGGTGTGATAGACGCCATGCACCACGTACTCGGCACCGACCCGGGTGCCATCGTCGTTGGCGATGACGACCACATCGCGCAATTGCTCGCGGTAGCTGTCGTTCATGCGCTGCAGGAACGCGGCAAATGCGTTGCGGCCGATTTCGCGCGGACCTTGATTGAGGTCGTGGGCGACGTCCTCGGCCAGAAACGCCAACATGCCGTCCCAATCGCCACGGTTGAAGGCTGCGTAGTAGGCCTGCACCAGGCCAATGGCGTGTTGCCGATGGGTCTCGCTCATGCTCGAACCTGCCCGCTGGGAAAGCCGCATCATAGGCCTGCGGTCACGGCCCTTGCACCACCAGATCGCGGTGGAAGTAATACACCTCCTGCAACAGGAAGCGCCAGCTGGTGTGGAAGCTGCGAAACCGCGTGCTCGGCGTGGACGAAGCCAGCGCGTCGATACCCAGTTCCTGGCTCAGCCGCAGCGCGCGCGCCATGTGCAGTGGGTCGCTGACGATGATCGCCCGATGCAGGCCGTGCCGCTCCATCAGCGTGCGCGCCTGTTCCAGGTTCTGCCGGGTGGTGCGCGAGGTGGTTTCGATCACGATGGCTTCCGGCGGAATGCCGTGGCGCAGCGCGTAGCGTCGGGCCACCTGCGATTCGGCAAAGCGTGCGCCGTTGCCGAAGCCGCCGGTGAACAGCAGCCGCGGCGCATAGCCCTGCGCGTACAGGTCCAATGCGTGCCGGATGCGTTCTTCGAACACCGGCGAAGGGCGCGCATCGTAGGCGGCCGCACCCAGCACGATGATCACATCGGCCGGTGCGGCCTGATCGCGGTCGCCGATCCACACGATCCAGCCTGCCACGGCCACCAGCCAGATCAGCGCCAGCATGCACAACCGCCAGCCCCAGCCCCACAGGCCGAGCCCGCGTGAGCGCCTGCTCACGCCGCGGCCCAAGGCAAGGCATCCAGATCGACATTGCCGCCGGACAGGATCAGCCCCACCCGCCGCCCGGCAAACCGTGCCGGCTGGGCCAGGACCGCGGCCAGGGCGATCGCCGAAGACGGCTCGACCACTTGCTTGAGCAACTGCCAGACCAGCCGCATCGCCTGGACGACCGCCGCATCGTCCACCGTGATCACCTGTGCCCCGGCGCGCTGCAGCACTGCAAAGTTGGGCGCGCCCAAGGTGCCGCGCAGGCCATCGCAAATGGTGTCCGGCACGAAATCGACCAGCCGCTGCCCGGCCGCCAGCGAACGCGCGGTGTCGGCTGCGCCGGCCGGCTCGGCCAGTACCAGCTCGCAGTCCGGCGAGGATTGCAGCGCCAGTGCGGCGCCGGCCGCCAGCCCACCACCGCCGACCGGCGCCACCAGCACATCCAGCCCGCCGCTTTGGTGCAACAGCTCCAGCGTGGCGGTGCCCTGCCCGGCGATCACTGCACGATCGGTATACGGGTGCACCAGTTTGGCGCCGCTGCCGGCCTGCACCTCGGCGCACATCTGTTCCCGCGCCGCGATGGTCGGCGCGCAACGCCACAACGTGGCGCCGTTCCGGGAGATATTGGCCAGCTTGGCCGCCACCGCGCCCTCGGGCACCACCACATGGCAGCCGATGCCGCGCGTGCGTGCGGCAAGCGCCAGCGCCGCGCCGTGGTTGCCGGAGGAATGCGTGACCACACCATGCGCAGCCAGCTCATCCGGCAGCGACCACACGGCATTGCAGGCACCGCGGAACTTGAATGCGCCGCTGCGCTGCAAATGCTCGGCCTTGAAGAACAACTGCGCACTGCTGAGCGCGTCCAGACTGTGCGATGTCAGCAACGGTGTCGGCGCGCAGTGCGGCGCAATCCGCGCAGCGGCCTGCAGGACGTCGGAATGGGCAAGGGGGACCGTCTCGATCATGCCTGCAAGATTAACGTATCGCCTCCTCTTCACGGGTCGCACGCAGTGCCGCCGCGCATGCTGGATCGATGACAAAGCGTCGCAATGCCGCACAATTAAGGACCGATTCAATGCATCGGTTCGACAGTGGCACCATGGTTGCAGGAGGGCACCATCCATGAAATTCCGTCTGATCTTCGCCGCCGGGCTCTTGGCCCTGGGCGGCTGCGCAACCTACGACTACACCGGCGGGGGGTCGGGCGGCTATTACCGTGGTGCGCCTGCCGTGCAGTATCGCTATCCGCCCGGCTACTCCCCGTACTTCTACGGCAATCCGTATGGTTTGCCATATGGATATGGCGCCGGGTCGATCGGCCTGTACGACTACCCGGTGTATCCGGTGTATCCGGTCTATCGCGGTGGTGGCGGCTACTACTACCGGCAGTACGATCGCCGTCCGCAGTACCGTCCGCCGCGGCCGAACGGCTCGTTCAACAACGGGCAGCGCCCCGGCGGTTCGCGGCCGCAGCAACCCAATCGCCCGCCGGCAAACGGCGCGCCGCCGTCGCGGCCGCCACCGCGTATCGGCGCGCCGCCGCGCGTCATTCGCGAGATCCAGCGGCAAACCGCGCCGCGCAACACACGCGAACAGATTCCGTAAGAGGCTGACTGCGACCTGGCCCACACTTGGCGATATTGGGGGCTTGCGTTCAGCTGACGATTGGCCGCAAGCTAGGTGCTCTGTGTGACCCGCCACGTCATTTTTTGACCGGGCCAGCCCCACTGACGACTTATGTCGATGTCCGACAGGGAAATCTGGATCCCCCCTGTTCCGGCCCTGTCGGATATCGGCGCCTACAACACAGAAAGCCCCGGCATGCCGGGGCTTTCTGTTTTTGTTTCGATGGTTGCCAAGCAGGCTGCAGCGGAACGGGCGCGTGCGCCATTTCGCAGAAACCTTAAAAAATAAGGGTCGGCAGTCCCCCGACTACCGACCCTTACGCTACCCCATCGCACGCGCGGCTGGCCCCTGTTCCAATTCCAGCCTTTGCGCCCATGTCGCAATGCCACGACGGGTGCAGTAGGGATATCCGCACGAAACATGCCAACTTGAGGGTCACTTACGTAAATTGTGATTTTCATCACAATTTATAGCGAACGAGTGACCTCGCCCGCCCTTCAGCCGATACTTTCGCGGCCGTTTTCCTTTTCCCGCTCCTGGTCCACGCCCATGTCCGACTCCTTCTATCGCTACGACGTCATCGTGATCGGTGGCGGTCATGCCGGCACCGAGGCCGCCCTGGCGTCTGCACGCACAGGGGCGCGCACCTTGTTGCTCACCCACAACATCGAGACAGTGGGCGCGATGAGCTGTAACCCGGCCATCGGCGGAATCGGCAAGGGCCACCTGGTCAAGGAGATCGACGGACTCGGCGGGGCGATGGCACGCGCCGCGGATCTGGCCGGCATCCAGTGGCGCACGCTCAACGCCTCCAAGGGGCCGGCAGTGCGTGCCACGCGCTGCCAGGCCGATCGCAACCTGTACCGCACTGCGATCCGCTGCATCGTCGAGGCCCAGCCCAACCTGACCGTCTTCCAGGCGGCAGTGGACGACCTGATCATCCACAACGGCACGTCCGAAGCCGACAGCGTGCGCGGCGTCATCACCCAGACCGGGCTGCGTTTCCAAGCGCCTTCGGTGGTGCTGACCGCCGGGACGTTCCTGGCCGGCAAGATCCATGTCGGCGAAACCCAGTACGCGGCCGGGCGCATGGGCGACCCGCCGGCCACCACGCTGGCCGCGCGCCTGCGCGAGCGCCCGTTCGCGATCGACCGGCTCAAGACCGGCACCCCGCCGCGGATCGACGGGCGCACCCTCGATTACGGCGTGATGGCCGAACAACCCGGCGACGACCCATTGCCGGTGATGTCGTTCATGGGCCAGGTCAGCGACCATCCGCGCCAGGTCAGCTGCTGGATCACCCAGACCACCGAACAGACCCACGAGATCATTCGCAACGCGCTGCACCGCTCGCCGCTGTATTCGGGGCAGATCGAAGGCATCGGCCCGCGCTACTGCCCGTCGATCGAAGACAAGGTGGTGCGTTTTGCCGAGAAGACCAGCCACCAGATCTTCGTCGAACCCGAAGGGCTGGAGGTGGCCGAGATCTATCCCAACGGTATTTCCACCTCGCTGCCGTTCGATGTGCAGCTGGCGCTGGTGCGCTCGATCCACGGCTTTGCGAACGCGCACATCACCCGCCCCGGCTACGCCATCGAATACGACTTCTTCGACCCGCGCGGGCTCAAGGCCTCGCTGGAGACCAAGGCGGTGGGCGGGCTGTTCTTCGCCGGGCAGATCAACGGCACCACCGGTTACGAAGAGGCCGCCGCCCAGGGTCTGCTGGCCGGACTCAACGCAGCGCGCCACGTGCAGGGGCTGCCGGCGTGGTCGCCGCGCCGCGACGAGGCCTACCTGGGCGTGCTGGTGGACGATCTCATTACCCACGGCACCACCGAGCCGTATCGCATGTTCACCAGCCGCGCCGAATACCGCTTGCAGCTGCGCGAGGACAATGCCGATGCGCGGCTGACCGGCGTCGGGCGTGCGATGGGCCTGGTGGACGACGCGCGCTGGGCGCGCTTTGCGGCCAAGCAGGAGGCCGTGCAACGCGAAACGACGCGGTTGTCTGCACTGTGGGCCACACCGGGCAATGCGCTGGGCCGCGAGGTGGCCGGCGCGCTGGGCGTGACGGTCAGCCGCGAAACCAACGTGCTGGATCTGATCAAGCGCCCGGAGCTCACCTACGCCACCTTGATGCGGGTGCCGACCCTGGGCCCGGGCGTGGACGATGCGCAGGTAGCCGAGCAGGTCGAGATCAGCGTCAAGTACGCCGGTTATCTGGATCGCCAGCGCGACGATATCGCGCGTCAGCAACGCCACGAAACCACGCCGATCCCGGAAGGGTTCGACTACGCCAGCGTGCGTGGTCTGTCGATCGAAGTGCAACAGAAACTCGAGCGCGTGCGTCCCCAGCACATCGGCCAGGCACAACGGATTCCCGGCATGACGCCGGCAGCGATCTCGCTGCTGCTGGTGCATCTGGAGCGCGCGCGGCGCAGCCAGGTGGCGTGATCGACGCGACGATCGCTGCCCGTCGGCAGCGATCGCCGGGCCATCCATCCCTCTGAAGGCAGCAGTGAGCGCGCCAGTCATCGCGAAACGATGACGTGTGCCGATTAGCGAACATGCGGGCGAGCAAAGGCGACCTGAGCCGACCGAACGGTCGAAGCGGACTCAAGCGTTATTGCTATGATTTGCCAACGACGACACATTTCGACACATGAACGCATCTCGCACGTTACTGCCGGCGATGTTTCGCAGCGCCTGCGCCCTCCTGCTGTTGACCCTGGCATGCAGTTGGCCGGCGCATGCCAGGACCGAAGAAGACGGGCGTTACTGGCTGAGCGTCTACGCGCAAGGCAAGCTGCCGGTCGAAAACCTGTACTGGAGCATGGATGTGCATCCGCGCTGGCGCGAGGAAGGCGAACAGTTCGATCAACTGATCTTGCGCCCTGCCGTGTTCTATCGGCTCAATCCCAAGGCCAGTGTCTGGATGGGTTACGACACCATCATCAGCCATCCGGCCGGGCAGCCATCCAACCGCGAGAATCGCTGGTGGGGGCAATTTCAATATCAATTCGATCCGATCGCCGAGATCACCGTTACCAGCCGCACGCGCCTGGAACAGCGTCACCGCGAAGGCTTCAGCGATGAAGGGTATCGCGTGCGGCAGATGATCCGCGCGGTGCGCCCCAGCGGGTTCAGTCCGCAATTGTCGTGGGTGGCGTTCAACGAAGTGTTCGTCAATCTGGATCAGACCCGATGGGGCGCACAACGCGGTCTCGATCAGAACCGGGTGTTTGTCGGCATCAACTGGAAATTCAATGCCATTGCCAACGCCGATGTCGGTTACCTGAATCAGTTCGTCAACACGCGTACGGTGGATCGGGAAAACCACGTCCTGATGACCACGTTCCGCTTCAATTTTTGAGCATCACGTGCGCGTGGGCCAATGCAGGGCGAAGTTGAAAGCGCTGCGTTCAATCGACCCCGGCGCCATGCTGACTGGTTTCGATAGGACCTGCGGGTTGCCGACGAGCCACCGATGACGACCGTGACGGTTCGCGTGGTGCACAGCGCCCTTGGCGCCCACACAGCTGCCGGCGCACGGCTGCACCCAGGTGTTCTTTTTGCGAGGCGAGCCCGCACGCGGTGACACACGCCCCGACGCTGCAGTGACACCGCCACAGGTGCGGCAGCGCGTGCCTCGGCACGGCTGCCGCAGGCTGTCAGGCGGCCCTGCGTTCGATCGCGGGCAGCAGGCGCTGGCGTAGCGTCAACGCCGCCAGGTCCAGCGTTTCACCGGCGGCACGCAAGACGCTGCCCATGTTGATGAAGCCGTGGATCATGCCCGGGAAACTATGCAGGGTGACCTCCATTCCCGCCGCACGCAGGCGCTCGGCATAGGCGCGGCCTTCGTCGTACAGCATGTCGCGGTCGCAGACCACGACCAGCGCAGGCGCAACGCCGGCGACATCCGGCGCCAGCATCGGCGAGACACGCCAGTCGTTGGCCACCGCCATATCCGGCAGCAGATGGCGGTTGAAGAATTCCACCGCTGCCGCAGTCAACGGTGGCAGGCCGGCATTGAGCGAGCGCGATGGATACACGCCGCTGTCCTGGCGCGCGTCGGTCAGCGGATAGACCAGCAGCTGGCAACGCAAAGCGATGCCGGCATCGCGCGCGGCCAATGCGGCAACCGCGGCCATGGCGCCGCCGATACTGTCGCCGCAGACGGCAAGGCGCTGCACATCGGCGCCGACCGTGTCCGGGTGCGCAACCAGCCAATGCAACGTCGCGATGACATCTTCCACGCCGGCCGGCGCCGGATGCTCGGGGGCCAGACGGTAATGGATCGCCAACACCTGACAGCCAGCACGCGCCGCCAGTTGCCGGCACACATCGTCATGCGATTCCAGATCGCCCACCAGACCGCCGCCGCCGTGCACGAACAGGCAGGTCGGGGCCGGGCCGGCCGCGAGCCCCGTGGGGCGATACAAGCGCAAAGGCACTGCACCGGTGGCGGCCTCGGCCTGCAGATCGCGTACCTCGGCCATCTCGATGCGCGGGAAACCGAACTGCGCGCCCACCGCGCGCATCATCGCGCGCGCGCCTTCGATCGGCAGGGTTTCCATGGGCGGCTGCGCCGCCTCTTGAAGCTGGGCGAACAGACGCACGACATCAGGATCAAACGACATGACGAACTCTCCGATAAGCGATGGTCGAGCTTGCCAGATTGTTATGAACCATCACTATTCAAATCGTTAATCAGTACCGACAAAAAGGCCGGTGGTCCGGGCACGTACGCAAAAAAGCCCAAAATTGCTGAAAAAAGTGGCCGCACACGCGCAGATTGGCCGCTCGGCGATGTCGCAATGACTGCAGCGTGCGCGCTGAATTTGCTGCGCTGCATCGCAACCAATGCGCTGCTGCTGCGGCCTGTTGGCGCTTCCTAGTCGTTGTCTTCGGCAGCCGCTTCGCGGCCTTGCTGGCGAATGAGGTTTTCCTGGCG
This sequence comes from Xanthomonas euvesicatoria pv. euvesicatoria, assembly GCF_020880415.1. Classification (GTDB taxonomy): domain Bacteria; phylum Pseudomonadota; class Gammaproteobacteria; order Xanthomonadales; family Xanthomonadaceae; genus Xanthomonas; species Xanthomonas euvesicatoria. Next base: position 15,740 of record NZ_JAJIUJ010000080.1, on the reverse strand, counting down.
CGCATCTTCGATCGAGGCACGGACGGCGCGTACATCGGCGCGGCGGGTGTCGAATTTGAACCGCCCGGTGAGCACGCTGTCCGGGCGCAGTTCGCCCTTTTCGAACAGCGCCCACATCTCTTCGCCGTAATGGGTGTCCAGCAGCTCGGGCGCGAAACGGCCCAGGCAGTCGCGCAGGTTGTGCACATCGCGCAGCAGCATGTCGCGCGCGGCATTGTTGCCAGCGGCACTGACCACCTGCGGAAAGTCGATCACCACCGGGCCATCGGGCGAGACCAGCACGTTGTATTCGGACAGATCGCCGTGCACCAGGCCCAGCGACAGCATCTTGACCACATCGCCGATCAGGCTGGTGTGAAAGGCGCGCGCCTGCTCGGGTTCCAGGTCCACCTCGCCCAGCCGCGGTGCGCTGTGACCGGCGTCATCGGTGACCAGATCCATCAGCAGCACGCCGTGGAAGTAACCGCGCGGTTTGGGCACATGCACCCCGGCATCCACCAGTTGATAGAGCGCGTCGGCTTCGGTGTTCTTCCAGGCGGTTTCAGCTTCCTTGCGGCCGAACTTGGTGGCCTTGCCCATCGCGCGGGCCTGACGGCTGCCACGCACCTTGCGGCCTTCCTGGTACTGCACGCGCGCCTGGAAACTGCGTTGCGCCATGTCCTTGTAGACCTTGGCGCACAGGATCTCGGCGCCTGCGCTCACGACGTAGACGGATGCTTCCTTGCCGCTCTTCAGTGGTCGCAACACTTCGTCGATGACGCCGTCGTCGATCAGCGGCTGCAGGCCGTTGGGGGTTTTCATGGACTAAGAGCACCGATCCGTCACAAACCAGCGGCGATTATGCGGCAAGCAGGGTGAAGCGCTTACATGCCCACGCACAGAGTGTGAGCCGGGGCATGCCATGGCGCGAGCGCTTACCATGCACGGACCTGTCCGCTGCCGCACTCCTATGCCCGAGCCCGCCTCCAGCCGCCGCAAACGTCCCGCCACCGTGGTAGCGGCCGGCAGCGATCGCGGCCTGCCGCATGAGCTGATGCAGCAGATCGCCGCCGCCCAGGGCGATCCGGACTTCATGACCTCGCTGGGGCGCGGGCTGGTGGTGCTGAGCGTGTTCGCGCAGCACGCGCGCGAAGTGACGATGTCGCAGATCAGCCTGGAAACCGGTATCTCGCGCGCAGCCGTCCGGCGCGTGCTGCATACGCTGGCCAAGCTGGGCTATGTGGGCGAGCAAGGACGTGGCTACGTGTTGCTGCCGCGCGTGCTGGGCATCGGCGGCGCGTACGCGGCGTCTTCATCGATGACCGCGGCCGCACAGCCGGTCCTGGACGGGCTGCGCGACCAACTGCACGAATCGTGTTCGCTGGGCGTGCTGGATGGCGACGATCTGCTGTACGTGGCGCGGTCGGAAACGGTGCGCATCATGTCGATCGGGCTGCGCCCGGGGACGCGGCTGCCGGCCTACTGCACCTCGATGGGGCGGGTGTTGCTGGCCGCCCTGCCCGGCGACACCTTGCAGGCGTATCTGGAACGCACCACCTTGCGTCCGCGGACCGACCGCACGGTGACCCAGGCCTCGGCGCTGCTGGAGGTGCTGGCGCGCACGCGCCGCGAAGGCATGTGCCTGACCGATCAGGAACTGGAAATCGGCCTGCGCTCGATCGCCGTGCCGGTGCGCAACCTGCGCGGCGAGGTGATCGCCGCGCTCAACATCGGCGCCCAGGCCGGGCGGGTGAGCCTGCAGACGATGCAAACGCAGTTGCTGGAACCGCTGAAGCAGGCGGCGCAGCGGCTGGGAACCTTGCTGAGTTAGTGCAGCACCTTGCGTTGGCGCGGGCGTCGCCCGCGGGGCATCTGACCTGCCCCTGTGCTGCATAAGCGCTAGTGGCGCAGCGGTGGCTGGCAGAGGTCAAAAGCAATCGCGTCCACACATTGCGCGTGTGCCCGACGTGCATGCGAGGCTGCACATCGCAAAGTGCCAGGCTAGACCTGTTCGGATTGATCGCCACTTGCTGTTGCACGCGTCCCGACTCAGAGCGGCAAACACGACATAGCGAGCAGTCGGCAGATGGGTGCGGATGACGCATAGGAACCGCAATGCACGAGGTTGTCATGCCGCACCGGGCACCGGCCGCACCCGCCTCGCGGTTGCGCAGTCATCCGACCGCTGCGCTTAGCGCGGCCGGCGCAGAAAGCTCACCACCGCGTCCACCCACGCTGCGTGGCTGTCTTCGACCTGGGCCACGTGGTCGGCGTGCGGCAGGGTCACCCAGCTGCGATCTTCGCTGCGCAGGCGTGCGTAGAGATGCGCGTTGTCTGCCTGGGTGGCGATCGGGTCGTCGACGCCGCGCAACAGCAAGACCGGCACCGTCGCGACTTGCTCGGGGTGGAAGGCGAACTGCTCCATGGCGCGCCAGTCGGTGCGCACCGGATCCGCTGCAAGCGCCTGGGCGACGTAAGCCGCACGCACGCCCGGTGGTGCCGCATTGGCGGTGATGAAGTCCTCACCGGCCGCAGCGGCCGTGGTGGGTGCGCGCAAGGGCCGATCTGCCGGAACCGCCGGCGCGGGCGCTGCATCCACGTCATCGGGGAAGCCAAACAACACCAGGGCAGACATCGCCTGCGGTTGCTGCTGCGCGAGCAGCAACGCCACCCGCGCGCCGTTGGAATAGCCCAGCAATGCCGGCGGCGGCAGGCCGGGATGGGTCTGCGCGACCCAGGCCAGCACATTGCGGACATCGGCCACTGCACGGGCGGGCGTATTCCAGCCCGTGCGGTCGCGTGGGCTGCCGCCGTAGCCGCGCAGATCCACCGCATACGCGGCAAACCCGGCTTGCGCGAGCGCTGCAAGGACAGAGCGCGCATCACGCGGCTCGCCAGGCACCTGCAAATCGAAGTTGGGCAATGCGCTCCAGGTGCGGCCGTGCACCAGCACGATCGTGCCACGTGGCTGCGCGGGCACGCGCGACCACACGGCCAGCGTCTGGCCATCGTCGGTACGCACCCGCGCCGACACGGTGCCGGGGCCGGGCTGCGGTTGTGCGTGCAGCGCCGCGGTTGCCAATGACACCACCAGCAGGCAGACCAATCGATGCAGCATGCAATGTCTCCGGTTGCGGTGGGTTAAGCGCGACCAACACGCGTGTGCGCGCAATCGGCAGGCGATTTTGGACGGCGCACCAGGCGCCGCAGTGTACGAGTGGTCCCCGCCGCACCGGGTACCGAACACGCGCGCCGGACGCTGAGCGCAGTCGGTTTGCCCGCCGCCCGGAGACCACTCTTACCGCGGTTGCGCCGCCGAGGCTGCGCCGGCGTCGGCCGCTTGTTCTTCCAGGATCGGCCTGGCCAGCGCGAACGCGTGGTTGGCGGCCGGCACGCCGCAGTAGATCGCCGCCTGCAGCAGCACTTCCTTGATCTGCGCAGGCGTGACGCCGTTGTTGCGCGCCGCACGCACGTGCAGCTTGAATTCTTCGTCGTGGCCTAGCGCGATCATCATCGACAGGGTGATCAGCGAACGGGTATGGGCCGGCAGGCCGTCGCGGGTCCAGATGCTGCCCCAGGCGTAGCGGGTGATCAGGTCCTGAAATTCTTCGGTGAATTCGCTACTCCCGGCCAGCGCACGGTCGACGTGCGCATCGCCAAGGACGCGTCGGCGTTCGCGCATGCCGGCTTGATAACGTTCGTCTTCGTGCATGGGGTGTCCTTGCAAGGTGGGAAAGCTCACTGGCCCTGAAGAAAGCCGAGCACCGCCTGGTTGAACGCGGCCGGCGATTCCAGGTTGCAGATGTGGCGGCCGGGCACCTGGGCGTAATGCCCGTCCGGCGCGGCATAGGCGATCTCGCGCAGGTCAGGCGGCGGGCACACCGGGTCGTCGTCGCCGGCCAGCGCCAGCAGCGGCAGGCTCAGCCCGTCCAGCGCGCCGCGGAAGTCCGCATCGGCCACCGCCTGGCAGCAGGCGATGTAGCCGGCAGGCGAAGTGGACACGAAGGCGGCGGCGATCATGTCCAGCCGCTGCGCATGGCTGATGGCAAATTCGGGGGTAAACCAGCGCTGCAGCGTGGCATCGATCAGCGTCGGAAGGCCTTCGCTGCGCACCTGTTCGATGCGGGTTTCCCAGGTGGCGGCACTGCCGATCTTCTGCGCGGTGGCGCACACCACCAGCCGGCGCAAGCGCTGCGGTGCATGCAGGCCCAGCCACTGGCCGGTGAGCCCGCCGATCGACAGGCCGCAGAAATCGCTTTGCGCGATCTCCAGGGCGTCCCACAGTGCCAGCACGTCCTGACCCAGGTCGGCGACGCTGTACGGGCCGGGCGGCGTCTCCGAATACCCATGGCCGCGGCGGTCGTAGCGCAGGATGCGGTAGTGCGCAGCGAAGGCTTCGAGCTGCACGTCCCACATGTGCAGATCGGTGCCCAGCGAATTGCAGAAAGTCAGCCAGGGGCGTCCTTCGGTGCCGTCCAGGCGGTAGTGCAGGCGATGCGTGGGCAACTGGAGATAAGCCATCGAGGCACCGTCAACAGGAAGAAGATCCAGCCAGCACGCGGTCGATCCACACCGAGGACATGCCGCGCCAACTTGCGCTATCGAACACTGCCTGCAGTTGCGCGTGCGTGAGCACCGCGCTCACCTGCGCGTGCTCGCCAAGCACCTCGCGCAGATGCCGTTGCTGCGCCTGCGCGCGCAGCGCGGCCTGTTCCACCAGGGCGTGCGCCTGCGGCTTGCCCAGGTGTGGCGCAAGCGCGAACACGGCCGCCTCGGCGTAGAGCAGCCCGCCGTGGCTGTCCAGATGCGCCTGCATGCGTGGGCGATCCAGTTCCAGACCCGACAGGCACAGCTGCATCTGCGCCAGGCTGCCGGCGGTGAGGCAGACGATCTGCGGCAAGGTGTCCCACTCGGCATGCCATTGCCCGGCTGCGCGCTCGTGCGGCTGCGCCATGGCGCTGAACAAGGTGGCGACCAGGCCCGGTACGCGGGTGGCCGCAGCCACGGCTGCCACGCTGGAGACCGGATTGCGCTTGTGCGGCATCGCCGAGGAGCCACCTTTGCCGGCGGCGGCCGGCTCGAACGCTTCGCCCACCTCCGTTTGCATCAGCAACACCACATCGCCGCCGATCTTGCCCAGCGTGCCGGCAAGTAGACCGAAGGCGCAGCCGACCTCGACGATGCGGTCGCGCGCGGTATGCCAGGGCAGCGCGGGCAGCGGCAACGCCAGGGCGCTCGCCAGCGCCTGCGCCACTTCCAGGCCACGGCCCTGCAACGAGGCCAGGGTGCCGGCCGCGCCGCCGAACTGCAGCACCAAGGCATCGTGCCGCAAGGCGTGCAGGCGCCGCTGCGCACGCTGCAGGGCGTCCAGCCAACCGACGACCTTGAGCCCGAAGGTGACCGGCACGGCCTGCTGCAGCAGGGTGCGACCGGGCAGGCCGGTGTGGCGCTCGCGTTCGGCCAGCACCGCCAGATCGGCGCACAGGGCGTGCAGACGCGGCAGCAGCAGATCCAGTGCGGCGCGCAGCTGCAGCACCGTGCCCGTATCGATGACGTCCTGGCTGGTGGCGCCCCAGTGCACCCAGCGCGCGGCAGCATTGTCGTGCGCGGCCACCTGCGCGGTCAGCGCCTTGACCAGCGGAATGGCGGGATTGCCGGCCAGCGCCGTGGCCTGCGCCAACGCGGCCAGATCGTAGTGCTGCACATCGCAGGCAGCGGCAATGGCCTGCGCGGCCTGCGCGGGAATCACCCCGCACTGCGCCTGGGCGCGCGCCAGCGCCGATTCGAACTGCAGCATCGCCTGCACGCGCGCGGCATCGTCGAACAAGGCCTCGCACGCAGGCTCGCCGAACAAGGATCCCAACAACGAAGATGTCGCACTCATGCATTGCATCTCTAGGCGAGCCGGCAGCATCGCACCGATGTACCAAGGTGCCAACTAGACCAAAGGGCAATGCATCGGGCGCGCCTGGCACTGCCGGGATGAGGTGGATGAGGCCATGCGTGCTTGCGCTGCGTGCACGCGAGTGCACGTGTGCACCTGCCTGCCACGATGCGCGCTGCCCCGGATGCATGTGCGTGAGGCGTCACGGCGCATTGCTTGTCGCCGGAGATACCCTGGCGATGTTTCGGCAGCAGGCGCTCGTGCAGCGGCGCCTGTGGCCCTGTGGACGTGGCCGCGTGCCGGCAGGATGCAGCGCTGTCCCTGTACGCATACGGCGTTTCAACATCGGCATGCGGATCAATAGCGGAAGAACACCGTTTCCGCGTCGCCCTGCATGTGGATGTCCCACGTGTACGCACTGCCTGGATGCGGCTGGGCCAGCAAGGTGGCGCGCCGCTCGGCCGGCACCAGCGCCAGGATCGGGTCGCTGCCCAGCTGTGGGTCGTCGGCGAAATACAGCCGCGTCGACACCCCGCGCAAGAGGCCGCGCATGAAGACCAGCACCGTCAGATGCGCCGCCTGCTGCTTGCCGTCCGGGCCCGCCACCCTGCCCGGCTTGATGGTGCTGAAGGTAAAACGCCCGTTGGCATCGGTGGGCACGCGGCCCCAGCCGTCGAAGCTGGGGTCGTGGGCCTCGCAGCGACCGTCGGCCACATGCGCATAGATGCCCGCAGCATCGGCTTGCCACACTTCCAGCACCGCATCGGCCACTGGCGCGCCGGCGCCATCGAAGATGCAACCGCTGATCTGCACATGCGTGCCCGCAGCCTGCGCAGGTGCGATCTGTTGGCGATACAGCGGCTCCAATCCCAGTCGGTAATACGGGCCGACGGTCTGCGACGGCGTTGCATGCAGGCTCATCGTGTCACTCCCAGACCGTTTGCTTGCGACCGCGCAAGACGATGTCGAAGCGGTAGGCCAACGCGTACTCGCTAACCGCGTTTTCCCAGTCGAAACTGGACACCATGCGTTCGCGCGCCAGCGCATCGTCGACACAGTTGAAGATGGGGTCGTGCGCCAGCAGCGGGTCGCCGGGGAAATACATCTGGGTGACCAGCCGCTGCCCGATGCCATCGCCGTGCAACGAAAAATGGATGTGCGCCGGCCGCCAGGCGTTGTAGTGATTGCGCCACGGATACGCGCCCGGCTTGATGGTCTTGAAACTGTAGCGGCCGTGCTCATCGGTCAGCACCTGGCCGGTACCGCGGAAGTTGGGGTCCAGCGGTGCATCGTGCCGATCGCCAGCGTGCTGGTAGCGACCAGCCGCGTTGCATTGCCACACTTCCACCACGCTGTTGCGGACCGGCCTGCCGTTTTCGTCGAGCACGCGGCCGGAGACGATGATGCGCTCGCCCAGCGGCGCGCCACTGAACCCTGCAGTGAGATCGGCCGCGTGCGCGCCCAGCGTGAGCCGATCCAGCCGCGGGCCGGTGACTTCCGACAGCGTGACCGGCAGGTCGATCGGATCACGCGTAGGCCCTCGCAACGTGGTGGAAGCGTATGCCGGATGCAGGTAGGCCGGCTGTGTCCCGGGCCGGCTGCGGCGGTAGCCGAGCAGCGGGTCAGCGATGGCAGGTTGGTCAGCGGTGGGATCGCGCATCTTGAATCTCCGTCGGCAACAAGACGACCAGAACAACATGGGTGCAAGGGAAGGAGGAGGGAGGTTGCAACAGCCGGTTCACAGGCGCTCGATCGCCAACGCCACGCCCTGCCCCACTCCGATGCACATGCTGGCCAGCCCGAGTCGCCCGTTGCCCGCCTCCAGCTGCCGCAGCAAGGTCAGCGCCAGCCGCGCGCCGCTCATGCCGAGCGGATGCCCGAGCGCAATGGCGCCACCGTTGGCATTGACGTGTGCGGCATCGTCGGCCAGGCCCAATGCACGCGTGCAGGCCAGCGCCTGCGCAGCGAAGGCTTCATTGAGTTCGATCGCATCGAACTGCGCGATGCGCAGGTGCAAGCGCGCCAGCAGGCGCTGGGTGGCCGGCACCGGGCCGATGCCCATGTACGCCGGCTCCACGCCCGCCGAGGCGAACCCCAGCACGCGCGCGCGCGGCGTCAGCCGGTGGGTCTGCACGGCCTGCGCCGAGGCCAGCAGCAAGGCAGCGGCGCCATCGTTGAGACCGGAGGCATTGCCGGCCGTGACGGTGCCGGGCTGGCGGAACACCGGTTTGAGCTTGGCCAGCATGTCGGCGGTGGTGTTGGGCCGCGGCGCTTCATCGTGTTTGACCGTGGAGGCATCGCCGCCCTTGCGTGCTGCCACGGCCACCGGGGTGATTTCCGCATCGAAGAAACCGGCTGCCTGCGCCGCCGCCACGCGTTGCTGGCTGCGCAGTGCGAACGCATCCTGGTCTTCGCGCGCGATGGCGTACCGCTGCGCCACGTTTTCCGCCGTTTCACCCATCAGTTCGGTGCCATAGACCGCCTGCAGGCGCGGATTGATGAAGCGCCAGCCCATGGTGGTGTCTTCCAGCTGCTGGGTGCGGGCGAAGGCGCTGTCGGCCTTGCCCATCACCCACGGCGCGCGCGACATCGATTCGACGCCGCCGGCAATGGCAAGATCCAGTTCGCCGGCACGGATGCCGCGCGCTACCGTGCCGATCGCGTCCAAGCCCGAGCCGCACAGGCGATTGAGCGTGCTGCCCGGCACCGAAGACGGCAGCCCGGCCAGCAACAGGCTCATACGCGCGACATTGCGATTGTCTTCGCCGGCCTGGTTGGCGCAGCCCAGGTACACATCGTCGATTGAGGCCGGCTCCAGCTGCGACTGCCGCGCCAGCAATGCGGCGATGGGCACTGCGCCCAGATCGTCGGCGCGCACGCTGGACAAGGCGCCACCGTAACGGCCGATCGGCGTGCGGATGCCATCGATCAGGTACACCTCACTCATGCCTGGGCTCCCATTGCCTGCACACCATGCGCTGCATCGGTGCGTGCCTGCAGCGCGCGCAAGGCATCCAGCTCGGCGGTACTGGGCGGCGTGGTTTGTGCAAGGTCGGCGGCGAACCGGATCGGCCACCCGGTCGCCGCGCTGACCTGCTCGCGCGTGGCGCCGGGATGCAGCGAGGTCACGGTGAGTTCGCGGGTCACGGGGTCGGGTTCCATCACGCACAGGTCGGTGACGACCACGGTCGGGCCGGCGCCGGGGAGGCCGGCGCGCGCGCGCGCATCGCCACCGTCCAGATGCCCGACCGTGGTGATGAAGTCCAACCGCGACACGAAGCTGCGTTCGGATTGGCGCATGATGATGAACACCCGCTTGGCGCTGGCGGCAATTTCCGGCGCGCCACCGGCGCCGGGCAAGCGCGTTTTCGGCGCAGCGTAGGAGCCAATCACGGTGGTGTTGAGGTTGGCGTACCGATCGATCTGCGCCGCCCCCAGAAAGCCCACATCCACGCGCCCGCCCTGCAGCCAGTAGCGGAAGATCTCTGGCGTGGAGACCACGGTGGCGGCGGTTTCGGCCAGCTCGCCGTCGCCGATCGAGAGTGGCAACACCTGCGGGCGCGCACCGATCGGGCCGGATTCGTAAATCAAGGTGACGTCCGGTGCATGCGTCAGCCGAGCCAGGTTGGCGGCAGTGGACGGCAAGCCGATGCCGACAAAACACACTGCGCCATCGGGCAGGCGACGCGCGGCAGCCACCGTCATCATCTCGTTGGTGCTGTAGGCGCTCATGCGGCCACCTGTTGCTGGGACTGTGCATACACGCGCTGAAAACCGGCGAAATCGTCGGTGTCGAGAATATGCGTCTGGATCCAGGCCTGGAACGTCGCACGGTTGCGCGCGATCGCATCCCAGGCCAGATAGAACCGATTGTCGCGCGCGTAGTAGCCATGCGCATACGAGGGCGCCGCGCCACTAGGGACAACGCAGACCGCATCGACAACCCAACGCGGCAGGATGCAGGCATTGGGCGGCGCGTCCAGGCTGTCGACGATCTCTTCCACCGTCACGATCACCTTGCGCGCTGCCAATGCGGCTTCCTTCTGCACGCCCAGAATGCCCCAGAGCAATACGTTGCCGCGGCGGTCGGCCCGCTGGGCGTGGATCACGGCGACATCGGGATTGACTGCCGGCGTGGTGGCCAGCGTTTGGCCGGTATACGGGCATTGCAGGAACTTGATGCTGTCGTTGACGCGCGGCAGATCCGAGCCGACATACCCACGCAGCACTGCAAACGGCAGCCCCGACGCACCGGCCACATAGGCATTGGCCATATCGGCGTGGCTGTGTTCGCGAATCTGCAGCGGCTGCGGCCAGGCGTGTTCCACCGCATCGCGCAGCCGGTGCAACGAACCGACGCCGGGATTGCCGCCCCAGGAGAACCGCAGCGCCGCAGCGCAACCGGCGCCGATCAACTGGTCGTAGATCAGGTCGGGAGTCATGCGCACCAGACGTAGCGCGCGCTTGCGCTGGCGGATCACTTCGTGCCCGGCGGCATGTGGAATCAGGTGGGTGAAGCCTTCCATCGCTACACAATCGCCATCGGCGATCAGCTGCGACACCGCATCCGCGAGAGCGACGATTTCGGCCATTGCGTTCCCTTCCAGCACAGCGAGCGTGGGGTCACGGTAGGCGCGGCCAGCGAAGCGGTCAATCCGATAATCGGTAATTCAAATCGATATTCGCACAGTTTTGGCAGGTGCGTAACGCGCCCACATTGTCTCCGGTGTATACATAACTTCGCTCGCAAGCAGACGCCAGCATTGCGATGCGCGCCAACTAGCTGCGGGCCGGCACACGCCGCGTCGCATCCAGGTTGCCTACATACCCAGGAGTCACGGTCATGTCGCAGTCCAAGCCGCTGTTTCCCCTCAACGCGTGGTACGCCGTTGCCTGGGACCATGAGATCAAGCACGTGCTCAGCCCGCGCAAGCTCTGCAACCTGGACGTGGTGGTCTACCGCACCACCGCCGGTGCGGTGGTCGCGCTCGAAGACGCGTGCTGGCATAGGCTGGTGCCCTTATCCATGGGCAAGCTGCGCGGCGACGATGTGGTGTGCGGCTATCACGGGCTGGTCTACAACACGCAGGGGCGCTGCGTGCACATGCCCTCGCAGGACACCATCAACCCCTCGGCCTGCGTGCGCAGCTTCCCGGTTGCCGAAAAGCACCGCTACGTGTGGATCTGGCCGGGCGACCCGGCCAAGGCCGATACGCGCCTGATTCCCGATCTGCACTGGTCGCACGACCCGGCCTGGGCCGGCGATGGCCGCACCATCCATGCCAAGTGCGACTATCGGCTGGTGCTGGACAACCTGATGGACCTGACCCACGAGACCTTCGTGCACGGCTCCAGCATCGGCCAGGACGAAGTGGCCGAAGCGCCCTTCGATGTGGTGCATGGCGATCGCGGCGTCATCGTGTCGCGCTGGATGCGCAACATCGACCCGCCGCCGTTCTGGGCCAGCCAGATCGCCCGCCATCTGGACTATCGCGGCAAGGTCGATCGTTGGCAGATCATCCGTTTCGAGGCACCCTCCACCATCGCCATCGATGTGGGCGTGGCCATTGCCGGCACCGGTGCGCCAGAGGGCGATCGCAGCCAGGGCGTCAACGGCTACGTGCTCAACACCATCACGCCCGAAACCGACACCACCTGCCATTACTTCTGGGCATTCATGCGCAACTACGCGCTGCACGACCAGTCGCTGACCACGCTCACCCGCGACGGCGTGACAGGCGTGTTCGGCGAAGACGAAGCAGTGCTGGAAGCGCAGCAACGCGCCATCGATGCGCATCCGGATCACACTTTCTACAACCTCAACGTCGATGCCGGCGGGATGTGGGCGCGACGCGTGATCGACCGCCTGATCGCACAGGAACAACGCGCGCAGGATCTGTCGCTGCGCATGGTGGGCTAAGCACTTCGCATGCGGCCAGCCATCTCATCGCTCACAGCGCCGCATTGCGGCGCCGTCACAGCCGGCGCCGGCCGGCAGACCTCATTGCCCGGAGCCCTCCATGCGTAAAGACACCCAGTGGCATCGTGCCCGCGTCGTCAGCATTGCCGACGCCTGCCCGGGCGTGCGCGAAATCGTGCTCGATCCCGGCGCCGCTGCACGCAGCTTCGAGGTGGGCAGCCATGTGGATTTTCGTGTGCAGCTGCATGGTCGCGACGATGTGCGCTCGTATTCGCTGGTGGGCGAACCGCGTGCCGACGGGTACTACCAGATCGCAGTGCGGCAAATGCCCGACAGCCGCGGCGGCTCGCTGCATATGTGGACGCTTGCGCCGGGCGATGTGGTGGAGATGTCGCCGCCCAGCAACAACTTCGCGCTGGATGAAAGCGGCGAGGAAATCCTGCTGATTGCCGGCGGCATCGGCATCACCCCGATCGTCGGCATGGCGCAGCGGCTGGCGCGTGGCCACCGCGCGTTCCGTCTGCTGTACGCCGGCCGCTCGCGCAGCGCAATGGCGTATGTCGACACGCTGGAAGCACTGCTAGGCGAACGTTTGCAACTGCAATGCGACGACAGCGCCGGCCCGCCGGATCTGGCTGCCGAACTGGCGCGCCTGTCGCCCAATGCCGAGGTGTATGTGTGCGGGCCGCTGGGCATGCTCGAGGCGGTACGCCAGCACTGGCACGCCGCCGGCCGGCCGCGTGCGCGCCTGCACTTCGAAACCTTCGGCAATAGCGGGCGGGTGCCGGCGCAGGCGTTCGTGGTGAAATTGCCGGGGCTGGGCCTGGAAGTGCCGGTCGCTGAAAACGAATCGATGCTGGACGCACTGGCCGACGCCGGGGTGGAGCTGATCGCCGAGTGCCGCCGTGGCGAATGCGGGCTGTGCGCGGTGGACGTGCTGGACAGCTCCGCCGATATCGATCACCGCGACGTGTTCTTCAGCGACGAGCAGCGCCGGGAGAATCGCAAGCTCTGTGCCTGCGTGTCGCGTGCGGTAGGCGGCAGCATCAGCATCGACACCGGCTATCGCAGCAAGCTGGGCTGAGCCGGCATCCGGCCGGCTGCGCATCGTCCGGCGGTTGCGGTCGATACTGGGCTTCAGCGAGCAACGCGTTTGCGGCGCCCGCGTTTCATCGGCACGACCCACTGCGTGTCCGCGCGTTGCTGGCCACCTGCTCGTTGGCGCTTCAGCACGCACACACCGAAGGCGGCGATCTTTACCGAGCCCTGGCCGAGCCTGCCGGGTAATCGTATGCCTCCAGAACCGTGCAGCCTCAGCGCAGCGCGTCCGGCATGTCGCCACGCGTGCACCGCTTCAGGCCGATGTTCGCCGGCAAGCCCCTGTCGCGCTCAGCGTGCACCCCGCCGTGTTTGCATCCTCACGCGTATGCGCGATCATCTGCGCATGGAGTCGACTCACTACAGGACGGTCCCGGCGCCGGCGTTGAACCCGCGCCAGGAGCAATTGGTGGCGCTGGTGCGGCAGCAGGGCTTTGCCGAGGTCGAAGGTTTGGCCACACGCTTCGAGGTGACGCCGCAGACCATCCGCCGCGATCTGACCTTGCTCTGCGATGCAGGCGTGCTGCGCCGCTATCACGGCGGCGTCAGCATGCCCTCCAGCGTGGAGAATCTGGCCTACACCGCACGCAAAGCGCTGCAGGCCCGCGAAAAGCAGCACATCGCCGCACGTGTGGCGCGTTTCATTCCCGACGATGCCTCGCTGTTCATCAACCTGGGGACCACCAACGAAGAAGTCGCACGCGCGTTGCTGCAGCACCGCGGGCTGCGCGTGATCACCAATAACCTCAACGTGGCGGTGATGCTCAGCGCCAACCCCAGTTTCGAGGTGATCGTGGCCGGCGGTGTGGTGCGCGGGCGCGACCAAGGCGTGACCGGCGAGGCGACGGTGGAGCTGATCCGCCAGTTCAAGGTGGACTTCGGGGTGATCGGCATTTCCGGTATCGATCTGGACGGCACCCTGCTGGATTTCGATTACCAGGAAGTGCGCGTGGCGCAGGCCATCATCGAGCACTCGCGGCACGTGCTGCTGGCCGCCGATCACAGCAAGTTCGGTCGCAACGCCATGGTGCGGCTGGGCGCCCTCGCCCAGGTGCACGACTGGTTCACCGACCGGCCGCCGCCGCAGGAGTTGGCGAGCGTCCTGGCCGAGGCCGGTACCCGGGTGCACCTGGCGGACGCGGACGGAACCGCCTGAGTTCGATGTTCGTTTTTGAGCGTTTTTACGTGATAGCCGCCGAAAACCATTGGGCCTGATAGGTACGCCATCTCTTAATCCGCTCTTTCATAGCCGATTCGCGCGTACGTCACTGCTGATACTAAAGCTGTCCATCTTCACGCCCCCGCAAGGTTCGATGTTCGAGTATGTTCGAACATGACAACTTGGGTTCGCTCATCAGCGCGCCCGGACGGAGGCACCGATGGGCGAGATGTACGATCTTCTGGTAATCGGCGGCGGCATCAACGGGGTCGGCATTGCCCGTGATGCGGCCGGGCGCGGTCTGTCGGTGTGCCTGTGCGAGCAGGACGACCTGGCCGCGCATACCAGCAGCGCCAGTACCAAACTCATTCACGGCGGCCTGCGCTATCTGGAGCAGTACGAATTCGCGCTGGTCGGCAAGGCACTGGCCGAGCGCGAAGTGTTGCTGCGGCTGGCCCCGCACATCATCTGGCCGTTGCGCTTCCTGCTGCCCCACCAACCGCACCTGCGCCCGGCATGGATGATCCGCGCCGGGCTGTTCCTGTACGACCATCTGGGCGGCAGCAAGCGCAGCCTGCCGCGCTCGCGGCGGCTGTCGCTGCGGACGCACCCGGTCGGTGCGCCGCTGCAGGAATCGCTGCGCACCGGCTTCGTGTATTCGGACGCCTGGGTGCAGGACGCGCGGCTGGTGGTGCTCAACGCGATGGACGCCGCCAGGCGCGGCGCCAAGATCCACACGCGCACGCGCTGTGTCGGCGCCTGGCACGATGCCGGCTTCTGGTATGCCGAGCTCGAAGACCGCGAGGGCCGCCGCCGCACGGTGCAGGCGCGCGCGCTCGCCAATGCGGCCGGCCCCTGGGCAGTGGCGTTCCTGGACACCGTGGCCTCGGTGCCGCACGAACACGCATTGCGGCTGGTCAAGGGCAGCCATATCGTGGTGCCCAAGCTGTTCGATCACGACCATGCGTACATCTTCCAGCAACCGGACCGGCGCATCGTGTTCGCCATCCCCTACGAGCACGACTTCACCTTGATCGGCACCACCGACGTGGACTACGAAGCCGACCCCGCCGCGCCGAAGATCGATGCTGCCGAGGTGCAGTACCTGTGCGATGCGGTGAACCTGTATTTCCAGCAGCAGATCTCCCCCGCCGATGTGGTGTGGAACTACAGCGGCGTGCGCCCGTTGCTGGACGACGCCGAAGACAACGCAGCCGAAGTGACCCGCGATTACCAGCTGGAAGTGGTCACCGAGGGTGCGCCGTTGCTCAACGTGTTCGGCGGCAAGCTGACCACCTATCGCAAGCTCGCCGAAGAGGCAGTGGACCGGCTCACCCACGCGCTGGGCGCACGCAAGCCGGCGTGGACCGCACGTGGGGAGGCATTACCAGGCGGCGAGCAGCGCGATATCGCCAGCCTGCTGGAACGCGTCGGCCGCGGTCGCCCCTGGCTGCCGGCGGCGACCGCGCAGCGGCTGGTGCGCAACTACGGCACCTGCGCCGAACAACTGCTTGGCGATGCGCAGAGCCTGGCCGATCTGGGCACGCACTTCGGTGCGGACCTGTACCAGGCCGAGGTGGATTACCTGCGTCAACATGAATGGGCGGTGGCTGCCGACGATATCCTGTGGCGGCGCAGCAAGCTCGGCCTGCGGATCGATGCGGCCGGGCGGCAGCGCCTGGAAGACTATCTGCAGACGC
>NZ_JAJIUJ010000079.1 GCF_020880415.1 Xanthomonas euvesicatoria pv. euvesicatoria | reverse complement strand
ACACCACCCAGTGATGGCCCGTTTCGCTCAGTGACAGAAGGGGGAGAGAGCCTTCCTGGCACAGGAAGCGAGCGGGCAGGACCGTTATCCACCCGGCACGTGACCCTGCGATGTCGCTGCATGTCGTGCACAGCAATGAAGTTCGAGAAGCGTTAAACGCAGGGATTGCGCGATTGCAGCGGTTCAGCGCATCGCGGCGCAGCACCGGTCACCGGCCGCGCGCCAACTTCCAGGCTCGCCGCCGATTCCCGATTCCCGCAACGGCACCAGCCTTGTTCACGCGTCGCGGTCAGCGCAACCGGGATAGTGGCGGCAGACTCTTTCCTGCCTGTGCCCATGCCCTCACTTCGCGACCGCTTCCAGCGCTGGCCACGGCCGTGGCGTCGTGCAGTGGGCGTGGTGTTGGCGCTGTACGCGCTGTATCTGCTGGCCGGCAACCTGTATCTCAATACCCCGCTGTTCGACGCCAGCACCAATCGGCAACCGCACAAGTTCACCATGCAGACCGGCCCGGCAGTGACGCTGTTTCCGGGCGAGGTCATCGCCTGGAACGTGCGCATGCGTGGGCAGGCCAACCGCACCGTGTACGTCTTCCACGCCGACCGCGCACATGCGCGTATCGCCCTGCTGGCCTTGTTTCGGCGCGAAGTGCGCCTGCCCTGGCTGCATGCCACCGGCGTGAGCGCAGAAGTGGAAACCTCCGATACGCCGATTCCGCCACCGCCGCGGGGCAACCAGGGCTGGACGTTGCGCTTTGATGCAATCACCAGCAACAGCATTCGCAGTGCCCGCCTGGGCAAATTGCTGATTGCCGGACAAGGGCACGGCAAGGTCGGTTTCCTGAAGCAACTCAAGGGCGGGCCGTCGGAACTGTTTCCTTCCGAAGCGGGCTTTACCGACGCGGTGGTCAGCTACGACGGAGTGCAGGTGTTCAACGGTGCGCAGCTGGATGCGCAGTTCCAGTTTCCACGCCATTACCGCGACCAGGCGCCGGGCTTGCGCAAGCTCGGCATCACCGCCGCACGGCTACAGCTCAAAGCCAATTCCGTGGCGCTGAAGATCGACACCGGCGCGCCGCATGTGGACATCGGCAGCGGGCCATCGGCCGCGCGCGTGGAGGCCGATATCCGCCTGGCCAGCGGCGCGCTGCAGCCGGGCAGCCGTGCGGTGTGGCGGCTGCCATTGCTTGCGGGCGTTGGTGCCACCGACCGCGGCATGCTTGCGCTGCAACTGGACGTGGCGCAGGACATCCGCGTGCAGGCGCGGCTGCCGCGCGATGAGAAGACCGGCAGCGAGCTGCACGCCGATCTGCGCGTCGCCGGGCGCAGCGTTCCGTTCGAACGGCCTGCGCAGCTGTTGCCGCGCCTGTCGGGGCAGGTGCGTGGGCGCTGGAAGTTCGAATCGTTGAACTGGATCGCCGAGCTGTTCGTGCGCAAGCCGTGGTTCCAGCTGGAAGGTGGCGGTCTGGTCGAAGCGGACCTGCGCCTTGCACAGGGCCGGTTGAGTGCCGGCAGCACGCTGGATATTCCGCGCGTGGAGGCCGTGGCGCAGGTATTTGACACGCGCCTGGCCGGCGTGGCCAAGGCGCACGGGCGCATCGACGATGCCGCCACCCCGCAGGCGCATCTGGATGTCAGCATTCCCACCTTCAAGGCGGCGCCGCGCGATGCGCCCAAACAGCTCCTGCTGGACGGCCGCGATCTGCAACTGGCCATGCATGGCGATGCCGAGCTGGCCCGCCTGAGCGACACGCTCAAGGCGCAGCTGCGTTTCAGCGATGCGCGTGTGCCCGATCTCACCGCCTACAACCGCTATCTGCCGGGCAATAACGTGCGCCTGCTCGGCGGCAGCGGCAGCCTGACCGGCGATGTGGCGCTCAATGCCTCCGGCGATGTCGGTAACGGGCATGCGCATCTGCGCGGGCAGGGCGCGCACCTGGCGTTGGCTGGCGTGCAGATGCGCGGCGATGCCGAGTTGCAGGCAACGCTGCAGCGCGCCGACTTCAAGAACAAGTTCTTCGACCTCAGTGGCACACGCATACGCCTGCGCAACATGCGCGTGGGCGACGACGGCAAAGACGCCGATTGGTGGGGCGAATTGCAAGTGGGTGCCGGCACCATCCAGGCCGAGGCACCGTTCCAGGTGGATGCCGAGGCAGCCCTTCGCATGCGCGATATCGCACCACTGCTCTCGGTGTTCGCCCAGCGCGCCGACTATCCGCGCTGGGTGCTGGGTTTGCTGGATTCGGGCGAACTGGATGCGACCGGCCGGCTGCGTTGGCGCAAGCAGCAGCTGCTGATCGACGACCTGCATGCGGAAAACGCGCGCTTGTCGCTGCGTGCGCGGCTGGCCTTGAACGATGCGCAGCGGCGCGGCGATCTGTATCTGCGCTGGGGTGTGCTGGGTGCCGGCATCGAACTCGATGGCAAGCAGCGGCAGTGGCATCTGGCCGGTGCGCGCCAGTGGTATGACGCGCAGCCCGCACTGTTGCCGGCGGTCTCCAAAACCAAGTGATGCGGCCGCTGGCGTGAGCGTGCTGCGCCCTGCTCACGGCTGGCTTGGCACACTGTGCCCAGCCGCGTGCGCGGTTTCCAGGAGCCTGCCGTCATGACGATGCCTGTTCGCGCCCGCTGGCGCGCCTTGCCACGCTTACTGCGATGGCCGCTATCGGCACTGATTGCGCTGTACGCAAGCTATTTGCTGCTGGGCAACCTATTGCTCAACACGCCGCTTGGCCCGGCTGCGCTGAATCGCTCGCCCGACAAGTTCACGATGCACTGGGGCCCTGCGCTGACCTGGTGGCCGGGGCGTGTGGTGCTGTGGGATGTCGACCTGCAAGGCCATTCGGCACGCACGCACTGGAATGTCAGCGCGCAGCGGATGAGTGGGCAGATTCGGCTGCTGCCATTGCTGCACCGCCAGCTGCTGGTGCCGCAGTTGCATGTGCGCGGTGTGCGTGGCGGTATGCAGGCTGCAGCCGCAACGCCCGGGACGGGGGCGATGCAATCCCCTGCGGCGGCGCAAGCGACGCGTGCTGCTGTTGCTGCGGCGAAGGGGGCCGCGGATACGCCGGCCGCTTTAGCAAACGAGCGGGCGCCCACAGCAACGCCCAATGCCGAACACTCGGCGACGACGCAGACGCCCGCGCAGGATCTGCGCGTGACGATTGCAACGGCCACGACGGACGCGAAGCCCGGAATGCCTATCACCAGCACACCGCAATCAGCCAGGCGCGCCGACACGCAAGCCGGTACACCCGCCTCGCCAACCGCCTGGACCCTGCAATTGGACCGCATCGTTGCCGAGCAGGTGCAGGCCGTGTCGCTGCGTCAGCTGCACATCGAAGGGCAGGGCCAACTGCAACTGGGCCTGTTCAAACAACTGCGTGGCGGGCCGATGGAAATCTTCCCCTCCCATGCAGTGTTCGAATCGGCGCGTGTGCGGTGGGGGCAGGACGAAGTGATGCGCAATGGGCAGCTGCGTATCGACGCCAGCATCGCACGGCATGCACCGGATCAGGCAAGCGGACTGGCGGTGCTGCAACTCACCGATGCGCTGATCGCCGTGCATGGCGACACCGCAGCGCTGGATGTCACCCGTCATGCGCAGGGCCGGCACACGCTGGCGACCCGTGCCGGCAAGGGGCGTGCAGATGGCGAGCTGCGCTGGATACGTGGCGCGTTGCAGCCCGGGAGCCAGCTGCAATGGCGCGCGCCGCTGCACGACAGCACGCGCACGCCGGCCGCATTGCTTGGCGAATTGACGGCGCAGTTACAGGTCGATCAGGACATGCGGCTCAAGGTCAGCATGCCCGAGCCGGCCGATGCCGGGCTGACGCTGGACGCCGACCTGCGCGTGCAAGGCAGGCAATTGCCGGTGCAATCCATGCGCAGCCTGTTGCCGCGCACGTCCGGGCATGCGCGGCTGCATTGGCAGCTGTCTTCGTTGCGCTGGATTGCTGCGCTGTTTCCGGATGTGGATTGGCTGACCCTGGAGGGCGAGGGCCTGGTCGATGCCGATCTGCGGATCGATCGCGGCCAGCTTGCTGCCGGCAGCCGCCTGCAGGTGCCGCACGTGCACGCGCAGGTGGGCGTGATGGGGCATGCGATCACGGGACAGGCCAGTGCAGATCTGCGCGTGGACGCCGATGCCAGTGGACAGTTGCTGCCGGCGCTTGCACTGCAGATGCAGCAGTTTTCGATCGCGCATACCGACGCACCCGCGCGCCCGTTCGTGCAAGGCCGCGATCTGCGCCTGGATCTGCGCACACGCGCCGATGCGCGCAACCTGAGCAGCCTGCGCGATGCCACGCGCGCGCATCTGGTCTTCGCCAATGCCCGCGTGCCGGATCTGCGTGCCTACAACCGCTATCTGCCGCAGCAGCAACTGCGCTTTGACGGCGGTAACGGCGTGCTCAGCGGCGATCTGCAGATCGAGCCGGGTGGGCGCATCGGCAAGGGCGGTGTGCGCATCGGGGCGCGTGCAGCGCGGCTGCAGTTCGCCGGCCTGGCGTTGCGCGGCGATGTGGATGCGGATCTGCGCCTGCAGCGCGGCGATCTACGCGCCGAACAGTTCAGTCTCGATGCCAGCAGCATCCAGCTGCGCAATGTCGGATTCACCGGCCCGGATGGACAACAGCGCGATGGCTGGTGGGCGCGCATCGTGCTGGACGATGCGCGCATGCAATGGCGACAACCGGTTGGCGTGGATGGGCGTGTACGCATCCAGGTGCGCGATCTGGCATTTCTGGTGGCGTTGTATGCACGCGACCGCTCGATTCCGAACTGGATGCTCCGGCTGGTGGATGCAGGCCAGGCGCAGCTGACCGCACGCGCGCACTGGCAAGGCGAGACGGTCATCGTCGATGGCTTGCAGGCGCGCAACGAACGCTTTCAGGTCGATGCGCGCCTGCGCCTGCAGGACAATCAACGTCGCGGCAGTCTGCTGGCCCGCTGGGGATTGCTGAGCGCGGCAGTGGGCTTGCGCGGCGACACGCCCGAATGGCATCTGCGAGGTGCGCCGGAGTGGTATCGCGCGCAACCTGACCTGTTGCGCTGAGGCCTGCATCGCGCGCGCAGGCGTGAAGAAAAAACACCAGTTCTGTACTGCCTGGTATTGTTTTGCAGTGCAGCGTGCAAGTCCGATTCGGGGCGCGCACTATGATCCTGCATCCCGACGTGGGGGAGGGAGCAAAGCCCGCTGGCAGTTCGCTGCAAGCGGGCTTTTTTTATGCCTGCAGGTTGCCGGGTCAAGCGCCAATCCGCGCGAGATCCGCTGCAAATGAAGGCCGCACCTCATGCCGTGGCTGCCGCCTGCGCGCATCGCGGCGAGCAGGCTTGCATGGCGTGGCGCTGCGCCCAAAACCTGGCGAGCGATCATGCTGCTGGATGTGCACGGCGTGCGTGCAACCGTTCGTACGCGTGATCCCTGCCATCGCGGGCAGCGGCCGCGTCCGCCTGGCGGTTTTCGTTAACCGTTCTTATTGCTGCAACTCCAGCAGCCACAGCGTGCTGCCGCCAGTGATGAACAACCGCCGTTGCTCCAGGTCGAAGGTGCAGTTGGACGCCGTGGCCGGTGTCGGCACCAGGCCGAGGTATTGGCCATCGGTGTCGAAGACGCACACGCCCGCGCCGGAGCTGCTCCATAGCCAGCCCTGGCGGTCCACGCAAAAGCCATCCGGCAGGCCGTCCGGCACCACCGCGAAGCGGCGCCGGTTGTGCAATGCGCCATCGCGCCAGTCGAAGGCGGTGATCTCCGGCGAGGTCGGGCCACCTTCGGGCGTCTGCGAGACGTACAGCACGCGTTCGTCGGGGGAGAACGCCAGCCCGTTGGGGTGATCCAGGCCGACCATGCACTGCAGGGCACCGCCATCGGGCGGCAGCCGGTAGACGCCGTGATGGTCCAGCTCCTGTGGGCCCGGGCAGCCCTGGCTGGGCTTGAGCAGCCCGAACGGCGGGTCGGTGAACCAGATCGCGCCGTCGTGCGCCACGATCAGATCGTTCGGCGAATTGAGCCGTTTGCCCTCGAACCGCCCGACCAGCAGATGCGCCCGGCCATCGACATCGCTACGGGTGATCGCGCGGCGCCCGTGTTCGCAGTGCACCAGTCGCTGTTGCGCATCCACCGCATTGCCATTGGTGAAGGCGGTGGCATCCAGCAGCACGTCCACCGCGCCGTCCTCGCGCCAGCCAAGCACGCGGCGGCCGACCACATCGCTCCAGACCAGCGTGCGCTGCGCCTCCCACCAGGCTGGCCCCTCGCTCCAGGTCGCCTGGTCGTAGAGGGTCAGCAGGCGCGCGTTGCCCAGGCGCGCCGC
>NZ_JAJIUJ010000078.1 GCF_020880415.1 Xanthomonas euvesicatoria pv. euvesicatoria | reverse complement strand
TGAATTGTTAGCCCCCGACACCGAGCACCTCGTGTCGATAAGCCGTTCGCTCCCCCTCACCGAGCACCACAACTTTCTCAGGGCGCGCGCATCTGGATAACAGCAGCTTTTCATAGTAGGCGGGGTCATACATGACATTCCACGGCAGAAGGCCATGACAGGCCGATAAGAATTCTGAGAGGAGACCCGCATCGTAGTGTTTTGCGCCCAGGTAACCAACTCCAGCAAGAGCCTGTGTCGGGTGCTTGAGCAGGTCAAGTGTTGGCTCAGATATGCCTAAGGGAATCCACTCGCCTCTATTGAGGTTCTTGCGCCAAGTGGCGGTGAGTGAGATCACTCGCGAGGCATCGAGCCTGGGAATCTCAGTAGGAAGTGCTAAGAAAAGATCCAAGAAAAGTGCCACATAGATTACGTTTGGAAACATCGGACTGCCCGCCTGTGCGAGCCCAAAAGATCCATCTACAAGCGGAACCGCGTACACCATCCCGGGTTTGTAGCTTGGCCGCCTTGGCTGCATTGACTCTGTCATTTCGGGGGGGGGGCTAACTACTATTGGACCGCCTAAAAGCGGTGTTGCGCCAAGTATCGACTAAGCCCGGATAACTAGGAAGGGGAATTCCTATTCCGCAGCAATGACTTGCCGAATGGCAACCGACAGTCTCGGCATCGATGCTGGGGGCGTTATCCGACGTTTGAGCAGGCGTATGAGTTACACCCGTGAAGCTGCAGGCGCAATGACGCGCCTGACCCCCAAGCTGTTGGATCAGGTCCGTGGTCGGCTGCGGCTTCGCCATTACAGCCTGCGGACTGAGCAGGCGTATGTGGGCTGGATCCGGCGCTTCATTCTGGCCAATGGCAAACGGCATCCAGGACAGATGGGGCAAGTAGAGGTCGAGGCGTTTCTCACCGACCTGGCGACGCGGGGCCAGGTGTCGGCCGGCACGCAGAATCAGGCGCTGGCGGCGCTGCTGTTCCTGTATCGCGAGGTTCTGGGCGTGGAGTTGCCCTGGATGGAGAATCTGGTGCGCGCCAAGCGACCGCGGCGCATTCCCGTGGTGCTCTCGGCGGAGGAGGTCGCGCGCTTGCTGACGATGCTGGAGGGGTCTTGCCGGCTGATGGCGGGGCTGCTGTACGGCAGCGGGATGCGGCTGCTGGAATGCCTGCGCTTGCGGATCAAGGACGTGGACGTGGTTCGCGGCGAGATTGTGGTGCGCGATGGTAAAGGGGGCAAGGATCGGCGGGTGCCGCCGCCGCACAGCCTGCGTGGAGAATTGATGCAGCAGCGCGAACGGGCGTTGCTATTGCACGCCGCTGATCTCGCCGAGGGCGCAGGGCGGGTATTCCTGCCACATGCACTGGCGCGCAAGTATCCCAATGCCAATGTCGAGCCCGGCTGGCAGTATCTTTTCCTCGCCGCGCGTCGCTCTGTGGATCCGCGCAGTGGCCGCGTTGGTCGGCATCACGTATCGGAAGAAGTCCTGCAGCGTGCGGTGCAATCGGCACGGCGCCAGGCTGGCATTGCCAAGCCTGCAACCTGCCACACGCTGCGGCATTCGTTCGCAACACACTTGCTGGAGGCCGGCCACGATATTCGCACGGTGCAGGAGCTGCTCGGCCACAAGGACGTGACAACCAAGCAGATCTATGCGCATGTGCTGGGACGCGGTGCGTCGGCAGTATGAAGTCCGCTGGACGGACTCAGCGGTTCTGGTGGCGACGTCTAACGCGCAGGGCCGCGATGCAATGAATGGATGCTTGCGACCACGCCAGTGAAATCGCATGTTCTGACACACCAGAGCGTGCGATGAGGGCGGCCAATCGCGGCACTTGCTTGCAGCGACTCAGTACTCGACTGCAGGCAAGTTGCGATGACTGCGTTGCATCAGCATGTTCCACCGAATGCGTTGCACCGCGCTGGCCATCCGAAACCAGCTGGCCACGCTGCGCTCGCTGTCCCTAGCCGTCCAACAATGCCTTGTCCCGCACCGCACCCTTGTCCGCACTGGTCGCCAGCAACGCGTACGCCTTCAATGCAGTAGTGACCTTGCGGGGGCGCACTTCCACCGGCTTCCAGCCCTTGGCATCTTGCTCGGCACGACGAAGGGCGAGTTCCTCGTCCGAGATCAGCAGGTTGATCGAGCGCTTGGGAATGTCGATCAGGATCCTGTCGCCGTCGCGCACCAGGCCGATCGCGCCGCCTGCGGCGGCTTCCGGCGATGCGTGGCCGATCGATAACCCCGAGGTGCCGCCGGAGAAGCGGCCGTCGGTGAGCAGGGCGCATTGTTTGCCCAGGCCCTTGGATTTGAGATAGCTGGTGGGGTAGAGCATTTCCTGCATGCCGGGGCCGCCCTTGGGGCCCTCGTAGCGGATGACCACCACGTCCCCCGCAACCACCTCATCGGCAAGGATGCCCTTGACTGCTGCATCCTGGCTCTCGAACACGCGGGCCGTGCCTTCGAATACGTGGATGGATTCGTCCACGCCTGCAGTTTTCACCACGCAGCCGTCGCGGGCGATATTGCCGTACAGCACGGCCAGGCCGCCTTCCTGCGAGAACGCGTGTGCGATATCGCGGATGCAGCCCTCGCTGCGGTCGGTATCCAGGCTGTCCCAGCGCGTGGCCTGGCTGAAGGCGATCTGCGTGGGAATGCCGGCCGGGCCGGCTTTGTAGAACGTGTGTACTGTTTCATCGTCGGTCTGGGTGACATCCCATTGCGCGATGGCCTCGGCCAGCGTGCGTGCGTGCACGGTGGCGGCGTTAGTATGCAGCAGGCCACCACGTGCCAGCTCGCCGAGAATGGCCATGATGCCGCCGGCGCGATGCACGTCTTCGATGTGGTACTTGGGCGTATTCGGCGCGACCTTGCACAGCTGCGGCACGCGCTTGGACAGGCGGTCGATATCGTGCATGCCGAAGGCAACCTCGCCTTCCTGCGCGGCGGCGAGCAGGTGCAGGATGGTGTTGGTCGAGCCACCCATGGCGATATCCAGCGTCATCGCATTTTCGAAGGCTTCGAAGGTGGCGATGCCGCGCGGCAGGGCAGTGGGATCTTCGCCGCCGTACCAGCGGTGACACAGTTCCACCGCCACGCGTCCGGCGCGCAGGAACAGTTGTTCGCGGTCGGCGTGCGTGGCCACAACCGTGCCGTTGCCGGGCAGCGACAGGCCCAGCGCTTCGGTCAGGCAGTTCATCGAGTTGGCAGTGAACATGCCCGAGCACGAGCCGCAGGTGGGGCAGGCGCTGCGCTCGAACTCGGCCACCTTTTCGTCGGAGGCGCTGTCGTCGGCGGCGATCACCATCGCGTCGATCAGGTCGAGCTTGTGCTCGGCCAGCTTGGTCTTGCCGGCTTCCATCGGGCCGCCGGAAACGAACACGGTGGGGATGTTGAGCCGTAGCGCGGCCATCAACATGCCGGGGGTGATCTTGTCGCAATTGGAAATGCACACCAGCGCGTCGGCGCAATGCGCGTTGACCATGTATTCGACCGAATCGGCGATGATCTCGCGGCTTGGCAACGAATACAGCATGCCGTCGTGGCCCATCGCGATGCCGTCATCCACGGCGATGGTGTCGAACTCCTTGGCCACGCCGCCGACGCGTTCGATCTCGCGCGCGACCAGCTGACCAAGATCCTTCAAATGCACATGCCCGGGCACGAACTGCGTGAACGAGTTGGCGATAGCGATGATGGGCTTGTGGAAGTCGCCATCGCGCATGCCGGTGGCACGCCACAGGGCGCGGGCGCCGGCCATGTTGCGGCCGTGGGTGGAGGTCTTGGAGCGGTACTCGGGCATGGCGAATTCGACGGCTGATTGGCGAGCGGTGGCTGGCAATTAGAGCGCGTCGTGACTGTTGCTGCTGCAACCGTCGCCGCACGCGCAGGGTCCGCACGGTAGCACGCACGCCGACGTGCACCTGCAGTGCAGCGGCGGGCGCTGCCGGCATGCCGTGCAGTGACCGCTCGTGCGCCATCGCCTTGCGAGGCCCGCACGTGCGCGGCGCCTTTGCCTGTCATGTAATGCGATGTAAACGTATGCGTCCGGGCATGCAGTGGCAGGAGTGCGAACCGGCGCGCAGATCCGGGCGCTGGGGCGCGGCCACCATCGAACCGGACCGCTGCGGCCGAGGGGAGCTGCGCCGGCGAGGATCTTTCCAACGGCACCGCAGGAGGCGCCCCGATGTCCGACCATCCCTCTCCACGCCGCGCACCAGCGGCATCATCTCACTCCACCACGCCACCGGTCGCCGGCGGCATCAGCCGCCGTCGCGTGCTGCAAGGCGCGGCCGGCGCTGCGGTCGTGGCCACCACCGGTTGGGCAGGCCATGCGGCCGCGCAAAGCGCCAGCCTGCCGTTCGCTGGCCTCAACCTGTCCGGTCT
The DNA here is from genome assembly GCF_020880415.1 of Xanthomonas euvesicatoria pv. euvesicatoria. Taxonomy (GTDB): domain Bacteria; phylum Pseudomonadota; class Gammaproteobacteria; order Xanthomonadales; family Xanthomonadaceae; genus Xanthomonas; species Xanthomonas euvesicatoria. Next base: position 15,544 of record NZ_JAJIUJ010000078.1, on the reverse strand, counting down.
GGCCTCCAATAGCTATGTGGAGAACGCCGAGATCGGCACGCATTACCGCGCCATCACTGCCCAGCATGTGGCCGCGGCGGGGAGCTGCCCGCTCTTCCGTCTGCCGACCACTGCCGCGCGCTTCACGCGTGGACAGGGCGCGCCGTTGAACGAGAGCTACTGCAGGCAGGTGCAGGACGCGCTGGACAACATTGCTGCGCGCGGCAAGCGCGCCATCGTGGAGTTGCACGATTACATGCGGCTGCCGCAGCGGGTGGCGGCCAAAAGCGGTTATCGGCGCGATGCCAGCGGTGCAGTGGTCGATGCGCGTGGCAACCGTGTCGGCGACCTGGCGGCGGCCGGGTTGTGGGCCGACACCTACCCGCTGCGCAACTTCAATTACGTGGGCTATCTGGACAGTCGCGACCAACTGCTCAAGCTCTACGAATACCGGGTGATCGGCACGCCGGGGTGCACGCTCTACAACGACGCCGGCTTGCCGGATCTGTGGGCGCGTCTCGTCAACCGGTTCAAGCAACACCCGGCGGTGTTCGGCTGGGGCGTCATGAACGAGCCGTACCAGGGCGCCGAGCGCAACGCCGATGGCAGCGTACTGTCGATGGCCGCACATTGGCAGAAGACCGCCACCGCCTGCTCCAAGGCCATCATCGACCGCGATCGAAACCATTTCGTGTTCGTGTGCGGCAACGGCTATGCCAGCGCCCGGCGCTGGCAGGACGATTCGATGGGCCTGTTCGACATCCCGGACCCATACGATTGCATCGTGTACGAGGCGCACAACTATCTCGACAGCGATGGCAGCGGGGGCGGTAACTGGATCGGGCCCGGTGGACGCAACGAGGTGATCAAGCCGGATACCGGCATCGACATGGTCAGCCCGTTCATCGAAGCGCTGCAGCAGGCCGGCAAGCGCGGTTATCTGGGCGAGCACGGCTATCCGGCCGGCAATCGCAGCGCGGAGATCGCCACCACGCGCATGCTGGCGCACTTGCAGGCCTACAACATTCCCAGCACGCAGTGGTGCTTCGGCCCCGGGTGGCCGGACGACGACGTGCTGGGCATGAGCCGCGACGTGGGTGCGGACATCCAGACCAAGGCCAATCTGGCGGCCGTGCAGGCGTTTTTCGACGTGCGCCTGTCCAGCTACGTTCCGCCCCGCTAGCGGGCATCGCCGCCGCTACGGGGAGGTGGCGGCGGTTTACACTGCGGCATGCACATGGACATCCCCTGCCGCGCTGGCTGCGCGGCCTGCTGTATCGCTCCATCCATCAGTTCGGCCATTCCCGGCATGCCGCACGGCAAGCCGGCGGGGGTGCCGTGCGTGCAACTGGACGGGCAGGGCCGCTGCCGCCTGTTCGGCCTGCCGACGCGGCCGGCGGTCTGCACCAGCCTGCGTCCGTCCCAGGACATGTGCGGTGCATCGCGCGCCCAGGCGCTGGCCATGTTGACGGCACTGGAGCACGCCACGCAGCCGTAGCCGCGCGCGCCTGGTACCGTCGCGCCCGCGCCAGACAGGTGCGCCGGTGCTGCGGCTCAGCCGGCGGGTGAGGCGCCCAGGTACTGATCCTTGAGCCGCACGTAATGTTGCGCGGAGTAATGCAGGCTTTCGATTTCCTTGTCGCTGAGCGTGCGCGCCAGGCGTGCAGGATTGCCCAGCCACAACTCGGCTTCGCCCACCACCTTGCCCGGGCCCACCACTGCGCCGGCACCCACAAAGCCATACCGTTTGACCGTTGCGCCATCCAGCACGCAGGCGCCCATGCCGATCAGGCACAGGTCTTCGATGGTGCAGGCATGCAGGATGGTGCCGTGGCCCACGGTGACGTCCTCGCCGATCACGGTGGGGTAGCCGGCCTTGTTGAACGGGCTGTGGTGACTGACGTGGATGATGGTGCCGTCCTGCACGTTGGTACGCGCGCCGATCTGCACATGATTGACGTCGCCGCGGATCACGGTGCCCGGCCAGACCGAGACGTCATCGCCCAGGCTCACCTCGCCGATGATGGTGCAGGCAGAATCCACGTAAACGCGGGCGCCCAGTTGCGGGGTGTGGTGCAAAAAGGAGCGAATCGGGGTCACGGCATCTCCGTCAGGTCAGCGTGCCGCCCACTGCGGACACGCCGCGGATGATACCTGCGCTGCGGTTGCCGCTGCGGCAGCGCACCGGGCTGCAGTCACCAACGCACGGATGCAATGTGTGCGAGGTGGCTGGCAGAGGTGGCCGGGTGGGCCGACGTGCAATGGAGTGTGTCGCGTCGCCAGAGATTCCAAAGCCGCGGGCAGCACGTGACGCGGTGCATCCGAAGACATCGCAGCGCTGGCCAAGTGTGTTGGCGCATTTCCGATAAGCGCACAGCGTTGCGGTCATCGGCCTTGAACCGGCAGCGCAATGGGCTAGCGTGTGCAGGCGGTCGCAAGCCACTGCGCATCGGCGATTGCACGCATCGCTGCACCGCGGTTTAGCCGGTCTCGCACACTGCGCCGTTCAACGGCCACTGCAGTGCCTTCGCCTCAACCCTCTCTCACCACAGGACATGCCAATGCCTCAGCACACTGCATCGTTTGGGCATTTCGTGCTGGAGCGCATGACGCCGTTTCAGTGGAGAGCCGTTGCGGTGTGCGTGTTGCTGACGATGCTCGACGGCTTCGACGTGATGGCGATGGCGTTCACCGCACCGCACGTGTCGGCAGACTGGCAGCTGTCGGGCAAGCTGCTGGGCATGCTGTTCAGCGCGGGCCTGATCGGCATGGCGCTTGGCGCACTGGGGTTGGCGCCGCTGGCCGACCGCATCGGTCGTCGCGCGCTGACGCTGGCATGTCTGGCCATCCTGACCGTCGGCATGGGCATGTCGGCAGTGGCCAGCACTGCATGGCAGCTCGGGGCGCTGCGGCTGCTGACCGGTCTGGGTATCGGCGGTATGTTGGCCTGCGTTGCAGTCACGGCAGGGGAGTTTTCCAGCCCCCGTTGGCGCAACACTGCCATCGTGCTGCAGGTGACCGGCTACCCGGTCGGTGCCACGCTGGGTGGCATGATTGCCGAACTGTTGATGCAACAGTGGTCGTGGCCCGCGGTGTTCGTACTCGGGGCGGTGGCATCGTTGCTGTGCGTGCCGTTGGTGCTTGCATTCCTGCCCGAGTCGCTGGAGTTCCTGATCATGCGCCGGCCACCCGATGCCGTCGCGCGCTTCAACGCCGTGCTGGCGCGGATGGGAATGCCGCCGCACGACGCATTGCCGCCGCTGCCGCCGCAATCTGCCACGCAGGCACAAGGCTATCGGGCCCTGTTTGACGCTGCCATGCGGCGGCACACGCTGCTGATCGCGCTTGGCTTTTTCTCGCTGATGTTTGCGTTCTACTTCGTGATCAGCTGGACGCCGAAGCTGCTGGTGACCGCCGGCGCGTCGGCCACGGACGGCGTCACGGGCGGGGTGCTGTTGAATCTTGGTGGCATCGGCGGCGGCTTGCTGTTCAGCGGGTTGGCATCGTGCGTGCGGCTGGCGCGCCTGACGATCGGGTCCCTGTTGCTGATGGGCCTGGCGATGCTGGCCTCCGGCCTGTGCAGTACGCAGTTGAGCTGGGCGTTCGCCGTCGCCTTGCTCACCGGGGCAGCGATGTTTGCTGCGGTGGGCGGCATGTACGCCATTGTTCCGATCGTCTTCAACGCTGCGGTGCGTTCGACTGCGCTGGGCTGGGCGATCGGGGTGGGGCGCTTGGGTGCGATCTTGTCGCCGTTCTGCGCCGGGGTGTTGCTGGACGCCGGATGGTCACCGGCCATGTTGTATCTGGCCTGCAGCGTGCCGTTGCTGTTGGCCATCTTCGCCGTGCTGGCGATGCGGTTGCCCAACCGCTGAGCGGCCCGCCTACAGCCGCGTCCGGCATCACATCCGGGCCGTTCCCCGACCCGGCCGCGGGCCAAAGAAATCGTGCCATGTGCCGATAACACCGCAGACCGCCAAGTCGTGGCGAACTTTTCCTGGACATTGTGCAGACCAGCGCCGGCATGCTCAGAACCATCGACTCAGATCAACTCCGCCCCGGCATGTACGTCTACAAGCTGCTGGGCGCGTGGGTGCACCATCCGTTCTGGAAGACGTCGTTTCTGGTCGATTCCGACGATGTGGAGAAGATCCATGACAGCCGCATCGAGCAGTTGGTGATCGATACCGCGCGCGGGCTGGATGTGGAGGCGCCCGCGCCCCCTGGCGTGTCCGCCGAACCAGCCGCGCCGCCGAGCCCGGCACCTGCTGCGTCCGAACCGCCGGAGCCTGCCGCCGCGCCGCGTAGCGTGCGCACCAACAGCGTGACCGTCCAGGTCGGCATCGAAGCGGAGGTGGTACGCGCACGCCGCATCTTCGAAGACGGCCGCGACATGGTCGAGGCGATGTTCCGCGATGTGCGGCTGGGGCGCACCGTCGACACAGAAGCGGCCATGCCGCTGGTGGAAGCCATCAACGACTCGGTGCTGCGGCATCCGCAGGCCTTGATCAGCGTGGCACGGCTCAAGACCGCCGACGACTACACCTATCTGCATTCGATGGCCGTGGCCGGGCTGATGAGCGGGTTGGCGCGCCAGCTCGGCCTGCCCGAATCGCAGGTGGTGGAAGCGGCAATGGGCGGCCTGCTGCACGACATGGGCAAGGCGGTGACACCGTTGGAAATTCTCAACAAACCCGGCCGGCTCACCAACGACGAAATGGAGATCATGCGCCAGCATCCGCTGGATGGCCATCGGCTGCTGGTGGCCGGCGGCGTGCAGAACGCGGTGGTGCTGGAAATCGCGCTGCATCACCACGAAAAGATGGATGGCAGCGGCTATCCGAATCAATTGGTGGGCGAGAATATTTCGTTGATGTCGCGCATGGGTGCGGTCTGCGATGTCTACGACGCCATCAGCTCGGACCGCCCTTACAAACGCGGTTGGGATCCTGCCGAATCGCTCAAGCAAATGGCGTCCTGGAAGGGCCATTTCGACCCGGTGGTGTTCCAGGCTTTCGTGCGCCGGCTGGGGATATATCCGGTCGGCTCGCTGGTGCGGCTGGAGTCGCAAAAACTTGCGGTGGTGATCGAACAGACGCCCGATGCGCTGCTCAAGCCCAAGGTGCGCGTGTTCTATTCGGCCAAGTTGCGCAGCCACGTGTTGGTGCAGGACATCGACCTGTCGCGTCCGGACTGCCATGACCGCATTGCGCAGATGGAAAGCCCTGCCGAATGGGGCTTCCGCGATCTGGAAAAGCTCTGGCTGCCCTAGACGGGCTATACAGGCGTTGAATCGGCAGCCGCCGCGGCAATGCGCGCGGTGCGTCATGCGCGCCGATCACCGCGACACTCCTTGCACAGAAGCGCCACCCCGCTAGCGAACGCGACCATGCTGCGCTGCAGCTTGGCAATGTAGTTATGATCAATAACTATTCCGGAACGCAATCACTTGCCGGCCGGAACCATGTCTCAGCCTTGCCCGGATCACCGTCGCCCCCCGTCAGCCGCAGCGCCGGCCCGACGCTGCAGGCTGCGTGCGTGGCAGGGCGTCGGGGCTGACGCACCCGCGGCGCGTGCACCCGCGGCCTGCCTGTCCAAATCGGCAGGCCCGGTGGCGTCTACAATGCGGTGCACGCCGTGGATCGGCGTTGCGGATGCGGCGCATTGCGCGTACCGGTCCGCCCGCTGCCCCCGTCGCGAGAACCGCCATGCCCGTCACCGCCCTTGCTGCACCCTTGCCCGACGCCGTCACCTCGGTGGATCAGGCGCGGCTGCTGCGGTTGCTGGGGTATCGCATCACCCGCACCGAGTTGATGGTGCGGCGGATGTTCCAGGAGTGCGTGGCCGCCTTCGACCTCAAGCCGGTCGACTTCTCGCTGCTGATGCTGGTGGATGGCAACCCCGGCATCAACCAGCGCCAGATCGGCGATGTGCTGCACGTGTCGCCGCCGAATCTGGCGATCGTGGTGGCCAGGCTGGTCAAGCGTCGCCTGCTGCGGCAGGTGCGTGGGCGGCAGGACCGGCGCATGCAGCACCTTTCGCTGACCGCGGCCGGTGCCGCGCTCCTGGCCGCCGCCGAGGCCGAAGTGCTGCGCATGGAACAGCAGCTCAGTGCCGTGCTCGGTTCCAGCGAAGCACCGTTGTTGCGCGCCCTGGACCGTCTGGACCGTCTGGACACGCCGTAACCCGCCTCGGTCGGCGGCCTGCCGCCCGGCAGCCATTCCCAACGAACGTTTCCACGGCACGTGCTGTGCGTCGCGCGGGGCGCGCGCTTGCCTGCCGTCGCTGATGTGACACGCACCGCTGTTGCTTCCCAACGCTGGAGATATCTGCAGTGATTCGATCATCGGTGATGCGTGGTGCGGGTGTGGCAGCAGGCTGGCGGCTGCGCGCGTTGCTCGGCCTGGCGGCATGCCTGGCAAGCGGGTGCGGCGCCTGCGCAAAATGCGCCACAGAGCGCGGCGCTGACCAATGGCATCAATACCGGGGGCACCAGTTTCCTGGATGGCTTTACCAGCACCACGCCCGGCTTGGCGGTGGTCACCTATCTGCGGCACAACGCGCTGGATGCCATCAAGGACGCACGTGGCAACGATATCCCGGTGTTCGACAACCCGCGGATCGATTCCACCGTGTTGCTGACCCAGTTCGCTTACGTCACGCCCTATCACGTATTCGGCGGCGCGCTCGGCATCACTGCGCTGGTGCCGCTGGTCAATCTGGATGCCTCCTTCGGCCGCAACAGCATTGCCACGCTGCGTGACAATGGCGCCGGCGTGGGTGATGTGACGTTCGGGCCGTATCTGCAAATGCCACCTGTGATCCGCAACGGGCGACCGGTGTTCTCGCAGCGGTTCGAATTCGACGCCGTGGCACCGATTGGCAAGTACGACGGCAATCGCGATCTCAACCAGAGCTCCGGTTACTGGTCGCTCATTCCAAGCTACGCATTCACGGTACTGCCCACGCCCAATTGGGAACTTAGCGCACGCATCAACTACATCTACAACTTTCGCAGCGAGCGCCGTCCGAACTTGCCGCCAGGCTTCGACTTCCGCAATGGTCAGGCAGGCGATGCGGGATGGATCAACTTCGCCACCTCCTGGGAGGTGGCACCGAAGCTGCGGCTGGGCATCAATGCGTATTACCTGACCCAGTTCCGCGACAACCGCACCAACGACCAGCGCGTGCCGGACAGCCGTCAACGCGCGTTCTATGCAGGGCCGGGTGGCGTGTGGCGCTTTGATGCAAACAACATCCTGTTCGCCAACGTCTATCTACCGGTGGAGGTGCGCAATGCCGCGTCCGGCAACAATGTCAATTTCGAGTATGTCCATGTGTTCTAGCGCCGGCACGGCTGGCTCCTTTGGAGGATGGCGATGAATTTGCAGAACAAGACGATCGTGGTGACCGGCGTGGCGTCGGGCATTGGCGCGGAGGTCGCACGGCTTGCACGGTTTCATGGTGCCAAGGTGATCGGGGTCGATCGCACGCCCGTGCAGATGACCCTGCACGGCTTTCACCAGGCCGATCTCGGCGACCCGGCATCCATCGATGCCCTGGTGAAGGCGTTGCCGGACCACATCGATGCCCTGGCGAACATTGCCGGCGTGCCGGGCACCGCGCCGCTGGATGTGGTGGCGCGGGTGAACTATCTGGGCTTGCGCCATCTGACCCAGGGGTTGCTGCCACGCATCGTGCTGGGCGGTTCCATCATCAATGTCGCCTCGATCCTGGGCGCCGAATGGCCGCAGCGTCTGGACCTGCACAAGCAGCTGGCGGCAACCGACAGCTTCGAAAGCGGCCGCGCGTGGCTGGCGGCGCATCCGGTGGCGCACGACACCTGCTACCAATACTTCAAAGAGGCCTTGATCGTGTGGACCTTGCTGCAATCGCGGCCCTGGTTCGCCGACCACGGCGTGCGCGTGAACAACGTCTCTCCGGGCCCGGTGTTCACCCCGATCCTGGGCGATTTTGCTGCCATGCTCGGCGAGGAACGTGTCAAGGCAGACGCCAAGCGCATGACCCGCCCGGCCTATGCCGATGAAGTGGCCGAGGGCATCGTGTTTCTGGCATCCGACGCAGCCCGCTGGATCAACGGCATCACCCTGCCGATCGATGGCGGGCTGGCTTCCACCACGCTGTAATCCCCACACGTTTTTAGCAGGAGGCTAGACCATGAATGCCCTTACCAGCGCAACCGCCGCTGCGACCGACTCGCCCGCGTGGCATGGCTGCATCTTCAATGGCGACTGGGTGCCCGGTCGCGGTGGCAGCGTGCCCATCCATGAGCCGGCAACCGGCGCCTTGCTGCATGAAGTGGGCAAGGCCGACCTGGCCGATGTCGCCGCTGCCATCGCACAGGCCAAGCAGGCGCAGCGTGCCTGGGCCGCGACACCGCCGCGCGAACGCGCAGCCGTCTTTCATCGTGCTGCGCAGGCGATGCAGGCACGCAGTGCCGAAGCCACGTTGCTGATTGCGCGCGAAACCGGCGGCATCCTGCCCAAGGCCCAGCGCGAGGTGGACGAATCGGTGGTGTTCTACCAGCAGGCTGCCGCAATGCCGTTGCAGGCCAGCGGCCAGATGTTGCCGACCGCATCCGGCCAACTCAGCCTTGCGCGCCGCCTGCCATTGGGCGTGATCGGGGTGATTTCGCCGTTCAATTTCCCATTGATTCTGTCGCTGCGCTCGGTGGCGCCGGCGCTGGCGATGGGCAATGCGGTCATTCTCAAACCCGACCCGCGCACGCCCTACACCGGTGGCGTGATCATCGCGCAGGTGCTCGAAGAAGCCGGCCTGCCCAAGGGCCTGCTGCACGTGTTGCATGGCGATGCGCAGATTGGCCAGGCGCTGGTGGAATCGCCGGATGTCCCGATGATTGCGTTCACCGGCTCCACGGCCGCCGGCCGCCGCATCGGCGAAATTGCCGGCCGCCATCTGAAGAAAGTCTCGCTGGAACTGGGTGGCAACAACGCGGTGATCGTGCTCGACGACGCGGATCTGGACAAGGCTGCCTCGGCGGTCGCGTTCGGCGCCTACATGCACCAGGGCCAGATCTGCATGGCAACCGGGCGTGTGCTGGTGCACCGCAGCGTGGCGCAGGCACTGACCCAACGGCTGGCCGAAAAAGCGCGCCATTTGCCGGTAGGCGACCCGGTCAGCGGCATCGTGGCATTGGGCCCGATCATCGATCAACGCCAGCTGCAGCGCGTCGTCGACATCGTCAACGATAGCGTCGCAGCCGGCGCGGTCGTGGAGGCCGGCGCCACCCATGAAGGCCTGTTCTATGCGCCGACCGTATTGTCCAACGTGCGTCCTGGCATGCGCGCGTTCGACGAAGAAGTGTTCGGCCCGGTGATCAACATCACCGTGTTCGACACCGGCGACGACGCTGCCGAGTTGGCCAACCAGGGCGAGTACGGGCTGGCGGCCGGCATCCTGTCGGCATCGGTCTCGCGCGCGCTGGCCCTGGGCGAGAAGTTGCACACCGGCCTGCTGCATATCAACGACCAGACGGTGGCCGACGAAGTCGTCAATCCATTCGGCGGCGCCGGTGCGTCGGGCAACGGCACCAGCGTCGGCGGCCCCGCCGATTGGGAGCAGTACACGCACTGGCAATGGCTGACGATCAAGAGCGAAGTGCCGCAGTATCCGTTCTGATCGCAATGGCTTGGGAATGGGGCGGCTGGCTCGGCCTCTCCATCGCTGTATGGATGGCGGTCACGTGCCCGGCCCTTGCCTTGGATTTTTGGTGCGGCGTTGCATCAGTTCTGGATGCAGGCAAAGGCTTCACTGGTCGAGCGCGCGGTGCCCTCGCCACGTGCAGCGTGTCCTGCGATGGTGGGCGGGCAAGGACCCTGCAGCTGGTCTGCAGAACGTTCTCCCTGCTACGCGCGCAGCGAGTGAGCGAAGTCGTTCTGCTGGTCGCTCCTACTGACCGGCCCGAAAGCGCGTCGGCGAGCAACCGGCGTGCCGTGCGAAGTAGCGACTGAAATAGGCGGCGTCGAAAAATCCAAGGCTGGCGGCAATCTGTTGCACGCTCAGGCTGGTGTAACGCAGGGTGCGGCGTGCTTCCAGCATGATCCTGCGCTGCAACAACTGCAGTGCGGAGGCGCCAGCCAGGCGCTGGCATAACGCGTTGAGGTGACCGGGCGTCAACCCGAGTTGATCGGCGTAGCGGGAAATCGGCCAGTGGGCGCGGTAGTGCTGGTCGATCAAGCCTTGATAGGCGCGCAGGTGGCGCAGCGCCGGGTCTGCCTGCGGGCTGATCGCTGCGGCATGCCGGGCGCGTTCCAGTGCCGTACGCGCCATCCAGATGACCAGCTGCGCCGCTGCGGCCTGCGCTGCGAGGTCATCGCCGATCGACCGGCGTGCGTGGTCCTGCGCAATGCTGCCAAACAACACATCCAGCCATTTGCGCGCATGCTGGGCGTGCACAACGGCTGGCGCGGCCATGACCTGTTGCAGTAACGGCGCAGCGTTCAGCGCCGTCCTGACCAGCGGCATGCACATGGTGATGACGTGGCCACGCACTGCCGGGTCGAAGGCAAAGCCATGCACGCAGAGCGGCGGAAGCCACACCACGCTGGCACCGCGCAGGCGTTGGGTGCGCCCATCCAGCTGCAGGGTGGCCGGTCCGCGCTGCACATAGACCAGTTGCGCCAAATCCTCGTGTCGGTGCGGCACGATCTGCCAGTCGTGCAGCCGGCTGCGTGCGGCAATCGATTCCCAATGCAGCAATTCCGCGGCATCGGCGTGTTGCTCGCCGTACAAGCCGAAGGCAGGGACTGCGGCAGTGTCGGGCACGGATGTGGCCATCGTCGAAAAGTCCAAGGACTGCACGCAATCATCCCTTCAATGCAGCGCTTTGGCTACCGACACTGCACGCATCGCCATCCAGGCCAGGAGCAGTGCATGCGAACGCAGGTTGCGATCATCGGCGCCGGGCCATCGGGCCTGTTGCTGGGCGAACTGTTGCGGCTCGCCGGCATCGATTGCGTCATCGTCGAGCGGCAGACGCCCCAGCATGTGCTGGCGCGCATCCGCGCCGGGGTATTGGAGCAGGGCAGTGTGGAACTGCTGCAGCGCGCCGGCGTCGGCGAGCGGTTGCAGCGCGAAGGCTTGCTGCATCACGGCTTCGAATTGTCCCTGGACGGTCAGCGCGAGCGTATCGATCTGCTGCGCGGCTGCGGCCGCGGCGTTACCGTTTATGGGCAGACCGAGGTCACCGCCGATCTGATGCATGCGCGCCAGCGCAGCGGGGCACCCACGCATTACAACGCGCAGGACGTGGCCCTGTGCGATGTGGAAGGCCCCACGCCTGCAGTGGAGTTCACGCAGGACGGCCAGCGCAGGCGTCTTGACTGCGATTACATCGTCGGCTGCGATGGGTATCACGGCGTCAGCCGTGCCAGCATCCCCGCCGAGCGGCTGCGCCTGTTCGAGCGCGTATACCCGTTCGGTTGGCTCGGGGTGCTGGCCGATACGCCACCCGTGCACGAAGAACTGGTCTACGCACGTCACCGGCGCGGGTTTGCACTATGTTCGATGCGCTCGCCCACCCGTACGCGCTATTACATCCAGGTGCCGGCCAGCGCGCAGGTGGAGGCCTGGAGCGATCAGGCGTTCTGGGACGAGTTGCGTGCACGGCTCCCGCCTGCGTTGGCGGCGCAACTGGTCACCGGCACATCGATCGAGAAGAGCATCGCACCGCTGCGCAGTTTCGTCGCCGAGCCGATGCAGTATGGCCGCTTGTTCCTGGCTGGCGATGCTGCGCATATCGTGCCACCCACCGGCGCCAAGGGCCTGAATCTGGCGCTTGGCGATGTCGGCCTGTTGGCGCAGCTGTTCGAGCGTTGGCAGACAAGCGGCGATGCAGGTGTGCTGGAACAGTATTCGACCTTGGCCTTGCAGCGTGTGTGGAAGGCCGAGCGGTTCTCGTGGTGGATGACCACCCTGTTGCACCGCTTCGATGACGAAGACGCATTCACTGCGCGGCTGCACGGAGCGGAGCTGGACTATCTGCTCGGTAGCGAGGCGGGCCGCGCGACGCTGGCGGAAAATTATGCAGGTCTCCCGTTGGCCGCGCTATCGGACTGATGGCGCATTGGTGATCGCGAATTAGCAGACGCCGCGGAGCGGATTTCTAGGTGGACATCTTGGTTCGATGTCGCCTTGGCTCCGCAAGTGCGATGCGTGCGCACAGCAGCGCTTCCCCAAACCGGCTTGAATGATGCGCGTCAGCGCACATGCATTGCTTCCACTGCGGTCATCGTCCGCCCGACCGCGACACCCGTGTCCATTCTGTACACGGTGCAGCAGCACGCTGCCGCTCACCACATGGGTGATGTTTTTCTCACCAACGGTTGCACAAGTGCCCAGGTGCATGCTCAGGCGGCTAGCGGGCCGGTGAACGGCACCGGTAGGGTGGCGATGACGCGTTAATGCAGCTGTGCGCACGCGCGTCTTCCCCCCGCTCAACGGACACGTTGCTGGCGTCCCCGATGAGCGCACTGCCACTCTCCACCCAGGAGTACTCCATGAAGAAGTTGCTCTCCCGTGCCTTGTTGCTGGTCATGCTGGTTGCGCCAATGGCTGCGTTCGCGCAGACCGCGGTAACGGCCAATCCCAATCATCAGAAGATGCTGCTCGGCAGCACCTGGTATGAAACTGCCAACAAGCGGCTGGTCTACGATTTCTGGCGCACCGTGTTCGAAGCTGGCCAGGTGCAGTACGCGCCGATGTACATGGACAAGAACTACATCCAGCACAATCCGAACGTGGCCAATGGGCGCGATGCGTTTATCGCCTTCCTGACCGCGTTCGTGAAGCCGACGCCGGTGCAGCCGCGGGTGCGATTGCCCTTGGTCGCCATCACCGCCGATGGCGATCTGGTCACCCTGGTGTCGGTGCGCACCTTACCCAACCCCAATAAGCCCGGCACCACGTACACCACCACCTGGTTCGACATGTTCCGGATCGAGAAGGGCCTGATCAAGGAACATTGGGACCCGGACACCATCGCCGGACGTGCCAGCACCGGCGGCCAGTAACCACCGCTGCGCACCAGGCTGCGTTGCGTGGCCCTGCGTGTGTCCTCGACGCTCGAAGATGAGCTCATCACAGCGCCCACCTCACACTGGGCGCTGTCGTGTTGCGGCACCAGTGTCAGCTGATGCGGAATCCCATCGTCGCTTCCACTGCTTGCTGCCAGCCGGCGTAGAGCCCTTGGCGCTTGTCGTCGGCCATGGCCGGTTCGAAGCGGCGATCCACGGCCCACTGTTTGGCGATTTCTTCGCGGCTGCCCCAGAACCCAGTCGCAAGCCCTGCCAGATACGCCGCACCCAGCGCAGTGGTTTCCGCGACTTCCGGGCGGAGTACCGGCACATTGAGAATGTCACTCTGGAACTGCGCCATGAAGTCGTTGGCGATGGCACCGCCGTCGGCACGCAGTTCTTTCAGCTCGATGCCGGAATCGCTTTGCATCGCGGTGAGCACGTCGCGGGTCTGGTAGGCCATCGATTCGACTGCTGCACGCACGAAGTGTTCCTTGGTGGTACCACGCGTCAGCCCGAACACCGCGCCGCGGATGTCGCTGCGCCAGTACGGCGCGCCCAGGCCGACGAAGGCCGGCACGATGTACACGCCATCGTTGTCGCCGGCACGCTCGGCATAGGCTTGCGAGTCGCTGGCCTTGCCCAGCATGCGCAAGCCATCGCGCAGCCACTGCACCACCGAGCCGGCAACGAAGATCGCGCCTTCCAGCGCGTATTCGACCTTGCCGTCAATGCCCCAGGCAATCGTGGTCAGCAAACCGGCCTTGGACGCCACCGCCTTGTCGCCGGTATTCATCAGCATGAAACAGCCGGTGCCATAGGTGTTTTTCGCCATGCCCGGTTCGAAGCAGGCCTGGCCGAATAACGCGGCCTGCTGGTCGCCGGCAATGCCGGCGATGGGCACCTGTTCGCCGTAGAAGTACTGGGTCTGGGTCATGCCATAGATCTCGCTGGACGAACGCACGTCCGGCAGCATCTGCGCGGGCACGTCCAACATGGCCAGCAGTTCAGCATCCCACTCAAGCGTGTGGATGTTGAACATCATGGTGCGCGAGGCATTGGTGTAGTCGGTGACGTGCACCTTGCCGCCGGTGAGATTCCAGATCAGCCAACTGTCGATGGTGCCGAACGCCAGTTCGCCTTTCTGCGCGCGTTCGCGCGCGCCTTCGACGTGGTCGAGAATCCACTTGACCTTGGTCCCGGAAAAATACGCATCGATCAGCAGGCCGGTCTTCTCGCGCACCATCTGCTCATGCCCGGCCTCCTTGAGCTGGGTGCAGATGTCCTTGGTCTGCCGCGATTGCCACACGATGGCGTTGTAGATCGGCTGGCCGGTGGCCTTGTCCCACACCACCGCGGTCTCGCGCTGGTTGGTGATGCCGATCCCGGCGATCGCGCGCGCATCGATCTGCGCGTTGTTGAGCAGCTCGGTGATGGTGGTATAGACGCTGGTCATGATCTCGCGAGGGTTGTGTTCCACCCAACCCGGCTGCGGAAAGATCTGGCCGAATTCGCGCTGCGCCACGCCGGCCACCTTGCCCTGGCGGTCGAACAACATCGCGCGTGAGCTGGTGGTGCCTTGATCGATCGCAAGGACGTACTGCTTTTCCATCGAAAATTCCTCGAACAATGCCGGCATTGGCGCACGGCGAGAAAGGTCGGTGCAGGCGATGACGCCGCGTGGCCATCAGGGTTTGGCCACAGGTAACTTCACGCGTCGTCAGCGTGATTGTTGGCTTGGCGCAGCACCATCACAGTGGATCGAGCGGTTTGCTGCCGCCTTGCAGATGGCGCACCCGCGCCGGCAGGAATGGCAGGATCAGCCACTGATAGGCCAGCGCGCCGATCGGCCCGCCGATCAACGGGCCAACGATCGGGATCCACCAATAGTTGTCCTTGGCCGGCAACGCGGCCTCGCCCCAGCCGGCGAAATACGCTAACAGGCGCGGGCCGAAGTCGCGCGCCGGGTTCATCGCCCAGGCCTCCAGATAGCCCATCGACGCGCCCAGCGTGGCGACCAGCAAGCCGATCATCAACGCGCCGGAGTTGGCAGTGGGTGCGGCCTCGTTGAACTGCTCGGTGATGGCGAAGATGCCGAAGATCAGGAACGCCGTGATGATGATCTGGTCGACCAGTGCATGCATCGGCGTGACCGCCAGCCCCGGTGCGGTGAAGAACACCCCGGCTGCGCCGCCGGCTTCACGGGTGAGCTGCTGCACCTGGTTGAAGTGATCGATCACCGGCCCGTACAACTGATAGACGATGGCCGCGCCCAGGAATGCGCCGACCACCTGCGCAAACCAGTAGGGCAATACCTTCTTCCAGGAAAAACCGCGGAACAGTGCCAGCGCCAGCGTGACCGCCGGATTGGCGTGCGTCCCGGACACCGAGCCGGTCACGTAGATCGCCAGTGTCACCGCCAGGCCCCAGGCGATACACACGCCCCAATAGGCGTTTTGATAAGGGCTGGGGTCGTACAGGATGTACATCGCCGCCACCGAATCGCCGAGCGC
>NZ_JAJIUJ010000077.1 GCF_020880415.1 Xanthomonas euvesicatoria pv. euvesicatoria | reverse complement strand
GCCCGAGAGTGGCCAGCGCCTGGCGCGGGCACGCGAGGCGGCAGCGGCGTGGATTCTGCCAGCGACGGCATCGACCTGGTCGAGCTCCTGCAGGCGGCGGCCGCACGGCCGGCGCCGTTGCAGCTGCTGACGCCCGAGAGTGGCCAGCGCCTGGCGCGGGCACGCGAGGCGGCAGCGGCGTGGATTCTGCCGGCGACGGCGTCGACCTGGTCGAGCTCCTGCAGCCGGCGGCCGCACGGCCGGCGCCGTTGCAGCTACTGGCACGCGAGGCGGCAGCGGTGTGGATCTGTCGGCGGCAGCGTCGACCTGGTGCAGCGCCTGCAGGCGGCGGCCGCAAGGCCGGCGCCGCTGCAGCTGCTAGCGCGCGAGAGCGGCCGGCGCCAGGCGCTGGCCACGCGAGGCGGCAGCGGGGTGGATCTGCCGGCGGCGCCGGCGACCTGGTCGAGCTCCTGCAGGCGGCGGCCGCATGGCCGGCGCCGGTGCAGCTGCTGGCGCCCGAGAGTGGCCAGCGCCTGGCGCGGGCACGCGAGGCGGAAGCGGTGTGGATCTGTCGGCGGCAGCGTCGACCTGGTGCAGCGCCTGCAGGCGGCGGCCGCACGGCCGGCGCCGGTGCAGTTGCTGGCGCGCGAGAGCGGCCGGCGCCAGGCGCGGGCCACGCGAGGCGGCAGCGGGGTGGATCTGCCGGCGACGACGTCGACCTGGTCGAGCTCCTGCAGGCGGCGGCCACACGGCCGGCGCCGTTGCAGCTGCTGCGCGCGAGAGCGGCCGGCGCCAGGCGCTGGCCACGCGAGGCGGCAGCGGTGTGGATCTGCCGGCGACGGCGTCGACCTGGTCGAGCTCCTGCAGGCGGCGGCCGTATGGCCGGCGCCGTTGCAGCTGCTGCGCCCAAGAGTGACTGCGCCAGGCGCTGGCCACGCGAGGCGGCAGCGGGGTGGATTCTGCCGGCGACCGTCCGCGCTTTGACGCCGCCTACTGTGTCATTAGCGGGACCTGTAGGCGATCCAGAGAAGCCCCCCCAGACCGCAAACAACGCCGACCAAGTAGATCACCCACGCGTTGTCGCTGATTGGACTGCTAAATGCCGCATTGGATGCGGGCGGCTCAAAGGTCGCAATGCCGTGGATGCCAAAGCCGACAAGTGCGCAGCTCAGGACCAGGAATACGAAATAGTGGCGGATGGCGTACAGAAGCGAGTGGCGAAATTTCATCGTGATAACTCCAAGGGAGAACAGCAGCGGCGGCAGCTGACGGTGCTCGCTACGCGGTTGTAGTAGCTGGGAATGCAGACCGCCAAAGCGCGTAGCCCATAAAACCAAAACCGATTGGCAGCGTGAATGGGGTCAGTGCGAAGACGGTGCCAAGCAGGCAGATCCCAACGTTGCGCAGAGCGCCCCTGTTCCCTTGGCCTGTGAGTTTGGACATGACGATGACCGGAATCAACACGCACATCAGGCACGCCATCAGCAGAACCATATAGCGCGATGTGCTCACTTCGCCATCGGTAACCAGGAATGGGGCCGCCTTCGCCAATGCATCGGAAATGGGCGTCGCGCTACTGCTCGCGAACATCGCCAGCGAGGGAGTTGGCCAAAGTGATTGAGCGGTCGACAGCGCTTCAAATAGATATTTCATCGTTCAAAGTCCTGTAACGAAGCGCATGTTTGATTCTGCGAACATTTCGGTGCGGATCGCCTAGCTTCTAGTCGCGTTCGCCGAATAGAGTCCACGGTTTGGTCGTCCAATACATGCCGTTTGCAGCAGCTGGCAGTGCGCCGAATACGCCAAATGCGAGGGAGATGCTCACAGGGTCCGTGGGGATGCCGACTAAGATGGCGACCGATACGGTTTGGATGGCCATGTAAGCGAAAAATACCGCCGAAAACTTGATAATTGGATTAATGTCTTTCATGGGCATCCTGAGGATAAGGTTGGCGCCTTATGGTGGAAGTATCAGAATATTTGGTGTGACGAAGCGGAAAAACCGAGACCAGGTGAAATCTGGTCTCGGCGGAGTAGCTTATTGGTTAGAACGAACCACTAAAATTCACGAACAGCGTCGCGTCGCGGGCGCTGCGCTGGGCGGTGGTGGTGCTCAGGCCGATGTTGCTCTGCAGGCCCCATAGGCCGGTGCGGGCGCCCAGTACGACGGTCGCGTAGTTGCGATCGAAGTTCTGCCCGGGGACGGTGTACATGCCCACTTCCGGCATCGACTGCAGCCAGGCGCTGGCTTCGGTGCCGTCCTTGAACTCGTGGTCGTAGGTCGCCTGCAGGTACGGCTTGACCGCAGCACCGTCCAGGCGCACCTGGAAGCCGATGCGACCGACCATCGAGTCGATGTCCTGATCGGCATAGCCCAATGCGGTGGAGCTTTCGTTGCTCTCGGTGTAGCCGTCGAGCTTGAGCTTCTGCCAGGTCAGGCCGACCACCGGGCCGTACTTGACGTTGCCTTCGCCCAGCGAATAGCCGGCGTTGACCGCGGCGGTGAGGTTGCTGCCGTCCGGCGAGCCGCTGTGCACGCGGGTGGCCGGCCCGAGCTGCACTTCGCGGTCGACGTCGTAGCTCAGCCAGCTGTAGCTGACCTGCGCATTGACCCAGACCGGGCCGGTGTACCAGCCGAAGAAGCCGCCCAGCGTGGTGTCGTCCTGCTTGAAGCTGCCGTTACGGTTGCCGAAGTCGGCGTCCATGCTGCCGAAGCCGGCAAAGCCGCCGAACACCAGGTCGCCCGCAGTCCAGTCCACACCGAACAGGCCGGCCGGGGCCATGCCGTCGTACAGATCGGCGTGGTCGTAACGCTGCATGTCGCCACGCACGCTACCCCACCAACGCAGGCCATCGGCGTCCGGCTTGCCGTCCAGATGCCAGGCCACCTGGTCGGCGCGCGCGCGGCCGATCGCCTGCGCCGAATGCGTCAGCACCTGCTGCAGACGCGGGGCTTCCAGCAGCGAGATGGCGTACTCGCCCAGGATCTGGTGGGTGGCGGTGGTCGGGTGAATGCCATCGGCGAACACATAGGTGTTGGGCGCGTTGGCGGCGACCAGGCTGGTCGGGTTGCAGGCCGGCAGCGGCACGGCCGGGTTGCAGGCGGTGCTGGTAACGTTGCTGAAGCCGTAGGTGCCAGGATCGGCAACCACTTCCTGCAGGATGTGGAAGGTGTCGACCGGGATCACGCGCAGGCCGGCCGACCGCAGGCCATTGAACAATGCGGTGTTGTAGGCGGTTGCCGCAGCAGTGCCCTGCGCCATCGCGACGGCACCGCCGGCGCGGAAGCGCGGGGTGATGCCCACGTCCGGAATGGTCGGCACCATCACATAGCGCGCGCCGGCGGCCTGCAAGGCGCCGACTGAACCGACCTGCGCGGTGACCGCGTTGCCGATGATGGCCTGCGCCTGCGACGGAACAGCAGATGCGAACAACAAATCATTGGCGCCGCCCCACACGGTGTACAGCGCATTCGGGTTGGCCTGGCCGCCGTTGGCAGCCAAGTAGGTGTTCACCTGGCTGGTCACCGACGGCGCAGCGCCGAGCGCGCTGACCGAGCTGGCCTGGATGCGGGCGCCGCCGGCAGCGTAGTTGTCGCCGGTCTGGCCATTGCCGTTGGGCGCGGCATTGGTGCCGTAATGGTCGGCGACGTATTCGGCCCAGACCCAGCCCGGGTTGGTGGTGAACTTGCCGGTGACGGCGCGCGAGGCGGCCGGCAGCAATGGGTTGTAGTAGCCGCTGTCGGTGAGGCTGTCACCGAAGAACACGGTCTGGTCGAACGCAGACGCGGCCATGGCCGGGGTGGCCGCAATGGCGATGGCCACGGCCATCAAAGAGCGGAGCGGGGCAGTGCGATAAGACATGGAGAACTCCATTTGAGTAAGAAATAACGCAAGAAAAAGGAATTTATTGTGATTGGCGCCAACCTCCCTGACGCCCTGTTAGTCAACAGCTTTGCAATCAACAGTATGCTCAGTACCACGGCATACGTAGCTTTTTTCACCAATGATTTTGCGCGAAATAATCTCCCCTGGGTTCAATCCCATCGATCCGGAAACCGTGACTTCCTCTTGACTGCTCAATTTCAAAACCGTGCGCACAGGGGTGCAGCCACCGCCTGTCACAACTGCGGAGGAAACCGCAGGGAGAGGTAGAGCCTGAGCGTCATACAGACGCGCATTCTTGAGGTCATTACCAGCGAGCATGGAAAACGCAGCCATGATGATGGCAGCCGCAGATGACGTTGCGGCTTTCTTAGCAGGAATAAGCGTCATGGTGAAAGCCAACAGCGTCATCGCAAGCACGACTGCGCTAATCACCCACATGTATTGAACCACTGAAAACGATTGAGCGGTCTCGGCGAGCGGGAAACGGCTCGCAGCATCACCTGTTATATTCATAATGTCTCCGTGTGATGAAATGTAATAATTATTGGCGGATTGCTAAAGCGAAGGTCACAAGACAAATGGCCACTAACGCGGATCCGAGAGCCACAGCCATGTTCGCGTTCTGTTTTGACTTAGAACGCAGATTCGATATTGTGGTTTTGTCTCGCGCTCTTATGTTTTCAAGGCGAGCCACATCAGCCTCTAAGATGTCTAGATTCCTTGTAAAATCCTGAAGTCCATCGAGAAGCCGCGTAGCAGTGACAGGGCGGCTTGGCAGGACAACCTGCAAATCAGCGAGCATTATTTTGCGAAATGAATAGCCTTCTGCGCGCGTTACCCCATTGATGGGCGGATGCCATCTAAAACGTACGCCAAAGCGGCGATAGAATCGATTTCGCAAGTCCGCCGTCTCTTGGTCAGGAGCATGGACAGAGGATAGTTTGATGCGATCCACCGGGCCGTTTTGCCCAGTTTCTTTCGCCCACTTAATAACCTCGCTTTGCATATAAGAACCAAGGCCTGAATTTCTCACGGACGTAGCCAGCTCCATACCCCCACCAGTCACCTTGAACCTGTGGTCAGCAAGCGCAGGACCTAAGAAAATGTAGCTACCTCCCAGTGAGCCCAAGCGAAAATTGCGGTCATTTCCGCGCATCAAGTCAGGGCTCAAAGCATAGGCAACGATCGAAATGCTGCCGTCTCCAATGATGGAATTTCCTGTGGTCTGCTGCTCTATCACAAGCAGAACCACCTGCTTTCGATTGGGCTTTTCTCGGTCCGGGAACGTCACCACTTGGTAGTCGCGAGAATAAGACATCAATCAAGCTTTCCTGTTACAGGCTTCTTTGGGCCCTCGGTCGCGATCCGGTTAAAAACCTCTTCGCGGTGCACGGGCACATCTTTGGGCGCGGAAATTGACAGCCGAACCTGCCCTTTCTTGACAGAGACGACGGTGACAGTGATGTCGTCACCGATCCTAATTGTCTCATTGAGCATCCGAGCAAGAAGCAACATCACGACTCCCTTCGTATTTTGGATTTTGCAATCTACTGTCGCACTGTTGCGACAGTAGAAATAATACCTTATAGCTGGCCCACGTCAAGCATTTTTTAATGCTTTTTTGACAGCCGGCCAGCTTGTTTTAGGAGCCTGCACTACAGGTCTTAATTCCGACGCGGGTCACAATTCACCTCGCGCGTTTGCGATCAGCACAGGCAAAGTGCCTAGATTGGATCACTAAGCAACAGGCTTTAACGGCAGATGCGTATAGAACTGGAGCCGGCGGCCTTGGCGCCCAAAGTAGCCGCTGAGGGCGGCCACTTTGGGCGGGTTAGGCTCACACCTTCAACTTCCGCATGCCATCGGCCAGCAACCATAGGGCGCGGTTCAATCGCACATTCTGGTCGATGCCTTGAACCTCGCGAGTGCGCTGGCGGCGACCGGCTGAGGTGCGCCCAGACAAGCCGCCACGCACAAGGTTCTCTTGAGTCCGGTTAAACACGGTCCATAAACTGCTATCGGTGTCGGCCATACGGCGCGGCCTTAGAACTTGGTCTTCCGTGATGGGCGTCGCAGTCGGCTCGTCATACTTCAGGGCCAGCGCTGAGCGAGCGAAAAGTTCGGATTCACCCGAACTGAGCTTTACCGCTTTCATCGAATCACGGGATTGCTCTACGCGATCGAAGCCGCGCAGCACCTCATAGGCGCCTTCGATCACTTGATCAACCACGTTGCCTTTGTGCGGGACCCGCACGTCAGCAACGGTGTCGCCGCACACCAGACCGTTTTGGCACACAAAGCGGAACATGCCCGCCAGCATCTGATAGCTGCTCGTCCCATCGTGGGAGTTCAGCAGAATAATTTCATTCGCTTCCTGGCCTTCAATCTGACTTGCATGGCGCAGGCGCAACATGTGCTTGGTGTGGTCGCGTCGCTCGTCCTGGCGCACGCGCGTCTGACAGACCATGAAGGGCTGAAACCCTTCGTTCCTCAGCTTTGCCAATACCTGCCCGGTCGGAATGTAGGTGTAGCGTTCGGAGCGACTGCCATGCGGAGCCTCGGCAAAAATTGAAGGCGCCACAGTCCGGATCTGGTCATCGGTCAAAGGTGCTGCCGAGCGGAGGACGGGGCTGCGTGAAGCGAAGCGGGCTGCGAGTTGCATTGCGGTAGATCTCCGATTGATTGATGTCGTCACGTTGGATCAGGCCAGGGGCTTGATTTGGCTGGCGGCCTGTTCACCAGGCAGGTGTGCCGCGCGCACCTGCATGAGCAACCTGCGTCGCAGTCGGCGTGCGGCGTCAAGGAGAGGCGCGC
>NZ_JAJIUJ010000076.1 GCF_020880415.1 Xanthomonas euvesicatoria pv. euvesicatoria | reverse complement strand
TTTCGCGCTGCAACCTCAGCGAATGGGCCGATGGGAATTCAGCTGCTGGCCGCGCGCACCGCATCCGGCAGCGCGGCGCTTTTGCCGGTCTGCGTATCGATCCACACCACCACCACGTTGCCATCGGAGTACAGCTTGCTGTCGTCCTTCTGGTCGAAGATGCGGTGGCCGATGGTCACGCTGCTGGTGCCCAGGCGTTCGACGAACAACTCGACGGTGATGTCGTTGGGCCAGATCAACGGCTGCTTGTAGTTGACATTGGTGGCGGCCACCACCGGCGCGATGCGGTCGGTCATCGCCACGCCTTGCACGCCCAGCATCCAGCGCACCCGCGCTTCTTCCAGATAGGAAATGTACTTGGCGTTGTTGACATGGCCCATGCTGTCCATGTCGCGCCAGCGCACGCTGATCGGAATGCGTGCCAGTACCTTGTGTTCGCTCATCAGCTTGCCTTCTTCGCAGTCTTCTTGGTGGCGGATTTGGCGGCCTTGGCCACCTTCTCCGGTTTGACCTTGCGCGGCGGGCGCGCATCGGGCTTGTTGGCCATCGCCGCCGGACGCGTCTCGCGCGCCTTCACCGATGGCAGCATCTTGGCCAGGAACTGCCCGGTATAGGACGGCTTATGCGCGGCCACGTCTTCCGGCGTACCGGAAATCAGGATGGTGCCGCCGCGATGTCCGCCTTCCGGGCCCAGGTCCACGATCCAGTCGGCGGTCTTGATCACGTCCAGATTGTGTTCGATCACCACCACCGTGTTGCCTTCGTCGCGCAGCTTGTGCAGCACGCCGAGCAACGCTTCGATATCGTGGAAGTGCAGGCCGGTGGTCGGCTCGTCCAGGATGTACAAGGTGCGCCCGGTATCGCGACGCGACAGTTCCTTGGACAGCTTGACGCGCTGCGCTTCACCGCCGGAGAGCGTGGTCGCGCTCTGGCCCAGCTTGATGTAGCTCAATCCCACATCGACCAGCGTTTCCAGCTTGCGCGCGATCGACGGCACCGGTTCGAACAGGCGCAGCGCATCTTCCACGGTCATCTGCAACACGTCGCTGATGTTGAAACCCTTGTAGCGGATCTCCAACGTTTCGCGGTTGTAGCGCTTGCCGTGGCAGACATCGCAGGGCACGTAGACATCGGGCAGGAAGTGCATTTCCACCTTGATCATGCCGTCGCCCTGGCAGGCCTCGCAGCGGCCGCCACGCACGTTGAAGCTGAAACGCCCCGGCGAATAACCGCGTGCACGCGCCTCCGGTACCTGCGCGAACAGCTCGCGCAACGGCGTGAACATGCCGGTGTAGGTCGCCGGATTGGAACGCGGCGTGCGCCCGATCGGCGACTGGTCGATATCCACCACCTTGTCGAACAGGTCCAGGTTTTCGACTTCGCGATGCGGCGCCACGGTGTGCGATGCACCGTTGATCTCGTTGGCCGCCAGGGTGAACAACGTATCGTTGATCAGCGTCGACTTGCCCGAGCCGGACACGCCGGTGATGCAGGTCAGCAGGCCGGCCGGAATATCCAGGTCGACGTTCTTCAGGTTGTTTCCGGTGGCGCCGCGCAGATGCAGCATCATCTTCGGGTTGGGCTTGTGGCGCTGCTTGGGAATCTCGATGCGGCGCTTGCCCGACAGGTATTGGCCGGTCAACGAGCGCGGCGATTTCAGGATGTCGTCCAGCGTGCCTTGCGCGCAGATTTCGCCGCCATGCACGCCGGCGCCGGGGCCGATGTCCAGCACGTGGTCGGCCAGGCGGATCGCATCTTCGTCATGCTCGACCACGATTACCGTGTTGCCCAGGTCGCGCAGCCGCGTCAGCGTGCCGAGCAGGCGCTCGTTGTCGCGCTGGTGCAGGCCGATCGAGGGCTCGTCCAGCACGTACATCACCCCGACCAGGCCGGCACCGATCTGGCTGGCCAGGCGGATGCGCTGCGCCTCGCCACCGGACAAGGTGTCGGCCTTGCGTTCCAGGGTGAGGTAGTCCAGACCCACGTCGACCAGGAAGCCCAGCCGCTCGGCAATCTCCTTGACGATCTTGGCCGCGATCTCGCCACGCCAGCCCGGCAACGACAGGCCGCGGAAGAAATTCAACGCCTCATTGACCGGCAGCACCACCAGCTCGGGCAGCGGGCGATCGGCCACGAACACGTTGCGCGCAGCGCGATTCAAGCGCGTGCCGTTGCACGCGGGGCAGGGCTGCTGGCTGACGTACTTGGTCAGTTCTTCGCGCACCGCTGGCGATTCGGTTTCGCGGTAACGGCGTTCCAGGTTCGGCAGGATGCCCTCGAAGCGGTGCTTGCGCGTGGTGCGCCCGCCCGCATCGGTGAAATAGGTGAAGCTGATCACCTCATCGCCGCTGCCGAACAGCACCGCCTGCCGCACCTTGGCCGGCAGCGTATTCCACACCGCGTCCACGTCGAACTTGTAGTGCTTGGCCAGCGAGGCAATCAGCTGGAAATAATAGGCGTTGCGCCGGTCCCAGCCGCGCACCGCGCCGGCCGAAAGCGACAGCTCCGGATGCACCACCACACGATCGGGGTCGAAGAATTCGGCCACGCCCAAGCCATCGCAGCTGGGGCAGGCGCCCACCGGTGCGTTGAACGAAAACAGACGCGGTTCCAGCTCAGGCAGCGAGTAGTCGCACACCGGGCAGCTGTACTTGGACGAGAACAGGTGCGGCGCGGCCGCCGGGTCGTCCAACGACTGCACCGCCACCATGCCTTCGCCGAGCTTGAGCGCGGTCTCGAAACTTTCCGCAAGACGCTGCTTGATGTCCTCGCGCGGACGGAAGCGGTCGATCACTGCCTCGATGGTGTGCTTCTGGCGCAGCGCCAACGGCGGCACCGCATCGATTTCATAGAGCTCGCCGTCCACGCGCACGCGCACGAAGCCCTGCGCACGCAGTTGCTCGAACACCTGCGCATGCTCGCCCTTGCGGTCGCGGATCACCGGGGCCAGCAACATGTAGCGCTGCTCCTGATCCTGGGTGAGCATGTGGTCGACCATCTGGCTGACGGTCTGCGCTTCCAGCGGGAAGCCGTGGTCCGGGCAACGCGGCTGGCCCACGCGCGCGTACAGCAGGCGCAGGTAGTCGTAGATCTCGGTGATCGTGCCGACCGTGGAGCGCGGGTTGTGCGAGGTGGATTTCTGTTCGATCGAAATCGCCGGCGACAAGCCTTCGATGTGGTCCAGGTCCGGCTTTTCCATCACGCTGAGGAACTGGCGCGCATACGCCGACAGCGACTCGACGTAGCGGCGCTGGCCTTCTGCGTAAATGGTGTCGAACGCCAGCGACGACTTGCCCGAGCCGGACAGGCCGGTAATCACGATCAACTTGTCGCGGGGCAGGTCGAGGTCGATGTTCTTGAGGTTGTGCGTCCGCGCGCCGCGGATGCGGATGAAATCCATCGCCATGGGGGATCCGATGTCGGGCCGGCGAACCGGCAGTGGTGCGAGCGTGCTCAGCAGGAATGAGTGGCAGTCGATCAGCCTACCCGCCGACCTAGGTGAGGGCAATTGCCCCAAATGCCAGTCTGCCGGGGCCGTTGTGGCGGCCGGATGATGCGTTCTACCAGCCCAGTGCGGGCCAGTCGCGGCCAGGCCGCTTGCGACTTGACCCGAAACCGGCTAGGCCAGTACAATTCCGCTCCTGTCTGCCCCATGGGTAAGTCAGGCGACCATAATAACTACAGAGGAACACCTGGTCATGTACGCAGTTCTGGTAACCGGCGGTAAGCAATACCGCGTCGCGCAGGGCGAAACGCTCCGCGTGGAAAAGCTCGAAGTCGAAGCTGGCAACGAGATCAAGTTCGACACCATCCTGATGCTGGGCGATAGCGATGGCATCAAGCTGGGCGATGCGCTGAAGGGCGCCTCGGTCACCGCCAAGGTCGTGGCCCACGGCCGCGCCGACAAGGTGCGCATCATCAAGTTCCGCCGCCGCAAGCACCACATGAAGCGTCAGGGACACCGTCAGCACTACACCGAAATCGAGATCACCGGCATTGCCGGTGGCGACAAGAAGTAAGGAGAACCAGTCATGGCACATAAAAAGGGCGTAGGTTCCTCGCGCAACGGTCGCGATTCGAATCCGAAGTACCTCGGCGTGAAGATCTTCGGTGGCCAGGCCATCGACGCCGGCAACATCATCGTGCGTCAGCGCGGCACCCAGTTCCATCCGGGCGCCGGCGTCGGCCTGGGTCGTGACCACACGCTGTTTGCGCTGGTCGACGGCAAGGTGGAGTTTTCCACCAAGGGTCCGAAGAAGCGTCGTACCGTCAGCGTGGTTGCCGAGGCGTAATCGCCCGCTCCATGCAGGCCAGTCCATGAGGCGGTAATGCCTTACGGGCAAGACGGAAAGCCCCGCTTTTGCGGGGTTTTTCGTTTGACGGCTGGGAATTGGGAATGGGGAGCAGGGAATCGGAAAAGCGATTCTGCCCCCCGGCCGGATTCCACGGCTGTGCTGGCAAGCATTCTTGCTGGCAGGAGGCGGCCACTCGCTGTGCCGATTCCCGATTCCCCATTCTCCATTCCCGGTTGTCATCCCATGAAGTTAGTCGACGAAGCAGAAATCCTGGTCACCGCCGGTAATGGCGGCAACGGCTGTGTCGGCTTTCGCCGCGAGAAGTTCATTCCGCTGGGTGGGCCCGATGGCGGCGATGGCGGTGCGGGCGGTAGCGTCTGGATCGTGGCCGACGAGAACGTCAACACGCTGGTCGATTTCCGCCATGAGCGCACCTTCAAGGCGCAGCGCGGCGAGAACGGCATGGGCCGCCAGGCCTACGGCAAGGGCGGCGAAGACCGCATCATCGTGGTGCCGGTCGGTACCGTGGTGATCAATGTGCAGACCGACGAAGTGATCGGCGACCTGACCCGGCACGGCGACCGCTTGCTGGTCGCCAAGGGCGGCAAGGGCGGCCTGGGCAACATGCATTTCAAGAGCTCGGTCAACCGTGCGCCACGCCAGGCCACCACCGGTGAGGAGGGCGAGGAGCGTCTGCTCAAGCTGGAACTGAAGCTGCTGGCCGACGTTGGCCTGCTGGGTTTCCCCAATGCCGGCAAGAGCACCCTGATCCGCGCGGTGTCCTCGGCCACACCGAAGGTGGCCGACTACCCGTTCACGACCCTGTACCCGAATCTGGGCGTGGTCAGTGTCGAGGCGTACCGCAGTTTCGTCATTGCCGACGTTCCGGGCCTGATCGAAGGTGCTGCCGACGGTGCCGGTCTGGGCACGCAGTTCTTGCGCCATCTGCAGCGCACTCGCCTGCTGCTGCATCTGGTGGATATTTCGCCTGCGCTGGGCGTGTATGGCGAGGGTGGTGTGGACGGCGTATCGCCAGCCGATCAGGTGCGCACCATCGAACGCGAACTGGAACGGCACGATCCCGAGTTGCTCAAGAAGCCGCGCTGGCTGGTGCTCAACAAGGCCGACCTGATGTTCGAAGACGAGGCGCGTGCCGCCGCAGAGAGCATCGTGGCCGAGTTGGGCTGGACGGCGCCGTGGTACCTGGTGTCCGCTCTCGGGCGTGACGGCACGTTCCCGATCATGAAGGACGTGATGGCGTTCTTCGACCGCCAGCGCGAAGACGAGCTCGATGCACGCAATGCAGGCTGAGTGCAGGCGCAGGCACACAAAAAACCCGGCCAAGGCCGGGTTTTTCTGTATTGCCGGAAGCCAGGCTCCCGGCAATGCGCAAACCGATCGCTTACGCGGCCTTGATGGCCTTGATGCGCGCGGTCAGGCGGCTCTTGTGGCGTGCAGCCTTGTTCTTGTGGATCAGGCCACGGGCGCTGAAACGGTCGAGGATGGGCTGGGCAACGGCGAAAGCAGCTTCGGCGCCTGCAGCATCGTTGGCGTCAAGGGCCTTGATCACCTTCTTGACGGCGGTGCGCAGCATCGAGCGCTGACCGGTGTTGCGCTCATTGCGCACAATGGTCTGCTTGGCGCGCTTCTTGGCGGACTTGATATTGGCCACGGTGGTGGGTTCCTGAAAAATCGGTATGGTGGAAAAAGCAAGCGCGAAAGTATGATGGACCCGGATATGTACGTCAAGTCAGTTGTCAAGAGGGATGCAGAGTGAGCAAGCCCGGCATGTTGAGAGGCCTGCTCTCATTCAGCAGTATGACCATGATCTCGCGGGTGCTGGGTCTGATCCGCGACCAGGCGATTTCCACCACCTTCGGCGCCAATGCGGTGACCGACGCGTTCTGGGTGGCCTTCCGCATTCCCAATTTCCTGCGCCGGCTGTTCGCCGAAGGCTCGTTCGCCACTGCGTTCGTGCCGGTGTTCACCGAGGTCAAGGAGACCCGCCCGCATGCCGACCTGCGCGAGCTGATGGCGCGCGTGTCCGGCACCTTAGGCGGGATGTTGCTGCTGATCACCGCACTGGGGCTGATCTTCACCCCGCAACTGGCCGCGGTGTTTTCCGATGGTGCGGCCACCAATCCTGAAAAATACGGTTTGTTGGTCGATCTGTTGCGCCTGACCTTTCCGTTCCTGCTGTTCGTCTCGTTGACGGCGCTGGCCGGCGGCGCGCTCAACAGCTTCCAGCGCTTTGCCATTCCGGCGCTGACGCCGGTCATCCTCAATCTGTGCATGATTGCCGGCGCGCTGTGGTTGGCGCCGCGGTTGGAGGTCCCGATCCTGGCGCTGGGCTGGGCGGTCCTGGTGGCCGGTGCGTTGCAGTTGCTGTTCCAGTTGCCGGCGCTGAAGGGTATCGACCTGCTGACGCTGCCGCGCTGGGGCTGGAATCACCCGGATGTGCGCAAGGTGCTGACCTTGATGATCCCGACCTTGTTCGGCTCGTCGATTGCGCAGATCAACCTGATGTTGGATACGGTGATCGCCGCGCGCCTGGCCGATGGGTCGCAGTCGTGGTTGTCGCTGGCTGACCGGTTCCTGGAACTGCCGCTGGGTGTGTTCGGCGTGGCGCTGGGCACGGTGATCCTGCCGGCGCTGGCGCGCCATCACGTCAAGACCGATCGCAGCGCGTTCTCCGGCGCGCTGGACTGGGGCTTCCGCACCACCTTGCTGATCGCGATGCCGGCCATGCTCGGCCTGCTGCTGCTGGCCGAACCGTTGGTGGCGACGTTGTTCCAGTACCGCCAGTTCACCGCGTTCGACACCCGCATGACGGCGATGTCGGTCTACGGTCTGAGCTTCGGTTTGCCGGCCTACGCCATGCTGAAGGTGCTGCTGCCGGCCTTCTACGCGCGCCAGGACACCCGCACCCCGGTGCGTGCGGGCGTGGCGGCGCTGATCGCCAACATGGTGTTCAACTTCGCATTGCTGGCGGTGGTGTACCAGATCATGGTGCCGCCCGAACTCAAGGCCCAGGGTGTGATGCAGGCGCTGGGCAAGCAGCCGGGCCTGCATCTGGCGTTGGGTATCGCCAGTGCATTGTCGAGTTATCTCAATCTGGGATTGCTGTGGTATTGGCTGGGCAAGTCCGGCGTGTACCAACGCCGCCCAGGCTGGGGGGGCTATACGCTGCGTCTGCTGCTGGCGTGCGCGGCGATGGCGGCAGTGCTGTTGAGCCTGCTGTGGTGGCTGCCGTCGTTTACGCAGATGGATAAATGGAGCCGCATCGGCTGGCTGGCGGTGCTGGTGGGCAGTGGCGGGGCGACGTATCTGGTCGCGCAGTTGGCGCTGGGGCTGCGGCCGCGGCATCTGCGCGAAGGCTGAGGCGACAGCCGAACGAATGCGCGGCACGGTCGCCTGCGCTGGCTGAGGTTGCGCATCCCCGCGCACCGCAGGCGGTGGCGCGCTGCCACGCCAAGGTGCCCATACGGCTTGACAGGCACGGCTATACTTGCAGGTTATGTATCAACGAGGGTCGGCCGGCGGGCCGGCATCTGTTTGGATCGAGGAATGAGCAGGCTGTTTAGAGACGTCGAAGGCGGGACGCTGTTCCCGCGCGGAAGCGTGGTCTGCATCGGTGCCTTCGATGGCCTGCATCTGGGGCATCGGACGCTGGTGCAACACGCCGTGGCGCGTGCCCGCGCACTCGGTGTGCCGGCAGTGGCGGTGAGCTTCGAGCCGCTACCGCGTGAATTCTTCGCACCCGCCGCGCCGCCGCCGCGTCTGACCCTGGCGCGCGCCAAGATCGAAGGCTTGTACGGATTCGGCGCCGACAGCGTGGGCATGATCCGTTTCGACGGTCGCCTGTCCAAGATGCGTGCGGAAGATTTTGTGCGGCTGGCGCTGGTTGGCCGGCTGCGCGCGCGCGAAGTCTGGATTGGCCCGGAATTCCGTTTCGGCCATCGACGCAGCGGCGACATCGGCCTGTTGCGTACGCTTGGCGAGCAGCATGGGTTTGTGGCGGGCGAGATTGCGCCGGTGCATCTGCATGGGGAGCGGATTTCGGCGACGCGGATTCGCGAACTGCTCGGCGCCGGCGAATTCGCCCACGCTGGCGACTTGCTCGGTCGCCCGTACGCCATCGGTGGCCGGGTCGTGCGCGGCAAGCAGCTTGGCCGGACCTTGGGCTATCCCACCGCCAACCTGCGCTTTCCGCGCACGCCGGCGTTGTCGGGGATCTATGCGACCTGGGTGCACGGCGTGGCCGAACGGCCGTGGCCGTCGGTGTCGAGCTTCGGCACGCGCCCCACGGTAGCGGGCGTGGAGCCGCTGCTGGAAGCGCACTTGTTCGATTTCCAATGCGATCTGTATGGTCGGCACATTGCCGTGGAATTCGTCGCCAAGCTGCGCGACGAAGAAAAATTCGATGGCCTGGAGGCGCTGACCGTGCAGATGCACCGCGATGCCGAGCAGGCACGTGAGGTGCTGGCGGCGCATATGCGTGCTGAGCAACAACCCTCGACTACGGCCAGTCCCTCGCAAGAGCCTGTAGATACTGCGAGTCCCTCGCAAGAGCCCGCACATCCATGTGCGGACTTCTCAAGCAATCCAGCGCAACGGTAGATTCCTGTGACCCAAGACTACAAAGCCACTCTTCATCTGCCTGCGACGGAATTTCCGATGCGCGGCGACCTGCCCAAGCGCGAGCCGGCGATGCTGGAGCGCTGGGAGCGCGAGGGCTTCTACGCGCAGCTGCGTGCCAATGCCGCCGGCCGCCCGTTGTTCGTGCTGCACGACGGCCCGCCGTATGCCAATGGCCAGATCCATCTGGGCCATGCGGTCAACAAGATCCTCAAGGACATCATCGTCAAGTCGAAGTATCTGGCCGGCTTCGACGCGCCGTACATCCCGGGCTGGGATTGCCACGGCCTGCCGATCGAGATCGCGATCGAAAAGAAATACGGCAAGGTCGGCGTCAAGCTCGACGCGGCCCAATTCCGGCAGAAATGCCGCGAGTACGCCACCGAGCAGATCGATCTGCAGCGGCGCGATTTCAAGCGCCTGGGCGTGATCGGCGATTGGGACAACCCGTACAAGACGCTGGATTTCCGCTTCGAAGCCAACGAAATCCGCGCGCTGGCCAAGGTGGTCGACAACGGCCATCTGACCCGCGGCGTCAAGCCGGTGCACTGGTGCTTCGATTGCGGTTCGGCGCTGGCCGAGGCCGAGATCGAATACGCCGACAAGGTGTCGCCGACGGTGGATATCGCCTATCCGGCGCGCGATCCAGGTGCAGTGGCTGCCGCATTCGGCGCGCGCCTGCCGGCGGGCGTGGGCGTGGCGGTGCCGATCTGGACCACCACGCCGTGGACGCTGCCGGCGTCGCTGGCGGTGAGCCTGGGCGCGGAGCTGGACTATGTGCTGGTGGAAGGCCCGGCCGATCGCGGCCAGCCGCGCTGGCTGGTGATCGCCGAAGCGTTGGCTGCCAAGGCGCTGGCGCGCTACGGCGTGGATGCGGTCGTGGTGCACGGCCACGCCAAGGGCGCCGCGCTGGAGCAGATGCTGCTGAACCACCCGTTCTATGCAGAACGCGAGATCCCTCTGCTGCTGGGCGATCACGTGTCGGCCGAGGACGGTACCGGCGCCGTGCATACCGCACCGGGTCACGGCCAGGAGGACTATCAGGTCTCCAGGCACTACGGTCTGCTGGAGCGCTATGGCGCCGCGCAGATCAATCCGGTGGACGGGCGCGGTGTGTATCTGCCGTCGACGCCGCCGCTGGGCGATACCGCGCTGGCCGGCCTGCATATCTGGAAGGCCAACGACGTCATCATCGACGCGCTGCGCGGCACCGGTGTGCTGCTGGCGGCCAGCAAGATGGAGCACAGCTATCCGCATTGCTGGCGGCACAAGACGCCGATCGCGTTCCGCGCCACGCCGCAGTGGTTCATCTCGATGGAGCAGGCCAATCTGCGCGCCGATGCGCTGAAAGCTATCGAAAACGTGCACTGGTATCCGTCCTGGGGCCAGGCGCGGATCGCCGGCATGGTCGACGGGCGCCCGGACTGGACCATCTCGCGGCAGCGCACCTGGGGCGTGCCGATCGCCTTGTTCGTGCATCGCGAAACCGGCGAGCCGCATCCGCGCAGCACCGAGTTGCTGCGCCAGGTCGCCGACCGCGTGGAGCAGGGCGGTGTGGATGTCTGGTACACGCTGGACGCGTCCGAGCTGCTGGGTAGCGAGGCGGCCGACTACGAGAAGATCACCGACATCCTGGATGTGTGGTTCGACTCCGGCGTGACGCACGAAGCGGTGCTTCCGGATCGTGGCCTGCCCAAGCCGGCCGACCTGTATCTGGAAGGTTCCGACCAGCACCGCGGCTGGTTCCAGTCCTCGCTGCTGAGCGGCGTGGCGATGGACAAGGCCGCGCCGTACAAGCAGTGCCTGACCCACGGCTTCACCGTGGACGAGCACGGCCGCAAGATGTCCAAGTCGCTGGGCAACGGCATCGAACCGCAGGACATCATGAAGACGCTGGGCGCGGACATCCTGCGCCTGTGGATCGCTTCTGCCGACTACAGCAACGAAATGTCGCTGTCGCAGGAGATCCTCAAGCGCAACGCCGATGCCTACCGCCGGCTGCGCAACACCGCGCGCTTCCTGCTCGGCAACCTGCATGGTTTCGATCCGCTGCGGCACCTGGTGGCGCTGGACCAGATGGTGCTGCTGGACCGCTGGATCGTGCATCGTGCCCACGCGCTGCAGGAAAAGATCGTGGCCGCCTACGCGCGCTACGACTTCGCCGAGATCGTGCAGGCGCTGCTGAATTTTTGCAGCGTGGACCTGGGCTCGCTGTACCTGGACGTCACCAAGGACCGCCTGTACACGATGGCCGAAGACGCACGCGGCCGCCGTTCGGCGCAGAGCGCGATGTACCACGTGGCCGAGGCGTTCGTGCGCTGGATCGCGCCGGTGTTGAGCTTCACCGCCGAGGAGCTGTGGAGCTACCTGCCGGGCCAGCATGTCGACAACGTGCTGTTCGCCACCTGGTACGACGGCCTTGCGCCGTTGCCGGCCGATGCTGCATTGACCAGTGCGGATTTCGACAAGTTGCTGGTCCTGCGCGAGCAGGTGGCCAAGGTGCTGGAGCCGATGCGTGCCAATGGCGCGATCGGTGCGGCCCTGGAAGCGGAGATCACCGTGGCCGCCGATGCGCAGACCGCTGCGCGCTGGCAGCCGCTGGCCGAGGAACTGCGCTTTTTGTTCATCAGTGGCGATGTCACCGTGACCGCAGCCAGCACCGACGACATCTTCGTCAGTGCGCAGCCGACCACCAAGGCCAAGTGCGTGCGCTGCTGGCACCACCAGGCCAGCGTGGGCAGCGACCCGCGTCACCCGGAACTGTGCAGCCGTTGCGTCAGCAATATCGAAGGTCCGGGCGAGCAGCGTCGCTGGTTCTGACGCCGCCGCCGTCACTGTCTCCCACCCAGGCGTCTTCTCCGGCATCGGAGCAGCGGCCACCAACTGCGATCCTTCGACATGAGTCAACGCCCCAATCCCTCCGCCCTGATCTGGCTGCTGCTCTCTGTGCTGGTGGTCGGCCTGGACCAGTGGAGCAAGGCCTGGGTGCTGTCCAGCCTGCCCGAGTACACCCCGGTGCCGGTGATCGACGGCTTCTGGAACTGGTACCGCACCTACAACACCGGCGCGGCCTTCAGCTTTCTGAGCGATGCCGGCGGCTGGCAGCTATGGTTCTTCACTGCATTGGCGGTGGGCATCAGCGGCCTGCTGGCGTTCTGGCTCTCGCGCACCGCGCGTGGGCAGTGGCGCAGCGCGCTGCCGTATGCGCTGGTGATCGGCGGGGCGATCGGCAATGTGATCGACCGGCTGATGCACGGCCACGTGGTGGATTTCATCCAGTGGTACATCGGCAGCCATACCTGGCCGTCGTTCAATATCGCCGACTCGGCGATCGTGGGTGGCGCGATCGGAATTGCCGTGTTCGGCTTGTTCGACAAATCCGGCAAGCAGGAGCCGGGAACCGGGAATCTGCGCTGAAGCCTGCCTGCAGGCGCATGCCGCCCGGTCCGACCCCGCATCCCTCATTCCCGTAGAATGCCCGCCATGGATGTCCTGCTCGCCAATCCCCGTGGTTTTTGTGCCGGTGTCGACCGTGCAATCGAGATCGTCAAGCGTGCGATCGAGACGCTGGGCGCGCCGATCTATGTGCGGCACGAGGTCGTGCACAACCGCTTCGTGGTCGACGACCTCAAGCAGCGTGGCGCGATCTTCGTCGAAGAACTCGACGAGGTGCCCGACGATGCCACCGTGATCTTCAGCGCGCACGGCGTCTCGCAGGCGGTGCGTCAGGAGGCCGAGCGGCGTGGACTGAGGGTGTTCGACGCCACCTGCCCGCTGGTGACCAAGGTGCATTTCGAGGTGGCGCGGCACTGCCGGGCCGGCCGCGACGTGGTGCTGATCGGCCACGCCGGGCACCCGGAAGTGGAAGGCACGATGGGGCAGTGGAGCCGCGAGCGCGGGGCGGGCACGATCTACCTGGTGGAAGACATCGAACAGGTCGCTACGCTCGATGTCCGCCAACCCGATAACCTTGCCTACACCACCCAGACAACGCTGTCGGTGGACGACACCATGGGCATCATCGAAGCCCTGCGGGCTCGGTATCCGGCCATGCAGGGGCCGCGCCACGACGACATCTGCTACGCCACCCAGAACCGCCAGGACGCGGTCCGCGATCTGGCGCGCCAGTGCGATCTGGTGCTGGTGGTCGGTTCGCCCAACAGCTCCAATTCCAACCGGCTGAGCGAACTGGCCCGGCGCGACGGGGTGGAGTCCTACCTGATCGACAACGCCAGCGAGATCGACCCGGCCTGGATCGTGGGCAAGCAGCATATCGGCCTGACCGCCGGCGCCTCTGCGCCGCAGGTGCTGGTCGATGGCGTGCTGGCGCGCTTGCGCGAATTGGGCGCAGCCGGCGTCTCCGAACTGGAAGGCGAGCCGGAATCGATGGTCTTCGCGCTTCCCAAGGAGCTGCGCTTGCGTCTGGTCAGCTGACGCGACTGCTTCCGGCATGACGGTGCAGGCGCGACGCGGTGCCTGCAGTGATTGACCCGGGGGCGGCTGCGCTCCTACAATTGGCGGCTCGCCGGAATAGCTCAGTTGGTAGAGCGGCGCATTCGTAATGCGTAGGTCGTAGGTTCGATTCCTATTTCCGGCACCACGCTTCAAGACTGGGTCGGCCTGTGCCGGCCCAGTTGCGTTTTGAGGCGTCGAGTGCCGCGTTTCACGCATTGCCCGCGCGTGTTGCAGCCGCGCAGGCGCTTCCCGTTCGGCGGCCGCAACGGCGCAATTCTTGCGTCGCGCTGCGCTGCGACAACATGTCGCACAAATTGGCGCGCTTTTATTGCGTCAGATCATTGCCAATGGGTTTCGTGCAGGTGCAGCAAAGACTAAAATTAGCGCGCTAACCCGTGTCTTCGGTCTGCGCAGTTCATCTCCCCCAGGAAGACAGCTGCGTCGGGAACATCCCGCGACCGATACGACGAACGAGGCTGGCGTTCCTTCGCACTTGGATCGACCGATGATTCCGCTGAAACAGCTCGGGCGTTTACTTCGTCCAGGTCTGATGTTGCCCTTCCTGCTGCTGGCAGGCTGCAACTCGGCCATCCTCAATCCGAAAGGCCAGATCGGCCACGACGAAAAGCAACTGCTGATCACCTCGGTGGTGCTGATGCTGATCGTGGTCATCCCGGTGATCGTGATGACGATTGCGTTCGCGTGGAAATATCGCGCATCCAACACCAAGGCGCGCTACGAGCCGGACTGGTCGCACTCCACTGCCATCGAAGTGGTGGTGTGGTCGATCCCGTGCGTGATCATCCTGGTGCTGGCGGTGCTGACCTGGCGCTCGTCGCACGCGCTGGACCCGTACCGGCCGCTGGATTCGGACGTCAAGCCGATCAACATCGAAGCGGTGTCGCTGGACTGGAAGTGGATGTTCATCTACCCCGACCAGAACATCGCCACCG
Source organism: Xanthomonas euvesicatoria pv. euvesicatoria (assembly GCF_020880415.1). Lineage (GTDB taxonomy): Bacteria > Pseudomonadota > Gammaproteobacteria > Xanthomonadales > Xanthomonadaceae > Xanthomonas > Xanthomonas euvesicatoria. The sequence goes on along the minus strand of NZ_JAJIUJ010000076.1, from coordinate 39,456 downwards.
TCAACGAGATCGCGTTCCCGGTGCACACGCCGCTGAACTTCAAGATCACCTCCGACACGGTGATGAACTCGTTCTTCATCCCGCACCTGGGCACCATGATCTACGCCATGGCGGGCATGGAAACCAAGCTGCACCTGGTGGCCAACGAGCCGGGCGAATACTTCGGCCTGTCGACCAACTACAGCGGCCACGGCTTTTCGAAGATGAGCTTCAAGGCGCACGCCGTCGATCAGGCCGGCTTCGAGGCCTGGGTGGCCAAGGTCAAGGCATCGCCGACCGCGTTGAACGCTGCCGAGTACCAGGTGCTGGCAGCCAATCGCAACGACAAGGAACAGTATCCGGTCACCTACTACTCGTCGGTGCAGGACGGCATGTTCCGCTCGCTGGTCGACAAATACATGAATGGTCCGGGCCACAGTAAGGGCCACGGCGACCATCAGGCATCGGCTACGGAGCCGGTCGCCATGTGCACTTCTGGAGACAAGTGATGCTAGGCAAACTCACCATCGAGGCAGTTCCGTACCACGAGCCGATCATCATGGTCGCGCTGGGTGGTGCCGGCCTGCTCGGCCTGCTCATCGCGGGCGCCATCACCAAGTACAAGCTGTGGGGCTATCTCTGGAAAGAGTGGTTCACCTCGGTGGATCACAAGCGCATCGGCGTGATGTACATCATCGTGGCGCTGGTCATGCTGCTGCGCGGCTTCGCCGACGCGGCGATGATGCGCACCCAGCAGGCGCTGGCCGGCGGCGGTGGCGAAGGCGTGCTGCCTCCGCATCACTACGACCAGATCTTCACCGCGCACGGCGTGATCATGATCTTCTTCATGGCCATGCCGTTCATGACCGGCCTGTTGAACCTGATCGTGCCGCTGCAGATCGGCGCGCGCGACGTGGCGTTCCCGTTCCTGAACTCGCTGAGCTTCTGGCTGTTCGTGGCCGGCGCGGCGCTGATCAACATCTCGCTGGGCGTTGGTGAATTCGCGCAGACCGGTTGGCTGGCGTACCCGCCGTTGTCGGGGCTGGAGTACAGCCCTGGGGTCGGTGTCGATTACTACATCTGGGCGCTGCAGGTGTCCGGTTTAGGCACGTTGCTGACCGGCATCAACTTCTTCGTGACGATCATGCGCATGCGCGCGCCGGGCATGACCCTGATGCGCATGCCGATCTTCACCTGGACTGCGCTGATCACCAACATCCTGATCATCGCCGCGTTCCCGATCCTGACCGTGGCGCTGGCGCTGCTGGGTGCCGACCGTTACCTGGGCACGCACTTCTTCACCAACGACGGTGGCGGCAACGCCATGATGTACGTCAACCTGATCTGGATCTGGGGTCACCCGGAGGTCTACATCCTGATCCTGCCGGCATTCGGCATCTTCTCCGAGTTGATTGCGACCTACAGCCGCAAGCGCCTGTTCGGCTACACCTCGATGGTGTACGCCACCTCGTGCATCGGCGTGCTGTCGTTCGTGGTGTGGCTGCACCACTTCTTCACCATGGGCTCGGGTGCCAACGTCAATGCCTTCTTCGGCATCACGACGATGATCATCTCGATCCCGACCGGCGTGAAAATCTTCAACTGGCTGTTCACCATGTTCCGCGGTCGCGTGCACATGACCTCGCCGGTGTTGTGGACGATCGGCTTCATCATCACCTTCACCATCGGCGGCATGACCGGCGTGATGCTGGCGATTCCTGCCGTGGACTTCGTGCTGCACAACAGCCTGTTCCTGATCGCGCACTTCCATAACGTGATCATCGGCGGCGTGGTGTTCGGTTACCTGGCGGGCTTGACCTACTGGTTCCCGAAGGCGTTCGGCTTCAAGCTCAACGAGAAGATCGGCAAAGCCTCGTTCTTGTGCTGGATCATCGGTTTCTTCGTGGCCTTCATGCCGCTGTATGTGCTCGGCTTCATGGGCATGACCCGTCGCATGAACACCTACAACCACCCCGAGTGGGCGCCGTGGCTGTACGTGGCCGCGGTGGGTGCTGCCATCATCGGCATGGGCATCTTCTTGAACCTGGTGCAGATCGGTTACAGCGTGTGGAAGCGCAAGGAGCATATGGACTACACGGGCGACCCGTGGGATGGCCGTACGCTGGAATGGGCAACCTCCTCGCCGCCGCCGTTCTACAACTTCGCCGTGCTGCCGCACATCGACGACCGCGATCAGTTCTGGGCCGACAAGCAGAATGGCAAGGGCTGGGTGCGTCCGTCCAAGTACGAAGCGATCCACATGCCGCGTAACACCGGCGCTGGCGTCTATATCGGTGCCTTCAGTGTGCTGCTGGGCTTCGGTCTGATCTGGCACATCTGGTGGCTGGCCATCATCGGCCTGGTGGGCATGATCGGCAGCTTCATCGCGCGCACCTTCGATGACGACATCGATTACTGGGTGCCGGCCGACGAAGTGGAGCGCATCGAAAACGCACGTTTCGCCCTGCTCGAACAGCAACAGGCGGCGCAGGCCGCGAAGGTGGTATGACCATGGCTTCCTCGACCACGCTTGACCACGCCGCCCACGCGGGCGGCCACGATCACGACCACGAGCATCACGACGGCGGTGGCAACACCGTCTTCGGGTTCTGGGTCTATCTGATGAGCGACTGCCTGCTGTTTGCCGGTCTGTTCGCCACCTATGCGGTGCTCTCCGGCGCCACGGTGGACGGGCCGACCGCCAAGGAGCTGTTCGATCTGAAGTTCGTGCTGGTGGAAACCTTCCTGCTGTTGTTCAGCAGCCTGAGCTTCGGCTTTGCGATGATTGCCGCGCACAAGCGCAAGATGGGCGGCCTGTACGGCTGGCTGGCCGTCACCGCGCTGCTGGGTATCGGCTTCCTGTGCATGGAAGTATGGGAGTTCAACCACCTGATCCATGAGGGTGCCGGCCCGGGTCGCAGTGCGTTCCTGTCGGCATTCTTCACCCTGGTGGGCACGCACGGCCTGCACGTGGCCTCCGGCCTGCTGTGGATGGCCGTGCTGGTGATCCAGATTTCCAAGAACGGCCTGACCGCGCGCAACAGCACGCGTCTGGCCTGCCTGAGCCTGTTCTGGCACTTCCTGGACATAATCTGGATCGGTGTGTTCACCGTCGTCTATCTGCTGGGAGCGCTGTAATGGCCAATCACCACCACACCGATACCGCTGCCGATGCGCATGCCGGCGGCCTGAAGTCCTACCTGATCGGCTTTGTGATGGCCGTGATCCTCACCGTCATCCCGTTTGCGATGGTGATGAGCGGCGCGTTCTCCAAGGGTGTCACCATCGTCGTGATCTCGGTCATGGCCGCGGTGCAGATGCTGGTGCACATGGTGTACTTCCTGCACATGGACCGCACGCCCGAGCAGCGCTCCAACGTGCAGGTGGGCCTGTTCTCGCTGCTGATCATCGGCATCGTGATCGTCGGCTCGCTGTGGGTGCTGCACAACATGAATGTCAACATGATGCATTGAGACGGCGACACGCCGAATCGCCGCAATGTTGAAGAAGAGGTCGCCAAGTGATTGGCGGCCTTTTTTTTACGCGTCAATCGCCCGCAGCATGACCAATGGCATACGGTCAAGCACAGGCAGGCGCTTAGCATCGTGGGCTTGCCTGTCCAGGTCACCTGCGGAGTTGCGATGAAAATGCCCACCCTGTTGTCCGTTTCGTTGTTGGCGGCGTTGTCGCTGCCGGCGGCTGCGCAAACCGCACCGCCGCAGGACGTGCCGTTCGACGGCACCTTGAAGATCGACGTGGACGCCACCGATCTGGCGCACCGCATCTTCAAGGTCAAGACGACCATGCCGGCCAAGCCGGGCCCGATGACGCTGCTGTACCCGCAGTGGATTCCCGGCAACCATTCGCCGACCGGACCGATCGACAAGCTCGCCGGTCTGGTGATCAAGGTCGATGGCAAGGTGGTGCCCTGGAAACGCGACCAATTCGATGTCTATGCGTTCAAGGTGGACGTGCCACAGGGCGCCACCGAGCTGACGGCCGAGTTCAAGTTCCTCTCGCCGCAGGCCGGCAACCAGGGCCGGGTGATGATGACCCCGGAAATGCTCAACCTGCAGTGGAACACCACGGCGCTGTACCCGGCCGGCTATTTCGCGCGCAACATCAAGGCGCAGGCCAGCGTCACGCTGCCGGCCGGCTGGAGCTATGCCACGGCACTGGAAACCGATCGCCGCGTCGGCGACACGGTGAGCTTCAAGCCGATCGATTTCGACGACCTGGTCGATTCGCCGATGTTCGCCGGCAAGTACTACAAGCGCGTGGAGCTGAGCAACGGCAAGCAGCCGGTCTACCTCAACGTGTTCGCCGATGAAGCCAAATCGCTGGAGGCCAAGCCCGAGCAGATCAAGGCACACGCCGCGTTGGTGCAGCAGATGGACAAGCTGTACGGCGCGCGTCACTTCGACCAGTACGAATTCCTGCTGGCGCTGACCAAGAAGCTGGGCGGCATCGGCCTGGAGCATCACCGTTCCAGCGAAAACAGCGGCCCGCCGAATTACTTCACCGAGTGGGACAAGAGCTGGACCATGCGCGACCTGCTGGCGCACGAGTTCAACCACTCCTGGAACGGCAAGTACCGCCGTGGCGCCGACCTGGCGACGCCGAACTTCAACGTGCCGATGGGCGACAGCCTGCTGTGGCTGTACGAGGGCCAGACCCAGTTCTGGGGCGAAGTGGTGGCCGCACGTTCCGGCCTGTGGACGCAGGACCAGGCGCGCGACATGCTGGCGGGCGTGGCGGCAACCTACGAGCGCGGCCGCCCCGGCATGGCCTGGCGCACGGTGCAGGACACCACCAACGACCCGACCATGTCGATGCGGCGCCCCAAGGCATACCGCAGCTACCAGATGAGCGAGGACTACTACTCCGGCGGCCAGATGATGTGGCTGGAAGTGGATAGCAAGCTTCGCGCGCTCACCAACAACAAGCGTTCCATCGACGATTTCGCCAAGGCGTTCTTCGGCATGAAGAACGGCGATTGGGACGTCAATCCGTATACCTTCGACGACATCGTCAGCACGCTCAACGGCGTGGCCGCCTACGACTGGGCCAGCCTGTTGCGCGAGCGCATGGACGGGCACGGTTCGTTGAATGGCGGCATCGAAGCCAATGGCTGGAAGCTGGTCTACAACGACGAACCGAACCTGGCCATCAAGACCTACGAGAGCAACGAAAACGACGTCAGCCTGACCTATTCGCTGGGCCTGTCGCTGGAGGGCTCGGGCGAAGTCAACGAGGTGTTGTGGGACAGCCCGGCATTCAATGCCGGCATCATCAACGGCAATACCCTGGTGGCCGTCAACGGCCGCGCCTTCAGCGCCGATGTGATCAAGGATGCGATCAAGGCGGCCAAGGGCACCACTGCACCGATCGAACTGCTGGTCAAGCGCGGCGACCGCTACGAAACCGTCCGTATCGACTACCACGGCGGTCTGCTGTATCCGCATCTGGAGCGCATCGCCGGCAAGCCAGATCGCCTGAGCGATTTGTACAAGGCGCGCTGAGTGGCACACGCCCACGTCGTTGCCCGACGTGGGATCAGTGGAATCCAAGCGGCATGGCCGGTCGTCACCGGTCATGCCGCCGTTGTGTGGGCGCAGCTGGTCAATCGCTTGCACTGCGCATCAGCAAATCGTCGACTTGTCCGAATCCCGAATCCCGAATCCCGAATCCCGAATCCGCAAAGTCCTGCGTCGCGCACACTGAGACCGTCAGCCACTATCCTGCTGCTTCAATCACGATGGGCAAGAGCGATGGCGAAGGCGAAAACGGCCTATGTCTGCGGCGAGTGCGGTGCCGAGTACACCAAGTGGCAGGGCCAGTGCACCGAATGCGGTGTCTGGAACACGCTGAGCGAAATCGTGCTCGAGAGCGCCGCGCCGGGCGGCAAGGCCTCGCCAGCGGCATCGCGGCGTAGCGGCTGGGCCGGCAAGGCCGAGGCGCCCAAGATCACCGCGCTCAAGGACATGCAGCAGTCCGAGCAGGCGCGTGTGTCCACCGGTATCGGCGAGTTCGATCGGGTGCTGGGTGGCGGGCTGGTGGAAGGTGCAGTGGTGCTGATCGGCGGCGATCCCGGGATCGGCAAGTCGACGCTGCTGTTGCAGGCGCTGGCGAGCATGGCCTCCACGTTGCCGGTGTTGTATGTGACCGGCGAGGAATCGCTGGCCCAGGTGGCCGGGCGCGCTGTGCGCCTGGACCTGCCGCTGGAAGGCCTGAACGCCCTGGCCGAAACCGGCATCGAAAACATCCTGCAGCACGCCAGCGTGGCGCGACCGAAGCTGATCGTGGCCGATTCGGTACAGACCTTGTGGACCGAATCGTTGACCGCAGCGCCAGGCTCGGTGAGCCAGGTGCGCGAGAGCGCAGCGCGGCTGGTGCGCTACGCCAAGGAAACCGGTACCGCGGTGTTTCTGGTCGGCCATGTGACCAAGGAAGGCGGCATCGCCGGGCCACGCGTGCTCGAGCACATGGTCGATGCGGTGCTGTATTTCGAAGGCGAGAGCGGGAGCCGGTTCCGCCTGTTGCGCGCGTTCAAGAACCGCTTCGGTGCGGTCAACGAACTGGGCGTGTTCGCGATGGGCGAGAAGGGCCTCAAGGAAGTCTCCAACCCGTCGGCGATCTTCCTGTCCGGCGGCAGCACCCAGCAGCCGGGCAGTTGCGTGATGGTCACCCGCGAAGGCACCCGCCCGCTGATGGTGGAGGTGCAGGCGCTGGTGGATGCCTCGCCGTTGTCCAACCCGCGTCGGGTGGCGGTGGGTCTGGAGCAGAACCGGCTGGCGATGCTGCTGGCGGTACTGCATCGCCATGGAGGCATCGTGGTGGGCGATCAGGACGTGTTCGTCAATGTGGTGGGCGGCATCCGCGTGCAGGAAACCGCGGCCGATTTGCCGGTGCTGCTGGCGGTGCTGTCGTCGCTGCGCGACCGGCCGCTGTCCGAAAAGACCATCGCGTTCGGCGAAGTGGGCCTGTCCGGCGAAATCCGCCCGGTGCCCAATGGCGAGGACCGCCTGAAGGAAGCGGCGACGCATGGCTTCAAGCGCGCCATCGTGCCCCGCGCCAATGCGCCCAAGACCACCAGCATCAAGGGCATGGAAATCATTGCCGTGGAGCGCTTGAGCCAGGCATTGGAAGCGGCGGCCGACTGAAGCCGCGCACCGCGCGGATGTTGCGATAGGCCGGGTTGGCGGCCTACGAATGCGTCGGAAGTCTTTGCCATGTCCGGGGCCAGCCTGCTGCCATCGTCTCGGCCGGCTGCCGGGCGACCATCGATGATCGTCCGGCTTGGTCACCACCGGTGCGGCCGTGCCGCCACCCTCAAGAAACGCTGAGTGCAGAGGTCATTGCGTGCCTTTCAGACGTGCTGCGGAGGCGCGCATGGCATGCGTCGCAGGGCGGCCTGACGCCCGCAAGCCGTTTGTCGGACAAACGCCGGGATTTGGTAGTTGGTTGTCGAGAAAGCGTTTTCAGAAAGAGTGGGGCTATGGCAACATGCGCGGCCCGTTGCACTGTGCACCGGACCACAGACACCACTCACTGCGTTTTCAGGAGAATCACGATGGAATGGATGTTGCTGCCGCTCAAGCGTTACGCCGACTTCAACGGTCGCTCGCGCCGCAAGGAATACTGGATGTTCGCGCTGATGCAGCTCCTGGTGCTGTTCGTGTTTGGCGGCCTGTTCGCCGTCGCGGCAGTGGCGATGGGGAACGAGAACGGCCCGGGTGCGCTGGCTTGGCTGATCTGTGCGGTCATGGTGATCGTTTGTCTGGCGTTGATCGTGCCCGGTATTGCAGTCACGGTGCGCCGCCTGCACGACCAGGACAAGTCCGGCTGGTTTTATCTGATCAGCCTGGTGCCGTACGTCGGTGCTTTCGTGTTGCTGGTCTTCATGTGCATCGAAGGCACGCCCGGCCCGAACCAGTATGGCGAAAACCCCAAGCAGTAATTCGCGCGTTATGAAAGCGGACAACGGCGCAGGAGTTCCCTGCGCCGTTGTCGTGTGTGAATGTGCCAATCGTGCCATTGCGTATGGCGCATAGGCGCAAGGTCACGGCCTGCGTGCGTGAGAGTTGCCAAGTCTGCGCTCTGCAGAGTGGGCGTCCGCATCCGATCCCCAGAGATGGACGGCGGAGACACAGCGACATGCTTGAAGCGTGTTTCGCTGGACAGTCCCGGCGCAGCAGGCAGCGCCGCATTCGTCGCTGCCACGCCTGCTCACGGATGCAGCGACGTCGCTCAACGCCGATCAGCGTGCACCCCACGCTGTGCAGTGAACGATGCAGCCAGTCGCATGGCCGGTACCTGCAGAACTTGAATGACGGCACAGCTTGCGGGCCGGGTGCGCGTGCAGGCCGCTCCGTCGTCGATGGCGTGCCGACGCCCGTCCTGTCATCAAGCACCCTTCGCTGTCACGCAGGCGAGACTGCGCAGTGCAGCTCGCAGATCGCATCTGCAGCGGTGCGCTTGCTCAGCAGGCGGCTGCGTGATGTGCAGGGCCAAGACTTGGGCTAACGGCCTTGCTCATTGTCGTTGCCTCGGTATCGTGCAACGCGAGCTCCAGCTTGTAGCCGTGCGAATAGACGGTTCTGATGCGCACCGCGCTGCTGTCACCGCTCAGCTGCAGTTTCTTGCGCAACTTGTAGATGTGCTGCTCCATGGTGCGGTCGGTGAATTCGGTATGGCTGCCCCAGACCGCCTTGGCCAGCTGGCAACGCCGGAAGCACACGCCGGGGCTGGAAAAGAGCAGCCAGGCAATCGAGAACTCGCGTGCGGTCAACGCGATCGGCTTGCCTTCCAGGTAGACGGTATTTTCATCGCGGATCAGCTTGTAGGGACCCACGCTCAGGTGCTGCGTCTCCGGGCAGGCATGCGCCACCGGCGATATCGCCAGGGCCGCGCGCACGTGCAACTCATGCGAATTGAAAGGCAGCGCAAGGACCTCCTGCGCGCCTGCGCGATACCAGGCCAGAATGTTGTCGGCGCAATCGAAACGGCCAAGCACGATCAGCGGCGTGGGCTGGCCGCTATGGCAGCGCTGCCAGGCCAGCAGTGAACTGTCATCGGCGGCGACACAGCTGGCATCGAAGATCAGCAGCTCGCACGGCGAGTGCCGCAGCGAACGCAGGAGCTCCAGTTCATCGGAAAACGTCGAGACGTTGCGTGCGAGCGGTGCAAGGCTGGCGTTGACCTGCGAGGTCAGGCGCGCGTCCTGCGTCAACAGGAACACCGATCCGGCATTGGAGGGGGAGTGGTCGTTCATTCAGGCGGCCTTCGCGTGTCGGCGTACAAGCCACGCATGGGACGGGCGCCGGTGCGGGTCGGCCAATGCCAGGACAAAATCCATCTTCAAAGATCGCTGCATCGTCGGACCAGTCGGTTGGCGGGGGAGAGTCCAGTGGAGCTGGACGAATGGTATGTACCATTGCAGAGACCAAAAGTTTCACGCTTGCGTACGCGTCTTCGGATTTGTCGACATCGGCTTTAACTCGCGCTCATTTAGACGTAACAGAGCTCTTACATAGCGGGCATGTCTGGGACGCATGCAATTGCGCCATGCGCGTCATGCAGTAGCGAGTAAGCATGGACCGACGCGCGCGGGCAGAGGCATCCGGTTGCCGAGGTCTAGACCAATCTATTGCGATTGGTCGTGGGATCGCGCGCGGCTGGAATAGGTCAGCAGCGATTTTCCTTCGTGGCATGCCCGCTTCTCGCGATCAAAAACGCTTCGGCGTACGTGTCCGTACAGTCACGGTGCATCGTGTTGAACATCGCCGATGACCATCAATGCGCATGGAAGCGGCGCGTTCGCAGACGTTGTCCGACTGTGCCTGGGGATTGGCGTAGACCGGCGATATCAATACTCAACCGGATGGCGCGAAATGTCTGGCGTACGACAATGCCAACGATGTGCAAATGCGCTTTGCGTCGGGAGAAAACGCATCACATGGTTGTTTGACAGAGTGAGCTTTTTTGATTTTTTCAATGGCTTTCAGAGGGAAATTCTATTGGATCCGCTGCATACAATCGTTTGCGCCAGCGAGTTCGGCGCCTGTTGTCTTTTGCTCCGCCCCCCAAAGAGAGAGACCGGCATGATCCTTTCCACCTACTTTGCAGCGATCTCTGCGTTGTCATACGCAGAACGTCTTCCTACCTATACGAGCAGGATGCTGGTTGGTGCTTGGCCACAGGGACTGCAACATCTCCAACAGCGACGCGACGGACAGGGCGCAGCGGATGGCGCCGACGATGAGGTCAGCTTGTTCGGTGCCAGCGGCGATGCGTTGCTGATCCTGGAATATCAGGAAGAGGCCGAAGATGCGTATCGGCAGGCCTTGAAGGCCATGCGCGGGCATCAGCGCCAATTGCGCCTGCTGTCGTGCCGGAACACCGCCTGGTTGATGCTGAGACAGCGGCGCCTGAGCGCGGCGTTGAATTGCTTCGCGCAGTTGGCAATGGACCGCGAAACGCCGCCCAGCCTGTGCGGCGAGAGCCTGTTGGGCAAATCGCTCACCCACTTCCATCTGGGCCAGAGCACGTTGGCCTTACAGACCCTGGAGCGTGCCCGCGAGGTGCTGGCCGACCTGGAGAGCGGCGCGTCGGACTGGCTGCGGATTGCCACTGCGCTGCGTCTGGACATGATTGCGCAGCTGCGTATCCGTCGCTCCGACCGCATGAGCGACCATGTGTTCTGGCAAGCCACGCTGCGCCAGGAAGATGCCACGCATGCCTTCGAGCCCAGCGACCTGCGCGCCTGCATCGCCGATCTGGCAGAGAGCATGCCGGTGCTTGCGCAGCGCATGCGGCATGTACGCAGCCTGTTGCGTATTGCCGGCGGCGACACCTTCGGCTTCGACGCGCAGATCGACGCATTGCCGGCCGCAGCCACCGGCTGCCCGCCGTGTGCGCGTCAGGACGCGCAGGTGGAACTGGCGCTGGCGGCATTGGCGGTGGGCCGTGCCGATCTGGCCGAGCGTGCGCTGGCCGGTGCCGGCCGACATCATGCGCCGCGCTGGAACCTGGAGTTCGAGTACTGCCAGGCCAAGATCAGCCAGGCGATGGGGCGCACCGAACAAGCGTTGCTGCTCTACAACCGCTACGCGCTGGGCGCGGTGCAGTGCCTGCGCAGCGAAGTGCAGGCACCGCGCTTGCTGGAAAGCGGCACCCCGGCGCACGTCAGCGACGATATCTCCGCCCGGTTGCCGGCCAAGTATCGGCGCGCCTACAGCTACATGATCACCAATGCGCATCGCTCGGATCTGTCGATCAACGAAGTGGCCGCACAGATCGGGGTCACCGGGCGCGCGCTGCAGCAAGCGTTCAAGTCGGCTACCGGGCTATCGCCGACGCAGGTGCTGCGCCGCTACCGGATGCAAAGCATCCGCGACGAACTGCTGGCCGAAGGCGGCTGCGGCAGTGTGTTGCAGGCGGCCAGTCGCTGGGGCGTCGGCAGCCGTTCGGCGTTGGCCAAGGGCTATCGCCAGCACTTCAATGAGGCGCCGATGGAGACCCTGCAGCGGTAATCTCCGCAACCCACGGATTGGTAGCGCTACCGATCCGTGGTGGGTCAACCCGGCGTGCGGTGCAGTGCGCGTCGCTGTACGCAACGGAGGGCAGGGGTCAAACTGAGACGTGCGTGCAATGTGGGTTCCGGCTAGCCTTTCCGGCTGGCACTGGCACCCAGGGGGACGCGTCCGAGGATGGGCGTCGTCGCCAAGGAAACGACGACCGATCATGCAAGATCCCACTCCCGAGGCGACCGACGCCTCGCAGATCCGCCGGGCAGGCGTCGATCTCAATGGACTGATGTCGGTCCTCGGCAAGCACCTGTACTCCACCCCGGTGGTGGCGCTGCGCGAGCTGGTGCAGAACGCGCACGATTCCATCCTGCGTCGTCGTCTGGAACAACCCGATTGGGACGGCCAATCGCGCATCGAGGTGCATGCCGATACCGCGCAAGGCATCGTGCGCATCGTCGATACCGGTGCCGGACTGACCCAGCAGGAAATCCACGACTACCTGGCCACCGTGGGCGTGGGCTATACGCGTGGGCTGCGCCAGGGCGGCCACGAGGACAGCGGCCTGATCGGAATGTTCGGGCTGGGCTTCTTGTCCGCCTTCGTGCTGGCGCGGCGGGTGACCGTGCGCACCACCTCCTACCAGTCTCCCACGCTGGGCTATTGCTACATCTCCAGCAACGCCGAGCAGTACACGGTCAGCCCGATTCCTGCGCGTGCGCAGGTGGGCACCGAGGTGGTGCTGGAACTACACGGCGATTATCTGTCGTTGGCTCAGGAAGGGCGGCTGCGCGAGATTCTGTCGCGCTATTGCGCGCTGTTGCGCGAGCCGATCTGGATCGGCGCCGCAACGCAGCCGATCAATCCCGAGCCGCCGCCGTGGCGCGTGCAGGACGCCGTACCGTTGCATCCGGTGCAGGCCTGGCGCCGGCAACGCGAGTTCGCCGCGCGCTTTGAGCGCAATTTCGAGCCGTTGTGCTGCATGCCGGTGCGTGCGGAAGAGGGCAGCGATGCGGTCGGCCTGTTGTGGGTGCAGGACGGTGCGACCTACGGCACCAGCGACAACCGCAATCTGTCGGTGTTCCTGCGCGGCATGTTGCTGGATGACAACGCGCGCGAACTGCTGCCGCCGTGGGCGGGCTTCATCGGTGGGGTGATCGAATCCAATCGGCTGACGCCTACCGCAAGCCGCGAAGACCTGCAGCGCGATACGGTCTATAGCGCGGTGCAGCACGCCTTGTCCGAGGCCTTGGTGCAAGGCCTGGCCGATGTGGCGCGCCAGCAACCGGAGGCATGGCGACGCATCCTGTTGCGTCATAACGAAGCTCTGCTGGGCGCGGCGCTGTGCGATGAGCGCCTGTTCGAATTGCTGCTGGAACACGTGCGGGTACCGACGTCGCAAGGCGATCTGCCGGCGCAGCAATTGCCATCGCGCGGTGCGGTGCACGTGATCCTCGACAGCGACAGCGGTTTCGAAGAAATGCTGTTCCGTGCGATGGGCGTGCCGGTGGCCTACGGCAACCGGTATGCGGTGGTGCCGTTTCTGCGGCGCTGGGCGCAGGTCAAGGGTGTGCGTCTGGTCGAGCTGGGCACCGAGCAGGGCAACCGCCAGTTGTTCCAGCTGGACACGCTGCCGGCCGATGAACTGGCCTGGCTGGAACAGCACCTGGGCGATGGCGAAGCGCTGGTGCCGGCGCGTTTCAGCCCGCAGGAACTGCCGTTGGTGGTAGTGCCCGACCGCGAGGCCGAGCTCAAACGCCGCCTGGAGCAGGACGAAAACGACAAGCGTGTCTCTACCGCCGCGTTGCGCCTGGCGCGGCAATTCACCGCGCGCATCCAAGCGCGGCAGACCCAGCGGCTGTATCTGAATCTGGATAATCCGGCGCTGCAGGCCTTGCTGGGCGCGCAGCGCGCAGGCAACCCGCAGGCCGCGGTGGCGGCGCGCTTGCTGCGTGCGCTCAAGGTGATCGTCGCGGCGCAGGGGCGTACGCAGCCGCAGCCGGGCAGCACCGAATCAGGTGTTTCCGATCTCAACAAGGCCTTCGGCGATTTCGCCGAGACCGTGACCCAATTGCTGGCGCGCTGAAGCGCCGCATCGCAGGAGCGGCACGATGGAAATCTGGAACTGGGTGGAAAAACTGCAGGACGATCTGGGCGAAGCTGGGCAGCCGCAAAATGCGCAGTTGCTGACGCGCCTGACCGACCACATCTGCGATCTGCAGATCGACCGCGCCGAGGCCTTGTTGCCGGAGGCACGTGCGCTGGGCAAGACGCTGGCCAACCCGTGGCTGGAGGTGTTTGTCGGGCATTGGGAAATGCGCAACCGGGTCGGCAACCTGTGCGAAGGCGAGCGTGCGCTGGGCGATGCGGTGGCGCTGTTCGAGCGTGCGCATCGCGCCGACGCAGTGGAGTGCCCGCAATCGGTCTGCGTGACCCAGGACCTGGCCGCGTGTTATGCCAACATCGATGGCCCGGGTTGGGTGGAAGAACGTATCGAAGTGTGCGACGAAACCCTGGGCCGCATCGACCCGAGCTGGTCGTGTTACCAGTGCCTGAGCTGCGAAAAAGCCGATGCATTGCTCGACGACGGGCGCGGTGACGCGGCGCTGCAGTATCTGGAGCAGCAGTCGCAGGCCATCCTGGACCATGGCGGCGAAATCTACGACGGCGTGCCGGACATGCGCATCTCGATCCTGCTTGCGCTTGGGCGTGCGCAGGAAGCGCTGGCGCTGGTGGAACAGCGCGAACGCGACGCCGCGCGCGAAGGTGCCGAGTGGGCCAATTGCAGCCAGCCGCGGCGCCTGCAGAAGGCACGCGCGTTGGCGCTGTTGCAGCGCGATGACGAAGCCATGGAAGCGTTGCTGCCATGGCGCGAGATTGCGCCGCGTTATCGCCTGCACTGGCTGCGTGCGGTGGCGGTGCTGGTGGCGCGCGCGCCCGAGCGCAATAGCTGGGACCTGGGCAGCCGCGTGCAGCAGATGCTCGACCATTACGCGCAGGTTGGCGCGCATCGCATCCTGATCGAAGCGGCCGAGCTTGCGATCGGACTGGCGCTGCAACGCGGCGCGGTGTGGACCGCGCGCAGGCATCTGGCGCTTGCACGTGCGCATCTGCCCAAGTTGCGACAGGACCGTGGTGCCACGCTGGCGCTGGACGGTTGGGCTGCGCGCATCGCGGCCGTATCAGCGGGCGAGGAGTCACCGGTCGCTGCCGCGCAGTTGCTGGAATGGTTGAACGCGCAGGGCGATGATGTGGTGCGCAATCCCGAGCGCGAAGCGCAGTGGTTGCTGCAGGCCGTCGCTGACTGTCCGGACGATGCCGAGCTTGTCGACACCACTGCTTCTGCCTTGAGTGCCTGTGCGGCCGACGAGGAAGCGATCGCGTTGCTGTGGTCATTCGTGCAGCGGCATGCCGATCGCGAAACCAGCCCCACCTTCCGGCTGATGAATCTGTTGCTGGGCCGCGGCGATGAAGCCGGTGTGCGCCGGCTGGCACAGCTGTATCGCCCACAGGCGCCGGTGGCGGCATTGTGGTGCGAGGCGCAGCTGGCGCAGCGGCTGGGCGACTGGCCGGCGCTGGAGCAGGCCTGCACGGCACTGTTGGAGCTATCGCCCGGCTCGCACGGCGCACGCGGCTTGTTGGCGCGCATGTATCTCGATACCGGCCGGTTTGCCGAGGCCGCCGCGGTCTATCGGCAACTTACCGAGCTGCTGGAAGAACCGCGTTCTGCGCATTGGGATCACATGACGGCGGCCAGTGCGGCGCAGGATTGGGACGCGGTGCGTGCCTCTGCGCAGGCCATTGGCATGGAGCTGAGCAGCACCGGCGGCGTAGTCGAAGAGACCTGGGGCTGGGTGATCATTCGTTGCATGGATGATGGCGAAATGGCCGAGTACTACGCGCGCCGCACCGGCCCGGTCACTGCACGCATCGTCGAAAACGCGCCTGCGCATCGGCGCCAGCATGTCGGCGACTGGGTGGTGTTCGACGCGGAACTGTTGTATCCGCCGCCGGAAGACGAAGCCGAACGCGAGCGTTTCGTGCCGACCTACGCGCAGGTGCATGTGCTGCAACCGGGTGGCTATGCCAATAGCTGGCTGGTGGACGGCGTGCATCCTGGCGACGAGGTGATCGAGGCGATGCGTGCAGACCTGGAAATGCGCGGCTGGAAGATGTGGCTGCACAGTCGCGACGACTACCGCGTGGTCGACCCGGACCATCCGGACGCGTTCGACCCGGAGGATGCAACATCCGGACTGCCGGGCGTGTTGTTCACCGTGGCGCTTCCGGAAAACGTCGCCCCGCAGGAACTGCATCGCGTCCTGCGATGCACGACCTCGCGCTGGTCGCATCCGATGTGCTGGCTGCGGCTTGCCGAGGCCTGCGGCCAGGATCCGCAGCCGCATCTGGATGCGGTGGAGCGTTACGGACTATAGGGCGGCGATCGGCCTGATCCAACGGCGTTTGTCGCCGGGGTGGGTGGACATTGGCGATCGTGGCGTGCGTTCGGGCGCCACGCTGGATGCGCGGCGCTGCATCCGGCGTCAAGAACACGCTCATTGCTCTTGTGCAACGCGGCGGCATTCATGCCGGCACACCCTCCCGCTTTGGACGTGCCGCCACACCGTCGGCAGGGCGATGACGCAAGTGCATGCCCTGCGTGCAGGCGCAGGGCGCAGCGCTACGCACTGCCGTTTCTGCGGCGTTTGATCCTGTTTGGTCTCCAGTGTCCTGATGGAGCTCGCCATGGCAGTGGCAATGCCGATCGGAAGAGCATCGCTGCAGGCTCAAAACGCAGCGACGCGCCGTCGATCGGCCATCGCCAGGGCCCGGGGTGATTCCACGCCGACCGGTTGGCGTGTTGCCTTGCACGCGCGCTGGCGCGGCGCATGTCCGCAGGCGTGGACCGGCGCACGTTCGGCATGCGCGCGGCAATGTCACACTGCGCCCGTGGGCGGATGACTGCTACAGGTTGGCTCGCTGGTTGGTCAATCTGAATTGCTTTATTCTGCTGCGCATCGGCGTGGGGGCGCCGCGTCGGTCAGGGCGCAGTCCAGCCCGCATGCCCAACCTCTTTTCTTTTGGTGGGTGATCTCATGGTGGCATTGCAGCAGCGCTCGATCGATGCGATTGGTGGCCAGGAACATGCGTTGCTGGCCGCATGGTTGGAGTCCAGCCTGGGCAACGATGCGCGTCTGTCGCGGCAGGAATTCGAAGCGCAGGCCGGCGAATTCCTGCGCTTGCTGGTGGCCTCGTTGAAGCACGACGGTAGCAGCCTGGACAGTGCCGAATGGAGCGAGGTGCGTCGCTTCCTGGAACATCTCTCGCGCGACCGCGCCACGCGTGGTTTCGATTCGCAGGAAACCGCCAACTTCATCTTTTCGCTCAAGCGCGTGTTGTTCGCGCTGGTACAGCGCGAATACGCCAGTACCCCGGAAGAACTAGGCCAGCAGTTGTGGGCGTTGTCGGAATTGCTCGACCGCCTGGGCTTGTACACCGTGAAGGTTTTCCAGAAGACCCGCGAAGACATCATCGTGCGTCAGCAGGAAGAGATGCTGGAGCTGTCCACCCCGGTGGTGAAGCTGTGGGACGGCGTGCTGGCGCTGCCGATGATCGGCACACTGGATTCGCAGCGCACCCAGGTGGTGATGGAGTCGCTGTTGCAACGCATTGTCGACACCGGCTCGGAAATCGCCATCATCGACATCACCGGCGTGCCCACCGTGGACACCCTGGTGGCACAGCATCTGCTCAAGACCGTGACCGCGATCCGGCTGATGGGGGCCGACGCCATCATCAGCGGCGTGCGCCCGCAGATTGCGCAAACCATCGTGCATCTGGGCCTGGACCTGCAGGGGATCGTGACCAAGGCCAACCTGGCCGATGCCTTGGCGCTGGCGCTCAAGCGCACCGGCGTGACCGTCAGCAAGGCAGACTGACATGGAACGTATTCCGATCCTGCGGATGGGCCATCTGTTGCTGGTCACCATCCAGGTGGACATGCACGACCAACTGGCGCTGCAACTGCAGGACGACCTGTCCGAGAAGATCAGCGCCACCTCTGCGCGTGGCGTGTTGATCGACATTTCCGCGCTGGATATCGTCGATTCGTTCATCGGGCGCATGATCAGCACCATTTCCGGGCTGGCGACGCTGATGGGCGCGCAAACCGTGGTGGTGGGCATGCAGCCGGCGGTGGCGATCACCCTGGTGGAGTTGGGGCTGACCTTGCCGTCGGTGCGCACCGCGCTCGATGTCGAGCGCGGCATGCGCCTGCTGCAACAACCCGATGCGGCTCCATGACGGTCGGCTCGCAACCGGTACGCACCGAGCAGGATGTGGTGCTGGCGCGGCAGACCGTGCGCAAGCTGGTGGTGCAATGCGGGCTGCGGTTGGTCGATCAAACCAAGCTGGTCACCGCGGCCAGCGAACTGGCGCGCAATACGGTGATCTACGGCGGTGGCGGCGACATGGACTGGGCGCTGGTTGAAAGCGGCATCCGCAAGGGCGTGCAGCTGACGTTCCGCGACCAGGGCCCGGGCATTGCAGACCTGGAGCTCGCACTGACCGACGGCTGGACCTCTGGCAGTGGCCTGGGGCTGGGACTGTCCGGCAGCCGGCGGCTGGTGGACGATTTCGTGCTCGATAGCGCAGCCGGCAAGGGCACCCGCATCACCATCACCAAATGGAAGTAACCATGACCGGCGCGCTCACCCAGGTGATCCGCGTCGAAGAGGGTACCCAGGTCGGGCAGGTGCGCCGCGAAGCGGTGGCGCTTGCACAGGCCTGCGGTTTCGATGAAGACGGCTGTGGCCGCGTGGCCCTGGTGGCGACCGAGTTGTGCACCAACCTGCTCAACCATGCCGGTGGCGGGCAGATGCAGCTGTGCAGCGTCGCCGGCCGCGATGGTCTGGGCATCGAGTTGTGCACGCTCGATCAGGGGCGCGGATTCGTGCTGGCCGATTGTCTGCCGGACGGGTATTCCACCGGCAGCACGCCTGGCAACGGCCTGGGCACGGTGCAGCGACATGCCGCGTTGCTGGACGCCTATTCCGATGCCCGGGGGGCCGTGGTCCTGGCGCGCGTGTACGCCGATGCCGAGAACATGCCCGACCTGCCCTACGGCGCGCTGCGTCTGCCGCTGCAGAACGAAACGGTCTGCGGCGATGGCTGGCATCTGGCGATCGATGCGCAGGGCGTGACCGTGAGCATGATCGACGGCCTGGGCCACGGAGCGGGCGCGGCCGATGCCGCCGATGCGGGGACGCGCGCTGCGGCAGCGGCCCGTGGCGAACCCGGCGAACGCATCGCGCGCCTGCATGCCGGCATGAGCGGCACGCGCGGCGGCGCGGCGGCGGTCATGCAGTTCGATCCCGGCAGCGGCCAGGTGCGCTTTGCCGGGGTGGGCAATATCGTCGCCTCGTTGTGCGATGGCGACGGCGTGCGCGGCATGCCCTCGCACCCGGGCATCGTCGGGGTGCAGTTCCGCAAGGCGCAACCGTTCGACTTTCCACACGCCGCCGGCAAGTTACTGGTCATGCACAGCGACGGCCTGCAATCGCGCTGGACCCTGCGCGATCATCCGGGCCTGCTGTCGCGCCATCCACGCATCATTGCCGCAGTGCTGGCGCGCGATTACGCGCGCGGCCGCGACGATTGCTGCGTGTTCGTCATGCGCTTGGGAGGCATGCAATGAATTCAACCACCAAGATGCCGGCAGCCGAGGCGATGGCTGAACTGGAAAGCTTGCGCCAGCAGAACCAGGCCTTGCGCGAAGAGCTGGAAGAAACCAACCAGGGCGTGCTGGCCTTGTATGCCGAGCTCGACCAACAGGCCGAACAGCTGCGCGAGGTGTCCGAACTCAAGAGCCGCTTTCTGTCGTACATGAGCCACGAGTTCCGCACCCCGCTAGGCTCGATCCTGAGCATCACCCGGCTGCTGGAGGATGGCATGGACGGGCCGCTCAATGCAGAGCAGCTCAAGCAGGTGCGCTTTGTCAGCGGTTCGGCGCGCGAGCTCACCGAGATGGTGGACGACCTGCTGGACCTGGCCAAGATCGAAGCCGGGCGCATCACTATCTCGCCGGGCTGGTTCGACCTGATGGACCTGTTCGCGGCGCTGCGCGGCATGTTCCGTCCGCTCACCGATGTGGGCACGACCACGCTGATCTTCGAGGATCCGCCGGTGCTGCCGCTGCTGTACACCGACGACAAGAAGCTGGCGCAGATCCTGCGCAATTTCATTTCCAACGCGCTCAAGTTCACCCCGCAGGGGCAGGTGCGCGTGTTTGCGCAGCTGGAAGGCGACAGCCATGTACGCTTTGGCGTGCACGACACCGGCATCGGCATTCCGGCCGAGCTTCACGAGGCCTTGTTCGAAGATTTCGTACAGGTGGACTCGCCGCTGCAAAAACGCCTGACCGGCACCGGCCTGGGGTTGTCGATCTGCAAACGGTTCGCCGAATTGCTGGGCGGCCGGGTGGGGATCAACAGCGTGGTCGGGCAGGGTTCTGAATTTTACGTGGTGCTGCCGATGACACTGGCAGCGGAGGAAACGCGTGGGCAGTAAGCACCACATCCTGGTCGTCGACGACAACGCGGTGACGCGTTATTCGGTGCGGCGCGTGCTCGAACACCATCAGTTCGCGGTCGAAGAAGCCGGTACCGGGACCGAGGGTCTTGCCAAACTTGCCGCGCAGACGTTTTCTGCGGTGGTGCTGGACGTCAACCTGCCGGACATGAGCGGCTTCGATATCGTGCGGACGCTGCGTGCCGAGCCGCGCACCGCGTTGCTGCCGGTGGTGCATGTTTCGGCGGCCTCGATCGCCACCGGCGACATGATCACCGGGCTGGATGCCGGCGCCGACGCCTACCTGATCCATCCGGTCGACCCCAACGTGTTGCTGGCCACCTTGCGCACGCTGTTACGCGCACGCCGCGCCGAGGAGGCGTTGCGGGTCAGCGAGGCGCGTTTCCGCGAAATCTTCGAACACATCAGCGCGCCGATTGCGGTGGTGGATGCCAACCTGCACATGCACGAGGCCAATGCCGCATTCCAACGCTTGATCGGCAGCGCCACACTCGGCGCTGCGATCCATGCCGCCGGGTTGGATCAGGCCGCCGCCGTGCACGCACTGACCACTGCGTTGGCGCAACGCGAGCGCTGGAGCGGCACCTTGTCGCTGCTGCGCGATGGCAAGCTCTGCGAAACCGAATGGCGGGTGTCGCCCTACCGCGAGCCGGATCTGGGGCTGTTGCTGGTGGAAGACGTGACCGAGCAGCGCCTGCGCGAGCGCGAGCAGCGCCAGGAACTGGATACCGCCACCAGCGAGCTCGCGCATCAGATCGCGCAGCGTCAGCACACCGAAATCCAGCTGCTGCAGGCGCAGAAGATGGAAGCGCTGGGCAAGCTCACCGGTGGCATCGCGCACGACTTCAACAACCTGCTGACCAGCATCATTTCCGGCTTGGACATGATCCAGCTCGCAGTGGAATCCAATCGCATCGAACGCGTGCCGCGCCTGGCCGAGATCGCTACCGGCTCGGCGCACCGCGCCGCCGCGCTGACCCAGCGCATGCTGGCGTTCGCACGCAAGCAATCGCTGGACGCGCAACCGTTCGACGTCAACACCCGTGTGCGTTCGCTGGAAGACATGCTGCAACGCTCGATCGGCGAAAACATCGGGCTGGAGCTGGATCTTGCGTCCACGCCGCTGGTGGCCATTGCCGATGCCAACCAGCTCGAAAACGTGGTGCTCAACCTGGTCATCAATGCGCGCGATGCCTTGAAAGGGCAGGGCACCATCCGCATCCAGAGTGCGGCCTACACCGCGCGCAACGACCCGGAACTGGACGACGGCGACTATGTCGCGGTGAAGGTGATCGACAACGGGAGCGGGATCGAGCCGGCCATTCTCGACCAGGTGTTCGAACCGTTTTTCACCACCAAACCCATCGGCGAAGGCACCGGTCTCGGCCTGTCGATGACCTACGGGTTCGCGCGTCAATCCGGCGGTACCGCACGCATCACCAGCGATGTGGGTCGTGGCACCACGGTAGCGCTCTTGCTGCCGCGCGGGCTCTCGGCCAACGAAATGTTGCCGGCACCGGCGCCCAGCGCGCCGCGCACGCGCAACGAGCGCATCCTGCTGGTGGACGACACCGACGTGGTGCGCATGATGGTGAGTGAAGTGCTCAGCGATGCCGGCTACCAGGTCATCGAAGCCGAGGATGCCAACGGCGCGCTGGAACACTTGCGCACCGAGGCGCACATCGATCTGGTGGTCTCCGATGTCGGCCTGCCCGGCATGAACGGGCGCGACATGGCCGATGTGGCGCGCACGCTACGCCCGGGTCTGCCGATCCTGTTCATTACCGGCTATGCCGAAAATGCGGCCACGCGGCAAGAATTTCTGGCAGAGGGCATGGCCCTGCTGCCAAAGCCTTTCAGCCTCAACGATCTGCTCAACACGGTGGGGCAGATGCTCGACAGCAGCGTCCTGGCGCGGGCGTAGGGCGTTAAGCGGCTCCAAACACGCATGCGTCGCTGCGGGGCGGGCGCGGCCTGCGCATGCACCGGGCGTGCAGCCACGTTCCTGCACTTGGCTTAGCGCGCATACGCGTACGGCCCGAATGTGGCGCCAAGAAAACCGCCGGCCGACTCGGTACTGAGCACACTTGCATCGCCTTGTTCGAGCAGCGTCTGCCACTGCCCCTGGCCGACGGCGTAATCCACGCGCACGCGTGCGGCGTCCAGCGCAAAGCGCAGTTTCACCGGTTGCGTGGCATCGGGCAGTGGCGCGCGTGCCAGTTCGGTGCCGGTGCCGGGCTGTTGCGGTCCGGCGCGGCGATACAGCACCACCGCAGCGCCGCTGTCCTCGCGCACCAGCATTGCTGCCAGGAAGTTGCTCTCCTTGGCCACGATCGCCAGACCGGCCTGTTCGCCTGGTGCCAGCGCGCTGCCATCCACGCTGGCGACCAAGGTGGCGTGATGATGCTGCAGGCGATGACCCAGATAGGCCGGCTGACCACGGCCGATATCGCCCAGCGCAATGTTTGCCGGCGTCACGCGCAAGCCTTGCGCGCCGGGCTGATACCACGGCCTGATGGGTGGGTGGATGGTCATCCATTGCATTGGCACGCGCGCATCCCCGAAGCGCTCGCTCCACTGCATCGGCCCGGTGGTCGGCAGGGGCTGCGTGCCCGCCGGCAAGGGTGGGCGCGCTGCCACGACAGGGACCGCGGCGCCGTGCGGCAGCACCACCGGCCAGCCATCGCGCCATTGCACTGGCAACAGGAAGGTTTCCCGGCCCAGGTTGTAGTGATTGCCGCGGTAAGGGCGCGTTGCGAGAAACACCGCCCACCATGTGCCGTCCTTGAGTTCGACGAACTGTGCATGCCCGGCCGAGGTGATCGGCGCATTGCGCAATGGGTCCAGGTCGCGTTGGGTGAGTACCGGATTGCCGCTCCAGGTTTCGTATGGCCCGGTGATCTGGCGGCTGCGGTAGATCATCTGCGCATGCTGCTCGCCGGTGCCACCTTCGGCCGCGGTGAGGTAGTAGTAGCCATCGCGGCGGAACAGGTGCGGGCCTTCGATGTGTTCGGGATTGGTGGCCGGCTTGAAGCCCGAATCCACGATCACCTGACGGGTGCCGACCAACTTCATGCTGGCCAGATCCAGCCGCTGCAGCCAGATGGCGCGGTGCCCGTCGTAGCGCAGCTTGCCGGCCGGCACGTCGTTGTTGACCAGCCAGGCACTGCCATCGTCATCGAAAAACAGCGAGGGGTCGATGCCCTTGACGTCCAGCCAGATCGGATCCGACCACGGCCCGGCCGGATCGGTGGCGGTGATCAGGAAATTGCCGCCATCGCAGTAGAAACAGGTGTTGGCGATATAGAAGGTGCCAGCGTGGTAGCTGATGCTGGCGGCAAACAGGCCGCGGGTCAGTTCGTCGTTGCCGTAGTTGATCTGGGTTGGACGGTCGATCGCGTTGCCGATCTGGTTCCAATGCACCAGGTCGCTGCTCTTGAACACCGGCAGGCCGGGGAAGTAGCCGAAACTGGAATTCACCAGATAAAAATCGTCGCCGACGCGCACCGCCGACGGGTCCGGATGAAAACCGGCCACGACCGGGTTGCGGTACTGCGCGGCGGTTGGCGCGGGGCCACCATCGTCGCCTTGGTAATCGATCTGCGTGATCAACGCGGTGCCGGCATGCGCCAGCTGACAGATCAATGCGGCCAGCAGGCCGGCCACCCATGCGAGTCGTTTCAAGAGATCCCCTCGTGCCATGCCCTGGCGCAACGCCAGTACGACACCAGCATGACAGCACGCAGGGCGGCGTGGCATGACGTTTTGCGATGCCAACCCCGCGTGGTGGCAGGCCTCCACGCGCGTGGCGGGGTGTGTGGACCGGGCGCTGCCACTTCGCTGCAACATTGCTGACATATCGTGCGCGCGGCGCCACGCGGCGCCACGCGGCGCCGCCAACCGGCGTGCCATGCCAAACGGCTTCGACGCTGTGTCATCACCTCGCATCACTACCTAGGATCAACCCGCATGTCGTTGTACTCGCCTGTCTTTCCGTCGCCGGTGTCCGCTATTGCACAGGTCGCTGCGCGCCGCCGCACCGCCTTGCAGCGCACGCCGCTGGCCCGTGCCTGCGCCGGCCTGTTGCTAGCCTCGCTGGCGGCAACCGCGTCTGCGCAGCAAGCGCCGGCGACCCAGGGCGAAGCCAGCCCGACCGCGCTGGACACGGTCACCGTCACCGCCGAGCACCGCGAGCAGAACCTGCAGGACGTGCCGGTCTCGGTGGGCGTGGTGCAGGGCGCAGCGATGCGCGACTACACCGCCGGTGGCGATGACACGCTGCTGGCCCTGTCCGGCCGCGTGCCGGGCTTCTACGCTGAAACCACCACCGGGCGCATCTTCCCGCGCTTCTATATCCGTGGCCTGGGCAATATCGATTTCTACCTGGGTGCCTCGCAGCCGGTCTCCATCATCCAGGACGATGTGGTGCTGGAGCATGTCGTGCTCAAATCCAATCCGGTCTATGACGTGGACCAGGTCGAAGTGCTGCGCGGTCCGCAAGGCACGCTGTTCGGCCGCAACACCACCGCCGGCATCGTCAAGTTCGACACCGTCAAGCCCAGCGACACCTACACCGGTCGCGTCAACGCCAGCTACGGCAGCTACAACACCATCTCGCTGGATGGCGGCTTCGGTGGCCCCATCAACGACGTGCTGTCGTTCCGCGTGTCCGCGTTGTACCAGCACCGCGACGATTGGGTGGACAACACCTTTGCCGGCAGCAGCGCCGATGGCACGCGCACCCCGCGCAAGGACGCGATGGGCGGTTACAACGACCGCAATGCGCGCCTGCAGGTCTTGCTCAAGCCCAACGATGCGTTTTCGCTGCTGGGCTCGGTGCACACGCGCGATTACGACGGCACTTCCACCTTGTTCCTGCGCAACGCGATCACGCGTGGCAGCGACAAGGTGGACGTGCCGCGCGACCGTGTGGCCTATGATGAGGGGCACGACAACCCGCAGGCGTATCAAACCGATGGCGGCTCGCTCAAGGCGATTTACGACTTCGGTGGCGTGTCGCTGACCTCCATCACCGCCTACGAAACCACTTCCGGCTACAGCCGTGGCGACACCGATGGCGGTGCTGCCGCCAATTACCCGGTCAATGGCGTGCCGAACGGCTTTGGCCAGTCGATGGGACAGATCCGCGACCTGGACCAGTACACGCAGGAACTGCGCCTGGCCAGCGAAGGCGACGAGGCCCTGCAGTGGCAGGTGGGCGCGTTCTATTTCGACGGCCGCGACACCACCGATTTCTATCAACGTGCCTATTTCCTGCAGACCGCCGCGCGCAACCCGAATAACTGGGTGCGCCTGCGCAATACCAATACCTCGTGGGCCGGCTTCGGGCAGCTCAGCTACAAGGCGACCGACGCGCTGACGCTTACCGCCGGCATCCGCCAGACCAAGGACACCAAGGAAACCCGTCTGCTCAAGACCGCCGATACCGCAGCCGGTGTGGTGACCTACCGCGGCCGGCGCGATGTGCGCATGTCCGACACCCAGCCCAGCTGGGATCTGAGCGCGATGTATGAGATCGACCCGCAGCTGAGCGTGTATGCGCGCGTGGCGCGCGGTTTCCGTGGCCCCACCATCCAGGGCCGCAGCGCGGTGTTCAATTCGGACTTCACTACCGCCGATTCGGAAACCATCCTGTCGTGGGAAGCCGGCATCAAGAGCAGCCTGTTCGAGAACCGTCTGCGCCTGAATGTCAGCGGCTTCACCTACACGGTCGACGATATCCAGCTCAACGGCAACGACTCGGACGGCAATGGCGTGCTGTTCAATGCCGACAAGGCCAAGGCCTACGGCATGGAAGCGGACCTGGACTGGCGCCCGATCTCCAACCTGTCGATCACCGCCGGCCTGAGCCTGTTGCACAGCGAAATCCACGATAAGCGCGTGTTTGCGCAGGCCTGCGCGCTCAATGGCGTGGTGGTGTGCACCGTCAACGACCCGACCATCCGCGTAGGTGCCAACACCTTCGCCCAGATCGACGGCAACCCGCTGCCCAACGCGCCCAAGTACAACCTCAACCTGGCCGCGCGCTACGACATCCCGGTGGGCAACGACGGCGCGTTCTTCGTGTCCACCGACTGGAACAAGCAGGGCCAGACCAGCTTCGTGCTGTACGACTCCACCGAGTTCCGTTCCGACGGTAATTTCGAAGGTGGCCTCAAGCTGGGTTACACCGGTGGCTACGGTGCCTGGGAAGTGGCGGCGTTCGCGCGCAACATCACCAACGAAAAGAACCTCAAGGGTGTGATCGAAAACTACATGGCCGCGGTCTACAACGAGCCGCGTGTCGTTGGGGTGTCGGTCAACGTCAACTGGCAGTAACCGGTTGATCGCCTGGTTGATCGGCTGATGCAGTCACTGCGGCAACTGCGCCGCAGTGATGTTTCCTGCAGGTGGATAGGCCGACTGCGTGTATGCGCAGCTGGTCGTCGTGTCGTTTCACCGCTTGCTCAGGACAGAGCGCACCCAGTTGACGATTTGCGCGCTGCTCACCGCGCCGGAATGACGGCCCAGTTCCTGCCCGCCCTGGATGACCAGCAAGGTGGGAATGCTGCGGATGCCAAAGCGCGTGCCCAGCGCCGGATGCAGGTCGGTATCCACCTTGGCCAGGCGCACCTGCGGTTCCAATGCTGCAGCGGCTGCGGCAAATTTCGGCGCCATGCTCAGGCATGGCCCGCACCAAGGTGCCCAGAAATCCACCACCAGCGGCAGTGCACTGCGCACCGCATGCTTGTCGAAATCTGCAGCCGACAAGGCCACCGGCGTCCCCAGGAACAGCGGCCGATGGCAGCTGCCGCAGTTGGGCGCATCGCGCAGGCGCGTGGGCGCAATACGGTTCATCGCAGCGCAACTCGGGCAGGCGATCAGTAGTGGTGCATCGGTCATGTTGGTCTCCAGTCGGCGGCGCTGCCTGCGCTGTCTCCGGCCATCGCTGGCGGCGCATGCTGCATGCGGCCAGTGTAGCGATCACCACCAGCGATTCCGTGCCCAATGCCAGCGGCGGCACCAGCCTGCGCATGCCTGGCCAAGCTCCTGCGGGCCGCCACGCCCCACATCGCTCACGCCGATTGGCCCAGCGCCACGATCGGCACGAAGCCACCGTAGACCATGCGCTTGCCATCGAATGGCATCGGATTGACTGACGGGTCCATGCGTGGGTCTTCCATCATCTTGCGCATGCCCTCATCGCGGGTGGCCTTGTCCGGCCATTCGATCCAGGAAAACACCACGGTCTCTTCGGCGGTGGCATCCACGGCGCGATAGAAATCGGTCCATTGCCCCGGCTGGACATCGTCGCCCCAACACTCCACTACACGCAGCGCACCGTATTCCATGATGACCGCATCGCCCATGCGGGCATGCGCGATGAATGCTTCTTTGTTGGCCGTGGGGACGGCAAGCACAAAACCATCGATATACGACATAACCACCTCCGCAGACGGGGTGCACGGTGTGCACCCGAGGATGACCAAGGGATGTTCGTACGACCAAGAACTGGAGAGCAGTGGGGCAGGAGCGTGCGTCCAGCGCGCTGGCCGCACGAGCATACGGCGCATGGGGTGCAACGGCACTGCTTGAGTTGGCTGTCACCTGGGCCGCCTGGCGCACTGCCAAGGCGCTGGCTGTCGGGCTCGCTGACACGGCGGCAGCGGATCTGTTGTGCGTTGATCGACGGCAGCGCGCTGTTGGCCCCTCTTGCTGGAGGCCGCGGCAATCCATCGGCCAAGATGCGCTGGTCGCACACCTGCGCGCGCCTCGGCACTGCAGCCGCCGGGAACGTGCGGCGGTCAGGCTGCCAGGTTGTGGCGGCGCAGTCGTGCTTCGAAGACCACATCGCCGTCCTCGTTGCGCGCCTGCAGCGTGCCGCCGTGTGCCTTGACGAACTGGTCGGCGATGAACAGGCCCAGTCCCAGTCCTTGGCTGGCATGGAAGCTGGCCTTGAACGGTTCGAACAGGCGCGGCATCAGGCTGTCGGGGATGCTGCCGGCGTTGCGCACCGACAGGCGCAGGGTGTCGTGTTCGCGTCCATCCAGATGCACCTGCACCGGATGGCGTCCGCCATGCAGGACGGCGTTGCCGACCAGATTGGACACGACCTGCGCCAACCGGTCGCCATCCCCATCGCCATCCAGATCGCCCTCGGTGCGCAGGTCGATCGTAGTGTGTGGATTGGCCTGCGCCACTTCGCCCACCACGCTGTGCACCACCTCGCCCAGGTTGCATGGGCCGAACTGCATCGGCAAACCATCGGTGCGCAGGCGCGAAAAATCCAGCAATTGCTCGACCATGCGCGACATGCGGTGCGCGCTGTTTTCCAGGTGTTCCAGCGTGCGCGCCGCCGAACTGTCGGCATCGACATCCAGGCCGAGTTTGTCGGCGCACAGCAGGATCACCGACAGCGGCGTGCGCAGGTCGTGAGTGAGCACGGCCATCATGGTTTCGTTGAGCGTGAGCGCGCGTTCGAGCGAGGCATTTCTCGCCTTGAGCAGCCGCCGCTGCTGGTACAACTCGATGAACACGTTGACCTTGCTCAAGATCACGTGCGGCTCGATCGGCTTGTGCAGAAAATCCACGGCGCCGGTTTCATAACCCTGGAAAGCGCGCATCGGATCGTTTGGCGAGGCGGTCAGGAAAATGATCGGCACATGCCGGGTGCGCTGCGAACCGCGCATCAATTCCGCCAGCGAAAAACCGTCCATTTGCGGCATGTGCACGTCCAGCAGCGCCAATGCCACGTCGTGTTCGAGCAGCAGTTCCAGCGCCTGCGCACCGGAGGCGGCGCATAGCACGCGGATGCCGTCGCGTTGCAGCAGCGCTTCCATGGCCACCAGGTTCTGCGGCACATCGTCCACGATCAGGATCTTGGTCGATTCGGTGTCGTCGCTGCTTGCAGCCAGGCCGGTCGCGGTGAGGTTCATGCGTGAAAAGCTTCCAGTCGGGTGCAGATGGCTTGCAAGGTCAGCACCGCATCGGCGCCGGCGTGGGCGAGAGCGGAGGCGGGCATCAACGAGGCGGCGGCGTCATCGGGGCGCTGGATCCAGGCGGTACCGCCCACCGCACGCACCGCGGCCACCCCGGCGCTGCCGTCGCTGCTGGCACCGGTGAGCAGGATCGCCAGCAGGCGTTCGCCGAAGACATCGGCAGCCGATTCGAACAGCAGGTCGATCGCCGGGCGCGAAAACAACACCGGCGCATCCATCGACAACGCCAGGCTGTGGCGGGTTTCCACCAGCAGGTGGTAGTCGGGCGGGGCGATGGTGACGGTGCCGGGTAGCAGCGGTTGCTTGTCGTCGGCCTCGCGCACCGGCAACGCGCAGCGCGCATCCAGCAGCTCGGCGATGTGGCTGGGGCGGTCGCGCGGCAGATGCAGCACGACCAACACCGGCATCGGCAAATCTGCCGGCAGCCCGGACAACAACGCCTGCAGGGCCATCACGCCACCGGCGGAGGCACCGATCACGATCGCATCGAAACACTGGGCTGCAGACGCGCGGCTCATGCGGCCTTCCGATACAGCCGCTGCTCGCGCGCGCAGGCTTCAAAGGCCTGCGCGTGCGCGCCGAACTGCAGCGACTCCTTGCTGCCCAATCCGAGAAATCCGCGATGCACCAATGCGTCGTAGAACAGCCCCACCGCGCGATCCTGCAAGCTGCGGTTGAAATAGATCAGCACGTTGCGGCACGACACCAGGTGGACTTCGGAAAACACCGTGTCGGTGGCCAGGCTGTGATCGGCGAACACGATATTGCGTTTCAGGCGCCGGTCGAACACCGCACCGTCGTAAGCGGTGGTGTAGTAGTCCGACAGCGAGGTGCGGCCACCGGCGTCCAGATAATTGCGGCTGAACTGCGCGATACGATCGATGCCATAGGCGCCGGCTTCGGCCATGCCCAGCGCTTCGGGGTTGATGTCGGTGGCGTAGATCACCGCCTTTTCCAACAGGCCTTCTTCGTGCAGCAGGATGGCCAGGGACCAGACTTCTTCACCGGTACTGCAGCCTGCCACCCAGAGCTTGATCGAGGGATAGGTACGCAAGACCGGCACCGCATGCTCGCGCAGGACGCGGAAATATGCCGGGTCGCGGAACATCTCCGAGACCTGCACGGTGAAGAACTGCATCGCCTGCGCGAAGGTGTCCGGCTCGTGCAGCAGACGGTGCTGCAGATCGGCCACGCGCGCGCAGTCGAAACGCGCCATCGCGTGGCGCATGCGCCGTCGCAACGACGACACCGCATAGTCGCGGAAGTCGTAGTGATAGCGCTGGAAGACCGCTTCCAGCAGCACGCGCAGTTCCAGGTCGAACAGCTCTACCGCGTTCATTGCCGCGAGCACCACACGCGGCACAGCGAGACCAGCTTGTCCACGTCGATGGGCTTGGCGATGTAGTCGTTGGCGCCGGCTTCCAGGCAGCGTTCGCGGTCGTCGGCCATGGCCTTGGCGGTCAGCGCGATGATGGGCAGATCCTGCCATTGACGGTTCGTACGGATCTGCCGCATCGCGGTGATGCCATCCATCTCCGGCATCATGATGTCCATCAGGACCAGGTCCACCTCGTGCTTGGCCAGGTGCTCCAGCGCCTCGCGGCCATTGCGTGCGATCTGCAGCGTGACGCCCAGCGGTTCGAGCACGCTGGAGAGCGCAAAGATGTTGCGCACGTCGTCTTCGGCCAGCAACACGGTGGCGCCGTCCAGCACCGCGTCGCGGCGGCGTGCTTCGCGCAGCAGGCGCTGCTGATCGCTGGGCAACGAGGCTTCCACGCTGTGCAGGAACAGCGTCACCTCGTCGAGCAGGCGTTCCGGCGAGCGCACGCCCTTGATGATGATGCTCTTGGAATACCGGCGCAGGCCTTGTTCTTCGTCGCGGGTCAGGGCGCGCCCGGTGTAGACGATCACGGGAGGGAAGGCGACCGCATCGTTGCCGGCCATGCGTTCGAGCAGGTCGTAGCCGCTGCCGTCGGGCAAGGCCAGATCGGTGACCATGCAATCGAAGGTGGAGCCTGCCAGCTGATCCATCGCCTCGGCAATGCTGCCGACCGCGACGATGTCCAGCTGGTCGCGCGCCAGCAGCAATTGTAGGTTCGCGCGCAATGCGCTGTCGTCTTCGACGATCAACAAACGACGCACTGCGCGTGCATTGGTTTCTTCCAGCTGGCGGATCGCACCGGCCAGCAGTTCGCGCGTGGCCGGCTTGATCAGGTAGCCAACCGCACCAAGCTCCAGCGCAATCTGGCTGCGTTCCAGCGCGGACACCACGTGGACAGGCACATGGCGAGTGGCCGGATCGCGCTTGAGGCGTTCGAGCACGCTCAGACCGGACGCATCCGGCAGGCCGATGTCCAGCAGGATGCCGCTCGGGCGCATCTCGGCGGCCAGGCGCAGGGCCTCTTCTGCGTTGGGGGCCACCACGCAATCGAAATCCAGTTCGTGGGCCAGTTCCACCAGTGCTTGCGCAAAGCGGGTGTCGTCTTCCACCGCCAGGATCAGCCGGCCGGGGCGGCTGCGTTGGTCGCGATCGTCGTCGGCCCGTTGGATCGGTGCAGCGTTGGGCGATGCGATTGGCACCGGCACCGTGTGGGCCACCGCACCACCAGATGCGCCGGATTGCGCACCCATCGCGCTGCCGTTGCGTTGTTGCACATGGGCAGCAGACGCCGGGCCTGCGACCGCGGCGGCGTTCGTAGCTGTATCGGCAGGGCCGGTCACCTCCGCAGGTGCGCCATCGGTCGGCAATTCCAGCGTAAAGCAGCTGCCGCGCCCGGGCTCGCTGTCCACACTGATGCTGCCGCCCATGCGTTGGGCCAGGTCGCGCGAAATCGACAGACCCAACCCGGTACCGCCATAACGGCGGCGCGTGCTGCCGTCGGCCTGACGGAACGCTTCGAAGATCACCTCGCTCTGTTCGCGCGCGATGCCGATGCCGGTATCGGTCACCGCAAAGTGCACACGGCCGGGCGCATGCGCCTGGACCGTCAAGCTGACCTTGCCGTGTTCGGTGAACTTGATGGCGTTGGCCAACAGGTTCTTCAGGATCTGCTGCAGGCGCTGGTTGTCGACGACCAACTGTGCCGGCGCGCCGGCAGCTGCCGCGATCTCCAATGCCAGACCCTTCTGTCGCGCCAGCGGTTCGAAGGTTTCGCGCAGGCGTTGCAGCACCGAATCGGTGACGACCGTTTCGTCGGCCAGCTCCACGTGCCCGGCTTCGATCTTGGACAGGTCCAGGATGTCGTTGATAAGCGCCAGCAGGTCGTTGTTGGACGACAGGATCGCCTGCGCATATTTCACCTGCTCGGCGCTGAGCGTGCCGTCCTTGTTGTCGGCCAGCAACTTGGCCAGGATCAAGGCGCTGTTGAGCGGCGTGCGCAACTCGTGCGACATGTTGGCCAGGAATTCCGACTTGTAGCGCGATGCAGTGGACAACTCGTTGCTATTGCGCACCAGCTGATTCTGCGCGATCAACAAGGCCTGCTTTTGCGCCTCAAGCGCCTGCGTGCGCTCTTCCAGCTGCACGTTGGTCTGTTCCAGTTCTGCCTGCTGCACTTCCAGGTCGCTTTGCGATTGCTGCAGGCTACGGCTCTGTTCTTCGAGTTCCTCATTTGCCACGCGCAGTTCTTCCTGCTGGGTCTGCAGTTCCTCGCTCTGTCGCTGGGTTTCTTCCAGCAACGCCACCAGCTGCGCGCGCAGCAATGCGGTGCGCAGTGCCAGGCCGATGTTCTCGCCGCAGCGTGCCAGCAGTTCTTCTTCGCGCGAGCCGGCGGTGCGTGGGTCAGTCACGCGCCCGAGCTCGATGACGCCGATCACCCGGTCGTCGGCGGTGATCGGCGCCAGCAGCAGCTCCTGGCAGCTGCTCTGGCCCAGCCCGGAGGCGATCTGCAGATGCCCGGCGTCCATGCCACGGATGCGACGCACCGTGCCACGTTGCAGCACTTCGCCGAGCTGGCCGGCTGCGGTGGGCAGCGTCTGCGGCAGATCCGGCGGCAACGCGGCACCACCGGTGAGTCGCAGACGGTCGCCCTCGATGCGATACAGCGCGCCGACCTGCGCATCCAGTGTCTGGCACAGTGCGCGCACCGCGGCATCGGCCAGCTCCTGCGGTGCCTGATCGCCGCGCAAACTGGCTTCGACCGTGTTTTCTGCCTGCTGCAGCCACAGTGCGAATTCGGCCTGGCGGCGTGCGCGGATCGCCTGCATCACCACCAACGCCATTGCCAGGAACGACACGCCGCCAATGCTGCGATTGACCGAGGAAAGGCTCGAATTCGTGCTTGGTGGCGCGAGCTGAAAACCGATCGCCAGCAAGACACACGACAGCACGCCGACGATGAGTGGCACCTGCGGGCGGTTCTGAAACACCGTCACGCCCACTGCCACGAAGTAGGTCAGCCAC
This sequence comes from Xanthomonas euvesicatoria pv. euvesicatoria, assembly GCF_020880415.1. GTDB lineage: Bacteria > Pseudomonadota > Gammaproteobacteria > Xanthomonadales > Xanthomonadaceae > Xanthomonas > Xanthomonas euvesicatoria. The sequence continues at coordinate 5,959 of NZ_JAJIUJ010000076.1, read as the reverse complement.
ACGGCATAACCGAGCGGGGTTACCAGTTCCATGCCCAGCGTTCCAGCCATCAAGGCCCCCGCGATGACCCACACCCAGCGGTCGCGTGTGGTCGAGATGGTGTGCATAAGGTGCGTGGACCGAACTGGAAGGGCGGTCATGGTAGCCGATAACTTTCACGCACAAATCGCCGGGAAATTGACGCTTTTTGCTGCCGGGTTGGCTTGCACGCAGCCTTCACGTCGCTATCAATATGGTCCGGCGCTTTCCGGAGAATCATCGCGCGATGGATGCGGAAACGGCCGTCGACAGCGCAGGGCCGCTTTCTTACGACAGCCGGCAGTGTCAGCTGTTGGTACAGAGCGTGTCCGATTACGCGATCTATATGCTCGATATTGGTGGGCATATTCGCAGCTGGAACCCCGGCGGCGAGCGCATCAAGGGCTACAGCGCAAGCGAGGTCCTGGGCACGCATTTCTCGCGGTTCTACCTGCCCGAGGATGCGCAACGCGACGAACCCAGCCGCAATCTGGAAATTGCCAAGCAAGAAGGGCGCTTCGCTGCCGAAGGGTGGCGCCTGCGCAAGGACGGCAGCCGGTTCTGGGCCAGCGTGGTGATCGAACCGGTGCTGGAATTCGGCGTGCTGGTCGGGTTTGCAAAAGTCACCCGCGATCTGACCGAGCGCCATGAAGCGCAGCAGTTGCTGCAACAGGCGCAGCAGGCGTTGCTGCAATCGCAGAAGGTCGAAGCCTTGGGCCGGTTGACGCTGGGCATGGCCCACGATTTCAACAGCCTGCTCACGGTGATGGTGACCAGCCTGGACCTGATAGCGCTGAGCGCTGGTGAAGATGCGCGCACCCGCATGTTGATCGAAGTGGCGCAAACTGCGGTGGATCGCGGCACCTTGTTGACGCGGCAACTGCTCGCTTTCGCGCGCGGGCAACAGCTGAACCCCGAGCGCCACCCCGTCAACGACATCGTGACCCGTTCGCTGGAACTGTTACGGCGTGCCTGCCCGCCGGGTGTGAGCTTGGCGTTGCAGTTCGCCGACGCACTGCCGCATGTGCGCGTCGACCCTGGCCAGCTGGAGGCGGCGCTGCTCAACCTGGTCTTCAATAGTTGCGATGCGATGCCCGCTGGCGGCAGCATCGTGTTGCTTGCTTCTGCTGCGCAACGACCCGAACCCTCAGGCCACCAAGGCGTCCTTCGCCCGTACGTCGCCCTTGCGGTACGCGACGATGGTCCGGGGATGTCCGCCCACGTTGCACAGCGCGCCAGCGAACCTTTTTTCACCACCAAAGATGTCGGCAAGGGCTCCGGCCTGGGCTTGAGCCAGGTCTATGGCTTCGCATCCCAGTCCGGTGGCTTCGTCGAGCTTGAGACCGCAGCTGGACGCGGCACCACCGTCACCGTGTTTCTCCCGGCCGTCGAGGAGGCCGAGCATGACTGAATCCCTTCGCCTGCTGATGGTGGAAGACCAAGAAGAACTGCGCGAACTGATCGGCGAAGCGCTGCGCGATGCCGGCATCAGCGTCGACACCGCCGATGATGGTCACAGCGCGTTACGCATGGTGCGCGACAGCGGCCCGTACGATGTGGTGTTCAGTGATATCCGTATGCCCAACGGCATGTCGGGCATTGAACTGAGCGAGCAGGTGGCGCAACTGCTGCCGCAGGCACGCGTGATTCTGGCCTCGGGATTTGCCAAGGCGCAGTTGCCGCCGTTGCCGGCTCAGGTCGATTTCCTGCCCAAACCCTACCGCCTGCGCCAGCTCATCGACATGCTCAAGAGCACCCCCGCCAACGCGTAAACGTTGGCTGGGCGTGCGGCATCGACGGCGCTGCTAGTGCGCCTTGTCGATGGCGCCTTCAACCCGGAGTGTCACGCCGGCACGGCGACGTGACCACCAGGCACATCAGATGCAACGATCGCGCCCCGTTTGAAGGCGCGTCCGAACGAGGCAATACGGCGCCCACACGGCTGGCGGTGCCCGACACGCCATGCGTCTGGGCAGGCTCTGTACATTGAATTCGATCGCTCATCGCAACTTGAGCATCACGATCGAATGCGCCGGCAGCGCCACGTTCACTGCCTTGCCTTGGACACGTGCGCCCTTGAATGCCGCCGGCGCAACGGCCTTTGGCTGCGCATAGGTGTTGTACGTGGTGATCGCCGGTGCGGTCAGGATCTGTCCCTCCACCGCACGCAGCGGCAGCCCTTCCACCTGCACGCTCACAGCCGCCGCCGCAGTCGCGTCCAGGTTGGTCAGCGCGAGATACACATGGCCGTCCTTCGCCTTGACCGCCGAGCCGTGCACGGCCGGCACCTGCGTGTCGCCATGACGATACGCAGGTGTCTGCAATTGCAGCGGCAGGTGTGTGGCGTCCTGGTAGGGCTTGTAAAGCGCAAACACGTGATAGGTCGGCGTCAGCACCATCTTATCGCCATCGGTGAGGATCATCGCCTGCAGCACATTGACCATCTGCGCGATGTTGGCCATGCGCACACGCTCGGCATGCTGGCTGAAGATGTCGAAGTTGAGCGACGCCACCAGCGCGTCACGCAGGCTGTTTTGCTGCTGCAGGAAGCCGGGATTGGTGCCTGGCAATGGCGCATACCAGGTGCCCCATTCGTCCACGATCAGGGACACTTTCCTGGCCGGGTCGTACTTGTCCATGATCGCGCTGTGCTTGGTGATCAGCTCGTCCATCACCAGCGTGCGCGACAACGTCTGGATCCACGCGGTTTCGTCGAACGTGGTCGAAGACGCGCGCGGCGGCCAGCCACCGGGAATGGTGTAGTAGTGCATGCTCAGCCCATCCATGAACTTGGTGGCCTCGCGCATCATCACCTCGGTCCAGTGATAGTCGTCGTCGCTTGGGCCGGGCGCGATCTTGAAAATCTTCTGGTTGGCCGGCGACTTGACGAAGGTCTGGTAGCGGCGAAACACATCGGCTGCGTACTCCACGCGCATATTGCCGCCGCAGCCCCACAGCTCGTTGCCCACACCGAAGTAGGGAACCTGCCAGGGCGCATCGCGGCCATTGGCGCGGCGCTCGTTGGCCAGGCTCGAGCGTGTCGGCGCGGTCATGTATTCGGTCCACTGCGCAATCTCCTCCGGCGCAGCATCGCCCACATTCCCGGCGACATAGGCCTGGGTGCCGAGCAATTCGGTGAAGTCCATGAACTCGTGCGTGCCGAAACGGTTGGACTCTTCCACACCGCCCCAGTGCGTGTTGACCCGGATCGGGCGCTTGCCCGGCGTGCCGACGCCATCGCGCCAGTGGTATTCGTCGGCGAAGCAACCTCCAGGCCAGCGGATGTTGGGCACGGCAATGGCTTTCAGCGCGGCGACCACGTCGTTGCGATAGCCGCGCGTATTGGGGATCGGCGATTCCTCGCCCACCCACACGCCACCATAGATGCCGGTGCCCAGATGCTCGGCGAATTGGCCGAACAGTTGCCGTGACACCTGCGCGCCGGGCTGGTCCACGCGCAAGGTGCCGCTGGCTTTGACCTCGGCAGCGAAGCTGGCCGGCACGCTGGCAAGCGCGGCGGCGACGAAAACGGCGTTCAACAGCTGCCTGCGCGATGCCTGCAACGCGGGGGAAATCCACTGCATCGGGTCGGTGCTCCTGTGCTGGTCGATGGTCGGGTGGGTGCTGCTGCGATGGGAAGTGCGCGGCTAGCGTAGTGCCGGTGGCCGCCCTTTGTATTGCTGCAGCGCGGCCGCTGCAGGCGAGCGCGGCAGTCGCTTCGCCACTGCAATCGCCTCGCCGGCCAGGATGTGCGCGGCGGCATGGTCGGCGGCCATCGCATGCGGCTATGCTCGCGGGCTACCTCATCGGCGGGACGATCCATGCAGCGAGTGTTCGGGCAGTTGCCAGACGGTGTCGAAATCCATGCGCTCACGCTACGCAGCCAGGCTGGTCTGCAGGCGGAGGTGCTCACCTACGGCGGCATCCTGCATACGCTGCAGTTGACCACCGCACAGGGTGTCGTGCCGCTAGTGCTGAACCTGCCGGATCTAGCCGCCTATGCTGCCGATGGCGACAGCCTCAACATTCTGGTGGGCCGCTTCGGCAACCGCATCGCCGGTGCGCGTTACACCCTGGAGGGCGTCACCCACGTGCTGGCCGCCAATGAGGGGCGTAACCAGTTGCACGGCGGGCTGCGCGGTTTCGGGCGACGGGTGTGGAGCGTGCTGGAGCAGGCGCCGGACCAGGTGCTGTTGGGCTACGACTCACCCGATGGCGAAGAGGGCTACCCCGGCAATCTGCATGTGCGCGCGCACCTACAGCTTCACGGGCTGAGCCTGCAGCTGAACTTCCAAGCGCACTGCGATGCCGCGACTGCGTTGAACCTTACCCACCACCCGTATTTCAATCTGTCCGGCGATCCGCAGCTGCGGGCCGCAGCGCAGGTGCTGCGCGTGCCGGCCGATCGCTACCTGCCGGTGGATGCCGAGTCGATCCCCACGGGCGAGATCGCATCGGTGACCGGTACGCCATTCGATTTCCGCCAGCCTGCTGCGCTGGCCGACAACATTCAGCCGGCGCATCCCCAGATCATCCTCGGCAAGGGCTACGACCAGTGTCTGGTGCTGGCCGCCGACGCGGACTGCGTTGCCGAGCTGTACTCCCCGCACAGTGGCGTGGCGCTGCGCATCAGCAGCGATGCCCCGGCGGTGCAGGTGTACGAAGGCCAGCATCTGGACGCCCACCATCCCGGACTGGGCCGTGGCGTATGCCTGGAGCCGCAGGACTATCCGGACGCTCCCAACCACCCCAACTTCCCTTCGACCATCCTGCGGCCGGGTCAGACCTACCGCCGCAGTATCAGCTATCGCTTTGCCAAGGCGGGGCCGGACCAGCCCTGGGACGCCGTGCGCGCCGCGCTGGATGCGTGAGAGATTTCAGCGCTTGGGGGTTGGCTGAGCTGCGTCGTGCGGGCGCGACCCGGCACCGCTGATCGCAGTGCCCACTCTGAAGTTGCAAGACCTTCAGTTGCCGCAAGCCTGGGTTGCCAATGCTCTGGTGTGCCTGCCCGTAGCAGGCCGCAGAAGTTCGATCCATGCGCGCGGCCAGCGCACCGGCCAGGATGTGCAATCCAGGCGATCGCACTTCGCCGTGTTCGATTTCACATCAGAGACGCTGGGCTAGGCCAACCGCGCTCAACGCGGCCCCAGCACCAGCTCGATGACGAACTTGCTGCCGAAGAACGACAGCACCAGCAGCGCCATCGCGGTCAGCGTCCAGTGCACCGCCTTGGTGCCGCGCCAGCCATTGCGCCAGCGGCCGATCAGCAGCGCACCGAACACGATCCACGACAGGATGCTCAGCACGGTCTTTTGCAACAGCCGCTGCGCCAGGAAGTCCTGCACGAACAACAGGCCGGTCAGCAGGGTCAGGCTCAACAGCACAAAGCCCACCGTGATCGTGCGGAACAGCAGCGTTTCCAGCTCGGTCAGCGGTGGCAGTGCGCGTAGCCAGCTATGGAAATCGCGCCGCCGCAACGCGCGTTCCTGCAGCCACAGCATGATTGCCAGCAGCGCCGCGATGCCCAGCGTGGCGTAGGCCAGCAAGGCCAGCCACGCGTGCAATTCGAGTCGCCAGCCCAGATCCGAACTGGGCTCATGGCCGTAGGCGTGGTAGCTGGCCAACAGGATCGCCGACAGCGGGAACACCACCACACCCACCGCCGCCATCCGCCCGCGGCCGCCGAACACCGCCGTCAGCGCAGCCATACCCAGCCCGCACAACGACAAGGCCGCGAAGAAGTGCATGTCCGGCCCGCCGGCGGTGCGCACGGCCACCAGCACGTGGTAACCGGCGTGCAAGGCCACTGCAGCCAATGCGGGCGCCAGCCAGTGCGCAGGCGATTGGTTGCCATCGCGCAACACCGCCCGGGTGAGCAGTGCCGTGGCAAGCAGATACAGGGCGAACGCGATGAGAACGATTGTCATCGTGGAAGTTTCGC
>NZ_JAJIUJ010000007.1 GCF_020880415.1 Xanthomonas euvesicatoria pv. euvesicatoria | reverse complement strand
CCTTCGATATGGATGGTTAGATGTGCACTGGCAGCTTCCACTTGGCCCTGTTCGAGCAGGTCAAGACGGTCGGCCCAATCCTGCATCATCCGGCGGCGCGGCTCGACATACTTGGCGTGGTTGTAGGCCGAACTCACCTTGTTCGGATCGGAGTGCGAAAGCTGCGCGTCCACCCAAATCTTGGGATAGCCGATCTCGTTGAGCGCCGTAGAAATCGTTCCCCGAATGCCATGGCCGGTCAGTTGGGCGTCGTAGCCCACTCGTTTCAAGGCAGCGTTGAGGGTGTTCTCACTGATGCGCTTCTTGAGTTCGCTGCGGTGCGCCAGCAGATGCTTCTGGGCAGGCCGCATTACGCCCAGGAGGTAGCGCACTATCTCGATCGCCTGGACAGACAGAGGCACGATGTAAGGCGGTATGTCATGCGGGCGCTTGCCGGCCTTGCGCATCTCGTCCTGAAGCTGCTTGACGATCTGCGGCGGAATAATCCACAGACCGCGGTCGAGGTCGAACTGCTCCGGTGTAGCCAGTCGCAGTTCGCCGGTACGCACCCCGGTCAGGAAAAGCAGTCGAATGCCGAGCTGCGTTTGCCAGCCACGCGGGTTGTAGAGCCTTAGCTTCTGGAGGAAGTCGGGCAGTTCAGGCAGACGCAGGTAGGGGTTGTGGCTCACCGGGGGCTTGGGCTCGGCCACCACGTCGAGGTCGGTGGCCGGATTAGCCTCCATGCCCTCGACAATGACCAGGGCGTAGCGAAACAACTGGCTCAGCCAGGTGCGGACCTTCTCGGCAGTGGTGAAAGCCTTGCGCCGCTCGATCCGCGCCAGGACGCCCAAGAGTTGAGGTCGGCGAATGTCGTAGATCGACATCCTCTCAAGGCTGGGCAGCACATCCTTTCCGAAGATTCTCTGGATCTGCGACAGCGTGCTGTTTCTGCCTTCCTTGAGTTCCTTCGCGCGATGCTCGACCCAGGCATCGAAGACGGCCTTGAACGTGTAGTCCGAGGCCAGCTTGATAGCGCGTCGCTTCTGTTTGCGGTCTGTATGGGGATTGATGCCCTTCGCCATGAGCGCTCGGGCTTCATCACGCAAGGTGCGTGCTTCGCGCAGTCCGACCTCGGGGTAGTTGCCCAAAGAGATGCGCTTTTGCTTGCCGAGCCAGTAGTAGCGCAGATGCCACGATTTGCCGCCGGTTGGAGCGACCACCAAGCCGAGGCCGTCGGTGTCAGGGATGCTGTAGGTTTTCTCGGCGGCTTTGGCTTGCCGCACGGTCAGATCAGAGAGTGCCATCATCAAACTCCTAGGTCATGAGACTTAGGCTCGATGCTGCTGGTTATCCCGATCCAACCCCAGCAACAACCCGGAACCGGCACCACCCACATTCTTTGGCCTCAATTTTGGCCTCAAAAACGCTGGCTGTTGGTGGATGTCCGTGGCGTTTGCTGTAATAAAAAAAGGAGCCGAAGCTCCTCTTTTCAACGACCTACAGATGCCAGTGGAAGTCTGTAGATCAATATTTGGAGCGGGAAACGAGACTCGAACTCGCGACCTCAACCTTGGCAAGGTTGCGCTCTACCAACTGAGCTATTCCCGCTTGGGAGGCGAAATTCTACAGCGAACAGGATAGCTGTCAACTGTTGCTTTCGATTTTTTTCGGCTTGTTGCTGATCGCTGCTTTTTCGTCGGCGCGCAGGCTTGGCCATGCAGCCTGCAGATACTGAAACCCCGACCACAGCGTCAGCAAGGCCGCAATGGCGAGTGTCCAGTAGCCTGCACGAAATATCAGGTTGCCCAGCCAGATTTCATGCGTGGGCATTTGCCCGGGCGTGACCGAATACAACAGGCACAGCAAGGCCACCATTTGTGCGGTGGTCTTGATCTTGCCGATGGCCGCCACGCGTACCTTGGCGCGCTGGCCGATCTCGGCCATCCATTCGCGGAGTGCGGAGACGGCAATCTCGCGTCCGACGATGACTGCAGCCCAGAACGCCATCCACGGCGTGGGATGGCCCTGCACGATCAGGAACAGCGCCACGGCGACCATCAACTTGTCGGCGACCGGGTCCAGAAATGCGCCGAACGCGGAATATTGGTGATAACGCCGCGCGACCCAGCCATCCAGCCAGTCGGTGATGGCGGCCAGCGCAAACACGCCGGCGGACGCGAAATTCGTCCACGTGTACGGCAGGTAGAACACCACGACCAACACCGGGATCATCACGATCCTGAGCAGTGTCAGCCACGTGGGGATGGTCAACTTCATTGCGGACTTGCCTCGCCTGCCGCATCGGGAAGCGCCAGCCCGTGCAGGTTAGCGTAGATTCGCGCGGCAAGTGCGGCATTGACCCCCTCCACTCGTGCAATCTCGGCCTCGCCGGCGGCCTTGAGCCCGACCAGCCCGCCGAAGTGCTTGAGCAGACTCGCGCGGCGCCGAGGGCCGATGCCGGGGATATCCTCGAGCTTGCTGGTCATGCGCGCCTTATGGCGGCGACCGCGGTGGCCGGTGATCGCAAAGCGGTGCGCTTCGTCACGCACCTGCTGGATGAATTGCAGCGCAGGCGACGCCGCGCCCGGCCGCAGCTCGCGGCCGTCGGCCATGATCAACGCTTCATGCCCGGCCCGGCGCTCTTCGCCCTTGGCCACGCCGACCAGCAACACGTTCTCGACCCCGAGATCGGCCAGCGCGGCCTGCGCCTGTGCCAGCTGGCCTGCGCCACCGTCGATCAACAGTACGTCGGGGAGCACGCCGTTCTCTTCCACGGCGCGACGGAAGCGGCGCTCGATCGCCTGCCGCATGGCTGCGTAGTCGTCGCCCGGCGTGATGCCGGAAATATTGAAGCGCCGGTACTGGCCACGCACCGGGCCACTGGCGTCGAATACCACGCACGAGGCGACGGTCGCCTCGCCCATGGTGTGACTGATGTCGAAACACTCCACGCGCTTGACCGGCTCGGCAAGTCCAAGCATCTCGCGCAAGGCTTCGCTGCGTGCGTGCTGCGCGCTCTGGCTGGTGAGCTCGGTGACAAGGGTCAGCTGCGCATTGCGCGTGGCCAGCAGCAGATAGCCGGCACGCTCGCCGCGCACGTTCCACTTCAGCGCCACCTTGTGCTCGGCCGCCGTACTGAGCGCCGCTTCGATCAGCTCGGCTTCCGGGATCTCGCGGTCGAGCAGGATTTCGCGCGGCGGAGAGTGCTCGGCGTAGTACTGCGATACGAACGCACCAAGAATTTCGTCGGCACTGTCTTCCCCGTTGGTCTTGGGAAAGAACGAGCGCGTGCCGAGATTGCGGCCGTCGCGAAAACTCAGCAACAAGACGCAAGCCTGGCTGGATTGCGTGGCGCAGGCCAGCACGTCCAGATCCGCTGCACGCCCGTCGACGTATTGACGGTTCTGCATGCTGCGCAGCGACGAGAGCAAATCGCGCAAACGCGCAGCACGCTCGAATTCCAGCGCCTCGCTGGCCTGCTGCATCGAGTGCATGATCTCTTCGCCGAGCTGATCGCTCTTGCCTTCGAGAAACATGGTGGCGCGGCGTACCGATTCGGCGTAATCCGGAGCCGCCACCAAGTCCACGCACGGACCGCTGCAACGCCCGATCTGGTATTGCAGGCATGGCCGCGAACGGTTGCGGAATACGCTGTCCTCGCAACTGCGCAGCTTGAAGAGCTTGTGCATCAAGCTGAGCGTCTCGCGTACACCGGTGACGCCCGTGTAAGGGCCGAAATAACGCCCTTGCACCGCACGCGGACCGCGGTGCAAGGCAATCCGGGGCCATTGTTCGCGGGTCAGCAACACGTATGGGTAGCTTTTGTCGTCGCGCAACGAGACGTTGTAGCGCGGCGACAGCGATTTGATCAGCTGGTTTTCCAGCAGTAGCGCTTCGGCTTCGCTGCGGGTGACGGTGACGTCCATGCGCGCGACCTGCGACAGCATCGAGGTCAACCGGGCGTTCTTCGGTGTCCCGTTGAAATAGCTGCCCACACGCTTGCGCAACGCGCCGGCCTTGCCGACGTACAGCAAGGTATCGTCGCCCGCATACATGCGATAGACGCCAGGCGCGGTGCTCAGTTGCGCAGCAAACGCTTTTCCATCGAAATCGTTGTGGGGCCTGACGCTCATTCGTCTATCGAAACATCACTCAGTGCGCCGCTTGCAAGGTCGTATCGCAAGATGGCATGTGCATCGGTTTCTGCGATCCAGACCGCACCGGCGGTGACCGCCAGACCGGCCGGGCCATGCAGACGACGCGGCAGCGCGACCGTGGTCAATTCACCGCCGCCCAGGCGCAGGCAGCGCAGGCGGCCATTGCCGGTGTCGGCGATCCACAGCAACGGCGAATCGGCCGCCAGTGCAATGGCCTGTGGGAACTGCAGGCGTGCCGTGCTACGTGGACCGTCCTGATCTCCAAACTGCCAGGTGCCCTGCCCGCCGACCAAGGTCTGCACCAGATCGCCGCGCAGTTGCATGGTGCGGATCGACGAGCCCAGCCCGTCGCAGACATAGGCTACCTGCTGCACGGACGCCAAGCCGGCCGGCTGTGCGAAAGCAGCGAGATGGCCGCTGCCGTCGCGAATTTCAAGGGCACCGGTGCCTGCGCGCGCGGTCAGCGCGGCTCGGCCCAGGTGATAACTCCAGATCCGGTTATCGCCGGCCATGGCGATCAACACCTGGTTGTCGGCGATGGCCAAACCTTGCGGGTAGTTGAGCGCAGAGGCACCGGGCGACGCCAGCGGGCCTTCGACCGGCTCGCCGGAACGACCGGTGCCGCACAAAGTATCAACCTGCCCGCTGCGCAGGTTGATACGACGTAGCGCATGGTTGCCGGTATCGGCGACATACAGCTGATCGCGTTCCAACGCCAAACCTTGCGGGCGCCGGAATGCCGCTTCGCCGACACCGCCGTCGATGAAATCCGCATTGCCATGCCCGAATTGGCGCAGTACGCGTCCGCTGTGCGTGCACTCGAGCACGCGGTGATGGCCGGTATCGGCGACATACAACCGGTCTTCGGTCGCGGCCAGGCCGGTAGGAAAACGCAACGCCAGGTGCGGCTCGGGCTCGCGCTCGGCCACGCCGTGCAGGTCGGCGTCCGATGGCGGCTGCTGGCCCTCGCACAGGGCAGTCAGCGCCTTGTCCAGGTCGCCAGTGACGCCCACCAGGCGCTGCCGCTCGCGGCCGTAGGCATCCAGCAGCACCAGCGTGGGCCAGGATTCGATACCGAAGCGTCGCCAGGTTTCCCAGTCCTTGTCGAGCAGGATCGGCGCACTCACGCCGTGTCCGCGCAGTTGTTTAAGCGAGCGTTGCGGCAGGCGCTCGCTGTCGAAACGCGGCACCTGCACCACGATCACCTGGAGCCGGCCAGGGCTGCGCGCCTGCCAGTGGGCAAGCTCGGCCAGGCGTTCGGCGCACCACACCGAACTGGCGTTGACGAACGCCAGCACCAGCGCACGGCCGCGATGCTCCTGCAAGGTGGAGGGCCTGGCATTGAGCCAGGTGGGAAATTCCGGCAGTTCCTGGGTGAGCTGGGCGTTCATGCGGTGATTATGCCCAAGCGCGATTAGCCGCGGGTGAGTCTGGCCACGGTGAGGCGCGCGGCAGTGTCGACCAGCTGCCATACCTGCTCGAAGTCATGCATGCTGCCGGTATACGGGTCGGGGATTTCATCGCGCGCGTCGATGCCGGCCCAGGGCAGCCACAAGGCGAGCTTGTCGCGCTGCGCCGCCGGGGCGAGCCGCTGCAGATCGCGCAGATTGCTGGCGTCTGCGCACAACAGCCAATCGAAATGCTCGAAATCCGAGTGCTTCACCTGGCGCGCGCGGAGGCCGGAAATATCCACGCCGTGACCGCGCGCGCAGCGGATGGCGCGCGGGTCCGGCGCCTCGCCGGCATGCCAGTCGCCGGTACCGGCCGAATCGACCTGGATGCGCCGCGACAAACGGGCTTCATCCAGCCGCGCACGCAACGCACCCTCGCCCATCGGTGAGCGGCAGATATTGCCCAGGCAGACGACCAGCACCTTCATGGCGATGCCACCCGCACCTGTGCGCGGACGAGATCGTCCGGGGTATCGATGCCCGGCGGAAACGGCTCAGGCGTCACCGCCACGGCGATGCGATAACCGGCTTCCATCACGCGCAGTTGTTCCAGCGATTCGATGCGCTCCAGCATGCCAGGCGGCATGGCCGCGAAGCGTTGCAGGAAGCCTGCGCGATAGGCGTAGATGCCGATGTGGCGCAGCCACTGACCTTCTGCAGGCACGCTATCGCGCTGGCTGGCGAAGCTGTCGCGGTGCCAGGGAATCGGCGCGCGGCTGAAATACAGCGCATCGCCGCCGGCTGTGCGCACCAGCTTCACCACGTTGGGATCGAACAGGTCGTGCGCGTTGTCCACCGGCGCGGCCAGCGTGGCCATTTGGGCACCGGAGTGCTGCAGCAGATCGGCAACGGCGCGGATGCCTGCAGCCGGCGCGAACGGTTCGTCGCCCTGCAGATTGACCACGCAGGTCTGGTCGTCCCATCCGGCAATGCGTGCGCATTCGGCAAGGCGATCGGTGCCGGACAGATGCGCGGCGCCGGTCATTGCCACATGCACTCCTGGCAGATGTTCGATCGCCGCAGCGATGCGCGCGTCGTCGGTGGCCACCCATACCTCGCGCGCACCCGCCAGCAACGCACGCTCGGTCACATGCTGGATCATCGGGCGATCGCCGATCCGTTGCAGCGGTTTACCCGGCAGCCGCGTAGAGGCGTAACGGGCGGGAATGGCGACGACGAAATCGGCAGGCGTGGTGGGTGTCATACGTGCGCGCTCTGGATGCAGTGGGGAAACGAGAAAACCGAATCGCTTGATGCCGATGTGTGATTGAGCGAAGTGGCTATATTCAGTGGGAGCTGCGCTGCACGGCATCAGCACTCAAAAACGCGCTGCATGCCCTGCTCGCAGCCATGCGCACCGATATTTCAGGGCAGACCTCTGCCCGAGTGTTGCGAAACTTCATGCAGCCTGGATGCCACATCACAGCAGCAAGCGCGTCCTCGACGCCTGGCTCGCGATGGTTGGCCAGCAACGTCCAGCTGCATGCTCACCATGGCCCGTGATGCACTCACACGCCCTGCCGGCTGGCCAATTTGTTCAGGCGGTCCAGCAGACTCACCCAGAACGCGGCCGGCAGCTCCGCCTTCAGTGGCACGCTGTACAACCACTCGTCGGCGAACGGACGGCATTTCACCGCGTCCTTTTCGGTCATCAGCACCGGCAGGCGGCTTCCGAAGCTGAAATCCGCGGCGCGGTAGACGTGATGATCCGGAAACGCGTGCGGCACCACGCCAATGCCGCGCGCGCGCAGCATGGCGAAGAAACGTTCCGGATGCGCGATGCCCGCTACCGCATGCACGCGCTGCCCGGCAAGCATGCTCAAGGGCTGCGCACGCTTGCCATCCATCGGCTGCACGCTGTCGATGCTCAAACGCATCTGCCACTCGCCGAAACCGGCATCATCGGGCACCTGCGGTGCGGCAGTCGCACTGGCCTGGCCAAGATTGACCACGCGGAAATCGCAATCGCGTGCCCGCGCGGCCGGTTCGCGCAGCGGCCCAGCGGGCAACAGGCGTCCGTTGCCGTAGCGCCGCTGGCCATCGACCACTTCGATCTCGACATCGCGCGCCAGACGGTAATGCTGCAGCCCGTCGTCGCAGATCACGATGTCGCAGCCCGCTTCGACCAGCGCCCGTGCAGCAGCGAGCCGGTCGCTGTCGACACGCACGCGTGCACCGGTTTTCCAGGCGATCAACACCGGCTCATCGCCGCCGAGCGCCACCGGCGTGTCCGCTTCGACCCACCGCGCGGTACCTGCGTCATCGCGGCCGTAGCCACGGCTGGCGACACCAGGCGTCCAGCCGGCTTCCTGCAGCTTTACGACCAAGGCGATCGTCAGCGGCGTCTTGCCGGTGCCGCCGGCAGTGACATTGCCAACCACGATCACCGGCACCGGTACCCGGTGGCGCCTGCGCCAACCGCGGCGATACAGCGCCCGCCGCAATGCGATGGCAGCGCCGTAGACCGGCGCCAGGATGCGCGCCGGCAAGGGGATCGGCGTGTTGTCGTACCAGTAACCCGGGGTGCGGGTGCCGCGCTTGCTCATGCCTGGCGTTCGCGGAATTGCATGCCGTGCAGATGCGAATACAAGCCGCCCTGCGCCAGCAATTGGTGATGCGTACCGCGCTCGACGATCCGCCCCTGGTCCATTACCAGCACCTGATCGGCATGCTCGATGGTGGACAGGCGATGCGCGATGACCAGCGTGGTGCGGTCCGGCATCAGCTTGTGCAGGGCGTCCTGTACCAAGCGCTCGGATTCGTTGTCCAGCGCTGCGGTGGCCTCGTCCAGGATCAGGACCGGCGCGTCCTTGAGCATGGCGCGTGCGATCGCCAGACGCTGGCGCTGGCCACCGGACAGGCGCCCGCCCTTGGTGCCGACATGCGACTGCAGCCCCTCGGGCAGTTGCGCGACAAATTCCATTGCGTTTGCGCCCAGAATCGCCCGCTCCAACTGGCCGGCATCGGCGTTGCGCATTTCACCGAACGCCACGTTGTCGGCGATGCTGCCGTCGAACAACATCACCTGCTGGCCCACCAGCGCAATCTGCCTGCGCAGATCCGCCAGCGCATACGCCTGCACCGGATGACCGTCGAGCAAGATCTGCCCGGCCTCGGCTTCGTAAAAACGCGGGATCAACTTGATCAGACTGGACTTGCCGCTTCCCGAACGCCCGACGATGGCAGTGACGGTGCCCGGTTGCGCAACGAAACTGACATCGGCCAGCGCCGGATTGACCTGGCCGGGGTAGCGCGCCGTGACATCGCGAAATTCGATCAAGCCCTTGGCACGCGTCAGCGGCACGGTACCTTGATCCGGCTCGTCCGGGCTGTCGAGCACTGAAAACAAGCGCTCGGCCGATGCCAGGCCGCGCTGCACCATGTTCTGCACATTGGTGAGCTGCTTGAGGCCCGGAATGATGGTCAGCATCGAAGTCATCAGCACGACGAAATCGCCGGCCGTCAGGCGCCCGGCCAAGGCCTGCGCACCGGCCACGAACAGCAGGGCCGACAGGCCGATCGCGCCGATCATCTGCACGGTGGCAGTGGAAATGCCGCGGGTGGATTCGACCTTCATCGCCAGGCGCAGGTTGCGATTGGCCAGCGCGCCATAGCGCTCCATTTCGGTCTGCTGGGCCCCGTAGATCTTGACCTCCTGATGGCTGGACAAGGTCTGGTCGGCAGCCTGCAGCAGCTGCGCACCGCTTTCCTGGATGCTGTGGCTGATACGGCGGTAGCGCCGCGCCACCTTGTCCATCACCCAGGCCAGCACCGGGGCGAGCACCAGGATGGTCAACGTCACCTGCCAGCTATGCCACAGCATCAGTGCCAGCGCACCGATCACCTGCAGCGATTGCTGGATCATGACCTTGACCGCATCTACTGCGGCCTGCGCAACCTGGTCCGAATCCGAGCCCAGCCGTATCAGCATCGAGGGCACCGGCTCCGAATCGAAGCGTGACCCCGGCAGGCGCAGATACTTGGCCATCACCTTGATACGCAGGTCGCGCGCGATGCTGCGTGCGGACTTGCCCATGGCCATGTCGGTGATGTAACCGGCGACGCCGCGCACCACGAACAGCAGGATGATCTGCACCGGCAGCCAGCGACTGACCTCGGCGTTCTTGTAGATGAAGGTCTCGTCGGTGATCGGCTTCATCAACGCCAGAAACCCGGTGGTGCCGGCCGCTTCGATCAACGCGGCGATCAACGCGGCCACCAGCAACAAGCGATATGGCTTGGCAAACGCCAGCAGGCGACGGTACGTGCGCCAGGAAGACACTGGCGCCGGGCGGTCGGTGGAGATGGTCACTGGCGGGTTCCGTTGGTGCTTGTCTTGCCGGTCGTACCGGTGGCGCTGGCCGGAGGCGCGGTGGCGATGGCAATGCGCCGGAAGCCGAGCTGGCCCAGCGCATCCTGCGCGGTCACCACGGCCTGATACGGGGTCCGCGCATCGGCGCGCATCAGCACGGTCTGTTCGCGGTCATCGCCGGCGATCTGGGCGATGGTCTGCTTGAGCGAATCCACATCCGAGCGCAGTACTTCCTGATCGTTGATGAAATAACGCCCATCGGCGTTGACCAGCACGCTCAACGAACGCGGCGGCGCACTGGTGTGCTGGTCGCTAGCGGTCGGCAACTGCAGCTGCAGCGTGGAGCGTGCGTCGAAGGTCGTGGTCACCACGAAAAAGATGATGAGGACGAGGATGACGTCAATCAATGGCACCAGGTCGATATGCGGCTCGTCCTGGCTTCGGTCGCTGCCGATGCGCATCCGTCAACCCTTCGCCGTGACGGGCTTGGCGCCCGCTGCGGCCGGCGCGACGGCTGCCGGCACGACTCGGCCATCGATGGTGTCCAGCAACAAGGTGGCTTCCTGCTCCATCTCGATGATGTAACCGGCGATGCGCCCCTTGAAAAAGCGATGTGCCATCAATGCCGGAACAGCGATGATCATGCCGGTGGCAGTGCACACCAGGGCCTTGCCGATGCCGCCAGCGAGCTGATTCACATCGCCGACGCCGTGATCGAGGATGCCCAGGAACATCTGGATCATGCCGACCACGGTACCAAGCAGACCCAACAACGGCCCGGCCGAAGCGATCGTGCCCAACGCATTCAGGTAGCGCTCCATGCGATGCACCACATGCCGGCCGGTGTCTTCGATACGTTCGCGAATCATGTCGCGCGGGCGGCCGCGCACATCCAGTGCAGCGGCCAGCAAGGCGCCCAACGGCGAATTGCGGCGCAGCGATTCGATGTGGGTGGGATCCAGATTGCCGCGCGCGGCCCACTGACGGACCTCTTCGCCCAGGCCCGGCGGCGTCACCTCATTGCGGCGCAGGCTCCACAGACGCTCCAGCACGATCGCCAGGGCGATCACGCCCAGCAACAGCAACGGCACCATCGGCCAACCGCCTGCCTTGACCAGCTCCAACACGATTCGATTCCTCCGGCAACACGGCCGCCTGTTCGCTGACCGATAGAATAGCAGCCGACCGCCGCCGTTCCGCAGCATCCCATAGCCGCGGCTGCCAGTGCCGCCGCTCGCGCAGTTGCAGGCCCGCGGCACCGAGCCAAACCCGTATCGCTCCCGCCTGGGCAGTGTCCAGCACTTCTGCTCCGCCCGACTTCCAGCGTTGCACGACCTCGGCGCGCGGATGCCCGAATCTGTTGCCATGACCGGACGACACCAGCGCCAGGCGTGCGCCGGTCGCGGCGATGAAGCCGGCTTGCGAGCCGTCGGCGCTGCCGTGGTGCGGCACGATCACCAGGTCCGCACGCAGATCCGCGGCGCGCCCGCGCAGCAGGCGGCGCTCGACGATTTCGCCAATATCGCCCGGCAACAGTGCGCTCGCATACGCGGTCTCGACCCGCAGCACGCAGCTGGATTGATTGCGTAGATAAGGAAACCCAACGCCGGGATGCAGGAAGCGGAAGCGCACACCGTCCCACTCCCACTGCTGCCCGGCGCGGCAACGTGCGGTGACGTCCAACGGCGCACCCGGTGGCGCAGCCGTGCGTGCCACCGGCAGCCCCGTGCGCACCGCGGCATAGCCACCGGCATGATCGGCGTCGGCGTGGCTGAGCACGATGGCATCCAGCCGGCGTACGCCAAGCGCGCGCAACGCCGGCAGCACGACGCGCTCGCCGGCATCGAACCCGTCGCGCACCGCCGGACCGGTATCGAACAACAGCGCATGGCGTTGCGTGCGCACCAGCACCGCCAAGCCCTGGCCCACATCCAGCACGTGCACTTCCGCCTCGCCTGCGGCGGTAGGTAGCTCGCGATCCGGCCAGAGCAGCGGCAACCACAGCAGCGCCGCCAACGATTTACCCGGCGTTGCGCGCGGCAGCAACAGCCAGAACGCACCGAGCAAGGCGGCGATCAGGGCAACCCCATCGGACTCGGGCACCCACCACAACGCCACCGCGGTGTGCCCGAGCCAGACGAACCCCGGCCAGGTCAGCTCAAAGCACCAGCCCGCAAGCTGCCATGCCCATACGCCGGTCCCTGGATAGATCGCTTCGAGCGCGGTCCCCAACAGGCACAGCGGCACCACCACGAAAGTCCACCAGGGAATGGCGACCAAATTTGCGAATGGCCCGACCAGCGACGCCTGCCCGAACAGGCTGACCGTCAACGGCAGCAGGCCAACGGTGGCCACGGTCTGCGCAGACAAAAAGCCGCGCACGATGGCGCGATCGTCAGACGGCA
The DNA here is from genome assembly GCF_020880415.1 of Xanthomonas euvesicatoria pv. euvesicatoria. GTDB lineage: Bacteria > Pseudomonadota > Gammaproteobacteria > Xanthomonadales > Xanthomonadaceae > Xanthomonas > Xanthomonas euvesicatoria. Next base: position 2,515 of record NZ_JAJIUJ010000007.1, on the reverse strand, counting down.
GGCACCAGACCAGCCATGCCACGCCGGCGAAGCTGAGCCAGAAGCCAGCCACCAGCACGCTGAGCGGATCCCACAGCAACACCGCCAACAAGGCGAGCGAGAGGACGTGCGCGGTCGAGGCGCGTCGCCGCAGTACCCTGGCGAGGGCCACCACCGCAATCATCAACACGGTGCGTACCGTCGGCAGCGCCATGCCAGCCAATAGCGCGTAGGCGGCGGCGCCGAGTAGCGCGGCAATCGATGCCGCATGCAGACGCGGCATGAAGGTGCCCAGTCGCGGCTGCCAGCGCCATATGCCAGCGACCAGCAGCGCGAAGAATGCCCCGACCAGCCCGACATGAAATCCGGAGATGGCGATCAGATGGCTGAGCCCGGTCGCGCGCAACGTTGCCCATGCCATATCGTCCAGCCCGCGGGTATCTCCGAGCGCGAGCGCCCGCAGGTACGGCGCAGAAGGGCCGCCGACACGCTCGGCGATGCGTTGCGACATCCATTCGCGCCACGCATCCACGCCTTGCGGCGGCGCGATCTGGCGTGCGGTTGCAGGCATGCGCACATAGCCCGTCGCAGCGATGCGCTGCGCCACTGCCTGGCGCTCGGCATCGAAGCCTCCGGGATTGCGCAAGCCGCGTGGCGCACGCAGCTTGAGCCGCAGCTGCCAACGCGCACCTGCATGTAGCGCTGCGCGCGGGCCGATGCGCTCGGCGCCAAAGTCGTCGTACCAGGCCAGTTGCAGGAGCTTCCCGCGCAGTGCCGCGGGCTGCGCCGGCGCTTGGTCCACGCGCAGCTGAAAGCGGGTACGGCGTTGCTCGGCGGTCGGCAGGCCGACAATCTGTCCGCGCACGGTGACATCGCGTGTTTCATTCCGGGGAAGCAGTTGCGACTGCAGGGCATCGGTCACCTGCCACCCCATCGTCCCGAATCCAAAGAGTGCCGCCGCCCCTGCCAGCAATAGCGCACTCCGGCGCGGGCGCAGCCACACCGTCGCGCCGCTGCCCAGCAATGCAACACACACGCAGCCGACGTAAACCATGCGCGCAAGCAGTGTGGGCGACCAGGCGCAGGCCACCACGCCCAGCAATAACGCGGCCGCAATGGCCACCGCCGATCCCATCTGCGGCGGCGCTGCCTGCGCTGACACCTCCATGCTGTCGGTCGCCATTCCGCACCCTATCGATCAACGTCTTCACCTTAGATCGCGGCACCTTCCACGCACAGCGGAGATCTGCCCAAGCCTGGGTAGGAAGAACACTGCGCGGCGCTCGCCGATCGCGAATACGGAAGAAGTACTGCAGCCCGCAACCACTGGATGCAGTGCGTAGGACAGTGCACACCTGACGATGCATGCCGCAGCAAATGGAGCGATCAACGGCGCAGCACGCGCTCTGGCCCAGCATTCGCCCCGATTTCATGGTGTCGCCGCTAAGGTGAAATCCGTTTTCCAGGAGTCTCCCCCATGCGTAAAGGCATTGCATTGATCGTCGGTGTGACCGGCATCTCCGGTTACAACCTTGCCAACGTGCTGCTCGCCGACGGCTGGACCGTGTACGGCCTTGCACGCCGGCCACTGCCCCACGACGGTGTCATTCCGGTCGCGGCAGATCTACTGGACGCCGACAGCACCAACAGCGCGTTACGTGGCCTACCGATTACCCACGTGTTCTTCTGCACCTGGACCCGCCGCGATACCGAACGCGAGAACGTCCAGGCCAACGGCGCGATGATGCGGCACCTGTGCGATGCACTCAGCGATGCGCCGCTGCAGCACATGGCGCTGGTCACCGGCACCAAGCACTACCTGGGCGCCTTCGAGAATTACGGCAGCGGCAAGGCCGAGACGCCGTTTCGCGAAAGCGAGCCGCGCCAGCCGGGCGAAAACTTCTACTACACGCTGGAAGACCTGCTGTTTGCGCATGCGCAGCAGCACGGTTTCGGCTGGAGCGTACATCGCTCGCACACCATGATCGGCATGGCCAACGGCAGCAACGCCATGAACATGGGCGTGACGCTGGCGGTGTATGCATCGCTGTGCAAGCACACCGGGCAACCGTTCGTGTTCCCAGGGTCGCAAGCGCAGTGGAACAGCCTCACCGACCTCACCGATGCCGGGCTGCTCGGCCGCCAACTGGCCTGGGCCGGACTTAGCCCCGCAGCGCGCAATCAGGCCTTCAACACCGTCAATGGCGATGTGTTCCGCTGGCGCTGGATGTGGGGCGAGATTGCGAAGTTCTTCCAACTCGATGCTGCGCCCTGCCCCGCTGTGCCTGAACCGCTGGAACCACGCATGAGCCAGACCGCACCTGCCCTATGGGCTGAGGTGGCCGCGCAACACCAGCTGGTAGAGTCCGACGTCAATCGGCTTGCATCGTGGTGGCATACCGATGCCGACCTAGGCCGCGAGATCGAGTGCGTCAACGACATGACCAAGAGCCGCGAACTGGGTTTCCTCGACTTCTACGACAGCCGCGCCTCGTTCTTCGAACTGTTTACCCGCCTGCGGGCACTGCGCATCATT
>NZ_JAJIUJ010000075.1 GCF_020880415.1 Xanthomonas euvesicatoria pv. euvesicatoria | reverse complement strand
GGCGCAGGCAGTGCGTCGGCATTGCACCGAGGTCTGGCACGCCCCGTAGCACGCCAGTGGCAACCGGCAGCGTGCTGTGCCTGGTACTGACGGCTGCGCTGGCGTTGGGCGGCTGCACCACGTCGATCCCGAGCGTGTCCACCGCGCGCGGCTCCACAGCGCACGGTGGCGATCAAGCGACAGGCACCGCCGGCAAACAGGTGGGCACCGGAGCGCCGCCATCGACGCAGGCCGCGCAACTGGAGCGCGTGGTGGTGGTGTTCCGGCATGGCGTGCGCGCACCGCTGCAAGGCGAGGCCGCCGCCGCGCACTATGCCGACCAACCCTGGCCGCAATGGTCCACGCCCGCCAGCCTGCTCACTCCGCATGGTCGCCAAGGCGTGCGCTTGAGTGGCGAGTACCTGCGTCAGTGGCTGGTGCAGCAGGCGTTGTTGCCGAGCAACCGTTGCCCGGTAACCGGCAGTGTGTCGGTGTGGGCCAATACCGATCAACGCACCATCGATAGCGGCGCACTGCTGGCCGACGCGCTTGCACCCGGCTGCGGCATTCTTGCCGGGCATCGGGAGGCTGGCAGCAACGATCCGCTGTTTCGACCGATCGAGGCCGGCACGGTGCCGTTCGATGCGGCGGCAGCGGTCGCATCGATCCAGCAACAGACCGGAGGCCCTGCCGCCTTGCTGCAAGGCCATGCTGCCGAGCTGCAGGCATTGCAGCAGATTCTGGGCTGCACGCGGACGCCGTGCGAGTTCGCGCAGATGCCTTCGACGCTGGCGCCGTCGGCCAACGGGCGCGGGCTCAAGTTGGGTGGGCCAATTGACCTGACCTCCGGCACCGGCGAGGTGTTGCTGCTGCAATACGCAGAAGGCCTGCCGCTGTCGCAGGTCGGTTGGGGCCGTGCGACGCCCGAGCGCCTGGCCCAGGTCTCACGCCTGCATGCATTGCTGTTCGATATTTACGCACGGCCGCACTACATGGCCTCGCGTTCTGGCGCACCGCTGGCGCGCGAGGTCTTGCAACGCTTCGGTGACGCGCAGGCGCCGAAGGTCTCGGTGTTCGTCGGCAGTGACACGCATATCGCCGCGTTGAGCAGTTTGCTGGGCGTGCACTTTCATCTGCCCGGCTACGGCGCCGACGATCCACCGCCGGGCGGCGCGTTGCTGCTCGGCCTTTGGCGCGAGAGCGACGGCCGCCAGCTCGTGCGCGCCCGTTACCTGGCGCAATCGCTGGATCAACTGCGCACGCTGGTACCGCTGGATCTGGCCCATCCGCCGCTGCAGCAGGAACTGTCGCTGGGCTTGTGCGCTCCGGAGCAACGCATGGCCTGCCCATTGGCGGATTTTGCGATGGCGCTCGAACAGCAGTTACAGCTCGATCGGTAGCAACAGGTTCGCGACCGCTGTTCTGCGGTGGTCCACATGGCATGTGGCTTCGCCCCGTACCCTCACCCCAACCCCTCTCCCGCGGGGAGAGGGGCTTGAGCGGCGGCGGCGTCGTTGTCCCTTCTCCCGCAAGGCGGGAGAAGGTGCCCCGTAGGGGCGGATGAGGGTGCGTGCGCAGCCACGTGCTATCCGGCAGGTGAGTGGCTTCGCCCCGTACCCTCACCCCAACCCCTCTCCCGCGGGGAGAGGGGCTTGAGCGGCGGTTGGCGTCGTTGTCCCTTCTCCCGCAAGGCGGGAGAAGGTGCCCCGTAGGGGCGGATGAGGGTGCGTGCGCAGCCCGTGCTATCCGGTAGGTGAGTGGCTTCGCCCCCTTACCCTCACCCCAATCTCTCTCACGCGGGGAAAGAGACTCTATTTCGTCACGCCCGTACGCGTGCGGGACCGCCGTTAGCCGAAGCCTTCGCAACCTGCCACTTCCTGGCGTGGGCAACCCACCGACGACCCCAAAACCGCAACTGGGCCGCATCAGCGGCCCAGTCGTTATGCGTCTACCTAGCTTTCGCAGGAGCGGGGCGATTATTTCAGCTTGGCGGCGGCACGCAGTGCGTCGGCGCGGTCGGTCTTTTCCCACGAGAACGAGGTCGCGCTGTGCTGCGCGCCGGTGCCGTCGGTGTAGGTGAAGTCCTTCGGCTTGCGGCCGAAGTGGCCGTAAGACGCGGTCTGCTGATACATCGGGTGGATCAGGTCGAGCATCTGGATGATGCCGAACGGACGCAGGTCGAAATGCTTGCGGATCAGCTTTTCGATCTGCTCGTCGGCGATCTTGCCGGTGCCGAAGGTGGTGACCGAAATCGAGGTCGGCTCGGCCACGCCGATGGCGTAGGAGACCTGCACTTCGCAACGGTCGGCCAGACCGGCGGCCACCACGTTCTTGGCAACATAACGCGCGGCATAGGCAGCCGAACGGTCCACCTTGGACGGATCCTTGCCGGAGAACGCACCGCCACCGTGACGCGCCCAGCCGCCGTAGGTGTCGACGATGATCTTGCGGCCGGTCAGGCCGCAATCGCCCACCGGGCCGCCGATCACGAACTTGCCGGTCGGGTTGATGTGGAACTTGGTGCCCTTGTGCAGCCACTTGGCCGGCAGCACCGGCTTGAGGATTTCCTCGCGCACCGCTTCGATCAGGTCCTTCTGCTTCACGCCCGGGTCGTGCTGGGTCGACAGCACCACTGCATCGATCGCCGTCGCCACGCCATCTTCATAGCGCAGGGTGACCTGCGACTTGGCGTCTGGACGCAGCCACGACAGCGCCGAGTTCTTCTTCTTGCGGATCTTGGCCTGCTGCTCGACCAGGCGGTGCGAGAGGTGGATCGCCGCCGGCATGAAGCTGTCGGTTTCGTTGGTGGCATAGCCGAACATCAGGCCCTGGTCGCCCGCACCCTGCTGCTCGGGATTCTTGCGATCCACGCCCTGGTTGATGTCCGGCGACTGCTTGCCGATCAGGTTGAGCACGCCACAGGTCTCGCCGTCGAAGCCGACGTCGGAGCTGTTGTAGCCGATGTCCAGGATGACCTTGCGGGTCAGCGCTTCCAGATCGATCCAGGCACTGGTGGTCACTTCGCCGGCCACGATCGCAACGCCGGTCTTGACCATCGTCTCGCAGGCCACGCGGGCGCGCTTGTCCTGGGCCAGGATGGCGTCCAGCACTGCGTCGGAGATCTGGTCGGCGATCTTGTCCGGATGGCCTTCGGAGACCGATTCGGAGGTGAACAGGTAGCTGGACATCAGGCTTATATCCCTTGATTCGGATGAAAAGATGGGTGCGGATGATACACGCCCCGTGTGTCGGTTGCATTGTGCGCCTGAATGGATCGGTTTGGGGTTAAGCCGACGTCGGTCCGCCGCCCGGGCGCACGCGCCTGTGCGTTGCCCGTGACGATTAACTGCCCGGTGACGCAACGGTGCCGGCCGGCCGCACCCCGCCTCAAACATCCCGATCCGTGCATGTCCGGCCTGCTAGCATCGGCCGATGGATTCATTGACCCAGATCGTTCTCGGCGGCGCCATCGCTGCCGCCATCGCGCCGCCCGGACAGCGGCGTGCCGCCTTGTTGGCCGGCGCGGCACTGGGCACCTTGCCCGACCTCGACTCGCTGGCATTGCTGCCGCTCACCGACGACCCGGTCACCCTGATGACCGTGCACCGCAGCGTCAGCCATTCGTTGTTCGTGCTGCCGCTGGTGGGTTGGTTGATCTGGTGGCTGTTCCGCCGCTACGGCAATGGACGCGTGGCCAGCGCACCCACGCGCTGGTTCTGGGCGATCCAGCTGGCCTTGATCACGCATCCGCTGCTGGATGCGTTCACCGTCTACGGCACCCAGCTGTGGTGGCCGTTGCAGCCGCATCCGACGATGTGGTCGAGCGTGTTCATTATCGACCCGGCATACACGGTGTGGCTGTTGCTCGCCTGCGTGGTGGCCTGGTTTGCGCGCGCGCGCCCGTTTGCGCAACACGTGCTGGTGATCGGGTTGGTGGCCAGCACCGCGTATCTGGGCTGGTCGTTGATTGCCAAGCAACTGGTCGACCGCCAGGCCGATCGTGCGCTGGCAGCGATGGGCCTGGCCGATGCGCCGCGGTTCTCGGTGCCGATGCCGCTCAACACCTTGCTGTGGCGCGTGGTGGCGATGACGCCCAACGGCTATGTCATCGGCGAGCGCTCTCTCGTGGCCGACACCGGCCCGATGCACTTCCGTGGGTTTTCCAGCAACACCCAGGCGTTGGGCGAAGTGGCCAGGTTCGATTCGGTGCGTCGGCTGACCTGGTTCAATCGCGGCTTCATGCGCGCGCGCCTGGTCGACGATGACCTGATGCTCAGCGACCTGCGCATGGGCCTGGAGCCGGACTACAACTTCAACTTCGTGGTGGCCCATCGCGACAACGGGACGTGGCAGCCGATCGTGCCGCGGCAGGTGCAGGCGGCATATCGTGCGCCGGTGGCACGCGACCAGATCGGTGCAGTGCTGGGGCAGATGTGGCACCGCATCTGGCACGAGCCCCGCAGCACCGTGCTGACCGGCGACCTGGAAGCTGTCGGCGCTCCGGTCGTCGCGCCCGCATCGGCAACTCAATAAACCGTGGCGCGCGCCTGCACGAACGAATAGAAGAACACGGCGTCCGGGTCGCTGTGCACCTGCGCCAGCTCACGGTGCATGCCATCCACGGTGGCGGCCTCGACCGCGCCGGCCTGCAGCAATTGATCGGCTGCCGAGAGCAGCACTTCTTCCCAGAACCCGATCATGGTCTTGCGCCGGCCCGGTTCGCGGTTGTCCAGATGCAGCGTCTTGATCTGCGTGTGCACGTCGCGAAAGCCCCCGGCCAGCAGCAGGTTGCCCAGCTTGGCACCGACGAACGGGTCGCCGCCCTGGTCGTGCTGGAAATCGTTGAATGCCATCCAGTAGCGCCACAGGTTGGGCGAATACGGATGCAGCAGGAACGAAGCATTCATCACCTCGGTCACGTACACCGGCGAGCCGGGCAGCAGCACGCGCCACACTTCGTTGAGCACGCGCGCAGGCGAGGGCACGTGTTCGAGCACCCAGCACAGAAACGCCGCATCGAACTGACGCGCCTCGAACGGTAAATCGCTCGCATCGGCCTGCTGCAGTGTGTAGCGTGCGCGGCACCACGCCAGCCGTTCGAGATTTGCCCGCGCCGCGCCCAGCTGCGCCTCGCTCAGATCCACGCCGGTGACATGCAGTTCGGGAAAACGGCGCAACAGGATTTCAGTCTGCGCGCCGACGCCGCTGCCCACTTCCAGCAGGCGCCGCGCGCCGCTGTAGTCGATCTGATTGAACAGCGTGGTTTCCAGCAAGCGCGCCTGTTTGAGCAGACGCGCCTGTTCGGTGGCGGAAAAGCCGTGCAGATAGGTGGGGGTGTCGCTCGGTGCGCTCATGCGTGCGGCTCCAGCAAGGCAGGAAAACTCAGGCAGCGTCCGATAGTGCGGGCGGCACGCCGGCGATCAAGGCATCGAAGTAATCACGCGTCAGGGCCAACTGGGCTTCGGGCGTTTCGGCGCGATTGACCACCGCCCGGAAGTCGGCGCTTTGCGGGTGGTCCTTGGCATACCAACCCAGATGCTTGCGTGCGATGCGCACGCCCTGCGGTTGGCCATAAAACGCGTGCAGCGCTTCCAGGTGGCCGAGCAAGGTATCGCGCACGAACGCCAACGACGGCGGCGGCAATACCTCGCCGGTGGACAAAAAATGTGCCACTTCGCCGAAGATCCACGGGCGGCCTTGTGCGGCGCGGCCGATCATCACGGCATCGGCGCCGGTTTCGCGCAGCACCTGAGCGGCTTTCTGCGGCGAGTCGATATCGCCATTGGCAACCACCGGGATCTGCAGCGCGGCCTTGATCTGCGCAATCGTCGCGTACTCGGCGCTGCCGGTGTAATGCTGGTCGCGGGTGCGTCCGTGTACGGCGAGCGCGGCGATGCCGCAGTCCTGCGCGATCCGCGCGATCGTCGGGCCGTTGCGGTGGTCGCAATCCCAACCGGTGCGGATCTTCAACGTCACCGGCACGTTCACTGCCTGTACCACCGCGGTCAGGATGCGTGCCACCAGGTCTTCGTCGCGCATCAGCGCCGAGCCGGCCCACGCGTTGCAGACCTTCTTGGCCGGGCAGCCCATGTTGATGTCGATCAACTGCGCACCGTGGTCGACGTTGTAGCGCGCCGCCTCGGCCAGTTGCTGCGGCTCGGTGCCGGCGATCTGCACGCTGATCGGGTCCGGCTCGCCGGCATGGTCCATGCGGTGCAGCGATTTGCGCGTGCCCCAGAAGCGCGGGTCGGAAATGGTCATTTCCGACACCGCCAGGCCCGCGCCCAGCCGCTTGCACAGCAGCCGGAACGGTTTGTCGGTAACGCCCGCCATGGGGGCGAGGATCACCTTGGGAGCGATGGAGTAGGAGCCGATCTGCATGGCGCTAGTGTAACTTCAGCGGTGACGGCCCTTCGCGCTGCCAACCCTGCGGCGGCCGGGCCGGCAGCAGGCGGGCCGCATGGCCGGCACCGCCGCTGTGGTATCGCCTACTGCCAGACGGCCAGATTATCCAGGTACAGCTTGGCCTGGGTGCCTACACTGGCGCGGTATTCGACGATGTTGTTGCCGGCACGCAAGGTTGCCGTCAGCGGACTGCTGGCCCAGTCGCTGGCCGAACTGGTCTGGGCGAAGGCCGGGGTGCCGACACGCACGCCATTGACGTACAGGTCTACGCTACCGACGCTTGTGCCCGGTGCGGAATAGCGCGTGGCCAGCGTATAGCTTCCCGCCTGCGGCACGTTGATGGTGGTCCGCAAACGCGCGCCGGGGTTGCCGCCGAAGTCGACATAGCCCAACCCCTGGTAGTTGTGCACTGCGCCGGAGACGCCATTGGCGACAAGGCTGCCGATGCGCAGGAAGTCGAAGTTCTCCGCTTCGTATTGCCGCACGCCGGTATAGGCGGGTGGCGCAGCCGGTGCCTGCAGTGGTGTGACCGCCGCGGCGCTAGCGCGTCCGGTGGCCGAGCCGGAGCACTGGATGGTGATGTCCAGCGGCCCGTTGTGGGCGACGTTCAAGGTCAGACCATCGCCGCTGGGCGTGGCGGTGATGGTACTGGCCTGGTGCTCGCCGCGATCGGCGAAGGTATAGGTCGGCGTGGCGCTGGCGCCGCTGATGGTGATGGTGTCGGTCTTGAGCGGGCCGGTTTCCGAATCGAAATTGGTCAGGTAGACCGACACCGCGTCGGCGAACTCCTTGACCACGCCCGTCGTGTAGGGGCCGTAGGTCATGTTGAGCGCGGCGCAACTGTTGTACTTCAGGTTGAACGCGCCGCTGGCAGTCTTGTTGGTCTTGTAGGGGTTGTAGGTGACCCAGGTGTTGTCTTGACGTGCCACATAGAGATCGCCGGTGGATTCCTGCGGGAACAAGGCATTCAGTTCCTGGGTCTTGGCGGCGATGGAGGGCCAGCGGGTGGCGTACGCGCTGCGCTTGACCTGTACGGGGAAGGACTTTGAAAGGTCATCGCTCAACTGCCATACGGTCGGGATGGCGGGGTAGCGCCCGGTCTTCTTGTACCAGCTGTGCTGGTTGAGATAGGTGCCGTCGTCGTCCATCAGATACAGGCCGGAGAACAGCGTTTCCGGCGATGCATACAGACTCTGATCGTTGCCGCTGGTGGTGTCGTCGACCACTACCAGCTTGGTGCGGTCGATCACCTGCTGGCGATCGAGGATGTGCAAGGTGCCGTCGAGAATCTTGCGGTAGACATCCATATGGATGTTCTTGAACTGCGGGAAGAACTGCCAGCGCCGCGTGTTGTAGCCGTCGGCGGTGGTCCCGTTTGGCAGGCTTTGAACGGTATCGGTCCAGATCAGTTCCGGGCCATCGAAATAGGTTTCGCCGGTCAGCGTCAGGTGCTCGATCAGATGCGGGGCGCCCGCGGCCAGAGGATAGGCGCTGCCATCGGCGGCGTACCAGCCGCTGCTGTCAGGACGGATGCCGTAATGGCCCGCAAATCCCGACAGAAACATGCCCAGGCTGACGCTTTCGATGTCGTGGTAGCCGTAGTTCATCGTGAACTTTTCTTGGATGATGAAATTCTTGGCATAGCTGCCCAGGGCGGTGCGTAAGGCCTCGTTGCGCTTGACCATTGCCAGCGGGTTGATGTTTGCGCCCCAGAAGCCGCCGGTGAAGCTCACCGCCAGATAGCCGCCGTACTTGTTGGTCAGCTTGAGCAGGTTGGCCCAGTGCTCCCAGCGCTGCGCTGCCGAGACCGAGCAGGCTTCGTCGAATCCCCAGAACTGCTCGGCGTAGTTGAAACCGAGGAAGTTCGGGTAGTCGCGGAAGAACTCACCGTAGACCGTCGATTCCAGATCGGTGCCGTTGGGATAGTCGGGGAAGTGGCTGAAGCCGCCGCTGGACGGTTGCACCATCGCCCAGACACCGTTGGCCGCAGCTGTCTTGATCCACGAGCGTGCCGTCTCGATCCCGTTCGCCACCTGGTTCCAGTTGCACTGATTGTCGGTGGCGCCTTTGTGACTGATCGAGAGCGAGATCAGCAGAACCGTGTAGGGGCGCAGGTCTGCAGGAATCAGGTCGATGATCTTCTGCGGATCGGCGGCGTTCCAGGTGTCGGCATGGATCACGAACATCGGCTTATCGGGCGCGAGGCTGCGCCGGAATGCCGGGTCGGTGCTGGCGCTCGCCGTTGCCGTGGACGCCTGCGTAGAGGTTGGCGCCATGGCGCGCGGGGCGCTCACGGTGACCGTCGCCGCCGGCGATGGGGTCGCAGCGGTGCCGGCATCGGCGGCGTCGCCGCCACAGGAGCTGAGCAGGCAGGGAAGTAGGACGCAGGGCAGCAGGAATGGCGTGCGCGATCGACGCAGGATCATCGGTAGTTCCGTTGAGCTTGGGGGGCAGGGCCAGGCATACCGCGTCACTGCCATTGCGTGAGGCGGTAATGCGCCAGTCGACGATGCAGACGCATCTCGGTAAGCCGCGCCGCCAGGAGCGTCCTCGCATGACAACAGGCAATGGTCGTGGTACGCCCGGTGGTGCGGCGATAGTAGGCAAGCGCAGATAGCGCGCTAGCGCGTGCAGCCGATCAGCACGCTTTATGCGATGCGCTTTCGTTTTTCGAGCACCCAAAACAGCGCTGGGTCACGTGGCGTCGCGATGGCGCAGCCGGTGGTGTGACGTTGGCAGCAGAGCGTGCGCAGCGTGGCGAAAGCAGACATGCGCTCGTTGCAGCGTCACATCGTTCGGCGCGATGCGCAGCGACGCGGCCAACCGCTTGTCGCGATCGTCATTGGGCGCGGGACATGCACGCGCATTCCTGGAAAAAACCTGGGCGCCTGCGTGGGTGCGGTGTCGAGGGCATGCGCGCGTGGCGCACGCCAATGGCAGTGAACCGTGGTCTCAGTCGTCCGCGCGCAGCCGCGGCATCGACACCGCCGCACCTTCCACCTCGGTGGAGCGCGCCGCATAACGGGTGGCAAAGCGCACGTGGGTTGCGAAGCTCGCAGCCGGCACCTGCGCCAGCGAGGCAACCAGCGCACCGTTGAAGGCATCGCCCGCGCCGGTGGTGTCGATGGTCTGCGCGCTTTCCGCGCCCACGCGGTAATGCGCCTGGCTATCGCCGCGCAGCTGTTCTTCGGCGTGCGAAATGAAGGCGCCCACCGCGCCCAGGGTCACCACTACGGTACCGCCCGGCAGCAGCTTGCGGCACAACGAATGCAACGTATTGCCGTCCAGCGCGGCGACGTCGTCGGCATTGATGCGCTCGCCGACATGGCGACCGAGCAGTGCGGCGAATTCGGTTTCGTTGGGCGTCAGTACATCCGAGAGCTTGAGCAGGCCAATCGAGGTCGGTGCATTGGCCGGTGCGGCATTGAGCACGGTCAGCACGCCACATTCGTGCGCCAGCGCCAGTGCGGACTCGATCGTCTCGGCCGGGGATTCCAGCTGCGCCAGCAACACCTTTGCCGCAGCCACCAGCGGGCGTTGGTTCTCGATGAAGGCGGGGCTCAACACGGCGTTGGCGCCGGCGCCGATCACGATGGTGTTGCGGCCGTGCCCGTCGACATAGATGCCGCCGGTGCCGGTCGGTTCATTGCTGGGCTCGGCGATCAGCGAAAAGCCGTCCTGCGCGGCCAGCGAGCGTGCCAGCGCACCACCGGCGTCGTCGCCCAGCGCGCACAAGAAATGCGTCTTGGCGCCAGCGCGTGCGGCCGCAACCGCCTGATTGAAGCCCTTGCCGCCCGGGCCGGTGCTGTAGCGCCCGGCGATGGTCGCGCCCGGCACCGGCAAGGCATCGCAGCGCCACACGTGATCGACATTGAAGGACCCGACAACGACGACCGAACTCATAAATACCTTGCCTTGAATGACTGACTTGAAAGACTGGATGAAACGCGGCGCGCAGTGATTAGACCGTCACGCCGATGAACCCGCACCGCCTCAACCGAAATGCGACAGCACCCCGGCAATGGTAGCGGTCATGAAGGTAGCGATCGAACCGCCGAGCACCGCACGCAGGCCGAACTTGGCCAGATCGTGACGACGTTCCGGCGCCAGCCCGCCGATCCCGCCGATCTGGATCGCGATCGAGCTGAAATTGGCGAAGCCGCACAGCGCGTAGGTGGCGATCAGGCGACCTTCTGCGCTCAGGCCTACGCCCGGCACTTCGCCCTTGACGATGCGCGACAACTCGCTGTAAGCGACGAACTCGTTGATCACCACCTTCTGGCCGATCAACGACCCGACCGTGGTCGCATCCACCCACGGGGTACCGATCACCCAGGCGATCGGCGCCAGCACGTAGCCGAAGATCGTCGACAGGTTGGTCGGGCGGCCCAGCAGCGCGGCGGCGCCGGTGACCTCGCCCAGCCAGGTCAGCGGTGCGTTGATCAGCGCGATCAGCGCGATGAAGGCCAGCAGCATCGCGCCGATATTCAGCGCCAGGCGCAGGCCGTCGCCGGCACCGGCCGCGGCCGCATCGATGACATTGCTGGTGGTTTTTTCCACTTCCATCTTGACGGTGCCGCGGGTCAGCGGGGTGCCGGTTTCCGGCACCAGCAGCTTGGCGACCACCAGCGTGGCGGGCGCGGCCATGATGCTGGCGGCCAGCAAGTGCTTGGCATAGAACGCCTGTTGCGCCGGATCGCTGCCGCCGAGCATGCCGACATATGCAGCCAGCACGCCACCGGCGATATGCGCCATGCCGCCGATCATCATCGTCAGCAGCTCGGACTGGGTCATCTTGGGGATATACGGGCGCACGGTCAGCGGCGCTTCGGTCTGGCCGATGAAGACGCTGGCGCACACGCTGGTGGTTTCCGCACCGGAAACGCGCATCACCTTGGTGATCGCCCACGCCATCGCACGCACCACCATCTGCATCACGCCCAGGTGATAAAGCACGCCCATCAGCGCCGAGAAGAAGATGATGGTGGGCAGCACCTGGAACGCAAAGATGAAGCCGTAGCTGTCGATGTTCATCAGGTTGCCGAAAATGAAGGTGGACCCTTCATTGACGAAACTCAGCACCTTGACGAAGCCCTTGCCCAGCGCGTCGAACACGTCGCGCCCGCCCGGCACCAGCAACACCAGTGCGGCGAACGAGATCTGCAGGGCCAGACCGGTGGCGACCAGCTTCCAGTCGATCGCGCGGCGGTTGCTCGAAAACAGCCAGGTGATGCCGATGAGCACCGCCAGACCGAACAGGCCGAAACCGATCCTTCCCAAACCTTCGACCATTCCAATCCCCGGGCTGCTGACGGCAAAACGGGAAGCCTAGAGCAGGGGGTGACAGGGGGCAAGGCGAGGGGCATTCAGATGGCCTCGGTCGGCCCACAGACGAGAGGCGGCGGGCACGGGCAGGCCCGCGCTGGCGCGCTGTGGGACCGTGCTTGCGCAAAGTCGGGAGTCCGCATGGGCGAGGTGGGCGGTGTTCATCGCGTGGCGGCGCGGCTGGTGGCGGTCGTGACGCCCGCCCGGATGCGGTGTTCACCGTCATGCGTCAGCGTTCGGGGGAACTGCCGCGCAGCCTGGAGTGGCTGAAGCGCGTGATTGGATCTACTGCTGCGACTGCTACGGCTGTCGTTGCTGCTCCGCTTCATCGGGCGGGGTGTCTTTGGTGCAGATGGCCTGGGACGGTTGGCGTTTGTGCGCGAGTGCTGCTGACCGTTGCACGCATGTCCGCCGGCGTCATGCGCTGGTGTCTCCAGGCACGGTGCCGCATCCGGTGTCGGGGCACGCCGTCAATCCGTCCATGCGGCTATCTGGCGCATGCATGCCACCAATGGCCCCACCCTGGTTGCGACGCCACACGCCGGCGATTTTGCCTGTTGATCGGCAAGCAGTCGCTGCAGCAGGGTCTCGCGTCTGTCACGTGTGGATTGATGGTGACGCATCGCGCATGTAGGCGTGGAAACGCCCACGCAAGCCGAAGCATTCGGTGCAGATAACCACCAACGGCAGACCAACACCGACAAAAGCGCCGATCACGATGCATGCGCAGTGCAGGCGGTGCTGCGAACAGGCAGTCGAGCCGGGAACAGGTCGATGCACGGCGCTGCACACGCCGCGCGCTGTGCCTGCCCGACGCCACGGCCTACACTGCGCACGCCGGTCCAGGGCAGGTGCCCTGGAGGTTGCGGGAGTTCGCCATGCTTTACCGACGTCTGGGTTCCACCGGGCTGCAGCTATCGGCCTTGTCGTTCGGGGCCTGGGTCACCTTCGGCAAACAGATCGGGCGCAGCGAAGCGCGCAATCTAATTGCCGCCGCCTGGGACAACGGCATCAATTTTTTTGATAACGCCGAGGTCTACGCGCGCGGCCGCGCCGAGGAAGTGATGGGCGATGTGATCGCCGATCTGCGTTTGCCGCGCGATGGCTTCTGCGTGTCGAGCAAGGTGTTTTTCGGTGCGGTCGACAGCCCGCGGCCGACCCAGCGCGGGCTCTCGCGCAAGCATGTCACCGATGCCTGCCACGCCGCGCTCAAGCGCCTGCGCGTGGAGTACCTGGACCTCTATTACTGCCATCGGCCCGATCCGGACACCCCGATCCAGGAAACCGTACGCGCCATGGATGCGCTGATCCGCCAGGGCAAGGTGCTGTACTGGGGCACATCCGAATGGAGCGTCGCGCAGTTGCGCGAGGCCATCGCCATTGCCGAACGCGAACATCTGCATGCGCCGGCGATGGAACAGCCGCAATACAACCTGCTGCATCGCGAGCGGCTGGAGCGCGAATACGCGCCACTGTGCGAGAGCGGGCTGGGCACCACGATCTGGTCGCCGCTGGCCTCGGGCCTGCTGACCGGCAAGTACAACGCGGGCGTGGAGGCCGACAGCCGTCTGGGCCAGCCGGGTAACCAATGGTTGCAGGACGAAGTGCTGGGCGCGCCGGAAGCGCGCCGGCTGGAGCGCGCCCGCGCGTTCTGCGCGGTGGCGGCCGAGCTTGGCCAGTCGCCGGCGCAGTTGGCCATCGCCTGGTGCCTGCGCAACCGGCATGTGTCCAGCGTGATCCTGGGCGCGAGCCGGGTCACACAGTTGGAAGAGAATCTCGGTGCCCTGGACACCCTGGATCAGGTCGATGACGCCGGGTGGGCGCAGGTGGAGTCGAGCACGCGCTGAGCCATTGGGTCGATCGAGTGCTGCGGTCGATGCTTGTAGCAGTCACCGCAGCTGAGGGCAGCGACACACCATCCGTTCGATTGCTGTGGTCAATCGAAAATCAAGGGGCGATTTAAACATCCCACCTTTCAAATGAGAATGGCTCTTGATCATTAAATGAGAATGGTTATTATTTGTCTGGCCAACCGCCTGGAGAACCAGATCATGACCGCACACCCCGTGCTGCTTTGCTCCGAACCGGTCAATCTGCGCGACCGCGCCACGCCGCGCGCCGTGCCCGCCGAAGAGCTCATCAGCAGCCAAGCGCTGCTCAAGGGCCGGCGTGAAGTGCTGATCCAGCACGGCGATCGCGTCTATCGCCTGCGCCACACCAGCAACGACAAGCTGATCCTGACCAAGTAATTCCAGCCACTGGGCTGCGCACAGCCGCTGCCGCAACGATCGCCGTCCGCCGTCAGTGCCGATGACGCGATCCTGCTCTGCGCGCAACGCTCGATTGCCATCGCATCCCATCTTTGCGTACTCGCTCGACGCGTGTGCGCAAGATCGCAGCGGGCGCTGCCGCCGCCGCCCGCCACTCAACTCCATCTTCCCTGCCGCGTTTGGCTTATGCCGCCCGCGCCGCCGGGGGACGCGTAAAGGTTCCTGATGATCCGCCTGCATCCGCTGGTGGTCGCGCTGTCGCTGGCGCTGCCCGCTATTTCCTTGTGTGCCCGTGCTGCCGAACGCGATGCCGGAGCGGAGGGTGCGCGTGAGGTGCACGACTTCGACCGGCTCCAGGTCACCGCCACGCGCACCCAGCGCGCGCTGGTGGATGTGCCCAGCACGGTGGATGTGATCGACCGCGAACAGCTCGACAACCAACTGGTGCGCGAACTCAAGGATCTGTTCCGCTACACGCCGGGCGTGTCGGTCACCAGCACCAGCGGCCGCTTCACCGGTGCCAACGGCATCCGCATCCGCGGGCTGGATGGCAACCGCGTGGCGATGCTGGTGGATAACGTGCCGGTGTCGGACACCTTCAGCTTCGGCAGCTATCTCAACGCCAACCGTAACTTCGTCGACCTGGAAACGCTCAAGCGCGTGGAAGTGGTACGCGGGCCGGCCAGCTCGTTGTATGGCTCGGATGCATTGGGCGGCGTGGTCGCTTTCGTCACCAAGGATCCGTCGGACTATCTGAGCGCAGACAAGCACAGCTACGTCGGCCTGAAGTTCGGCTACGAAGGCGACTGGAACGGCCTGTTTGCCGGTGCCACCGGCGCGTTCGGTGGCGAACGCTGGAGCGGCTTGGTGGCGGTGAGTCATCGCCAGGGCCAGGAGGCGCAAAACCAGGGCGATGACCGCAGCCGCGATTTCACCCGCACTGCGGCCAATCCGCAGCGCATCGATGGGCGCAGTGTGCTCGCCAAACTGGTGTACGCCCCAAGCGCACAACAGCGCTTCAAACTCACGGTCGAAGGCAACGAAGACTACGGCAGCATCGATGCATTGACCGGCGTCGATACGCGGAGTCCGACGGCGTCGCTACGCATCCTGTCGCAGCAAGGACGCGATCATCAGACACGTGCGCGGGTCTCGCTGCGGCATGAAGTCGATGCGCTGGATTCCGTGTGGACCGACGATCTGCAGTGGCAGCTGTATCGCCAGGACAGCGAGAGCCTGCAACGCACCAACGAACTGCGCGGCAACACCACGCGCCGGCATAACGAACATAATTTCGATCAGCGTGTTTACGGCCTGCTGGTCAACGCGCATAAGTCCATCGAAACCGGCACCCTCAGCCACGAAATCACCTATGGGCTGGATTGCACCTGGACCGATACGCGCGCCAAGCGCGACGGCTATTCGGTCAATCTGGCCAATGGCGTGGTGAGCAATCGCGTCGGTCAGGACGTGTTTCCGGTGCGCGATTTCCCGATGAGCGAAACCACCAAGCTCGGGTTGTATGCGCAGGACGAGATCGGCCTGCTCGATGGCCAGCTGTCGCTGACGCCGGGCGTGCGCGTGGATTATTTCCGGCTGTCGCCGCAGGTGGACGACATCTTCCGCGAAGACAATCCCGGCGTTGCCGCCGAGACCATCGACGAGACCCAGGTGTCTCCCAAGTTCGGTGCGGTGTGGCGGTTTTCGGACGCCTGGTCGGCGTATGCCAATTACGCGCATGGCTTCCGCGCGCCGCCGTACAACGACGTCAATATCGGTTTCACCAATCTGCAGGCGCGCTACACCGCCATCGCCAATCCGGATCTGAAATCGGAGACCAGCCGCGGTGGCGAACTGGGCCTGCGTTTCAACGATGCGGTCGGCTATTTCGGGCTCGCCGTGTACTACACCGACTATCGCAACTTCATCGAATCGTATGCGCCGGCTGGCGTGAATGCCGACGGGCTGGCGCTGTTCCAGTCGCGCAACGTGGACGATGTGGTGATCAAGGGCGCAGAGGCGCGCGCGGGCATCGATCTGGGCATGCTGGCGGGTTGGCAAGGCTGGTCGTTGAACAGTGCCGTTGCCTATGCGGAAGGCGACAACCTCACCGACGGCACGCCGCTCAGTTCGGTCGACCCGTTGCGCGGCACGCTTGGCATGGCCTTCGACAGTGATCGCTGGGGCGCAGAAGTGATCGGTACCTTTGTGGCCCGCAAACATCGCCCGCAGCTGGACAGCTATTACGTGCCGGCCGGCTACGCCACGCTGGATCTGATGGGGCATTGGGAATTCGCGCCCGGCGCCAAGCTCACCGCAGGCGTGTTTAACCTGGCCGATCGCCGTTACGTGGACTGGAACGCGCTGCCCAACGGCACGCTGGCCAGCAGCACGGTGCTGGACCGCTTCACTGGCGCCGGGCGCACTGCTTCGGTCAGCCTGGCCGTGAACTGGTAGCGGCCATGCCCAACCTCCGCGCCATCCCGTTGCCCCTGCATGCACGCGCTACCCGCGCGGCACTGCCACGACCACAGCAGTTGGCGGCGCTAGGGACGGTGCTTTGCCTGTATCGGCCTGCGTTGGGCAACGAACTGGATGGTTGGCAGCACGCAGTCGCTGCAGCCGCGTCCCGTCGGGTGGACAGCGACGGCGTGCACGAGGGCATCTGGTTCTTCGATGCGGCAGGACAGTGCTGCTGGCGGCTTTGCCTGTTGCCCGACAGCGATTTCCTGAGCTGGGACCGCCTGGTCTCTCGGCTGCCGCCACTGCCGATGGACACGCACGAACTGGGCGTCGGCGAACGGCTATGGCGCCGCCTGGCCGGACGCATGCGCGGCGATGCATGGCGCTTGAGCGCGCTGCGCTTGCAGCCTGCGGCCAGCCACGGTCACCCACGGTCACCCCATCACCGCCAGCCTGGCCACCGTCTCTGCGCTGGGCGCTGAGGTTGCTGCACGGTTGGCGCGCGACGAGGGCATCGACGGCCGCGTGGTCGTGGACGATTGTTGCTGCGCGCGCGCTGCAGCGCTGCGTACTGCCGCGGTGAATGCCCGCGGTGCCGACCCCGTGTCATGACGATGTCGCTGCTGCGCGCGCGTCCCTGATGTTCCCCAATGACTACCGAGAGTGCCGATGAGGCGATTGTTCTCCCGCTGTGTCGCCGCCACACTGAGCCTGTTGCCGTTGATTGCCGCCGCCGATGCTCAGCGCGATCGGCAGAGCATCCTGGCGATGCAGGGCGAGTACGCGGTGGATTTCGCGTTCGACGAAACCGTGCTGCTCAAGCCCGGCTACGAACGCGCTTCGGCGATGCGCAGCGGCGCCAGCGAAGTGGTCATCGTGGTGGAGGATTCGCCGCGCAGGCTGGTGCTGCAGCACGTGCTGGTCGACGAAAAGACCGGGCACGTGACCAAGCATTGGCGGCAGGACTGGACCTTCGAAGCACCGCAACGGTTTGAATTCACCGCCGAGCAGACCTGGACGGTGCATGCGCTGGCGCCGGCCATCACCAGCGGCACCTGGACGCAATGTGTGTACGAAGTCAGCGACGCGCCGCGTTATTGCGGCACCGGCCGCTGGGACTACGCCGATGGCCACCCCACCTGGACCAGCGATCCCAGCTGGCGCCCGTTGCCGCGGCGCGAGTACACCAGGCGCAGCGACTACAACGCGCTATCGGTGATCAACCGGCACACGCTGACGCCGAACGGCTGGACCCACGAACAATTCAACACCAAGGTGCTGCGCAAGCCCGACGGCACCCAGGAAGCGATTGCACGCGAGTTCGGCTTCAACGATTACCGCAAGACCACCGAGGTGGACTTCGCCCCGGCCTATGCGTACTGGAAAGGCACACAGGGGTATTGGGCCAAGGTGCGCGCGCGCTGGGCCGCATTCCTGCAAACGCCACCGGGTCTGCATCTGAAAACCAAGCCGGACGGCATGGCGATGATCGTACCGATGTTCGAGCAGGCCGAGTCAGCGCAGAAGGGCAAGCCGGTCAAGGACGCGCAAATCGATGCGGTGTTCGCACGGTGGGTCGAACCGGCGAACTAGGCACCCTGACGCCGTAGGAGCGCATCCGGGCGCGATATGGCATTCCCGGTAAGGCCCACGCACCGCAGGGGGCTCTTGCGAGGCCGACCCCGGGTGCGCGCCTACGAGCGAGAGGGCGCTTTGCCTCTATTCCTTGAACATCAGGAACGCGGCCACCAGGATCAGGCCGAACGCGGCCCAATGGTTCCACTTCAGCGACTGCCCCAGGTAGAAGGTGGAGAAACCGGCAAAGACCAGCAGCGTGATCACTTCCTGCATGCCCTTGAGCTGCGGCGCCGAATACACCGCGCTGCCCAGACGGTTGCCAGGCACCTGCAGGCAGTATTCGAAGAACGCGATGCCCCAGCTGACCAGGATGGCGATCATCAGCGGCGTGGTCTTGTACTTCAGGTGCCCGTACCAGGCGAAGGTCATGAACACGTTGCTGGCGATCAGCAGCAGAACCGGGTACAGGTAGGCGGTGAAGGGGGCAGTGGGCATGGCGGCGAGCGGCAGAGAATGGGGGCCGAAGCATAAGCCAACTTCGTTAAGCGCACGCGACCGTGCCGCCGGGGCCGCGCTAGCGCTGCATGCCCCAGCGACGCACCGTGAGCCGCTCGATCGCCTGGAACACCACGCCCTCCACCAGCAGCCCCAGCACGATCACCATTGCCAGCCCCGCGAAGACCTTGTCGGTGTAAAGCTCATTGCGGTTCTGGAAGATGTACCAGCCCAGGCCGCCCTGGCCGGAGGTGGCGCCGAACACCAGTTCGGCGGCGATCAGGGTGCGCCAGGCGAATGCCCAGCCGATCTTCAGCCCGGACAGGATCGCCGGCAGCGCCGCCGGAACCAGCAGTTGCACCACATAGCGCGGGCCGCGCAGGCCGTAGTTGCGCCCGGCCATGCGCAGCGTGTCCGGTACCGCCTGGAAGCCGGCGTAGGTGGTCAGCGCCAGCGGCCACAGGACCGAGTGCACCAGCACGAACACCAGGCTGCCGGTGCCCAGCCCGAACCACAGCAAGGCCAGCGGCAACAGCGCAATGGCCGGCAGCGGGTTGAACATGGCGGTCAGCGTGCCGAGCACATCGCGGCCACAGCGCGTGGAAGCGGCCAGCGCGGTCAGCACGAACGCCAGCAGCACGCCCAGCGCATAACCTTGCGCCAGCACGCGCAACGACGCACCGACCCGGCGCAGCAGTTCGCCCGACAGCAGCCCGTCGTAGAACGCGCGCGCGGTCTGCACTGCGCCGGGCAGCATCAGATCGTCGCCGACCAGCCGCGCGGCGATTTCCCATGCCGCGACCAAGACCACCAGCACCAATGCCTTGCGCAGCCAGGGCGGTGCGTGCCAACGCGTGGGCGTGGTCGCGGCGCCCAGGGCAGGGTCCAGCGGGGTCAGTGCCACTTCGTACTCGGGCCGCACCGGTGGAATCGGCGGCACTGCGCTTGCGGTACTGCGGCTCATGTCAGCGCCTCGCGTTGGCGCAGGGACGGGCGACGCAGCGGTGCCACCTTGTCGTCGTCCAGCGTGTCATCGGGCAGATCGAACAGCAGCCGGTGAATGCGTTGCGCGGTCTGCTGGAAGGCCACGCTGCCGGCACTGTGCGGGCCGAAGGCATGCGCGTTGAGTTCGGCGCGCACCTGGCCCGGGTGCGGCGACAACAGCAACACGCGATTGCCGACCACCAATGCTTCTTCGATGGAATGGGTGACGAACAACAGCGTGAAGTGCAATTGTTCCCACAATTCCAGCACCTGCTCCTGCATGCGCGAACGCGTCAGCGCATCCAGTGCCGCGAACGGTTCATCCATCAGCAGGACACGCGGGCGCATCGCCAGGGCGCGTGCGATGGCCACACGCTGCTTCATGCCGCCGGACAAGGTGTGCGGGTAAGCATCTGCAAATCCGCTCAGCCCGACCTGGGCCAGACTGTCGTCTGCCCGCTCGCGCGCCTCGGCACGGCCGAGTTTGCGCGCCGCACGCAGCCCGAACACCACGTTCTCGCGCACGGTTTTCCATGGTGCCAACTGGTCGAATTCCTGGAACACCACCACCCGGTCCGGCCCGGGACCGGTGACCGCATGACCCTGCAGGCGGATCTGTCCTTCGCGCGGCGCAACGAAACCGGCCACCGCCTTGAGCAATGTGGATTTACCGCAGCCTGAGGGCCCCAGCAGCACGAAGCGGTCGGCTTCGTGCACATCGAAGCGCACGCGATGGGTCGCGCGCACCACGCGCTGGGCCGAGGCATATTCCAGGCTGACATGATCGACCTGCAGCAGGGGCGTGCTCATCGCTCAGCTCCCGCCCGCAATCAGCGGGTCGTCGAAAAAGTAATCGCCCGCCTTGCCCGGCGCCTGCTTGATCGCCCCGCTGTGCTGCATGAACTTGCCCAGCCCCAGCGTGTTCTGCGGTGCCACGGTGAACTGCACTTTCGGGTCCTTGAGGATCTGCAGCACCAGCGCGCGGTCGATGCCCGAGCCATTACGACGCAGGAAGATATCGGCCGCCTGCTCCGGATGGGCCGTGACGAACTTCGCCGCCTGGTCCAGTGCGGCGACAAACGCGCGGTAGGTCTTGGGATTGTCCTTGCGGAATTTTTCGGTGGCGTACAACACCGTTGCCGACGACGGGCCGCCTTCGATCTCGTAGGAACTGGTGACGATATGCGCGGCCGGGTTGCGCGCCAGTTCCTGCTCCTGAAACGGCGGGCTGGCAAAATGCGCGGTGATTTCGGTACGCCCACGGATGATCGCCGCGGCGGCATCCGGATGCGGCAAGGCGACCTGTAGCGCGTCGAGCTGATGGGTGCCCTTGTCGCCCCAGCGTTGTTGCGAGGCATGCTGCAGAAACCGCGACTGCACCGAGACACCTGTTGCCGGCACCGCAATGCGGTCCTTTGGCGTGAAATCGCCGATGGACTTGATGCGCGGAGTGTTGCTGATCAGGTAGTACGGGAAATTGCCCAGCGATGCGACGCCGCGGACATTCTGGCGGCCGCGCGTGCGGTCCCAGATGGTGAACAGCGGCCCGACACCGGCACCGGCGATATCGATCGAACCGGTCAACAACGCATCGTTGACTGCCGCCCCACCGGAGAGCTGCAGGAATTGCACGTCGATGTCCACACCGGCGGCCTTGCCCTGCTGTTCGATCAACTTCTGGTCCTGCGCCACGTCCAGCAGCAGGTAAACGATGCCGAATTGCTTGGCGATCCGCAGCTTGCCTTCGGCCTGCGCATGCGCGCTGTGCAACAGCGGCAGCGCGGCCAACACCAGCAGCGCGATGCGCCGCGAAAAACGCCGGCGCGGCGCAGGAGCGTGGGAAGTGACGGTCAAACGCATGCGGCGCTCCAGTCGGGAAGGGGAGGGAACAGGTGCAGGCTCAGAACGGTGCATCGCCTTCGATGGTGGTGCGGTTGAGCCGACGGCGCAGATGATCCGGCGTGCCTGCAGCCAGATGCATCACCGAACGGTTGTCCCAGAACACCATGTCGTGCGGCTGCCAGCGATGCCGATACACCAGCCCAGCATGCGTGGAGTGTTCGAACAACCTCTGCAACAGCGCGCGGCTTTCGTCCTCGGGCAAGCCGACGATGCGCGTGGTGAAATGCTCGCTGACGAACAGCGCCTTGCGGCCCGTCTCCGGATGCGTGCGCACCACCGGGTGCTGCACCGGTGTCACTTCGGCAATCTGCTCCGGCGTCAGTGCCGGCCGCCACGGATTGCGGGCGCGCAACTCCTCGTACTTGGCCAGATAACTGTGTTCGGCACGCAGGTCCTGCACGGCGCGTTTGAGCGATTCGGGCAGCGTTTGCCATGCCAGGTGCTGGTTGGCAAAGAGGGTGTCGCCGCCTTCGCCGGGCAGCTCCTGCGCATGCAGCAGCGACCCCAGGCTCGGTGTTTGCTTGTACGACAGATCCGAGTGCCAGTAATGCCCGGCATCGCCCAGGCCGATCGGCTCGCCGTTCTCCTTGATGTTGGACACCACCAGCACTTCCGGGTGCCCGCGCAGTTGAAAGTTGCGCAGCACGTGAATCTGCAGCGGCCCGAAGCGACGGCTGAATTCCACCTGCTGGGCCGGTGTGATGCGTTGATCGCGAAACACCAGCACGTGGTAATCCAGGTGCGCGCGATGGATACGCGCGAAGGTGGCGGCGTCCAGCGGTTGCGCAAGGTCCAGCCCGATCACTTCGGCGCCCAGCGGAGCGTCGAATGGCACGATCCTGACGCTGGAGCTCTGCACGGGGGAAGACGCATCGCGCGGCGTGTGCACACGCGCTGCGGAAGTGATGCTGGCCATGACGTGGCACCTCGACGGCAACGAAAGGCCGCCTGGGCCGGCGGCCGGACATACCACTCTAGGCAGTCGTGCCACCGCTGCGAACGTACGATTTGCAAGGTGCTTATGCGCTGCAGACATATGCAGCACTCACAGAAGAGCAAGGCCCCTCACGCTGCGCGCCACAGCGTCCGTGAGCTGGCCTGCAGCACAGCCACCGGGCCGCGCGTCGCATGCCGTTGCCCGCATGCGACGCGTTTTACCCGCGCTTATTCGCTCCGCAATGCCAATGCCGGCGGCGTGGACAGGATGCGCCGCGTGCCCGACCAACCCGCCAACAGACTCAAGGCCAGCCCGAATGCGCCGCCGAGCAGCAGGCGCGGCCAATCCGGTGTCAACGCCATCTCGAACGCCTGCTTCCCCACGACCGCGCCGATCACGGCCGCAGCGGTCACCGCCAGCGTCGCCGCCAGCAAGCCAAGCGCGCCGAATTCCACCAGCACCGCACCGCGTAGCTGGCCACGGCGTGCGCCCAGGGTGCGCAACACTGCGCTGTCGTAACGGCGTTCGCCCGCGGTGGCCTGCAATGCGGCCAGCAACACCAGCACGCCGGCCAGCAGGCTGAAGCCCATCACCAGTTGCACCGCCTGTGCCACCTGGTCGATGACCTCGCGCACGCGGCCCAGGATGGCATCGATATCCAGCAACGAAATGTTCGGATAGTCGCGACTCAGCGCCGCCAGCTTGGACGCATTGCCCGGCGGCAGGTGGAAGGCGGAAATCAGGTTGTACGGCGCATCGCCGACCGATCCTTGATTGAGCAGCAGGAAGAAGTTGACCCGGAACGAATCCCAATCGGCCTTGCGGATGCTGGTCACGGTGAACGTGCGTTGCTGTTCGCCCAGCAGCAGGGTGATGCGATCGCCCAGTTTGAGCTGGTAGCGCTGCGCCCAGCCTTCTTCCACCGAGGCTTCCGCCGCGGTGCTGTCGGCCGCCCAGAACTTGCCCTGCAGCAGCGTATTTGCCGGCGGGAACGCGTGACGCCAGGAAAAATTCACCGGGCGGTTGTCGCCGTCGCCATCGTCGGCCGGGTCGCGGTCGCCACGCACCGGCGGTTTTTCGTTGATGGCCACCAGGCGCCCGGTGGAAAACGGCTCCACGGCCGCATCATTCACCCCCAGGCCGCGCAGCGTCTGCAGCACCGGCTGGGTTTGTTCGGGCTGGATGTTCATCAGGAAGTAGTTGGGCGTATCGGCCGGCAGGCGGTCGCGCCATTGACCGAGCAGGCCCGGGCCGACCACCGCCAGCAGCAACAGCGCGCACAACGACAGCGACAGCCCGACCAGTTGCACCACGCTCAAGCCGCGGCGCCGTGTCAGCGAGGCCAGGCCAAGTTTCCAGGCACCGCGCAGACGGTGCTGGATCGGTCGCAGCAACGCGAGCAGGCCCAGCCCCAGCAACATCGCCACCAGTGCCAGCGCGGCCAGGCCGCCCAGCACCCAGCCGGCCAATACCAGGTTGCCGGTGGCATAGACGGTGAGCGCCAGCGTGGCGGCCAGGGCGGCGCCATACACCAGCAACGAACTCGGTGGCACTGCAGCAAAGCTGCGGTTGAGCACGCGCATCGGTGGCACGTTGCGCAGCCGCAGCAGCGGCGGCAGGCCGAAGCCCAGCAACAGCACCAGGCCGATGCCCGCACCGGCCAGGGCAGGGGTGGCCTGCGGCAGCGGCAACCGGTTCGGGATCAGGCTGCCCAGCGCCTGCACCAGGCCTTCCTGCGCAAGCATGCCAAGCCCGATACCGACCAGGCAGGCCGGAATCGCCGTCAGCAGCAACTGCAGCGACAGCATTGCCAGGATGTCGCGCTGGCGTGCGCCCAGGCAGCGCAAGACCGCCACGGTGTCGATGCGTCGCATCGCAAACCGGTTCGCTGCCAGGGCCGTGGCCACGCCGGACAACAGCACCGCCAGCAACGCCGACAAGGCCAGGAAGCGGCCGGCGCGATCAAACGCCGCACGCATGCCGCGTTGGGTGTCTTCAATACCCACCAGGCGATACTCGCTGGCGCGTGGCTTGAGCCAGGCGCGCAAATCGGCGATGGCATCCGGTGCGCCGGCGAACATCAACCGATAGGAGGCGCGGCTGCCTGGGCCGAGCAGGCCGGCGCCGTCGATATCGGCGCGATTGACCAGCAGCGGCGGCGAGAGCTGCATCAGCTCCCCGGAGGCATCGGGCTCGGCGCGCAACACGCCGGTGATGGTCAGATGGCCGGCACCGAATTCCAGTTGCTCGCCCACGTGCAGGCCCAGCGCTTCGAGCAGGCGCGGATCGGCATAGGCCTGGCCCGGCGGCGGTGCGCTGGCGGCGCTGCCTTCCGTCCCGGTGCCGTCCTTGGACACCAGCAACTGCCCGCGCAGCGGGTAGCCGGGGCCAACGCCGCGGATATTGGCCATCTGGCTGGCATCGCCATGGAACAGCACGCTGGGAAAGCTGACCATGCGCGTGCTCTGCAGGCCGCGTCGCTGGGCTTCTGCGGCGAAGTCGGCCGGGATCTCCTGCCGCCCGGTCACGCCCAGATCGCCGCCGAGCACTTCGGCCGCGCTGGAGGTCAGCGCGAGCGTCACCCGGTCGACCAGGGTGCCCACCGCGGTCATCACCGCCACGCCCAGCACCAGCGCGGCGAACACCGTCAGCAGATCGCCGGCCAGGAATTCGCGGCGCACGGCGCGCGCGGCTTGGCGCACGACGTTCATGCCGCCGGACCGGTCTGTGCGTGCAGGCGGCCGCTGTCGATGCGGTAGATGTGCCTGCAGCGCTGCGCCAGGCTCATGTCGTGTGTGACCAGCACCAGGGTGGTGTCGCTGGTGGCATTGAGCGCGAACAACAGGTCGCTGATCTGCGCGCCGGTGGCCTGGTCGAGGCTGCCGGTGGGCTCATCGGCGAACAGGATGCGCGGGCGGGCCACGAAGGCGCGCGCCAACGCCACGCGTTGCTGCTCGCCACCGGACAGCTGGCGCGGGTAATGCCGCGCACGTGCACTCAGGCCCACGGCCTCCAGCACTTCGCGCACCCGCGCCGGATCCTCGCGCCCGGCCAGTTCCAGCGGCAGTGCGATGTTTTCTTCGGCAGTCAGCGCCGGCAGCAGGTGGAAACTCTGGAACACGAAGCCGACGTCGCGGGCGCGCAGCGCAGCGCGCGCTTCTTCGTCGAGCTGGCCCAGGTCCTGGCCCGCCAGCGCGATGCTGCCGCGGCTGGGCAGGTCCAGCCCGGCCAGCAGGCCGAGCAGGGTGGTCTTGCCGGAACCGGACGCGCCGACGATGGCGATGCTGTCGCCTTCACTGACCGTCAAGCTCACGTTGTCGAGGATGTGGAGCGTTCCCTCCGGGCCACTGACGGACTTGCCGACCTCGCGAACGTCGATGGCGGTGCGGGTGCTGGAGCGGGGGGCCAGACTGTCGATGAGGAATCTCCGAATGCGTGAAAGAACACTGCGATATGGCGTGCTGGCCCTGTGGCTGCTGACACTCTCCCTGCTTGCGCCGGGGATTGCCTCTGCCAGAAGTCCGGTCGCCACTGCGCCGGTCCTGGTGGTGGGCGACAGCCTGAGCGCTGCGCACAACATCCCGGTGCAGTCCGGCTGGGTGACCTTGCTGGACCAGCGCCTGAAGCGTGACATGGCGACGCCACCGGCAGTCGTCAATGCCAGCATCAGCGGCGAAACCACCTCCGGCGCGCTGACCCGGCTGCCGGGCCTGCTGGAAAAACACCGCCCCGGCGTGGTGGTCATCGAGCTCGGCGGCAACGACGCGCTGCGCGGGCTGACCCCGGCCCAGCTCAAGGGCAACCTGGAAAAGATGATCCAGCTCAGCCAGCACGCCGGCGCCAAGGTGCTGCTGCTCGGGATCGACGTGCCGCCCAATTACGGCCCAGCCTACCGCGAGCGGCTCAAGGCGACCTATGCGGACCTCTCCACACAGTACAAGACCGCGCTGGTGCCGTTCTTCCTGGAAAAGGTCGCGCTGCAGCCCGGCCTGATGCAGGCGGACGGTCTGCACCCCACCGCCGCCGCGCAACCGAAGGTGCTGGAGACGGTATGGCCGGCATTGCGCCCGCTGCTCGGCCGCTAAATGCCGCGGAACACGAAACGTTATCCGGTCTTCACGCTCTTTCCACCGTCGATCCGGCATGTTTCACAAAGCTGAAGACCGAGGAAAGTCCATGCGTCAGACCAAGGAAACGTGGCCTCGTGCTGGTCGTCGAAGACAACCGCAATATCTCCGAAATGATCGGCGAGTACCTGGAAGGCCGTGGCTTCGAGGTCGACTACGCGCAGGACGGCCTGGACGGCTACCGTCTTGCCGCGGAGAACAGCTACGACGTGGTCGTGCTGGATCTCATGCTGCCACGCCTGGACGGCATCGAAGTGTGTCGCCGCCTGCGTAACGACGCACGCAAGTCCACACCGGTGTTGATGCTGACCGCCCGCGACACGCTGGACGACAAGCTCACCGGCCTGGGCTTTGGCGCCGATGACTACCTGACCAAGCCGTTTGCGATTCAGGAACTGGAGGCGCGCCTGCGTGCCCTGATCCGCCGCGAGCGTCGCCAGGTGGGCTCGGAAGTGCTCAAGGTCGCCGACCTGGTGCTGGACCCGGTGAGCATGCGCGCCACCCGTGCCGGCACCGAGCTGCAGCTCTCGCCGATCGGCCTGCGCCTTTTGACCATCCTGATGCGCGAATCGCCGCGTGTGGTCACCCGCCAGGAAATCGAGCGCGAAATCTGGGGCAACGGTTTGCCCGATTCGGACACCCTGCGCAGCCATCTGTACAACCTGCGCAAGATCATCGACAAGCCGTTCGACCGTCCGCTGCTGCACACCGTGCAGAGCGCCGGCTATCGCATCGCCGACATCGCCCAACCGATGGCGTGATGTCACGCGCCGGCCGCCGTTCTGGCGGCCGGCCGCTGTATAGGCGCTCATGCGCCGATCGATCTCCTGTGCTGCCGGCTGGTTGCACGAAGGACTCACGGAAGCGTTGCCTATACTCCGGCGCTCTTCCCTGGATGCAGTAATGCCACACGGGCTTCCGAGAAAAATACGTCTCGCCTTCCTGCTGCAGGTCGCGCTGGCGAGCCTGGCGCTGGTGCTGGCCGGGTACCTGGTGTCGTTCGTCATCAAATACAGCCTGGTGCGCACCGTGCTCGCCGACGAGGCCGTGCATTTCTGGCAGATGCAAAAGAGCGTGCCGGACAACCGGCCGCCCAATACACGCAACATCCAAGGGTATTTTTCGCCCGCCGGTACCGCCGCCGAGGCTGCACCGGCCGCACTGCGCAACCTGTCTCCGGGTTTCAGCGAAGTGGCTGCCGCCGATGCGCTGGTGTATGTCGATCAACGCCCGGAGGGGCGGCTGTATCTGGTGTTTCCGCGCTCGCGTGCGGCGCATCTGACCTTGTGGTTCGGTGTGGTGCCGGCAATCGTGGTGTTGGTGGCGATCTATGGCGTGTCCTGGTTCACCTATCGGGTTTCCAAGCGGCTGGTCTCGCCGATCAGCTGGCTGGCCCGGCGCGTCTCGCATTGGGACCCGCGCAACCCGGATGTGGACGAACTGGCTCCGGAGCGGCTGCCTGCCGAATTGCAGGGCGAAACGCGCCAACTGGCCGCCGCGCTGCATGCGCTGGGGCTGCGCGTCAGCGAGCATGTCGCGCGCGAACGCAATTTCACCCGCGATGCCAGCCATGAATTGCGCACTCCGCTGACGGTGATCCGCGTGGCCAGCGACATGGCCTTGGCCGACGACGAGTTGTCCGCGCGCACGCAGCGCAGCCTGCGTCGCATCCAGCGCGCCGGCCACGATATGGAGGCGGTGATCGATGCCTTCCTGATTTTGGCGCGCGAAGCCGAGATCGACCCGCAAAGCGAAAATTTCGATGTGGCCGAGCTTGCCAGCGAAGAGCTGGAAAGTGCGCGCGAATTGCTTGGCGACAAACCGGTGTCGTTGCGCATGGTCGGCGACCGCAGCCTGCAGATGTTCGCCCCGCCCAGGGTCATGCGGGTGGTGCTCAGCAACCTGTTGCGTAACGCCTGCGCTTACACCGATACCGGCAGCATCGAGGTGGAGGTGACCCACGACCGCATCGTGGTCCGCGATACCGGCATTGGCATGAGCGAAGAGGCGCGTGCCCGCGCGTTCGAACCGTTCTTCCGCGCCGACCCCACCCGCCCGCAAGGCACTGGGCTCGGCCTGTCGATCGTCCGTCGGCTATGCGATCGCTTCGGCTGGC
This sequence comes from Xanthomonas euvesicatoria pv. euvesicatoria, assembly GCF_020880415.1. Lineage (GTDB taxonomy): Bacteria > Pseudomonadota > Gammaproteobacteria > Xanthomonadales > Xanthomonadaceae > Xanthomonas > Xanthomonas euvesicatoria. Next base: position 44,099 of record NZ_JAJIUJ010000075.1, on the reverse strand, counting down.
GTATCGAACTGCAGAGCCAAGCCGGCGTCGGCACGTCCGTAGCGGTGGTCGTCGCCTGAGGCGTCACTTCGTGGTCCTGGCGCCTGCTGATGACGCCTTGCTGCCGCTCAACAGTCAGGCGGCACGGCAGGAAGACGACGAACGCTGCTGCACGCGCTCGGCTAACCGCTTCGATCACCCTACTTACCGCTCGGCAGCCGGAAGGCTCAACGTAGTGCCAACAGTGCACCGGCGCGTGGACGTTTGCAGTGCCTTTAGCGACGTTGCAGGTGCTTGGCATTGCCGGTATTTCTTGCCCACACCGCCAATGCGGTCGCCACGTGCCCAAATCGCAGACCCCTACGTCAGTTGTGTGTGGGAACAGGGCCGGCAGGCTGCCGCCACGAAAAAACGCGCTGGCATGGAGCGGCAGCCAACGCCTCCCCTGCAGGCCGGCCGATCCGGCGACAGGCGCGCCGGATCGGCTCGGTTGCGTTCTAGCGTTGTTCCAATACCGGTGCCACGACCTTGCGCCAGATCGCGTAGCCATCGGCCGTCATATGCAGCCTGTCGGCGCGGAACAGTTCTGCGCGCGGTTTGCCGCTGGCATCGAGCATCGGGGTGTAGATGTCGACGAAGTCCACACGCGGCAGCGGGGCTAGCGCGTCCTTGATCAGGCGGTTGGCCTGGATCACCGCCGGCAGCAGTTGCGCGCGCGACGGGCTGGGCTTGATCGACAGGTAGCTGATGCGTGCCTCGGGCAGGTCGCGGCGTACACGTGCCACGAATGCCAGCACATCATCGCGCACCTGTTCGGGTGTGCGGCCGCTGTTGAGGTCGTTGTCGCCGGCGTACAGCACGACCTGGCGTGGCCCGTATGGAATCACGATGCGGTCTGCGTACCAGGTGCTGTCGCGCACTTCCGAGCCGCCGAAGCCGCGATTGATCACCGGTTTGCCCGGGAAATCCTGGGCCAATGTCTCCCAGAACCGGATCGATGAGCTGCCGACGAACACGATGCCGTGCTTGGGCGGCGGCTGACGCGCGTCGCTCTCTGCGAAGCGTTGCATGTCTTGTTCCCAAGCGGCATTGGAAACCTGCGCCGGCACCGCCGGAGCGGTGTGCAGGGCGTCGGCATACGCATGGCCGGACAGGAGGACTAGGGCGCACAGCACGCTGCGCAGGCGATGGATGGTCATGCAGGAACCTTCAAAGTGAAGCGGGCTGCCATGGTGCGCCAGGCTGGAAGCTGAGGGCAAACCTGCCGGTAGCTGGCGGGGCGGGGCGCCACGGTGCAAGATTCGCACTTTCCCCAGCAGCGACCATGCCATGCGTTTGATTTGTTCCCCTCTTCGCCCATGCGGCAGGACGCACTGACGCATGGCCGATCAATTGGGGCACGTCCCGCGCGGCCCGCGTCGCATGCTCAAGGCGGCGATCTGGTCATGGCAGGGATTGCGCGCGGCGTGGCTGCACGAATCCTCGTTCCGCCTGGAGGTCTGTCTGGCGGCAGTGCTGGTGCCGCTCGGTCTGTGGCTCGGGCAGTCGGGACTCGAGCGCATTGCACTGATTGCACCACTGTTGATCGTGCTGGCGGCCGAACTGCTGAACTCGGCCATCGAAGCGGTGATCGAACGCTACGGCCCGGAACATCACGTATTGGCCGGGCGTGCCAAGGACATGGGCTCGGCGGCGGTGTTCGTGCTGCTGATCAATGTGCTGCTGTGCTGGGGATTGATCCTGTTGCCGCGGCTGTGGTGACGCGCGGCAGGCAGGGCGAGCCGGGCAGGGGCGTGTGCATGCGGGCTTGACTTGGCACGTGGCATGCTCGGGCTCTCTTCCAATGGAATCGCCTGCATGCCTGTCCTGATTCGCGCCTTGGTGTTGCTGATCCTGACCGCGTCGCTGTCCGGTTGCGGCTACAACGCGATCCAGCAGAAGGAAGAGGGCGTCAAGGCCGGTTGGTCGGAGGTGCTCAATCAGTATCAGCGCCGCGCCGATCTGATTCCCAACCTGGTACGCACTGTGCAGGGCTACGCTCAGCAGGAACGCCAGGTCCTGACCGAAGTGACCAATGCGCGTGCGCGCGTGGGCCAGATCCAGGTCAACGCCGATGACGAAGCGTCGTTGAAGCAATTCCAGCAGGCGCAAGGCGAGTTGGGTAGCGCGCTGTCGCGGTTGTTGGTGGTCAGCGAAAACTATCCGCAGCTCAAGTCGGACCAGTCGTTCCGCGATCTGCAGGTGCAGCTGGAAGGCACCGAAAACCGCATCACCGTGGCGCGTGGCCGCTATATCCAGACCGTGCAGGACTACAACACCTACATCCGCTCGTTCCCGCAGGTGATCACGGCCAAGATCTTCGGCTACCAGCCCAAGCCCAATTTCAGCGTGGAAAACGAAGCGCAGATCTCGCGCGCCCCGCAGGTGGATTTCGGTAATCAGCAGACGCCGCAGCAGGCACCGCAGCAACAGCCCGCGCCTCAACCAGCGCAGTAATCAGTTGCTGTGTGTGCACGGCGGTTGTGCAGTCGTCGCTAGCAAGCGCAGTGCGCGCGCTGTCGGACGACGCACAGGCACGCGCCAAGGCGATGCGCGCCGAGCCGCACATCAGCACGAATGTGCGGACCAAGCCGACAGACCGTGTCGAGGCGAGACCTAGCCCTCTCCCATCGAGGAAGGGCTTGGTGAGGGTAGGCCGCCAGGCTTCGCGGTCGTTCGACCACCCGTGGCTTCGCTTCAGGCGCACACGTTCTCTGTAAGAGGCAATGTCCTGCAGGGAAGAAGCAATCGCAAGACCCCGCGCTGATGGACGATCGGCGCGCATCAGGTAGGAGTTGGCAATGCGACGAATGTGTTTGCGGGTGGTGTGGATGATGGCGTTGCTGCTGCTGCCGGCATCGCTGCTGGCGCAGGAGTTGGCTGCCATCCCGCCGCTGCGCTCGCCGGTGGTCGACGTCACCGGCACCCTGGATGCGGCGCAGATCCAGCAACTCGAGCAACAGGCGCTGGCCTTGCAGCAGCGCAAGGGCGCGCAGCTGCAGATTTTGATCGTGCCGACCACGCAGCCGGAAGCGATCGAGCAATACACCCAGCGCGTGTTCGACCAATGGAAGATCGGTCGCAAGGGCGTGGACGACGGCGTGCTGCTGCTGGTGGCCAAGGACGACCGCCGCGTCCGCATCCAGCCGGGCTACGGCCTGGAAGGCGCCATTCCGGACATCACCGCCAACCGCATCATCCAGGAGTATCTGGCGCCGCGCTTCCGTGAGGGCGATTACGCTGGCGGCATCACGGCGGCGACCGCAACCCTGGCCGGCCTGATCGAGGGCGAGGCCCTGCCGGCGCCGGTCAGCGGGCATGCCGAGGGCGGCAACGGCGCGGGCGGTGGTGGCTGGATCATGGCGCTGTTCATCGGCTTCGTGGTGGCCATGGTGGCGCGCGGCATCCTGGGCGCGCTACCGCGCCCGCTGCGCGCCGTGCTGACCGGCGTTGCCGCCGGCGGTGCGGCGTTGCTGTTGACGTCGTTGCTGTTCGCCAGTGCGGGCGCGGCGATGATCGGCCTGCTGGCCGGCCTGTCCTCCGGCTCGCCCGGCCGCTTTGTCGGCGGTGGCGGCTGGGGCGGCGGCTTCGGTGGATTTGGCGGCGGCCGCGGCGGTTTCGGCGCCGGTGGTGGCTGGGGCGGTGGCGGCGGGTCATCAGGAGGCGGTGGCGCCTCGGGGAGCTGGTAATGCGGTGGCTCAGGCATATCTTCGCGCCCTCGGCGCAGCGCACTTTTCCAGCCGCATGCATGGACGCCATTGCGGCGGCGGTGACCGCGAGCGAGCGCTCGCACACCGGCCAGATCATGGTCGCGGTCGAGGCCGACCTGCCGCTGGAGGCGTTGTGGCGCGGGCACAGCGCGCGGCAGCGCGCCGAGCAGGCTTTCGCCCAGCTGCGGACCTGGGATACCGAAGCCAACAACGGGGTGCTGATTTACCTGCTGCTGGCCGACCACGCCATCGAGGTGGTGGCAGACCGCGGTCTGCGCAGCCGGGTGCCGGAAGCGCGCTGGGCAGAGGTGTGCCGGCGCATGCAGCAATTCCTGCGCGAAGGCCAGCACGAAGCGGCTGTCCTGGCCGGCATCGAGGCGGTGACCGAGCTGTTGGCCGAGCAGTTCCCGGCCACAGACGGCGCGCAGCATGAAGACGAGCTACCTGACCGGCCGCGGATTTTAGGCTGAGCGCGTGCGAGATGTCAGAATAGCGGCCTCGCTTGTTTGTGATACGCGGTCCGCATGATCTATCTGCACGCCATCGACCCCATCGCCTTCTCGCTCGGCCCGGTGCAGGTGCACTGGTACGGCTTGATGTATTTGGCGGCGTTTTTCTCGGCCTGGGCGCTGGGCCGTTCGCGCATCCTGCGCGGTCGCCTGCCCGGGGTAGACATGGATGGTTTTTCCGACCTGCTGTTCTACGGCATGCTCGGCGTGGTGTTGGGCGGGCGCATCGGCTACATGCTGTTCTATGCGTTCGAGACCTTCCTGGCCAACCCGCTGATCCTGTTCAAGGTCTGGGAAGGCGGCATGAGCTTCCACGGCGGCCTGCTTGGCGTGTTGATCGCCTGCTGGCTGTGGGCGCGCAAGCACCGGTTGCACTTCTTCGATGTGATGGACTTTGTCGCCCCGCTGGTGCCGCTGGGTCTTGGTTTCGGGAGGCTCGGCAATTTCGTCGGCGGCGAATTGTGGGGAAAATTCACCCAGGCCGGCTGGGGCGTTATCTTTCCGCACGCGCCGGAACTGGCGGACCGGTTGCCTGCGCAGATCCAGGCGCAGTACGCCGCCGGCGCGTTGAACCAGTTCGCACGCCACCCCTCGCAGCTCTATGAAGCTGCACTGGAAGGCGTGGTGATGTTCGTGGTGTTGTGGACGTTCTCCATGAAGCCGCGCGCACGGTATGCGGTCTCTGGCCTGTTTGCATTGCTGTATGGCGTGTTCCGTTTCATCGTCGAATTCGTGCGCGTGCCAGACGCACCGATCGGCTACCTGGCCTTCAATTGGCTGACGATGGGCCAGATTCTGAGCCTGCCGTTGATTGCGGTTGGCCTGGTGCTGCTGGCGATGTCGCGCCGCGCGCCGGTGTTGCAGCCGGTGCTGCCGGCGCCCGCAGGCGTGGAGGCTGCCAAGTGAAGCCGTACCTGGAGTTGTTGCAGCACGTGCTGGAACACGGTGCAGAGAAGTCCGACCGCACCGGTACCGGCACGCGCAGCGTGTTCGGCTGGCAGATGCGCTTCGATCTCAACGACGGCTTCCCGTTGGTGACCACCAAGAAGCTGCACCTGCGCTCGATCATCCATGAGTTGCTGTGGTTCCTGAAGGGCGACACCAATATCGGCTACCTCAGCGACAACCAGGTACGCATCTGGGACGAGTGGGCCGACGACAACGGCGATCTCGGTCCGGTGTACGGCAAGCAGTGGCGGCGCTGGACCGGCCCGGACGGTGTCGAAATCGACCAGATGCAGTGGCTGGTGGATGAAATCAAGCGCAATCCGGATTCGCGTCGGCTGGTGATCAGCGCCTGGAATGTCGGCGAGCTGCCGCAGATGGCGCTGATGCCGTGCCACAGCCTGTTCCAGTTCTATGTGGTGAACGGCAAGCTCAGTTGCCAGCTCTATCAGCGCAGCGGCGACATCTTCCTGGGCGTGCCGTTCAATATCGCCAGCTATGCGCTGCTGACGCACATGGTGGCGCAGGCCACCGGCCTGGGCGTTGGCGATTTCGTGCACACGCTGGGCGATGCGCACCTGTATTCCAATCATTTCGAGCAGGCACGCGAGCAGCTGACGCGCACGCCGCGCGCGCTGCCCACCTTGCGTTTGAATCCCGAGGTCACCGACCTGTTCGGGTTCCGCTTCGAAGACATCGCCATCGAAGGCTACGCCCCGCATCCGGCGATCAAGGCGCCGGTGGCGGTGTGACGAGCGAGTTGCGGCATTGTCCGCCGGTATCCACTTGAGACGGCAGCACTGTGATGGCCAAGCATTCGATCAAGGCACGGGAAAAACTGGCTGATTCGCTTATGGCAATGCAGGCCAGCCTGTTTGTGAATCTCACGAGCATCCTGCTCATCGCACCGATCGGCTTTTTCGGTATTGCCTTGTACAAGGGTGAACCCCTGCAGCTGACGAACGTCTTCGGCGGGCAGTCTTCGGCGGCGCTGGCGGTGATTGCCGTGTTGTACCTTGCGGCTTTCTGCCTTGGAATGATGGGCCGGCACGCCGCGATGAAAATCTACGACACGCTGTATCCGGACCGATGAAACTGACCCTGATCGTGGCCTTCGACCGCAACAACGCCATCGGTCGCGATAACGAGCTGCCGTGGAAGCTGCCCGATGATCTCAAGCGCTTCAAGGCGCTGACGCTGGGCAAGCCAATCCTGATGGGGCGCAAGACGGCGCAGTCGCTGGGGCGTGCGTTGCCGGGGCGGTTGAATCTGGTGCTGACCCGCTCGGGGCAGGTGCCGTTCGACGGCATGCAGGCGGTCGCATCGGTGGAGCAGGCGATCGAACGCGCCGTGCAGGAGGGGGCGCAGGAGCTGTGCGTGATCGGTGGCGGGGAGGTGTATCGCCTGACCATGGAACGCGCCGATCTGCTGGCCGTGACCGAAGTGGACACCGCGGTGGATGGCGCCGATACGCACTTCCCGCCGATCGACCCTGCGGTGTGGTCGCCGGCGAGGCGCGAGTTACATGCTGCCGACGCCCGGCATGCCCATGCGTTTTCGTTCGTGGATTACGAACGCCGCTGAGCGATGCAGGGTCGCGCCCGGCACCGCGATGGCGACGGGCGCCTCGCGCGCTCAGTCCTGTGGCGTATCGACTGACGGCTTGGGGCCGGCCGCTGCGTTCCCCGCATTGCCGCGGTTGCCGCGCGAGCGCTGACGCCCCTGACGCTCACGTGGACGCCGCGGTGCGCGTGCGACCGGTGCCGGCCCGGTCACTTCCCGTCCGGGCACCTGCACCACGCGCAGCTCCTCGCTATCCAGCTGCAACGCCGTGAGCTTGCCGCCCCAGACCGCGCCGGTATCGATCGCATGCACACCCTGGGTGATCGTCAGGCCCAGTGCGGACCAATGCCCGCAGACGATCTTCAGGTCGCGCTCGACCCGTCCCGGCACTTCGAACCAGGGATACAGGCCCTGTGCCTGCGTCCCCGGCGTGCCCTTGTCGTCGGTGGCGATGCGCCCACGCGGGGTGCAGTAGCGCATGCGGGTGAACAGGTTGATGATGGCCCGGCTGCGGTCGTAGCCGCTCAGGCCCGGCGACCAGCCCGGCTGGTCGCCGTACATATTGCGCAGCAGCTTGCGATAGCCGCCGCCCTGCAGTTGCTGCTCGACCTCGCGTGCATGCTTTTCGGCCATCTGCGTGGTCCACTTCGGCGCCAGCCCGGCATGGATCATCATCCAGCCCAGGGTGCGGTCCACGTGCGCCAGCTTCTGCATGCGTAGCCAGTCCAGCAACGCATCGCGATCTTCGGCCATCACGATGCGCAGCAGATCCGGGTTGACCTTGCGCTGCTCTTCTTCCGAACGCGCCCCGATCGCCAGCAGCGACAGGTCGTGATTGCCCAGCACCACTACGCTGTGCGCGCGCAGGGAATGCACCAGGCGCAGCGTTTCCAGCGATTGCCCGCCGCGGTTGACCAGATCGCCGCAGAACCACAGCGTGTCCTGGGCGGGGTCGAAATTGATCTTCTCCAGCAACCGCTGGGTGATGTCGTAGCACCCTTGCAGGTCGCCGATGGCCCAGACGCTCATTGCGCGCGCTCCCTTACTCCGGCATTCATCAGTGCAGCGTCCTGGGCACGCTCAGCACGAAGGCGGCGATCGGAGCGATAAATTCGGTGCCATCGTCGGCCACCATGTCGTAGTGGCCCTGCATCTGTCCCTGCTCGGTCTCCAGCAGTACGCCGGAGGTGTAATGGAAAGCTTCGCCCGGTCGCAGCCACGGCTGTTCGCCGACCACGCCTTCGCCATCCACCTGCTCGGTGCGCCCGTTGCCATCGGTGATCTGCCAATGACGCGCGATCAGGCGCGCAGGCACCGCGCCCGCATTCTGGATGCGGATGCTGTAGGCAAAGGCGTAGCGGCCTTCGTCCGGGGTGGATTGATGGGCGAGGAAGCGGGGCGATACCTCGACCTCGACGCGGTAGCGCGGATCATCTTGCATGGCGAAAGTCTAAATAAAACGGTGTGGGAGCGGCGCTCAAGCCAGCTCGACATTGGCCAGCCGGATGAAATCCGCGACCTCCAGTTGTTCGGCGCGTGCATCCGGGCGCACCTGCGCGGCGTCGAAATGGGCCGGTTCGCAAATGGTGGACAAGGCATTGCGCAGGGTCTTGCGGCGCTGCCCGAACCCGGCGCGCACCACATCGGCGAAGCGGCGGCGGTCGTTGATCTGCACCGTGGCCGGGTCGCGCGGCACCAGCCGCACGACGGCCGAGTCCACCTTCGGCGGCGGCCGGAATGCGCCCGGCGGCACCACGAACAGCGCAGTCACCTCGCAATACGCCTGCAGCATCACGCTGAGCCGTCCGTACACCTTGCTGCCGGGGCCGGCGGCCATGCGGTCGACCACTTCCTTTTGCAGCATGAAATGCATGTCGGCCACGGCAGCGGCATGGTCCAGCGCATGGAACAGGATCGGCGAGGAGATGTTGTAGGGCAGGTTGCCGACCAGGCGGATCGGCGTGCCGTTGGCCAGTGCAGTGAAATCCACGCTGAGCACATCGCGGTGGATGATGCTCAGCGCGCCGATCGGTGCCGCCACTTCGGTCAACGGCGCGATCAGGTCGCGATCGAATTCGATCACGGTCAGCGCGCCATGCCTGCGCAGCAGCGGAAAGGTGATGGCACCCTGGCCCGGGCCGATCTCGACCAGATGCTGGCCGGCGCGCGGGTCTACCGCCTGCACGATGCGGTCGATGTAATACCGGTCGGCAAGAAAGTGCTGGCCAAGCGACTTCTTGGCCGGTGCGCTGAAAGAAGAATTCATCTGCGCAGTTTAACGGAGGCCGCGCCTGCGCGCGGTGTCGTTCGCGTGCCCGCCTGGCCTGGCGGATCGGCGGCGTGCGCCATGCGGCATGCCCGCGCCGAGCAAGCACGCGTGGTGTTAGCGGCGCGCCGCCAATCGCGCGCACAACGCAGTGGCTGCCATCAGGCTGGAGGGGTCTGCGATTCCGCGGCCGGCCAGTTCCAGCGCAGTACCGTGATCCACCGCCACGCGCGGGTAGGGCAGGCCCAGGGTGATATTTACAGCCTGCTCAAAGCCGCTGTACTTGAGCACCGGCAGGCCCTGGTCGTGATACATCGCCACCACCGCGTCGAAGCCGCGCAGTTTCTGCGGCAAGAACGCGGTGTCCGCCGGCAGCGGGCCGATCAGCTGCATGCCCTCGCCGCGCAGCTGCTCTAGCACCGGAATGACGATATCCAGTTCCTCGCGGCCCAGGTGACCGTCTTCGCCGGCGTGCGGGTTGAGGCCGAGCACGGCGATGCGCGGGTGCTCCAGACCGAAGTCGCGCTGCATCGCTGCATGGGTAATGCGCAGGCATTGCAGCAGCGCATCGGCGGTGATCGCATCGGCCACCGCGCGAAGCGGCAGATGGGTTGTCACCAGCGCGACGCGCACGATGCTGTTGGCCAGCATCATCACCACCGGGCAACCGGCTTGTTCGGCCAGCAGTTCGGTGGTGCCGGTGTAAGCAATGCCGCCGGCGTTGATCACTGCCTTGTGCACCGGGCCAGTGACGATTCCCTGCAGGCGGCCGGCGAGGCAGTCACCCGCGGCGCTGCGCAGGCCGGCGATCACTGCTGCCGCATTGGCCGGGTCGGGTGCGCCCAAACGCGTGGTCACGGCCTGGCGAACGGGATGCAGCGGCAGGTCGCCGGGCGCACGTGCCGGCTGGTCGGGATCGAGCAGCCGTACAGGCAACGACAGCGCCGTTGCGGCGCTGTGCAGGGTGTCTGGGTCGGCGTAGGCAATCAGATGCGCGTCCGAGCGCGGCTGCTGCGCAAGCCGGATGCATAGCTCCGGCCCGATTCCGGCCGGCTCGCCTGGCACCAGCGCGAGCGACGGGACCATCATGCTATCCGGCTGCCCGGTCTCAGCGCGTCGGCTTTGCCGGCGGCGGCGAGGGCGCTGCCGGGTCTGCCGATTTGGCCGGAGCGGCAGTGGCATTGTCATCGGCGCGGTCGCCGGTGCGGTAGCTCACATACGCTTCGCCACGCAGTTCCTGCAGATAGCGGTTGTACTCTTCTTCCAGCTTGCGGCGACCGATGGTTTCACGCACCTGCGCGCGCTGGTTCTCGGCGCTGACGTCGGTCTGGCGGCTGCCGACGCGCTGCACGATGTGCCAGCCCGCCTGGGTCCGGAACGGTTCGGAGACTGCGCCGTCGGTCAGGCTTTCGACCTGCTTGCCGAAGTCCGGGCCGAACGCATCGGCGGGGAACCAGCCCAGATCGCCACCCTGACCGCGGCTGTTGGTGTCCTCGGAGGACTCCTTGGCCGTCGCCTGGAAATCGGCACCACCAACGATGCGCGCGCGAATCGTATCGATCTTGGCCTTGGCCTGCGCCTCGGTCTGGTTCTCGCCGATCCGCACCAGGATGTGGCGTGCGTGGTACTCGGTGACCATCTTCTTTTCGCCGCCGGCATTGGCGTCGCGCATTTCCACCAGCTTGAGCAACTGGAAGCCACTCGGGCCGCGCAGCGGTCCGGCCACCTGGCCGGGCTGCATGTCGCGGATCAGCTGCGCAAATGCGTTCGGGATTTCATCCAGGCTGCGCCAGCCCAGATCGCCGCCTTCCAGCGCATTGGGGCTGTCGGAATAACGCACCGCAGCGGCCGAAAAATCCAGCTCGCCCTTGTCGATCAAGGCTTTGACGCCATCGACCTTCTTCTGGCCGGTGGCGATCTGCTCGGCAGTTGCCCCTTCCGGCAAGCCGATCAGGATGTGCGCCAGGTGGTACTGGCTACCGGTGGCGGCCTGTTGGGCCAGTGCGGTATCCACTTCGCCTTCGCTCACGCTGATGCGGCTCTGCGCAAAGCTCTGGCGCAGGCGCTGCACGATGATCTCGTCGCGCACCGATGCGCGGAAATCGGCGTAGCCCATCCCGTCGGCTGCCAGCTTCTGGCGCAGGCCGTCCACGGTCGTGCCGTTCTGCTGGGCGATGCTGGCGATGGCGCGGTTGAGTTCTTCGTCGCTGACGCGGATACCGTTGCCATCGGCACGGCTGACCTGCAGCTTGACCAGCACCAGGCGCTCAAGCACCTGGCGCTGCAGCACATCGTCTGGCGGCAGCTGGTTTTCGCGACCGGCGTACTGCGACTTGACGTTGCGTACGGCGCGATCGAGCTCGCTCTGCAGCACCACGTCTTCGTCGACGATGGCAGCGATGCGATCCAGCGGCTGGGATTGCTGTGCCGAGGCCAACGGCGAAACCGTGCTGGTGATGGCCAGCAGCGAGGCAAGAACAACAGAGAAAGGCTTGGTCATGGAATCAGGTTCGGATCGTAATCGTCCGGATTGGTCGTGGTGTTACTGGGCGGGACCAGGTAGAGGTCGTCGCGGTAATAGCCGAGAATAGCACGGCGCAAAGTGCGGTCCGTGTTCTGCCCGAACGAGCTCAAGCCCTTCAGCACGAACTCAATCTGGATCGAGTTGTCCATCTCGCCATCGCGGTTGCGCACGAACCGGCGCACCAGCCCGCGTACCGCCAGGCAGCAGCTGTCCCATTGCACGCCACCGATGATTTCCAGCGGCTTGCGGTCCAGCAGCGAGTAGTAGTACCGACCGACCGCGCTCCAGCTGGGGTTGATCGGGTACAGGAAGGAGAAATCGGCCTGCTTGAGCTGGTCGCTGTTGTCGGTGAGGTTGCGACGGTAGCGATACGCCAGGTTGATGATGCCGTCGTTGTTGAGCAGATAGCGCGTGCGCAGGCTGGCCAGATCTTCCTTGCGCGAGTTCGGGTTCCACTGGTAGGTGGCGCCCATCGACCAGCGGTCGTTGATCATGTAGTTGGCGTCGGCCACCCAGGCGGACTTGCCCTGTTCGACGGTCTGCTCGCTGCCGGCTGCTGAGTTGTTGCTGTTGTTGATGGTGACCAGCGAGTCGCTGAAGTACAGGATCTGGCCCGCGCTCAGCGAAAGCTTTTCGCGGCCGTCGTCCTGGCGCAGCCAGCGCGAGGTCACTGCCAGGGTCAGCTGGTTGGCATCGTTTTGGCGGTCGGCGCCGGTATAGCGGGTGTCGCGGAACAGCTGCCCGTAGCTGAAGGTGAACGGACGGGTATCGAACACCGGCAGATCGTCCTGGTCGCGGTACGGCACGTACAGGTAGTACATGCGCGGCTCCAACGTATTGAGATAGTTGGTGCCAAACAGCGAGGTTTCGCGATCGAAGTACAGGCCTGCGTCCAGCGAGGCGATCGGCAGGCTGCGCGTGGGCGTGCGGTTGCCGGTCAGCGGTGCGGTATCGGCCAGCGTGGAATCCAGCTGGTACGCGGTGTAGCGCCACGCCACGGTGGGCGTCAGGAACCATGCTGCGCCCGACAGCGGCATCGAGATGTACGGCTTGACGTCCAGGCGCGCGCCGCTGCCGTATTGCTTGTTGCGGATATTGGTACGGACGTACTCGTCTTCGTTGTCATCCCTGCTGCTGCCACTGATCGGCGGCCTGACGAAGTAAGAGTCATCATGCGTAAACCGCACTGCCTCGGCATAGATACCGGCCTCGAAAATGCCCAGCGGCTTTTCCCAGGTGAAATACGCGCGCGGCTGCCGGTTATAGGGCAGGGCCTGCTCGTCCAGCGTGTAGTCGGTGAGCTGCCAACGGTCGGCCATCAGGCCCGCGGTCCAGGTCTCGCCGGTGCCGTAGATGCCCACGGTGCTCTGCAGGCTGGAGGCCGAGCCCATGCCGTTGATGCGGCTGGTGAAATCTTCCACGTAGCGCGTGTCGCTGACCCAGGAGATGCTACTGCGCGCCTGCCAATTGCTGTTGACGTTGTGGTAGCCGCTGTAGAACACGCTGCCACGGTCCTTGTCGCGCAACTTGTCGTTGGGCAGGTAGTTGCCGGTGACTTCGCCGCGACCGCCCTCGTACAGGTACCGGAATTCGGTGCCGAACATGAAACCGCGCTTGCTCATGTAGCGCGGCAACAACGTGGCGTCGTAGTTCGGCGCCAGGTTCAGATAGATCGGCTGCAGGTAGTCGAAGCCGTTACGACCGGACAGACCGAATTGCGGAAACAGCAGGCCGGTCTGGCGGCGGTCGTCGATCGGGAACTTGAACCACGGGAAGTACAGCACCGGCACCTTGCCGATCTGCAGCACCGCGTTGCGCGCGGTACCGAAACCTTCCTCGTTGTCGACGTCGATCTCCGGCGCGCGAACGCGCCAGATCGGCTGCGAGGGGTCGCAGGTGGTGTACGTGGACCGATGCATCTGCCCGACCTGGCCCTGCAGGTCCACCGATTCGGCGTCGCCATTGCCGCGGCGCTCCACCAACTGGTACTGGATGTTGGTGACCTTGTGGGTGTCGGTGTCCTGATTGCCCTCGGCGCGGTCGGCGACCATGCGGAAAGAGGTGTCCTGGTAGCGGACATTGCCTTCGGCGATGTAGTTGCCGGTTTCGGTGTCCATGCGCAGGTTGTCGGCACCCAGGAACTGGTCGCCGCGCTTCAACGCAACATTGCCTTGGTATTGCGGGGTGGTGCTGGTGCCGGAGAGTTGGTCGCCTTCGATGTCGGTCGGCAACTGCTGGCGCATTTCTGCGGCCTTGGGGTCGGCGGCGGGGGCGCCGTCGAAGCCGGGTAGCGGGTCTACGGCCGGGCACAGTCCCCAGTTCAACGGCTTGTCGGCAGCCATGGCCGGGAGGCAGATGGCGATGCTCAAAGGCAGGGGCAGCAGGCGGAGAGCTCGGCGCACGCGTGGGTTCAACCAATAAAATGGCGACTAGCTTGCCGCATACCCCGCATAGGGGCAATGAAGAGCGCCGGCGCCGGGAGGGCGAGGTTCATCGCACTCGGTGACGCGACCGGCGCCCTGGCCGGGGTTCAGCGCAGCGCTGCCACGTGCGCCACGCTGCTTTCGCGCAGCGCCTGCAGGTCGTAGCCGCCTTCCAGCATCGAGACCACGCGGCCGCGTGCATGGCGGTCGGCGAGTGTGCGCAGCGCGCCGGTGAGCCAGGCGAAATCGTCGTCGTCCAGCATCAGGTCGGCCAGTGGGTCGCGCAGATGCGCATCGAAGCCGGCGGAGATCAGGATCAATTGCGGGCGGAAGGCATCGACGAGCGGCAGCATCTCGTCTTCCCAGACATTACGGAAGCGCAGCCCGTCGCTGCCCGGTGGCAGCAGCAGGTTGTGGATATTGCCGACGCCGCGCTCGTACACGCTGCCCGAATGCGGATACAGCCCGGACTGGTGGGTGCTCAGGTACTGCACGGTGGGGTCGCGTTCGAAGATCGCCTGGGTGCCGTTACCGTGATGGACGTCGAAATCCACGATGGTGATGCGTTCCAGCCCATGCCGGTCGCGGGCGTGGGCGGCGGCCACGGCGATGTTGTTGAACAGGCAAAATCCCATCGACACCTGTGCGGTGGCGTGGTGACCGGGCGGACGCACGGCGCAGAAGGCGGTGCGGGCCTGGTCCTGCATCACCGCATCGACCGCGGCGATGCCGGCGCCTGCGGCGCGCAAGGCGGCCGCGCGCGAGGCCGGCACCATGCGTGTATCCACGTCCAGCTGACGATAGCCGTCGAAGGCGGTTTCCAGCACCGCATCCACCTGCTCGCGCTCGTGCACGCGGCACAGGTCGCCCAGCTTGGCCAACGGCGCTTCGCGCCAGTCCAGATCTGGGAATGCGCCGCGCAGGGCCTGGACGACCGCTTCCAGGCGGGCGGGGCTCTCCGGGTGCTCAGGGCCGGCGTCGTGACCGAGGCAGGCGGGATGGGTAAAGACCAACATGGGGCAACTCTAGCCTCTGTGCCGACCCGGGCACATGCTCAACCGCGTCGGCGGTCGTGCCGCCACAGGACTTCCTGCCGACCATCGGCACGCGCCAGCACGCGCGCCAACACGAACAGCAGGTCGGACAAGCGGTTGAGATAGCCGATCGCCTCGCTGCGTACCGCTTCCTGGCGCGACAGCGCAACGGTCTCGCGCTCGGCCCGGCGCACGATGGTGCGGGCCAGATGGCAGCGCGCGGCGGCCTCACCGCCGGCCGGCAAGATGAATTCCTGCAGTGCGGGCAGCGTCTGGTTGAAGGCGTCCAGCTGCGTCTCCAGCGCCTGGATGTCGGCCGCGTCGATGGCCGCGTGGCCGGGGATGCAGAGCTCGCCGCCCAGGTCGAACAACTGGTGCTGCACGGTGGTCAGCAGTGCGGCGATCGGCTCCGGCACACCGGGGGCGGCCAGCAGCACGCCGATGGCCGAATTGGCTTCGTCCACGGTGCCGTAGGCATTGACGCGCAACGCATCCTTGCCGGTCCGGCTGCCGTCGCCCAGGCCGGTGCTGCCGTCGTCGCCGGTCCGCGTATAGATACGAGAGAGTCGATTGCCCATGGCTTAGCCGGCGTAGGGCTGGCGACGCGGTGCGGACAGGCGCTCGGCAGCCACCTGGATCACCGCGGCGGCCGCCACGTACAGCGCGGCACTGCGCAGATAGGGCCCCAGCCAGTCGGTGTAATTCTTGAACCAGCCGGCCACGGTCGGGTCGGCCACGCTGGCGCTGATCCAGTAGAAGCTGCCCTGGGCGATCAGCTGGCACAACGCCACGGCGATCAGCAGGGCCGGCACCAGCCGCGCCAGCGCGCTCCACTGTGCGCCATGATAGTGCCGGCGCAGCCACATGCCGCCGGCCCACAGCGCGAAATACGCCGGGATCAGGCACCAGTAGGCCGGCGACACGCAGTAGTGCTGCCAGAAGCTCAGGCCCTGGCCGGTGATCACCAGCCAGTCCACCGCCACGGCCAGCAGCATCAGCAGTGGAAATGCCAGCTTGGTGCGCGCAGCCAGATGAAATCCGCCGATGAAGAACATCGCCCAGGACGCATCCGGAACCGGCGCGAAGTGATTGATCCGCGTGGCTGCCATCAATACGGCGAGCAGACTCAGAATCAGGGTGTCGTGCGAGCGAGAAGTCATGCGCGGAGCGGGCCGGATTACAGGCCCTGGAGTGTAGCGTGGAAGTGGTGCTGCCCGCGGCTTGGGCACGGCAGCTGCAGAACGAGTGCGCAGTGCCAGGCGCGCGTGGGCGGCGCCCGGAATCGGCCTGCACCACGCCTAGATCGCCGCGTCCGGGTGCGCCGTCCGCGCCCGCCCTGCGACTGCCCGCCACGCTGTGCCAGCCGCTGCATGCGTTTTGGGGAGCGCGTGACGCGCTGCGCTGCGTGCGAGCCGGGCAAGGCGCAGGTGGGCAGCGGGCGCGGCAGATGTCCCGCCCTTTGGCGGCAACGCGCAGGGGGCGAAGGCTTATCATGTGGGAATGACACATCCCCATGACGTTCTGATCGTTGGCGGCGGCCTGGTCGGCTCCAGCCTTGCGATTGCGCTGGACCGCCTCGGCCTGGATGTCGGGCTGGTGGAGGCCACCCCGGCCGGCACGCCGCCGGCAGTGTTTGATCAACGCAACCTCAGTTTCGCCGCGGCCACGGTGAACGCGCTGGGTGCGCTCGGGGTGATGGCCAAGCTGCGCAGCCCGCCCGGGCCGATCCGGCGCATCCATGTCAGCCGCGCCGGGGACTTCGGCCGCGTGCAACTGGACGCGGCCGATTACGGCCGCGACGCCTTCGGCCAGGTGGTGGTGGCACGCGACTTCGGCGATGCCTTGCAGACCCGTCTGGACGAACTGACCCATCTGCGGCGTTACCGGCCTGCGCGGTGCATCGGCATAGAGCCGGTGCAGGACGACGTGCGCGCGGTGCGCCTGGCCACCGATGCGGGCGAGCAACGTGTGCAGGCCAGACTGGTGGTCGGCGCCGATGGCAGCCATAGCGCGGTGCGCGAGCTGCTGCACATCGGTACCGATGCCCACGATTTCCTGCAGACCCTGTTCGTGGCGCGCGTGCGTGCGTCACGACCGCCCGATGGCACGGCCTGGGAGCGTTTTGGCGAACATGGGCCAACTGCGCTGTTGCCACGCGGCGACCGCCATTACGGTGCGATCCACTGCGTGGCGCGCACCGAGGCCGAGGCCGTGGCTGCGCTCGATGACGCCGGCTGGCTGGCGCGCCTGCAGCGTGCCGCCGGCTGGCGTGCCGGGCGCTTCGTCGCCACCGGCGAGCGCAGTGCCTATCCGCTGGTGCAGGTGCTGGCCAACAGCCTCATCGCCGAGCGCGTGGTGCTGTTGGGCAATGCCGCGCAGACGCTGCATCCGATCGGTGCGCAGGGCTTCAACCTGGGGCTGCGCGATTCGCTGACGCTGGCCGAATTGATCGAGCACGATCGCAGCGATGCCGGTGCCGGTGCGTTGCTGGCCGAGTATCTGGCGCGGCGGCGGGTGGACCGCGAGCACACCATCGGGTTTTCCAGCGGTCTGGCGCGGCTCACCGGCAACCCGGCGCCGTTGCTGCGGCCGTTGCGTAGCCTGGGCTTGTTTGCCACGTCGCAGGCGGCCCCGCTGCAATCGATGCTGGTAGGCGGCGCCATGGGCTTTCGTGGCGATGTGCCGCAGCTGTGCCGGAGCAGCGCATGAGCCGGCGCAGCACGCGTGATGCGGTGATCGTCGGCGGTGGCGTCGTCGGCGCCGCCTGCGCGCTGGCGTTGAACGATGCCGGCCTGAGCGTTGCCCTGGTCGAAGGGCGTGAGCCTGTCCGCTGGCACGCCGATCACCCCGATCTGCGTGTCTATGCCTTCGCCGCCGACAACGCTGCGTTGCTCGACAGCCTGGGCGTGTGGAATGCGGTGTGTGCCGCGCGTGTGCAGCCTTACCGGCGCATGCGGGTCTGGGATGCCGGTGGCGGTGGCGAGCTGGGCTTCGACGCGGACACGCTGGGACGCGAGCAACTGGGATGGATCATCGAAAACGACGTGCTGGTGGACCGCTTGTGGGCCGCCGTGCATGCGGCCGGCATCGAAGTGCATTGTCCGGCACGCGTGGTCGAACTGGAGCAGGACACCGCCAGCGTGCGCCTGCGCCTGGACGATGGCAGCCGGCTGGAAGCGGCAATGGCCATTGCCGCCGATGGTGCAGCCTCCACCCTGCGTGAACTCGCCGGGCTGCCGGTCTCCCGGCATGCCTACGCACAGCGCGGCGTGGTTGCCTTCGTGGAAACCGAGCACCCGCATCAGGCCACCGCCTGGCAGCGCTTCCTGACCACCGGGCCGCTGGCCTTCCTGCCGTTCGCCGATGGCCGCAGTTCGATCGTGTGGACCTTGCCGGATGCCGACGCCGAGCGCGTGCTGGCGCTGGACGATGCCGATTTCTCGCGTGAGTTGACCCAGGCCTTTGCCGCGCGCCTGGGCGAGGTGCGCGTGGTGTCGGCACGCACTGCCTTCCCGCTGCAACGGCAGCTGGTGCAGCAGTACGTCAGCGGCCGCGTGCTGACCCTGGGCGATGCCGCGCATGTGGTGCATCCGCTGGCGGGGCAGGGCGTCAACCTGGGCCTGCGCGATGTGGCGGCATTGCGGCAGAGCGTGCGCGAGGCGATGGCCAAACGTGCCGATTGGGCCGCGCCGCATCGCCTGCAGCGCTGGGCACGTACCCGGCGCAGCGAGAACACCGTGGCCGCCTACGGCTTCGATGCGATCAATACGGTGTTTTCCAACGACGAAATGCACCTGACCTTGTTGCGCGGATCGGTATTGGGCCTGGCCGGCACGTTGCCGCCGTTGGTCGATGCGCTGTGGAAGCGCGCCTCCGGCGGCGCGTGAGCCAATCGCACCCGCCGCCGGAATCGGCGTCGGCGGCTGTCTGTCATGCCTTGATATGCCTTTGATGCTATAGCGAAGGCAGCAGGTTCCATACGACGTGCGTGGCTGCCATGGCTACAGTCGCGCCATGACCTCGTCTGCGCCTCCTTCGTCCAAGCCGGCAGTGCTGTTGTTGTGCGGCCTGCTGTGCGACGCCGCCATCTGGCAACCGCAGCGCGTCGCGCTGCGCGATCTGGCCGATGTGCAGGTGATGGATTTCGCCGGCTTCGACAGCATCGCGCAGATGGCCGCGCATGTATTGGACGTTGCGCCGCCGCACTTTGCGCTGGCGGGACATTCGATGGGCGGGCGGGTCGCGCTGGAAATCATGCGCCAGGCGCCAGCGCGCGTGCTGCGGCTGGCCCTGCTCGATACAGGCATCGCGCCGCGCCGCGACGGCGAACGCGAAGAGCGGCTTGCATTGGTGCGACTGGCGCATGCCCAGGGAATGCAGGCGCTGGCTCAGCGCTGGTTGCCGCCGATGCTGCACCCCGATCACCGCGCCGATGGCGCGTTGATGGATGGCTTGATGGCCATGGTGCAACGGCAAAGCGCGCAAAGTTTTGCTGGGCAGACCAATGCCCTGCTGGAACGCCCCGATGCGGCACCGGTGCTCGCGCACATCACATGCCCGACGTTGTTGGGAGTCGGGCGACAGGACGCGTGGAGCCCATTGGCGCGGCATCAGGACATGGCACGACACATTCCGCAGGCGCGGCTGGCGATTTTCGAACACTGCGGGCACATGGCGCCGGTGGAAGCACCTGCCGCCGTCAGCGACGCGCTGCGCGACTGGTTGCAGGCCGCGTGATGGCGCGCCCGCCGAACGCATGGGACTACGGGGCCACTGCTGCCGAAACACGCAGTTCGCCGGGTGTCGAGATTGCCTTGGTCACGCCTTGAGGAACGCTGCATGCACGACGACGTCTCGATCATCATTGCCTGCGAGCAAGCGATCCGCCGGTTCGCGCTGTGCAACGACCGCCATGATCATGCCGGCCTGGCCGCGTTGTTCACCGACGATGGTGTGTTCGCGCGTCCCAGTGCACCGGATGCGCCCGTGCGGGGGCGCGAGGCCATCTTGCAGTCGTTTCGCGAGCGTGCGCCGCGCACCACGTGCCACCTGATGCTCAATACCTTGGTCAGCGTCCAGTCGCACACGCTGGCGCACGCGCACAGCCATGTCCTGCTCTACACCGCCGGCGATACCTCCGCAGCGCCGCCGTGGACGGCGCAATCGCCGGCATTGCTGGGCAGCTTCGAGGATGTGCTGGTGCTCGAGCAGGGGCGCTGGTTGTTCCAGCAACGGCTCGGGTCGCTGCTGCTGCGGGTCGGCACCGGCTGAGTCGGCGCATCCGGGCTGCAGACAACACCGTTACCCATCGCTGTCCCGATGGCGCATGTCGCGTGCCGCCGTCTTTGAGTCCTGTTTTCTCCCCCTCCCCGTCGCGTCGCATCGCAGTCATCCATTCCCTTTGCATCGGAGATTCGCCTAGTGGAACGCGTCCGTTCGTCTGTTCGTTGTGGTTCGGTGTTGCCGCATGCGCTGTCGCCTCGTCAACCTGCGCTGATCATCGCTGCCTTGCTGGCCGCAGCGTCGCCAGCAGCGTGGGCGCAGGCCGTGCCGGAAACCGCGGCGCCACCGCAAGGCATCAATTTGGGTGGCACCAGTTTTCTAGATGGCTTCAGTTCCATGAAGCCTGGATGGACGGCCATCGAGTATCTGCGGTACTACGATTTCGATGCGATCAAAAATGCCAACGGCGATAATTCGCCGGCGTTCCGCGACCCCAACGTCGGGGTCAGCGTCGCGTTGACCCAGCTCATCTACGTCACGCCCTACACCTGGAAGGGCGGTTCGTTGAGCTTCAATGCGATCGTGCCGCTGGTCAATTACGACACCTCCGTCGCTGCCGATAGCCCGGTGCGCTTGAGCAGCAATGGCTTGGGTCTGGGCGATATCTCGTTCGGGCCGGCGCTGCAGATGCCGCCGGTGATGCGCGATGGGCGGGTGCTGTTCTTCCAGCGATTTGCCATCGACGCCTTCGCGCCCGTGGGCAAGTTCGATCGCGATGTCGCCATCAACCAGAGCACCGGTTTCTGGTCGGTCGCACCGCATTGGGCCTTCACCGTGCAACCCAGCGACAACTGGGAAATCAGCGGGCGGCTGAATTACCTCTACAACTTCCGCACCAGCCGCGCCGGCGGTGTGCCGCCGATTCCCGGGTTCCGTTTTCGCAACGGCCAGGCCGGCGATGTGCTGTGGGCAAACTTCGCCAGCTCGGTCAAGGTCACCGAACAATTGCGTCTGGGCATCAATGGGTATTACCTGCAGCAGTTAAAGAACAACCGCACCAACGACCAGAGCATTCCCGACAGCAAGCGCAGGCAGTTCTACGTTGGTCCCGGGTTGTCCTGGCGGTTCGACGAAAAGAACCTTCTCAACTTCAACGTTTACCTCCCCATCGAGGTCGAGAACTCGGTGGCGGGCAATAGCTACAACCTGATGATTGTGCACTCGCTGTAACGTGTGCGGGTCATGTGTCCTGCATTGCCTGTGCCGCGGTGCCGGCATGTGGACGATGCTGATGCGATGCGATCCGTCACGCGAACCTGCTTGCGCGGGAGGTCCGGCCTCATCGCTCAAGCCGGGTGCTTGGCGCGCAGGGGTATCGACGAGCAAAGCGCTCGTCTCACAGTCCCATGCTGTGCCGTTGCGTGTTGGCGTGTTCGCGGAACAGCAATTCCGCGCGTGCGCCATCGCGTTGCTCGATGGCCGAGACGATCGCGCCGTGTTGCCTGTGTCCGTAAAACAGATCGTCGTAGGCAAGCGCGGCAGTGCGTTGGCCGAACACGACGTTGACCGGGCTGACGAACGGCACCAAGGTGCAGCGCTCCACCGTTTCGGTCAGGATCGGCTTGTTGGCCGCCTCCACGATGGCGCGATGGAAACGGGCATTCATTGCGCCATATGCCTGCTCGTCGTCGGCACGGAGATTGCGGCTGGCCAGGATGCGGTCGCCTTCGCCCAGGCAGGCGTACAAGGTGGCGAGCAACTCGGCGGGGGCGCCCCGTTCGGCGACGGTGCGCGCGGCCATGCCTTCCATCACTGCGCGCACCGCTAGTGCATCCAGGCTTTCCTGCTGGCTGAAGCGCCGCACGGCGTAACCACGGTTGCCTGCCTGCACCAGCAGGCCTTCCTGGCACAACGCCGGCAGGGCCTGGCGGATCGGCGTGCGCGAAAGCGCCAGGCGCTCGGCCAGTGCCGCCTCGGTGAGGCGCTCGCCCGGCGCGAAGGTGCCGCACAGGATCAATTCGCGTAGCTGCTGGATCGCTTGCAATCGGTGGTTGTTCGCCATTGGCTCCATTCTCTCGCGCCATACCGCAGCGCACGTTCCTTCGACAGGGAAAACTCGCACTTACGTGTATAAAAACCTTGCGGATGAGATCGCTTGATGGCAATTTGGATCCCAAGGATACCGTTTTGGCGATCCGAAGTCGTTGGTCGTCCTTTGTTGGGATCCATTGCGTTGCAGATCCCAATCACCCACTGATGCGCGCCTGCCCCGACCGGGCCCGGCCCGCGTCGCAGGAGCACAACATGGCAAGCATCATCGGCGGTATCGGGACCTCGCACGTTCCCACCATCGGGGTGGCCTACGACAAGGGCAAGCAGCAGGACCCGGTATGGAAACCGTTGTTCGACGGCTACACGCCAGTGGCCGCGTGGCTGGCCGAGCAACGGGCCGACGTGCTGGTGTTCTTCTACAACGACCACTGCACGACGTTCTTCTTCGATCTGTATCCCACCTTCGCGCTGGGCGTGGGCGAACGCTTTCCGGTTGCCGACGAAGGCGCGGGGCTGCGCGAGCTGCCGCCGATCCGCGGCGACGTGCAGTTGCAGGCGCATATCGCCGAATGCCTGGTCAATGACGAATTCGACCTGACCGTGTTCCAGGACAAGCCGATCGACCACGGCTGCGCAGCGCCGCTGCCGCTGCTGTGGCCGCATGTGCCGGACTGGCCGGGCACGGTGGTGCCGATCGCCATCAACGTGCTGCAGTACCCGCTGCCGACGGCGCGGCGCTGCTATCGCCTGGGCCAGGCAGTGCGCCGCGCGATCGAATCGTATCCGGAAGATCTTCGGGTGGTGGTGGTGGGCACCGGTGGGCTATCGCACCAGATCCATGGCGAGCGCACGGGCTTCAACAACACCGAATGGGACATGGAATTTCTGGACCGGTTCCAGCATGCGCCCGAGACACTCACCGATCTCACCCACACCGATTACGTGCGCCTGGGCGGTGCGGAGAGCGTGGAGCAGATCATGTGGCTGGCGATGCGCGGCGCGCTAGATGGGCCGATCCGCAAGCTGCATCAGAACTACTACCTGATGACCACCACGGCGATGACCGTGGTGCTGTACGAGCCGGGCGAAGAAGCGGCCGGCGCGCCGCGTTCGGCCGAGCTGCTTGCGCGCACTGCCGCTGCGGCCTGAGGAGGTGCTGATGAATCCGCAAACCCATGGCATGGAGCAGATCGGCGGCACGTACCTGTTCGATCTGCGCACCAGCAATCGCGCGCTGCGCCTGAACCGCTTTTTCTGGCACATGATCCGCGCCCCGTGGCGCGATCGTTTCTTGCAGGATGCAGAAGCATTGATGCAGGAAGCCGAACTCACCGAGCAGGAGAAGGCGCTGATCCGTGCACGCGACTGGCTGGGCCTAGTGCAGTACGGCGCCAACTTCTTCGTCATCGAAAAATTTGCGCGCGTGGTGCGCATGACCAATCTGCAGGTCTACGCCATCATGCGCGGCGAATCGTTCGAAGACTTCATGCAGACGCGGCGTGTGCCCCATGCGCGCTGAGCCGGGCGTATCGGCTCAGCGCCGCATCGTCGCGTTACCCGACTTCCCAACCCAAGGTCTCCCCCAATGACCATGTCCTCCGTGTTCTTCGAACACCGCATCAAGGTGCGGCACCTGCGTGTCATCGAGGCGCTGGACCGACAGAAAAGCCTGTTGCGCGCCTCACGCGTCTTGAATGTCACCCAGCCTGCGCTCACGCGCGCTTTGCAGGAGATCGAAGAGATCGTCGGTGCGCCGCTGTTCGAGCGGCATTCGCGCGGCGTTCGCCCCAACGCGATGGGCGAGGTGCTGGTGCAGACGGCGCATGTGGTACTTGGGCAGCTGCGACGCGCCCAGGACACCTTCGAAGGGCTGCTGCAGGACGATGCGCTCACGATCACCGTGGGTGCCTTGCCGGTGGCGGCCAGCGGTCTGCTGCCGGCGGTGCTGGCCGCGCTGTATCGCACCGAGCCCACGCTGCGGGTGCGCCTGCTGCACGGGCGCACCGATGAGCTGTTGCCCAAACTGGCCGGTAACGAGATCGATCTGGTGGTCGGGCGGTTGTATCCGCTGGCCCGCTACGACGCACTGATTCGCAAGGTGTTGTACCAGGACCCGATTGCGCTGGTGGCGCGCAGCGACCACCCGCTGTTCGCCAATGGGCCGGTGCGCGTTGCCGAGGCGGTCGCGTACCGGCAGGTGCTGCCGACCCTGAGCCAGCATGTCGAACGCGACGTGGCGCAGGTCATGCGCGAGCACGGTCTTGCAACGCGCGACCAGTTGCGTTCCAGCTCGGCCAGTTTCACGCGCGAGATCCTGCTCGGCACCGACAGCATTGCGGTGATGCCGAGCATGATGGTGGCCGGCGACATCGCACGCGGCGAGTTGCGTGCCTTCCAGCTGCAGCAGCCCTCGCAGGCGCGCGCAGGCGGGGTGATCTATCGCGATGGCGCCGCAATCCACAAGCCGGGCGTGCGCTTGCTGATGCGCGAGCTGGAGCACCAGCTGGCCCTCATGGCCGAACAGGGCGCGGTGTGGGTGGACGACCGCGTTGGCGAAGACGATGTGCTGCTGGATGCCTCTGCGTGATCGCGTAAGGCCGGCGCAACGCGCGGCGCTTCGCGATTCCTGCTGAGCTGCATCAACGCGCAACGGGTTGTCGCGCGCGGCTGCACACGGCGGGTCGTGCGCCGCGCCACAGCAACGGGCAGCCCAGGCTGCCCGTTGCAGTTGGCGGTGCGCATGCGCGCCCGATGCGACGGCACCTCAGGTGTCACTGGCCAAGGTGTCCTTCAAGCGCGCTTTTTGTAATTTGCCGGTCGCCGTGCGCGGCAAGGCATCCACCAACCGCAGATGCTTGGGCACCTTGTACTTGGCCAGCCGTGCGGTCAGATAGGTGCGGATCTCCTCCAGGTCCGGCGCCGCAGCGGCCGGCACGATCGCCAGATAGCCCACCTCGCCCCACTGCGGGTCGGCCAGGCCGACCACTGCGCACTCGCGGATGTCCGGATGGTCTGCGAGCAACGCTTCGATCTCTGCCGGGTACACGTTCTCGCCGCCGGAAATGAACATGTCCTTCTTGCGGTCGACGACCCAGAAGAAGCCGTCGGCATCGCGCTGCACGATATCGCCGGTACGGAACCAGCCCTGCCCATCGAGCACGTCGGCGCTCGCGTGCGGGTCGCGCCAGTAACCGGGGCTGAGGTTGGGACCGCGCAAGAGCAATTCACCGGGAACGCCCGCCGGGCAGTCGTTGCCGTGGTCATCGACCACGCGCGTCTGCACCGATGGCGTTGCGATGCCGGCCGCGCCCAGCTTGTTGCGGATCACATCGCAGTCCACCGACATGCCGAACACCGTGCCGGCTTCGCTCATGCCGAAGCCGCAGACCATCGGGATGCCATCGTCCAGCCAGCCAAGCAGATCGTCGCTGGCGTGCGGCGCGCCGCCGCTGACCAATGCGGTGAGGTGGCGCAGCGCTGCGGCATCGAAGCCGGGCTGATTGCGAAATGCCTGCATCATCTGCGGCACGCCGACGTAATGCGTGATTCCCAGCGATGGATCGGCAAGCCAGCCCAACGAGCGTTTGGGCTCGAAGCCATTGGAGACCTGGATCGAACCGCCCACCGCCAGCGCCGAGCGCACATTGGTGACCAGGCCGATGATGTGGAACATCGGCGCTTCGCACAGAAAGCTGCTGCGTGCGTCCACGCGTGTGGTGACGCCGAAGTTATGCGCGGCATGCTGCAGGTTCTGCTCGCTGAGCATCACGCCCTTGGGCTGACCCGAGGTGCCGGAGGTAAACAGGATCAGGCTGACACGATCCGGCGGAATCGATGGCGTGTCGGCAGGCTCCAGTGCATCGGCGCTCGCGATAAAGCCTGCCAAGGCTTCCATGTCCGTGCGACCGGCAGCGACATCGTCGCCCAGCAATACGCGTGGCTCTGCGCGTTGCAGCAGCGCATCGAGCTCGCTTGCGCTCAACCGCCAGTTGAGCGGTACATAGATCGCGCCGACCCGCCCGCAGGCAAAGTGCAAGGCCACCTGCCACACCGAATTGCGCGCCAGCACGGCGAGCCGCTCTCCATCGACGCAGCCACGCCGGCGCAACAAGGCCGCCAGGCGGCCCACCAAGGCGTCCAGTTCGGCATAGGACCATTTCAGGCCCAGCACTAGGTCGCGTGCGGCAAACTGTTGCGGCGAGAGACGGGCGTGGAAGGCGATCGAATCGGTCGGCATGGCCATGGCGCGGTCTTCTGGAAGAGTGGGAAGTGACTGGTGTGAGTGCGAGTGCTGCGTGCGAAAGGTTTAGATGTCCCGGAGAACGTGATGCGCACGTGGCGGATGCAGCCACGCGTGCGCTGCGCACGGCAGGCACGCAATGCGCTATCGGTTGGCGATGTGTGCTTGCCAGTCCGCACGCAGGCGCGCGTTGTTTCGGCTGTGCGCTAGCTCAGGTAGAGGGTTTTGGTTTCGAGGAAGGCATGCAGACCTTCGATACCGCCTTCGCGGCCGATACCCGAGTGCTTGAAGCCACCAAACGGCATGCTGATATCGACCCACATGCCGTTGATCGCATGACTGCCGCTGCGCACGCGGCGCGCGATGCGATAGGCGCGTTCGGCGTCTTCGCTGTAGATGGTGCCGTGCAGGCCGTAGTCGCTGGCTTTGGCCTTGGCGATCAGGTCGGCTTCGTCGTGGTAGTCGATGAAGCTCACCACCGGTCCGAAGATTTCCTCGCGCGCAATGGTCATGTCCGGCGTCACCTCGGCAAACACCGTCGGTTCGACGAAGAAGCCGCGCGACAGGTGTGCCGGGCGGCCTCCCCCCATGGCCAGGCGTGCGCCCTGCGCCTTGCCTTTGGCGATGTAGGACTGCACACGTTCGAGCTGGCGGCCCAGGGCCAACGGGCCCATCCCGGTGTCTTCCGCAAACGGGTCGCCCAGCTTCACTGCGCTCAATGCCGCGCAATATGCCTGCAGGACTTCTTCGCGGCGCTGCGCCGGCACCAGGACGCGCGTCAACGAGAAGCACACCTGTCCGGCGATCGGCATGGAGTAGGGCACCAGGGTGGGCAGCACCTTGGCGATGTCGGCGTCCTCCAGCACGATTGCTGCCGATTTACCGCCCAGCTCCAGGCCAACCCGTGCCAGGCGCTCGGCGCAGGCGATGCCGATCGAGCGGCCGGCCTGGGTGGAGCCGGTGAAGCTGACCTTGTCCACGTGCGGGTGGCGGATCAATTGCTCGCCCACTTCGCGGCCGGCGGGGAGCAGGTTGAACACGCCATCGGGCACGCCGGCGGCGCTGATGCACTCGGCCAGGATATAGGCATCGATCGGCGTTTCCGGCGAGGGCTTGGCCACCACCGTGCAGCCGGCAGCCAGCGCGGCGGCGACCTTGTAGCACAGCAATACCAGCGGCGCGTTCCAGGGCGTGATCGCGGCGACCACGCCGACCGGCTCCTGCACCACATGCACGCGGCCACCGTTGGGGCGCACACGTGGTTCGACGAATGCGTGGGTGGCAATCAGGTCGGCGTAGTAGTCGAATAAATCCGGCGCCTGCTGCGAGGCGCGCTTGCTGAAGCCAAGGGTCGCGCCGACCTGGCCCGTCCATGCTTCGGCCAACTCCGGCATGCGTGCACGCAAGTGGTCGGCCACCCGCTTGAGTGCCACGCTGCGCGCTTGCGGGGAGAGCTGCGGCCAGGGGCCGTGGTCGAAGGCGCGGCGTGCAGCTGCGATGGCCGCTTCGGTATCTGCGTGCGAGGGTTCGGTGTAGCGCAGCAGCCGTTCTTCGGTATGCGGCGCGATCACATCGACCGAGCGATCGCCGGTGCTTGCGCGCCATTGCCCGTCGATGAACAGACCCAGGGGACCTCGCGCGGCGATGCCGCGCAGCGTTTCGAATAAGGCTTCCATACTCCCTCCTCGGTGCAGAAAACCACTGGCAGCGCCAGCGATGCACGCACAACGCGCACCGCTTCGGACGCCGTAGGACGCGCTTACGCTCGGTGTTTGCTGAGGTCGTACTCGCCCAGGCCGGGCTTGTAGCTCTTCTCGTCGATGAACTGACGGATGCCTTCCTTGCGGGCGTTGTTGTCGAACGAATTGGCCGCTTCCTGCATGCGCACCAGGTAATCTTCGGCTTCGTCGTAGGTCATGGTGCCGACGCGGCGCACCGCATCCTTGGCGTACTTGAGCGCGACCGGGTTCTTGCGCAGCAACAGTTCGGCCACTTCGCGGGTGCGTGCCTCCAGGCGTTCCAGCGGCACGCTTTCGTTGACCAGGCGCCATTCGGCAGCCTTCTTGCCATCCACCATTTCGCCGGTCAGCGTCATCCACATCGCATCGCGCATCGACAGCAGTTCCACCGCGACCTTGGTGACGCCACCGCCGGGCAGGATGCCCCAGTTGATTTCCGACAGGCCAAACTGCGCCTCATCGGCGGCAATCGCCAGGTCGCAGGCAAACAGCGGGCCGAAGCCGCCGCCGAAACACCAGCCGTTGACCATGGCGATGGTCGGCTTCTGATACCAGCGCAGGCGACGGAACCAGCCATACGATTCGCGCTGCGAGCGCCGCACGCCACGCAGGCCCTGCGCTTCGGTTTCGCGGAAATATTCCTTCAGGTCCATGCCCGCCGACCAGGCGGTGCCTTCGCCGCCGAGCACCAGCACGCCGACGTTGTCGTCGAACTCCAGCTCGTCCAGCACGTCCATCATGCGGCGGTTGAGCGCCGGGCTCATCGCGTTGCGCTTGTCGGGGCGCGCGAACTTCACCCAGGCGATGCGGTTTTCGATGCGAACCGATACCACGTCATGCTCGTTCAAGCGGCGTCTCCTTCGAGTCGTGAGAGTGCTGGTGTGTTGATGGGCTCAGAGTGCTTCGGCCAACGCGGTGTCTGGCGCGGCGGCGCGCTCCAGTGCAGCGCTGGCGTTCAACTTGCAGAGCAGCCGCAGCAGGGTCTGTTGTTCGCTGGCCTGCAGGCCGGTGCAGGTGCGTTCGCCCGCGCGCGCCAGGCAGCCCTGCGCAACCAGCAGCGTGCGCTCGCCCGAGTCGGTGAGGTACAGGCCCTTGCTGCGACGATCGCGGCCAGCAAGGCGTTCGATCAGGCCTTGCTCGGCCAGCGCATTGGCGATCTTCATGCCGGCGGCGCGGTTGACCAGCAGACGGTTGCCCAGCTCGGTCTGGTCGCAGCCGGGTTGATCGCGGATGTGGATCAACGCGGTCACGCGCGCCGGGGTGAGCTGTAGCTCGGCCAATTCCTGGCGCGCGGCGTGGCTGGAGGCCAGGGCGGCGAGTTGCAGCTGGTAGCCAAGATCGGCGGCAAGTGAAAGGCGAGCAGTCATCGGTCCGTCCAGATTGTATCCGTTAAATACAATCTAGCCGACCGAAGCGGGCCCTGCAAGAGGGGGCGATGGCGTGATGCGAAGCACAGTGCGCGGCTGCGTAGTACAGCCGCGCCCGCCGTACGACGATCAGCGGATCAGCGGATCAGCCAGCCAGCGAGCTGTTCGCGGGTCAGGTAACCGCTGTGACGGGTGTCGAGCGCGTCGAATTCATCGGCCAGGGCAGGGTTGGCCTGCGCCTCCGCACGGCTGATGCGGCCATCGCCATCGGTATCCATGGCTTCAAAATCGATGCGGTAGCTGCCGACCACGCTGTTGGGCTGGATCGAACGCACGATCACGCTGGATTCGCCGCGCGGGCGCTCCAGTTCGGTTTGATGGGTGACTTCGCCACTGGACAGCGGCTGGGTGCGGATGGCACTGGGCACGTCGATCAGCGGCATGCTGCTGGCCGGCGTGGGCGCCTGCTGCGCCTGTGCGGCAGTGCGGCAGTGCAGAGCAATAGCGACAGCGTGGAGACGAGTGTGGCAAGACTGCGGTTGGTCATCAGATCCCCCTGATGCGGAACAGCCCACAAGCATAGAGCCTGGCGGCCTTTTGCGCTGTGCGTGACGGTGGCGCGCCGCTTGGCGATGGGGATACGCTGTTGGAGTGTCAGAGGCGGCGAACGGGTCTTGTCGCGCTGCTGCATCGTTGCCCTGAGCGAGCACTGCGCATTGCATCGCGCAGTGCTCTGGTTGGCGCCACTCAGCCGGGAATGAAGGGGAAGACGATCTTCAGTAGTCCCTTCAGGCCGCCCTCCGCCGTGCTTGTCACCGCCTTGGCACCCAGGCTGTTGAGTGCGCGGCGCACGTCGTCCCAGCGCAACTGCGCAATGTCCTTCTTGAGCAGATCCGACACCTCTTCTGCGGTGGGCGTGAGCTTCTGCAATGCGCGCACAGTGGCGTGCAGATCCGGTTGCAGGTAGCCCCAGCGCTCGGCGATTTTCAGCAGCGTGTCGAAGCGCACCGCGACCACTTCGCGGTTGCGTTCGTACACCGGCAGCGCACCGACATCGAGAATGGCTTGCTCGAACTGTTGCGCGTCGTCGGGATGTTCGATGCGCACCGCCAAAAAGCCTTCCTTGCGGCTGCGTTCGCTGACATGTTTTGCACCCGAGCGCAGATTGTCTTCGGTGAGCACGTTGGCAACGATGCGCTGCATCGCGGCGTCGCCCTCTTCGGGCACCAGCGAGCGCCAACGCGCATAGCCATCGCGCCGCAGCGCCTTGACCTTGGCCGAGGTCACCCGCAACTGCAATGCGACCGCAGCGTTGGAGCTGTTGCGCGAGATGGCGCCATCGCGTTCGAGCAGCACGAAGATCAACAATTCCAGGTCACGCTTGGTCAGCGACTGGAACCCCTGCAACAGGGTCAGGCGCAGAAATTCGCTGCCGAAGGCGGCCGCGTCCTTCAATTCGATCGGTTGCATGGGGAGTCCTCCACAGGTGACCTGCAGCATGCCAGGACGCTGTTGCGCGGCCTGAGAACCAATGCGACGCACACGCCAGTTTCAGTGTCCGGTTTCGCGCCCGCGACGATCGGACCTGAACGTTTCAACTGCGCCGCGGTCCTGCAAGGTGACGAACACCTGCTTGCCATCGGCGCCGCCGAAGGCCACGTTGCTGGCCTTGCGCCCCTTCAATGCAACCGTGCGCAGCAGCTTGCCCTGCGGCGACACCACTGCAATCTGCCCGGCATCGTAGCGGGCGATGTACAGATTGCCGTCGGCATCGCAGCGCATGCCGTCCATGCCGAAATCGGGGAAGCTGATCAGCAGCCGTTTGTTGCGCAGGCTGCCGTCGCTGCCACGGTCGTAGGCCCACACCTTGCGCGACATGCTTTCATTGACATACAGCTGTTTGCCGTCGGGGCTGACATCCAGGCCGTTGGGCGTGGTCATCCCTGCCTCCAGCAGCCGCACCGCGCCGTCGCGGCCGATGTGCCACAAGCGCCCGCCATTGTCCTTCCAGTTCGGGTCGCTGGCGTAGAAGCTGCCATCGGGCGCCAGCGCCAGATCGTTGGGGCCATCTGCCTCGGGCAATGCCGCGAACGTGCTGACCGCACGCGTCTGCATGTTGACCTGCAGGATCTTGTGGCCGGTGTAATCGGCGACATACATGGTGCCGTCGCGAAAGCGGATGCCATTGCCGGTGCTTCCCTCGGGCAAGGTGACAAACACCTCGGCACGTGCGCCGCCGTCGGCCTGCAGCGCGATGCGCGCGATGGTGCCGTCCTTGCCCAGGTTCACCGCGTACAGCGCGCCATCCGGACCGGTCGCCGGGCCTTCGGCATTGTGTGTGAATGCGCCATCGCCGATCAGATCGCGCGCAACGAAGGGAGTGTCGGCAGCGCTGGCGAGCGAACTGGACAACAGGAGCGCCAGCGGCAGATAGCGAAGATGGGCAACGACGGTCATGCGCAATGCTCCGGATGTGATCGCCAGCAGTGTGCCAGAACGTGCAGCGCGACCATGGCGGTGATCACACCCGATCAAGTAAGGTGCGCGAGCAGTACGCCCACACTCGCGAAGGAGGTTTGCATGTCCGTGGAATCGATCACACGTCGCCGCTTGCTTGCCGCCTTTGGCGGTGCAGGCATCCTGCTGGCTGCACCGACGTGGGCAGTGCCGAAGAAAAAGCCCGGAAAACCGCTCAATGTCGCGTTGGTCGGGTTGGGTAGTTATGCCAGCGAACAGCTCGCGCCCGGCCTGGCGCTGACCAAGCATTGCAAGCTTGCCGGGATCGTCACCGGCACGCCGTCGAAGATTCCGCAGTGGCAGTCCAAGTACGGCATCGCCGACCGCAATGTCTACAACTACGAGAACTTCGATCGTATCGCCGACAACGACGACATCGATGTGGTGTACATCGTCACGCCAACGCATCTGCATGCGCCACTGACCCTGCGTGCGGCTGCCGCGGGCAAGCATGTGTGGTGCGAGAAGCCGATGGCGATGCACGCCGGTGAATGCGAGGCCATGATTGCTGCCTGCAAACGCAACAAGGTGGCGCTGACGATCGGCTACCGCATGCAGCATGAGCCCAACACGCGGCGCGTGATTGCGATGGCCAGCGAAAAACCGTTCGGCGCGATGCAACGCGTGCGTGCCGAGGCCGGGTACAACGGCTATCAAGGCACCGCCAAGGCCGACCGCCCGTGGCGGTTGCGCTCGCAGTTCGGTGGCGGCGCGATGTACGACATGGGCGTGTATCCGCTCAATGCCGCGCGTTACACCGTGGGCACCGAGCCGCTGGCAGTAACGGCCAAGCGCTGGACCGACCGACCCGATCTGTTCGATGAAGTCGACGAGCACATGGACTTCACCCTGGAGTTTCCCAATGCGGTGCGCGCCGAGTGCAAGACCAGCTTCGGCAAGAACATGAATGTGCTGCGCGCCGAATGCGAGCGCGGTTGGTACGAGTTGTCGCCGTTCCAGAGCTACCAGGGCGTGACCGGCAAGGCCAGCGATGGCCGCGTGTTCGACGCCAAGGTGCCGCATCAGCAAGCGCTGCAGATGGACGAAGACGCGCTGGCGATCATGAACGGCACGCCATTACGTGCGCCGGGCGAAGAAGGCCTGCGCGACATCCGCATCGTCGATGCGATCTACCGCTCGGCGCGCGAGGGCAGCAAGCGCATCGTGCTGTAAACGAGCTGGTTCCGGCGGCCAAGTGCCGCCGGGGCCACCGCAATAGCAAGCAGCGGCCCAGGGCCGCCAGGCATGGCAGCACACAGCGGCCAACACACATTCTGACTGTGGAGCGAGCAAGCGGCCAACCGGCCGCGGTGCGTCACGCCCGCAATCAATGGCCGACAGCTGCAAGCAGCACACCAGCGGCAACCAGCGGCCGCAGAAATGTTGATTCAGTGAGAAGAGCAAGCGTCAATTTCGCAAAAGCGAGTCGCGCCAGTCGGGAAGCAATTTCTACTACAAGGCACGGGACCAACCATCACGAGGATTCCCGTTGCACGCCTCAGGCGCGCTTCAAACGCTCAGAGCATCGCTGTGCAGGAATGATTCAAAACGCTCAGTGAACGTCGCGCGGTGGTCGAAGGAATCGACGACAGCATATACAGCCGAACCGGCCAACCGCTTTTACGATTCCCGATTCCCGATTCCCGAATCCCAAATCCCGAATCCCAGCCTCACTCCCGCATCGCCAGTACCGTGATCTCCTCGCGATCGTGATACAGCTGCTTGGCGCGCACGATCAATGATTTTTCTGCCTGTTGCTCGAACAGGTCCAGGCACAGGCGGGTCTCGTCCCAGCGCTTTTTCATCGGCAGCTTGAGGTTGAAGATGGTGTTGCGGCACCAGCCTTCGCGCACCCAGGTGGCCATGCGTTCGGCCACGCGGCGCGGTTGCTCGACCATGTCGCAGACCATCCAGTCCAGCGGCTGCGCGGGCTTCCAGTGGAAGCCGTCGGCGCGCAGGTGCTCCACCAGCCCGGTCTCCAGCACATGCTCGCGCAGCGGGCCGTTGTCCACGCTGGTGACGTGCACGTGCTGCCGCGTCAGTACCCAGGTCCAGCCGCCGGGCGCAGCGCCCAGATCGGCCGCGCGCATGCCCGGCTTGACCAGTGCGTCGCGTTCTTCGGGCGTGAGCAGCGTCAGCAGGGCCTCGTCGAGCTTGAGGGCAGAGCGCGAAGGCGCTTCCGGCAGCAATTTCAGGCGTGGAATGCCCAGCGGCCACGGCGCGCTGTCGGCGTTGTCGGCCACCGCCAGCACGGCGTGGTCGCCGTCGAGAAAACAGACGTGCAACCGCGGTTGGCGCAGCTGCGGCTTGTCGGTGAGCAGGCCGGCCTTACGCAGGGCCGGTCGCAGTGCATTGCCGAAGCTGCGCGCCAGGCCTGCAAGCGGCTTGCCGGCGTCCGAATCCGGGTGTTCCACCCACAGATCGCCAAACCGCTGGTGCCCGTCCAACGCGGCCAGGATCGGCGTGATGCGGTCCTTGGGATCGATACCTTTCAGCTCGGCAATCACCACCAGCTTTTGCCGGGCGAAGATCAACTCGCGCCACTGCAGTTTTGCTGCAAGTTGCGCAGCCTCGTCGCAGACGAACAGCACATAGCCGTCGTTGCGTTGGGTGCGCGCATACCCGGCGATACCGACGAATGCAGCGCGCGCGCTCAGTTCTGCGGCCAGCTCAGGTTCGAAACCCTGCCGGCAATAACACACCAGGCCGCTCATCGCTGCACCTGCAGGAGGGCGCCCGCTGCGCCGGCGACATCAGTAATGGTCACCGCCGCCCTCGCCATAGTTGCGCAGCACTGCACACGCCTGGTCGCGCAGTACGTCGCGCACCACCTCGATGCCGCGGCGGCTCAGTTCACCCACCCAGTCGGCCGGCAACGGGCCTTCGTCGAATTGCGTCAGCGCCATCACGTCGTCGGCGCGCGCGCCGATCAGCAGGCGGTCGATGCCGGCCCATACGGTCGCGCCGTAGCACTGGCAGCACGGCTGCGCGGAGGTGGCCAGCGCCACCGGCGACAGCACATCGTTCAAGCGTGGCGTCTGCAGGCGCTGTTGCGCCAGCATGTAGGCCATGTTTTCGGCATGCGCCAGCGAGGTGGTCTGCGGCACCACGCGGTTCACTGCGGCGGCGATGATGCGATGGTCCGGGCCGAACACCACCGCGCCGAACGGGCCGCCGCTGCGTTCGCGCACATTCATCCGCGACAGCTCGATCGCCAGGGCCACCTTGTCCTCATCGCTGGGATAGGCGCGGCTGTCGTCGACATGCGCGTGGATCCAGTCGGGCAGGGTGAGGTGGATGTGCGCGTAAAGCATCAGTGGACCGTTTCTGTAGGGGGAGTGGCGGGGCGCAGTGTATCGGCCTGCGCGTCCTTTGCGGCACATTGACCGGCCACGCACTGGCAGGCGCTGATCTCGCGGAAGCCGCACACGCTCATCATGCCGCCAGCCTGGCATTGCGCCAGTACGCCGTTGGGGTCGGTGGCGCTGTTGACGTTGACGCAGGCCGGAAACGCACCGCAACAGTTGCCGACGTTCTTCACCGTGCAATCGGCATCGGTGCGGCAAGTGGTGGTGACGACCACCGCTTTGCCGGCTGCCGGGCCGCGTGTCGAGCCGGTCGCCGGAGGTGGCGTGGCGGTATCGGTCGGTGGTGCGGCCACGCAGCCAATCGACCCAAGACAGGCCAGCAGCAACAGCGTGCTCAGACACCGGGACAAAAGACGGGACATGCGGCCGCTCCGATCAGGATAGGTGAGCGGCCATGGTAAGCCCCGGGTGCGCGGAATGTGGCACGCGCAGGATCAGCTAGAAAATTCCGCAATCCAGATCGTGCGCGCGTTGTGGCTGATGACGCTGGCGACGGCGTCGCGTGTGACCGAAACACGCCTGCAGCCTTGGAGCAGCTAACGAAACGACTGTGCAGCCGCCGGGCGGGCGCGGCCGCTGCCCGGAATCGGCATGTACCACGCGTCCACTCCGGTTGCTCCGCGCCGTCGTATCCGCCTGACGACTGCCCGCTAGGTGTTGTCAGCTGCTCTTGGTGAAGTCAACGCCGTCTGCGCAGTGACCGGTGGCAGCGCGTGGCAAGGTCCAGTTGCTGCATGCTTTCGTCGCGGCGATCGCTGGGCAGATCGTCATCCGGCCGACCCGGAAGCAGCGTACAGAACACCTCGGCCGGAGTCGCCGCGTTGGAGACGGGCGGCTGCGGCGAGCAGGCCGCCAGGCCGATCGACAGCGAAAACACCGCGCCGCGCAAGGTATTTGCAGGTGGGCGTAAGCATGGTCGCGGGAGGCACATGGCGGCATCGCTGGCTGATACAGCCTGCAATCTAGGCCGCTGCGTGCATCAGGTACCGGGGTCATTTCGCTTCCGCATGCAGTGCTGCGCACCACAGCACGCCGACCAGCAGGCAGGCGATGGCGGCCAGCTCCAATGGCGTGGGCAGGCGCATTTCCCAGGCGAAGCCGTACAGCAGCGCAAACACCGTCTCGAATACGATCATCTGCCCGACCAGGGTCAGCGGTAGCACGCGGCTGGCACGATTCCACAGCGCATTGCCGATGATCGAGGCCAGGATGCCCAGCAACAGCGACACGCCCCAGAAACTGGCCCACTCGAGCGGTGCATGCGCGGCACTGCCGATCAGGGCCGCCGGCGCCAGCAACAACGCCAGTGCGCCGGTGACCACGCCGGTCAGCAGCGACCAGTCGCCGCCGGACAGATCCGGGCGCCGCAGCAACCAGCGTGCATTTGCGATCGAATAGGCCGACCACGACACCAGCGCACCCGCCGCGCACAGCAGGCCGGCGATCCGGGTCAGGCGATCGCTTGCCTGCTGGCCGGAGTCGTCCTGCACGGTATCCACTGCCACCAATGTCACGCCGATCACGCACAAAACGCAGGGCGCGGCCAGACGTCGCAATTGCACCGCACCGGCGGCACGCGTCCCGATCACGGTGACCACCACCGGCAACAGCCCGATGATCAACGCCGTTGCCGCGCTGCCTGCCCACTGCACGGCGCTGCCAAGCAGCACGTAATACATCAGGTTTCCCATCAGGCTCAAGCGCACCAACGCCCACCATTCGGCAGCGCCCAGCCGGGCAGCGGTCTGCCGCGCGCGTGGCGCCAGCAGCAAGGTCGCCACGGCGCCATACGAGAGATACCGCGCCACCGCCAATTGCAGCGGCGTAAAAGCGCCCAGCAATTGCGGCGCCAGAAACACCAGCCCCCACAGCGCGCCCGCACCGATTCCGCAGGCGACACCCACCATCA
The DNA here is from genome assembly GCF_020880415.1 of Xanthomonas euvesicatoria pv. euvesicatoria. Taxonomy (GTDB): domain Bacteria; phylum Pseudomonadota; class Gammaproteobacteria; order Xanthomonadales; family Xanthomonadaceae; genus Xanthomonas; species Xanthomonas euvesicatoria. Next base: position 6,692 of record NZ_JAJIUJ010000075.1, on the reverse strand, counting down.
AGCGTTCACGCATCGTGCTGTTCCTCAGGGCATGCATTGCAGCGTGCCGTGCGGCAGGGCGTTGATCAAGGCGGGCCCTGCAGACGGATGCAACGCCGCACGCTGCATCAGTGCGCTGTTCCAGCTTCTGTGATGTCGTCGGTCACACGCATGGCGCCGCGTGCGTGCGATGGCGCTGCGCAAATCAATGGGATGCCATCGCAGCGCATGCGCCACCGCCACGATCGTGATGGCCTGAAGCGGTCCACGGCGTGGCAGCCGCTTGCTGCGCATCGGCGTTGCGGCCGAAAGGGTGCGTGACGACGCAGGTGCGGCCTCTGCAGCCGTGCAGCCGCCGCCCAACCTAGGGAGCAGCGACGCCCGCCTTGCAAGAGCGCCGCTGTCTGTCCTGCGTGGTTACTTGGCCCAGGTATCGCGCAAGGTCACGCTGCGATTGAAGACCGGCGTGGCCGCGCTATGGTCGCGACGGTCGGCAACGAAGTAACCGCTGCGTTCGAACTGGAACGCCTGCTCCGGCGCAGCCATCGCAGCGCTCGGCTCCACGTAGCCGCGCACGTTGCGCTTGGACTCGGGGTTCAGATAATCGCGGTAGGTCTTGCCTTCGGATTCGTCGTCGGGCTTTTCCACCGAAAACAGGCGGTCGTACAGGCGGATTTCCGCTTCCACCGCGTGTACGGCGCTGACCCAGTGGATGGTGCCCTTGACCTTGCGGTTGGCGCCTTCCATGCCCGGACGCGATTCCGGATCGAGCCAGCCGCGCAGTTCGACGATCTCGCCGTCAGCGTTCTTGATCACCTCGTCCACGCGCGCAATGCCTGCGCCGCGCAAGCGGATTTCGCCGCCCGGCACCAGGCGCTTCCAGCCCTTGGGCGGAACCTCGGCAAAATCCTCGCGTTCGATCCACAGCTCGCGCGCAAACGGTACTTCGCGTGTGCCGAAGCTCTCGTCCTTGGGGTGGTTGGAAAACTGCAGCGTTTCGGTATGGCCTTCCGGCAGGTTGGTCAGCACCAGCTTGAGCGGGTCGATCACTGCCATGCGGCGCGGCGCCGCGGCGTCCAGATCCTCGCGCAGGCACCCTTCCAGCACCGAGAAATCGATCAGCGAGTTCTGCTTGCTGATGCCCACGCGGTCCACGAACAACCGCATCGCCGCCGGCGTATAGCCACGCCGGCGCAGGCCCTGCAGCGTGTACATGCGCGGGTCGTCCCAACCGTCCACCAGCTGCTCTTCCACCAGCGCGGTGAGCTTGCGCTTGCTCATCACCGTGTAGTTGATGTTGAGGCGCGAAAACTCGATCTGACGCGGCTTGGCCGCTTCGCGCGGTAAGCCCTTGTCCAGCAGCGGCTGCAGCAGTTCCGGGTGACCGGCCAGGTCCACCTTGTCCACGCACCAGTCGTACAGCGGGCGGTGGTCTTCAAATTCCAGCGTGCACAGCGAGTGGGTGATGCCTTCCACCGCATCGCCGAGCGAATGCGCGAAGTCGTACATGGGGTAGATCGGCCACGCATTGCCGGTGTTCTGGTGCTCCACATGCTTGATGCGGTACAGCGCCGGGTCGCGCAGGTTGATGTTGCCGCTGGCCATGTCGATCTTGGCGCGCAGCGTGCGCGCGCCGTCCGGGAATTCGCCGGCACGCATGCGTGCGAACAGCTCCAGGTTTTCTTCGACGCTGCGCTCGCGGAACGGCGAATTGCGGCCGGGCTCGGTCAGCGTGCCACGGTATTGGCGCACCTGTTCTGCGGACAGGTCGCACACGAACGCATGGCCATCGCGAATCAGCTTCTGCGCGGCCAGGTAATACACCTGGAAATAATCCGAGGCGTGGCGCAGTTGTGCCCACTCATAGCCCAGCCAGCGCACGTCGTCCTGGATGGCCACCACGAACTCGGGGTCTTCCTTGGCCGGGTTGGTATCGTCCAGGCGCAGGTTGCACAGCCCGCCGAACTCGGCCGCCAGGCCGAAATCCAGGCAGATCGCCTTGGCATGGCCAATATGCAGGTAGCCGTTGGGCTCGGGCGGGAAGCGGGTGCGGATGACCGTGTGCTTGCCGCTGGCCAGATCCTCGCGGACGATCTGGCGGATGAAGTCTTTCTTCTCCGCCGGGGCGGTGGCGTCGGTGGCTAGGGTCTCGGACATGCGCGCATCAGCAATGGGTAAACCGCAAGTTTAGGCGGTGGCACCGATTAGGGGTAGGCGCGCGGCGCGGCGGGGCGGCTTCCGGGCGTTGGTTTGCGCGGGGTTGGGTCCCGGATAGCCCCTGCAGGCCGTGCCGGCGATGCGTGGATCTGTCGTCGCCGGTTTCACGATGCAACCCACGGCACGCCAGGCGGCGCCGACGGATCTGGCGAGCAGGCGCGGTCGGCGTGCCCGTTGCGCAGCAACCACGGCGCAAGGCCCGCTCTCACCTCGCGCTTGGCCTTTTCACGTTGTTGGCCCGCACGCGCTGCCTTGCGCGCGTGCTGCAGGACCAGGCGTGCCTGCGACCGGGCATGGCTGGCGGGTATCGGCCGCGACGCGTACGCTGCGCCGACCCCGTTGGAGCGCTCCTGCCCATGCCACTGCCCCGTCTGGTGATCGGCGACAAGACCTTGTCTTCCTGGTCGTTGCGGCCGTGGCTGCTGTTGCGACACTTCAGGGTGCCGTTCGAGGAAGTCGCGCTGCCGCTGGCGACGCCCGAATTCCAGGCGCGCATTGCCGGGTATTCGCCGACCCGCCAGGTGCCGGTGCTATGGGACGACGCCCTGCATGTGTGGGATTCGCTGGCGATCTGCGAATACATCAACGAGCGCTGGTTGGACGGCCGCGGCTGGCCGACCGACCTGGCCGTGCGTGCACAGGCGCGCGCGGCCGCGGCAGAGATGCATTCAGGCTTTGCGGCCTTGCGCAGCCAATTGCCGATGAATCTGGCCCGCGCGCCGGGCCCTGCCCAGTGGGATGCCGCGGCCGAGCGCGACATCACGCGCATCCAGGCGCTGTGGGCCAGCCTGCGCGCCGAGCACGGCCATGCCGGGCAGTTCCTGTGCGGGCAGTTCGGCATTGTCGATGCGATGTATGCGCCGGTGGCGCTGCGTTTTTCCAGCTACGGCGTGCCGCTGTTTGAAGCGGCCGGAGATTATGTGGCGGCGCTGGATGCATTGCCGGCGCTACGCGACTGGCGCAATGGCGCGCAGCGCGAACGTGCAGAGCGCAGCTGAGATGCAGATCGCCTACCGCGCCAGTCACCTCATCGATGCGCATCTGGCCAAGCACGCGCTGGAAGATGCCGGCATCACCGCGTTTGTCTTCGGTGAATCGCTGCTGGGCGGTGCCGGCGAGCTGCCCGCCTTCGGCGTGCTGCAGGTCTGCGTGGCAGATATGCATTTGACTCAGGCCCAGGCGGTGCTGGCGGAGATCGGCTTGTGCGGGCAGGTCACGCGGGCGCTGTAGCGCAGCGCCAGTCGTAGGAGCGCACCCGGGCGCGACGAGGCTCTGCCGATAAACGCCACGTCGCGCCCAGGTGCGCTCCTACGATGTATGCGCGTCATTCCTGCTGACGCCACCCCGGCGGCGCTGCATCCGGCGCGGCCAATGCGCGCAGACGCTTGAACAACACGGTGGTTTCGGCCACGTTCCAGACCCGCAGTGCGACTTCGAAGGTATCCAGCGGCTTGGTCAAAAAGTCCTTGGCGCCCAGGCCCAGGGCGCGGTGGCGCGCGCTGCGGCTGGGGTCGGCGGTGAGCACGATCACCGGCAGAAACTGGCCAGGGTCTGACAGCCGCGCCAGCTGTTCCAGCAGCGCGTAGCCGTCCAACTCGGGCATCTTCAGATCCAGCAGGATCAGGTCCGGGGCAAATGCCGAGACCAGGCCCATGACCCGTAGCGGATCGGTGGTGGCGATCACTTGCTGGAAACCTTCGCGTTGCAGCAAGTCTTCGAGCAACCGCACGTTGGCCGGCTCGTCGTCGACGATGAGGATGCGGGAACCGAGAATTTCGTCGCGTGTCATGCCAGCAACCCATCGATTACGGTGAAGAATTCGGCCACGTCGAGCGGCTTGGTCAGATAGGCGCGCACGCCTTGATTGCCCACGCGCGCCAGTGTGGCGGTGGTGGCATCGGCACTGATCACCACCACCGGGATGGCCGCCAGCGCCGGCTGCGCCTGCAATTCGCGCAACAGCTCTTCGCCGTTGCCATCGCTTAGGTGCAGGTCCAGCAGGATCAGATCCGGCGCGCCGTGCTGCAATAGCGCACGCGCCTGCGCCAGGCTGGCCGCCTCGAGCAGCTGCCACTGCGGGCGACGCTCGGTGAGCGTGCGGATCAACGCCTGATTGGATGGATTGTCTTCGATGCTCAACAGCCGGCACACGCCGCTGCCGGCACTGCTTGGCGGTACCAGCGGCCGCGCCGGTTCACTGTGCCGATGCTCGCCCTGCGGCAGCGAAATCCAGAACCGCGCGCCATCGCTGCTGCTGTGCACGCCGATCTGTCCACCCATCGCCTCGATCAAGCGCTTGCTCAGCGCCAACCCCAGCCCGGTGCCTTCCACCGCAGAGCGCTCGGCGCCCAAGCGCTCGAACGGTGTAAACAGGCGGTCGATCTGCGCCGGGGTCAGCCCCGCGCCCTGGTCGGCAACCGTAATACGCACCTGTTCGCCATCGGCCTGCGCGCTCACCTGCACCTGCCCGCCAGTACGATTGAACTTGACCGCGTTCGACAGCAGATTGAGCAGCACCTGGCGCAGCCGCTGCGCATCGGCGCGCACCGTCCACGGTCCGTCGATGGAGGCCGGTTGCAGCGCAATGCCATGCTTGTCGGCATCCGGTGCGATCAGTCCCAGGGCTTCGTGCACGGCCGCGCGTACCGAGACCGGCTCCGGACTCAGATCAAGTTGATCGGCTTCGATACGCGCGATGTCCAGCAGCTCGGTGATCAACCCGAGCAAGTGCCTGCCGGCACCCAGAATGTGCTGCAGATGCCGCCGATGACCCGGCTCGGGCAGATCCATTTCCAGCACCTGCGCATAGCCCAGGATCGCATTGAGCGGAGTCCGCAGTTCATGGCTGCTGCGCGAGAGAAATTCGGTTTTTGCGCGGTTGGCGGTTTCGGCCTCGCGCCGCGCCAGTTGCGCTTCGGCTGCGCGTGCGGCCAACAATTCGCTGGCTTGCGCCAGACGCTGGCCGACCTGGCCCAGTTCGTCGCCGGCACGCGGCTGCGGTGCCAGCGGCAGGCCTTCGCCCAGCCGGTCGGCGTTGGCGGCCAGGGTGCGCAGGCGCCCGGACAATGCCGAGGCGAACCATGCCACCGCAAATACCGCGCCCAGCCCGCCCAGCATCGCCGCGCTCAAGGTGATGATGAGGTTGCGCTGGCGCAGCCCTTGCGCCTTGGCGGTACGCACCTGCAACTGCGCGGTTTCGTAATTGCGCAACTCGCGCAGTTCCGCACGCAGGATGTCGAGTTTGTACTTGCCATCCCACAGTTGCCGGATCTCTTCTTCGCGGCTCAGATCCGGTGCCAGCAATCGGCGCCAACCCTGCATTTTTTCCGCAAAAAGCGGCTTGATGCGCGCAAAGCGCCGCGCTTGGCTGGGATCGGTGATGCGTTGCGAAAGACGGTCGGCCACGCGCTGCAGCCGCGGCTCGGCATCGCGATACGGGGTCAGGAATTCATCGCGCCGCACCAGCCGATATCCGCGCACGCCGGCCGCGGTTTCGGCCAACAGTGCGTGCGCTTCATACAGATCGCTGAGCACTTCCAGGGTCTGCCGCACGTCGTTTTCGGCGGCGATGTTCTGCCGTTCCACGCTGTAGATCGCCATCAACGCAACGGCCAGCAACAGCAGCGGCAGGGTGACCACCGCCAGGCTTTTGCGGGTAATCGGCCAATCGTTCCAACGCACCGCCAATGCATTCATAGCGCAAGTCCGGATTGGACCGCGTACACCGCGGCCTGGGTGCGATCTTTTACCTCAAGTTTCTGCAGGATTCGCTCCACGTGCACTTTCACCGTGCCGGGAGAAATCCCCAGTTCAGCTGCGAGGGTCGCGTTGGTGAGTCCGCGCGGAAGCAACGACAACACCTGTTTTTCGCGCTTGCTCAGCGCGCCCAGACGGTCGTCCTGCAGCGGTTTGCGCCGCCGCGTGGCAATCGGTTTGGCCGGCTCCGCCACCATCGCCGGCAGCAGCAGCGCGAACGCCTGCAGCGCCTGCACGTCGTCATTGCCGGGGGCCGGGCGGCCTTCGCTCCAGGCCACGCAGAGCATGCCGTGCGTGGTGCCCAGCGCGTGGATCGGCACCCTGGCTTCGCGGATGTCGGACGGGCGCGGTGGCATCAACCAGGCCGCTTCCTGGCCGTCGCCGGCGGCGCTGGCACCGGGCGGCAATGCACGGCCGCGGCTGGCCAACACTTGCGCGCGCGGGCCGCGCTGCGCCAGTACTGCGCCGTGTTCCAGGCCCAGCAGCAGCAGCACCCGGCCAAGGACCGCATCGCAGGCCTGCTCGGGGCTGTGCACCTGGCGCAGTGCAACGGCAGCTTCCCACAGCGCCTGCCAACGCGCGCTATCGGAGGCCTCGCGGCGCAAGGCTAGGCGCCAATCGCCAGCATTGGTGGGAGTTTCCATAGGCTCGCTCTAGGCCGATCAGCATATTTGAGTATATGCCACCCGGCAGAATTGTTGGGGCTGCTTGATTTCGATACTGAGCCTGCCCGCTGAGGC